>NZ_AQPN01000022.1 GCF_000403135.1 Arcticibacter svalbardensis MN12-7
GACCTTGGGATGTTTAAGGATCGTTTGACAGCATCTTTTGATGTCTATCAAAGAGAGACCACCGACATGATCACTGCGGGTCCCACCCTTCCTTCTGTTTTCGGGGCCTCATCACCCAATCAAAATGCTGCTGATTTGATAACCACAGGTTTTGACCTTTCTGTACGTTGGAACAACAATGGACAATTGGCTGGTAAGCAGATTTCTTATGATATTGGTGTAGTACTTTCAGATTATACCTCCAGGATCACAAAATTCAACAACCCAAATAAATTGCTGTCTAATTATTATGTTGGTCAAAAAGTAGGAGAAATATGGGGATATAGTCTAGATGGATATTTCACCTCTGATGAAGAGGCTAAAAATTGGCCAATTAATCAATCTTTTGTAAATAGTACCATTATAAGATCACCCGGTGAATGGAGCACCCTTCACGCTGGTGATATCAAATTCAAAGATTTGAATGGTGATAATATTATAAATAATGGCAAAAACACAGTAGATGATCATGGTGATTTAAAAGTAATTGGAAATAAATTGCCAAGATACTCTTATGGTATCAATGGATCTGTAAGATGGGCTGGTTTCGATTTATCATTATTCTTACAGGGTGTTGGTAGGCAAGACTGGTATCCGGGTAATAATGCTGATAAATTCTGGGGATTTTATTCCCGTCCCTATTTTTCCTACATCCCAAAAGATTTTGAAAGTCAAATCTGGTCGCCTGAAAATCCTAACGCTTATTTCCCACTATTGCGTGGATACACTGCTCTTAATAGTGGTAGTGAGTTAAATAGTCCGAATGACAAATACATTCAAAACCTTTCTTATTTGAGGTTAAAAAATCTAACAATTGGATACAACATCCCACAAACTTTTATTAAGAACTGGAAAAGGAATCAATTCAAAATATTTTTCAGTGGACAGAATTTAATGACGCTTACAAATCTTAACACAAAGTACATAGATCCAGAGCAGGCCATAGCTGAAGCCAATGGGCGTGTATATCCATTTTTTAAGATCTATTCTTTTGGTCTCAACGTATCATTTTTATAACTATAAAATATAATTAGTGATGAAAAAAATAATCTTGGCAATATTTTTAGCCCTCATTTTTGTTGGATGTAAAACGGACTTTTTAGAAAGAACTCCGCTATCCCAAATCTCACCAGAAAACGCTTTCAATACAGAGAGCGAACTACAATTATATGTTAATTCATTTTATAATAGCTTACCATCAGGTCCAGAAATTTATAGTGAAGATGCGGACAACATCGTAAAAACATCTCTTACTCCTGAGCAAACAGGAAATCGTACCGTTCCTCTCTCTGATGGTGGCTGGATATGGACCGACTTAAGAAATATCAATTATTTTTTGTCAAACTATACAAAAGGTGGCCTTAGTCCAGCTGTGACAAATAAATATGTAGGGGTAGCAAAGTTTTTTAGAGCCTACTTTTATTTTAACAAAATGATAAGGTTTGGAGATGTCCCTTGGTATTCAAAAGTAATTGAATCAAATGACATTGAAAACTTAACAAAAGCTAGAGATCCTAGACAATTAGTTATCGATTCTGTTATTGCTGACCTCGATTTTGCTATTGCAAATTGCAATACAACTGTTAGGAGTGACCAAGTCACCAAATGGACTGCTCTTGCATTAAAATCAAGAATTTGCTTGTTTGAAGGGTCTTTTAGGAAATATCATCCGGAGTTCAACCTGCCGGATGCAGATCTATTTTGGAAAAAAAGCGCTGATGCTTCAAAAGAATTAATGAGCGCTGAAAGTTATGGCTTATATGTTAGTACTCCTGATAAGTCATACGGAGAATTGTTTTCCTCTACTTCTGCGATCCCTAGAGAGATCATTCTAGCCAAAAAATTTAGTACAGAACTTCAGGTATTTCACAATGTAAATGATTATACAATTACGGCGACACAGGGAAAACCAGGTCTGGAAAAAAGTCTAGTGAACAGCTACTTAAATAAGGATGGAAGCAGGTTCACTGATGTAACAAATTATCAAACACTTCAATTTTATGATGAAGTTCAAAATAGAGACCCACGATTGTCACAGACCATACGAACACCGGGTTATACCAGAATTGGAGATAACGTGGTGAAGGTTCCAGAATTTGGATCTTCTGTTACTGGTTATCAATTAACCAAATTTGTTACAGGAAATGGAGGCGATGGAGCCAACCACTCTAACAATGACCTTCCTTTGTTGCGCTATGCAGAGGTACTTTTAAATTATGCTGAAGCAAAGGCCGAATTGAATGAATTGACTCAAAATGATATAAACATATCAATTAAATTACTTAGGGATAGAGTAGGTATGCCTAATTTGATTTTGGAGACGGCAAACAATACTCCTGACCCATATTTGGGCAACATATACAACAATGTGACTGGAGCAAATAAAGGTATTATACTAGAAATTCGTAGGGAGCGTAGGATTGAGCTGGTAATGGAGGGTTTTAGATGGAACGACATCTATAGATGGAAACTGGGTCGCTTAGTTACAAATCCATTCAAAGGTATGTATTTTCCCGGTCTTGGCCAATATGACTTGGATAGAAATGGAACAATAGATTTAGTAATTTATGAGGGCACTAAACCCGGAGGCAATGGACCTACTTACCTCAAATTAGGGAGTGAGATTGATTTAGAAAATGGCAATAATGGTGGCAATGTGGTGGTAAATAAAAATATCATTAAAAAATTCAATGAAGATCGGGATTATCTATTTCCATTACCTAGCCAAGAGATCTTATTAAATCCAAATTTGTCACAAAACAATCTTTGGACACCCTGATCTAAATTTATTATTCATCTTTAATCAGTAAATAATGATCCTTTATATTAAAAAAAACAGGCTTTACATATTCATACTATGTGTATTTTTTATTTCGCTACGAAATGCTAATGCAAACTCCAAGCTAGGTCTCCTCACTTTTGCTGTTGTAACAGATACGCATATTGGGAAGCCTGGCAATACAGAAGGGCTAATAAAAATTATTAACGACATTAATCAGCGATCAGAAATCAATTTTGTAGTTTTAACAGGAGACATCACCGATTTCGGTTTAATGCCTCAACTTTTGGAAGCAAAACGCATCTTAGATAAATTGAATAAGCCATACTATATCATTCCCGGAAACCATGATACTGCATGGTCGGGCAATGGAGGCCTATCCTTTATAAAGATTTTTGGTAGCGATAAATTTCTTGTGGACTACAAAGGCTACCAACTAATCGGTATAAACACAGGTCCATATATCAGACATGCTGGAGGCTTCGTGACTGACAAGCAACTTAAATGGCTTGATAGTGTGGTTAACGTAATCCCAAAAAACAAACCAGTTTTAATGTTCAGCCACATGCCATTTTTAGAAGACAATGTAAACAATTGTTCCTTAGTATTAGAGCGATTGGACCAGATGAATACATTAGTAACTTTTTGCGGGCATGGCCATAGTAACAAAATATTTGATTATGGAGGTCTTTATGGTATAATGACTGTTACTGCCCAAAAAAGAAATGGGATCACGGGATATAATATCTACAGATTGAATAGCGATTCGTTGGAAGTCAAATTGATAGATCCAGACTCACAGAAAGATTCTGTGTGGAAAAATCTGGAAGTTTCAGGAAATAGACATTTTGCATTTCACAAAACACCTATTCCGCTTGACACTTTAGAATTCAACAAAAAAAATCCACTATGGACTTTCCATTCTACAGGTAATATTGCTTCAACACCAGCTATATTAAAGGATTGTTTTTTTGTTGGTGATTTAAACGGAGAATTCAAATCTCATAATTTAAAAGATGGTAAAGTAAATTGGTCTTTTAAAACAACGCAAGCTATTTATTCTTCACCAGTGAGTTTTGAAAATAGTATTATTTTCGGTTCGGCAGACAGCAACATTTATTGTTTGAATGCGAAAAACGGCAAATTAATTTGGAAAATGAAGGTAGGTGATGCTGTTGTTGCTTCCCCAATTGTAAAAGATAATAAACTATACATTGGTGCAAGTGATCTCCACTATAGGTGCATAGATCCAAAAAAAGGGACTCTTCTATGGAAATCTCCGCAATTGGCTGGTTTCCCACCGGGCAAGCCCTCTATTGAAAACGGAAAAATCCTTTTTGGTACCTGGAACAGAGTATTATATGCTTTAAATATTAAAAACGGGCAGATCGCTTGGGAATGGCTAAATGAGTCAAAAAACCATTATTACTCTCCTGCAATCAGTACTCCAGCAATTTCCAAAAACAGAGTTTATGTGGTTGCCCCTGATGAAATGATACATATATTAGACTTAGCCACAGGTAAATTAATTTCTAAAATAGAAGGTCATCGTGTTAGAGAATCAATTGGGGTAGATAAAACTAACAATTTATTAATTGCAAAAACTATGAAGGATTCTGTGATTGTATGGGATATAAAAGATGATAAGCCAAAGATATTTTTTAAAATAAATGCAAAATTCAATGTCGACTATACGTTTTCTGACGTAAGTGTGCATAATAATATTGCAACCTTCGGTACAACATTTGGAAGAGTTTATGGGATAGATCTTACCAACAAAAAAATTAAATGGCAATCCAAAATAAGCAACGGTATGGTAAACTCACCCATATCGTTACCTAATGATAGGCTTTTAGTTACAGCTGTAGACGGAGGTATTTTCCTGTATGGTATTAAACCGAATTAAGATTTATAAATTCGGTTTAGAAGAAGTGAAATTTCATGTTTATAGCTAAGTGCTATTTTAAACATGAGGAAAGTATCTAAGAAAAACTCTAAAATTAAAACCCCTGTAATAATAAAACTACAGGGGTTTTGAATTTAATCGTACTCACTACGGAAGTTAGATCAATCCAGTTTATTGAGGATTTAAAGAAGATTGCTTATTTAGATCTTGAGATAAAAGAGTTTTCGAAATCCCGTTTTTAGGTCGATTGGCATTATCAAATTTTAAATAAATGAATTGATAATGTGGGTTTAAATGAGTTCCAGCTTGTTAAAATTTGGTAATAATGATTCTTCATGATTTAGGCATATTTCAAGAAATGAAATTTAATTTCAGTAATTAAAATATTATATTTGTATATGGTTATCATTTCAAAAGCCGTATTGCGTGATTTTTACCGGGTACATGCCGATGCAGAAACGCAATTGGAAAATTGGTATGAGCTGGCGAAAAATGCGGATTGGAAGAACTTCAATGAAATGAGAAACACATTTAACAGTGTGGATGCGGTGGGCAATGATCAGTATGTGTTTAATGTTAAAGGCAATTCCTACCGGCTGATCGCGCTGATCATATTTAAAGTAAGAACGGTATTTATATTGTTTATTGGTACCCATGCGGAATATAATAAGATTGAGGCTGGTACGGTAATATTTAAAAAATAAAATGGCTATGGACTATGCAATAAATTCTGAAAAGCATTATCACGAGACGATGGTTCAGATCTATGATCTGATGAACAAAGACGAGGAAAACCTCACTGAGGCGGATGTAAAAAAGTTGACGGCAATGACAAGCGCCGCAGAAAGATTTGAAGATGAAGTGCTGGAACTGAAACCTACAAGACAGCCCAACTCCTTACCTGAAGTAATTGAACTTTTTATGTTTGAAAATAAGCTTTCACAGGCCAGACTTGCCGATGAATTAGGTATTGGCAAGCCCAAGCTTTCGCAGATACTAACCGGCAAGCGTAAGCCGGACGTACCTTTCTTAAAAGCAGTTTACAATAAGCTAAGACTTGACCCAAAGTTCATTATGGATCATATTTAACCCTACTTACTCCGAGCTTGGCTAATCTACGCTTGAAGAAGAGTTTGAAAGAGCGTCATGCTGCCTAGTCTTCCAAATCGCTATTGCCTGAAACTTTCTTCCACTCCTCAAATTTAGCAAAGCGGTTTTTATAGTAACTATAGGTCTAGAACCATTACCTCATAAACCAAAAGCGTGGGACACATTCATCACAATTAGTTTATTTTAAACACATTACGCCTAAAAATCATTAACATCATCCTATGAAGCACAATGCGATCAGGAATATAATTTCATAAAACCACAAATGCAAGTCTCTTTCATCGGTCTAAATATATTCAAGTAAGTAATTCTTGTTTAATGTAATACCAAATCACAACTGTATATCCAAAGTAAGATTCATGATAGAGTTAAGAAGCCAATGACTCTTAATCACTGGGTCAACATTTCGAGGCTCTTCCAAGTCACTTGAGCGCAGTTTTCGTCAGGATTCACACATTTTTTTGTCTAATTTAACGCAGACCCGTCACAAATACGTCACAACAATTCTAGGTGATAGATAAGAAATCCCTAGTAACAGTCATTGAAAATCGTATAGTATTCTACATTAGCTTATCGTTACAGATATCATATTCATAATTTTATCAAACTGGATACTTCGTTGATTAATTGAACTACTGAACTTCACCTACATTAATATAATTCTTTACACCTCTATTCGAATAGGGCTTGACTTTTAAACATTCAGATTATTTCTCACACACCCTACTACCACCTTACTAACCGTTTATAAATTCCCCGCCTAAATTGCCCTTTGAAATTTAAAGGATAGTCCCTATGCTCAAACCAAAGCGTTCTGTAACCCCAGAAAAAGCAATAGAAATCCTTAAAAAACATGGAACAATTATTTCAAAAGAAGAGGCAGAGAAGATATTGCAAATCATGTACGATCTTGCTAAATTAGTTGTAGAAGAACAACTTAGATTGAAGAAACAACTTTAACTCGCTCTTTGATAAAATTAATATCAAACTATGAAAACTGCAGATCTATATATCCGGGTAAGTACAGACGAACAAGCAGATAAAGGCTACTCCCAAAGAGACCAAGATGAACGAATTAGAACCTATTGTGAAAAGAAAAACATACAATTAAGAAAAGTAGTCTTCGAAGACTACTCAGCCAAAACTTTTAACCGTCCGGAATGGACTAAACTATTCGCAGACTGGAAAAAAACTAAAGGAAAACAAACCGACTATGTGATATTTACAAAATGGGATAGATTCAGCAGAAACACCGCTGATGCTTATACCATGATCAGGACCTTAAAAACTCTGAATATAGAACCCATAGCAATAGACCAACCTCTCGACCTATCCGTCCCTGAAAGCAAAATGATCCTGGCAGTCTACCTTTCCACACCCGAAGTAGAAAACGACCGCAGAGCATTAAATGTATTTTATGGTTTACGCAGAGCGAAAAAAGAAGGACGCTGGATGGGAATGGCTCTACCTGGTTATATTAACCGGACCAGGGAAAATGGCACTAAATATATAGCCATTCACGAACCCGAAGCTTCACACATGAAATGGGCATTTGAAATGATCGCCAAAAACCAATATGCAATAGAACATATCTGGGCAATGGCAAAAGAAAAAGGACTCCGCTGTACCAGGACTTGCTTCTGGACCGCCATCCGAAATCCATGCTTTTGTGGAAAGATCGTTATTCCCGCTTTTAAAGAGGAAGAGAGGTTTCTGGCTAATGGACTCCATGAGCCTTTAATTTCGGAACGGTTATTTTATGATGTCCAGGACGTTCTTGACAACAAAAGAAGAAAAATAGGACAAGTAGTGCAAACAGATAACCTTCCCTTACGCGGATTTCTTATCTGCCCCGCCTGCAACAAACAACTTACAGGAAGCGCATCTAAAGGCCGCAATACCTATCATTACTACTACCATTGCAAATACCCATGCAAGGTTAGGTTTAATGCCAGGGAAGTAAATGAAACCTTTAAAAATGACCTCAGGAAAATCGTTCCCAAACCTGGTATGGCAGAACTTTTCAAAGCAGTCATTTGCGATGCCAACAGCGACAATGCACAATTACTTCAGCTGGAACGTAAAAAGACAATAGTAGAAATTACAGCCCAAAACAACCGGATCACAAAAGCTAGAGAATTACTTTTAACGGATGCTATTGAGAGTGCTGAATATAAATACATCAAAGCTGAATGTGAAAATAAAATCCTCCGGCTCGAAGCAAAATTGAAAGAATCTAATGATACGCTTTCCCTCGATATTGATTTAAACGACCTTGTCGATAAATCAGTGTTTAACCTCAAAAACCTCGTTTATTTATACCAAAACGCCGATTTAGCAGGAAAGCAACTGATCACCGGTTCGATCTATGCCCCAAAATGGGTAATTTCCAAAACGGGAGATCGAACCGCTCCGCTCAACGAAGTTGCCTCGCTTATCTACTTAATAAACAACAAGTTAGGACATAAAAAAACCGGAGAAAAAACTATTTCTAGTTTTTTCTCCGGTCAAGTACCCAGCGCCGGAGTCGAACCGGCACGGTTTCCCACAGGTGTTTGAGACCAGCGCGTCTACCAATTCCGCCAGCTGGGCATTGCTTGTTAGCGGCTGCAAATCTATCTATTCTAACCCATATTTGCAACAAATATCGAGAATTGTCTGACAGCCCTGACAGCCAGCAAATTACCTTATTTAATTACATATTTAAAAATGTCATTCCCTAATACGAACACCATTAAAGCCACAATAATAACAAAACCGACCAGTTGAGCCCGTTCCATAAACTTATCACTCAGCGGACTTCCCTTTACCATTTCCACAAGCAGAAACAACGAATGCCCCCCGTCCAATGCCGGAATAGGTAATAAATTCATTAAAGCCAACGCCATAGAAAGCAACCCTACCAGAGTCCAGAACCTAATCCAGTCAACTGTTCCACCAAACATATTCGCAATCCCTACAGGGCCTGTAAATGCTTTCTGGGCGTTTACTTTACCGGTTACAACCTTTCCTATCCCCTTGGCGTTATCAGTGAACAATCCCCATGCCTTTGAAGCTCCTATAGGAAGCGATGCAAAAAGGCCATGTTTTAAACTTTCAGTAGGAAGATTCGCATCTAGCGATATACCAATTAAGCCCTCCTCGTTTACTACAGGGGTTAATGTAAGCACCTGGCTATTGCGCCAAACATTAATATTTACCTTATTCCCCTTATTAACCTGCATCTGACCTTGAAACTCATCAAAATAAGTAATCAGTTTACTGTTAACACTAAGAATACTATCTCCCTTTTCAAATCCGGCAGCTCCTGCGTTACTGTTAGGCGTCACCTCATTTACCCTACTTATCGTAGTCCTTGGCTGAATAAATTCAGCAATACCGTAGTCTGCTACCTGATCAAGAATGTTTCCCGGAACGTGAATTTCCTTAGTCTGCGATCCTCTTATTACAGTAAGATCTCCGCCTCCTAGTAATACTTTCGAACTGGTTAATTCCTCAAAACGAACTACTTTAGCTCCATTAACAGCTTCAATTCGATCCCCCGTTTCCAAGCCTATTGATTTTCCAATCTTACCCGGCACAATTCCACTCACCAATTTATCATTAGGAATGTAGGTCTCACCCAACTTAAAGGTAAGCATCCAGAATATGAACATGCCCAAAACAATATTAACTGTAACACCTGCAAGCATCACTATTAACCGTTGCCAGGCTGGTTTTGAACGAAATTCCCAAGGCTGAGGCTCTCCGGCAAGTTGTTCCGTATCCATCGACTCATCGATCATTCCGGCAATCTTGACATAACCTCCTAAGGGAAGCCATCCCATTCCGTATTCACAACCCTTGTAAGTAAAACTGAATAACTTAAATCCCCATGCATCAAAGAACAGGTAAAACTTTTCCACTTTAATTCCGAAAGCTCGTGCGGCGAAAAAATGCCCTGCTTCGTGAAGTATTATTAATATTGAAAGACCCAGCAAAAGCTGTCCCGTCATAACCAATCCATCCATAGTACTTATAAATTCAATTAGAATATTTCTTTAATAATTTGTTACCAACTGCATGGCAATTTTTCTAGTTTCCTCATCTGTCTCCATAAAATCAGTCAAATTCGGATCACGAATATAGGAAACTTCACTCATACATCTTTCTATCACCTCGCTCATCTCCAAAAACCCAAGCTCATCGTTTAGAAAAGCGCGAACCACAACTTCGTTAGCTGCATTCATGATACAAGGCACATTTCCACCTCTTTCCATGGCTTCAAAGGCGAATCCCAGACTTCTGAATGTACTAAGGTCAGGCTGTTCAAATGTAAGCTGTGCATATTTAATAAAATCAAAACGCGGAAATGTGTTTAATATTCTATCCGGATAACCTAATGCATACTGAATCGGAAGCTTCATATCGGGTAAACCCATTTGTGCTTTCATCGATCCATCCTGAAATTGTGCAATAGAATGAATAACAGATTGAGGATGAATGATCACATCAATTTGCGAAGGCTCAAGATCAAATAGCCACTTGGCTTCAATAACCTCCAGACCTTTATTCATCAGCGTGGCAGAATCAATGGTAATCTTTGCCCCCATGGTCCAGTTTGGATGTTTCAATGCCTCCTTTTTGGTTACTGATGCCAGAAAATCAATCTTCTTTCCCCTGAATGGTCCACCTGATGCGGTAAGATAAATCTTTTCTACTTTATTAGCCGACTCCCCCTGCAAACATTGAAATATAGCAGAATGCTCCGAATCAACAGGAAGAATAGACACTTTATTTTTCTTGGCCAAAGCATTTATCAGCTCACCGGCAACCACTAAGGTTTCTTTATTTGCCAAAGCAATATGTTTACCCGCCTCAATGGCTGCAATGGTCGGGCGCAATCCACAAAAACCCACTACTGCAGTAAGCACTACATCAATAACCGTCAGTTTAACCGATTCAATTAATGCCTCTTCTCCTGCAAATACCTGAATCTCCGTACCTGCTAAAGCTTTTTTTACTTCCCCGTATTTTTGCTCATCTCCGATGACTACCTGAGCCGGATGAAATTCCAAAGCCTGCTCAATGAGTAACCCAGCATTGTTTCCGGCACTTAAAACGGATACTTTAAATAGTTCAGGATGATCTCGGATTACTTCTAATGCCTGAGTTCCTATACTACCAGTAGATCCTAATATCGCTATATGTTTCAATATTAATTTATTTTAAAGAATGTAAGTGGTTAGCTCATCCGCAATATTGCGATCGTTTGATAGTCTGGGTACTTTATTTTGTCCCCCTAATTTCCCCTCTTTCTTCATGTAACTCTGAAAGCTTCCACCACGAAGACTTCGTATTATTAATGGTTGCAAGATATTCCCTTTTATTAAATCAAAATAATAAATGTTCTTCTTTTGCATCACCTGGTCAACCTTTTTGCTAAAACCAGCCAGATCCTTAGGAGGTTTAGCAAACTCGATGAACCATTCATGATAAGGAAGCTCACCTACCGCCGGAGTTACCTGAGGTGCTACCGTAAACTCAACAATTTCCAGTCCCTCATCCAATGCAGCTTCCATTAAAGAACACTCTACCTCTTCTCCTATTACATGTTCCCCAAACGCGGAGATATAATGTTTTATCCTTCCTGTCACCAAGATCCGATATGGGCTTTTTGAAACAAATTTCACCGTATCACCTATACTGTATCCCCAGAGACCTGCATTTGTATTCAAAATCAGTGCATAGTTTACATTCAACTCTACCTCTCCTAAAGATAATCGCGAAGGATTTTCATTATAATACTCTTCTGCAGGGATAAACTCATAAAACATCCCGGCATGAACCTGTAATAACAGTCCCTTCTCCGTTTGCGAATCCTGATAAGCAATAAACCCCTCCGATGCCGGATAAGTTTCAATAGAATCTACTTTACGGCCAATCACATCTTCCATCCGATTTCTATACGGCTCAAAGTTGACCCCTCCATAAACAAAAAGACTAAAGTTCTTAAATATTTCTTTAATTTTCTTGCCCCCTGCTTTGTCGGATAAACGGTCAAAATACATTTGCACCCATGGCGGAATGCCTGATATTAAACGCATATCCTCATGGAAAGTCTCCTCCACAATGGCATCTACTTTCTCTTCCCAATCTTCAATACAATTCGTTTCATAGGAAGGAAGTCTGTTTTTCTGCAGATAGTGTGGTACAAGATGCGCAACAATGCCTGATAATCTTCCTATTAATATCCCATGCTTCTTTGTTAAAACAGGACTTCCCTGCAGAAATATCATCTTTCCATCTATAAAGTCAGTTTTACCTGTTTCATGAATGTAAGTTAACAGCGCATTTCGGGCGGCCTTGATATGCTCAGGCATCGACTCAGCCGTTATGGGTATATATTTCACTCCTGATGTCGTACCCGATGTTTTAGCAAAGTATACTGGCTTTCCTTTCCACATCACATCTTCCTCCCCATTTACAACTCGTTCAATATAAGGACGAAGTGCTTCATAATCACAAATCGGAATATGATGTTTGAAATCTTGATAGGACTTAATGGAAGAAAAATCATGATCCTTACCAAACGCGGTAGATGAAGCATCTTTTACTAAAGCTAACATCACATCCTGCTGAACTTCTACTGCTCTATTTTTCCACTGGTTAATTTGGTAAACGGCAAACGCTGCGAATGGTTTACTGAGAATGGCTTTTAGTCCCATAGCGCAGATTAAATAATATTACCCATAATACCCGGATCTTCCTCTCCCTGGTACTCATTCATCATTTTACGGTAAGCTACAGCTATCGCCACGCTCGAAAGTGGAATAATTAATAAGGCGTTAACCAGGTTAATGAATACAGCAGAAAGCATATCCTTTTCTGAATAAATAACAATATATAGTCCCTGAAATATTGCCAGTAACATGAGTAGCATCAGCAACTTGGTAAAGTTCCCACGGGTAATTGCCATACTAAACCGTATAGATTTAAAAGGGGAACAGGCACTGTCTATGATAAAAAAGGGAAAAAATGAGATTCGGATCCAGGTAAATATAATCCCTAAAACACCCAATGATGTGGCTACCTGGGTTACAATATCCATCGGAATCCGCGCAAATACAAAAGGCATAACAAGCACTATTATAATCCCGTAAACGATTAAAATGCAAAGCACAAAGTAAAACGTAGCAATAAGAAATTTGAAGATTTGCTTAGTTGTTGGAAAAGAATCTTTCACATATACTTCATGATCGGGCTCATCCAATACCTTAAGAATAAATTTAAAAAGTGTGAGCTGAAAGCCGAAATAGGCAAGTATGAAAATTACCATCATGAGAACACTCAACCCAATATTAATTCCACTGATAAATATGGATAATATGCCTGATAAATTAAAAACCAGGAACATGATAAGACACAATCCTAATATTTTAAAATATTGGATTTTAAGTACCTTCCAAGCAATACGGATCACATCATTAACAGCAAATGTGCTCTCCTTTAGAAATTCAATCATGAATGTTTAAGAATTATTTTCTTCCAAAAATCCTGCATAAAACCCAACCCATAAGCTATAAGCTGAATAGAGGCAGAAATTATACTTAAAAACGCCACCTTTGCTGATTTGTTCGCATTCCAGGAATGAAAGAACAATAACAGTATATACAAGGCAATAAAGAAATTACATATACCGGCTACCCTCAGGTTCAGGACGTTTGCAAGTGCTGTAAAAATAACAAATAATGTAGCTATAGCAGGAAAGAAATGAATAAGTTTTAATTGCGAAGGATGATATATGTAAATATTAATCCTTGCTCTTCCAAAAAAGTGGATCTGTTTGTAAAACTGCAGGAAATTTGTCCTGCGCTTATGATAAACCACTGCCTCTGGTATCAAGCCTGTTTTAAACCCAAGCGACTGAATCCGAATACTATACTCAATATCTTCTCCTAATCGTGTTAAAATAAATCCATTCGTTTCTTCCCAAACTCGACGGGAAATTCCCATATTAAAACTCCTTGGATGAAAGGAACCTCCTATTCGCTTTTTGTTTCCCCTGATCCCCCCAGTAGTAAAGGGTGAAGTCATCGAATAACTAATTGCTTTTTGTATGGCCGTAAAGGATATATGTGCTGCATCCGGACCTCCATAAGCATCGAGCTGATGCTTCAGAAGATAAGCTGATACAATTTCTAAATAATCACCTGGAATTAAACAATCTGAGTCAAATATCACAAAGTAATCACCCCTAGCCCTCGCAAATGCATAATTACGCGTAAATCCCTGCCCCTCGTTTTCTTTTACATAATAATGGAGGTCCAGCTTATCTTCATACTCCTTAATAACATGCCGGGCATCAATCTTCGATCCGTCTTCAATAACTAATACTTCAAACTGTGTATAGGTCTGAAGGGTAAGCGTGTACAACAGCTCATCTAATTCTTGTGGTCTGTTATAAACAGGGATAATTATGGAAAAGAACATCAAACCTCTCTCTCTATTTGGTAATTATTGCGTTCTGATGAATTCCGGGATACCAGTTCAGCTACAAATCCGGTTAAAAATAATTGGAATCCAACTACAATAGCCACCAAAGCAATGAAAAACAAAGGTTGATCCGTCGCATTTCTAAATTTAACACCCATGGAAATATCATACAACTTCTCCCCTATCAGCCATATTGAAATTACCGTACCCGTAAAAAAGCTGAGTACTCCCATCGAACCAAAAAAGTGCATGGGCCTTTTACTGAATTTTCCTACAAATAGAATCGACAATAAATCTAAAAATCCATTTATAAATCGACTTAATCCAAATTTTGTTGTACCATATTTCCTTGGATAATGCTCTACTACTTGTTCATCAATTTTTTTAAAGCCTGCCCATTTTGCCAAAACAGGTATATAACGATGCATCTCGCCATATACTTCAATATTCTTGATTACATCTCTCCGGTACGCTTTTAATCCACAATTAAAATCGTGTAAGTTATGAATGCCGGACATTCTTCGGGTAGCCGAATTAAATAACTTAGTCGGGAGGGTTTTGGTAAAAGGATCATGCCTTTTCTTCTTCCAACCGGAGATCAGGTCATATTTCTCATCCATAATCCGGCTATATAAAAGTGGAATTTCATCCGGACTATCCTGAAGATCGGCATCCATGGTAATTACGACATTGCCCTGCGCAGCTTCAAACCCTACATTCAGAGCAGCAGATTTACCATAATTACGTCTGAACTTAATACCCCTCAACTGAGGAGTCTGTTTTTTAAGTTCTTCTATTACTTCCCATGAACGGTCTGTACTTCCATCATCTATCAAGATGATTTCAAAACTGAAATTATGAGCTTCCATAACCCTGCAATTCCATTCCACCAGTTCAGGCAATGATTCATCTTCGTTAAATAAGGGTATAACTACAGATATATCTATTTTTGAGTTTGACATATTTATTCGTCCCCCGCCTTGAAATACACAGGAGGTTCTCTTTTAAAAATTGCAGCAAATACTAATGCAGCTACAAAGATAATAATGACAGCTTGCAAATAGCCCATTATAACATCACCAATCTTTAAATCCGGACTTTCAGCAAACCCTGCATTTACTTTATCTACAGCTGCATCTATTTCAACTTGATCCGCACCTTGTTTTTCTAAAAACGATGAAGTCACCCGGATTAAATTCTCTTTCGTATGCACCTTTATACCAGGTCCCGCTGCTTTTAAGTAAGCAATACTCCCGGATGTTGAAACGAAATAAGCAACAAGAAACAAGATAAATATACCTGTAGTTGCCTGACGCAAATCCCAATATCCGTTTATTTTTTTTCTTAAACTAAAAATCAATACTACTGCCGCTACGAGCGGCAGTAGTATTGAAAAAACGACAGGTGTTCCTACCACAACGGCCAGATTCGAAGTGCTTGACATTAAATAAAAAGAAATAATGCCAGCCAGTATCATCACCATACCGAGTATAAGACCATAAATAGCCCCCGTTTTTTTTAACTTTTTCTGATCTAATTCTATCTCAGCCACTAGTCTGCTTCATTAAAAGCGATCAATAATGAATATACCGGAGCATCAAATGCAGCATCATCACTATATATAACTACAGTCTCCACATCATCTTCTTCTGGATTAGTCTCGAAAAAGAAACTCATTATTGGATAAAATAAATCCACAAGTTCTGAATCTTCTGGAAGAGTTGCAGCAACTTTACTTATTTCTTCAATACTGCTTTCCATCAAGATCTGGTTAGAAATCATTTCTTCATAGATCCGATGTTCATCCTGAAATTCATCTTCATCAACCAATAAAAACTCTTTCAAGAAGTCTTCCAGATCGGGTTGAATATCTTCGTCTTCACACTCCTGAATGTACAACAATACATTTAAAAGTTCTGTACCGCGATCAATGGTCTCATTTTCAATCTCTTCCCATTCTGGAGTTTCCAGATAATCATCTGCCAGTTTATGGACGTCTTCTGAAAAGAAGTTTACCATGAGTAAGTCAAAAAACACTTCCCTCAAATTCTCCAATGCGGGTTCGTCATCAAACGTTGCGTCTAAATCAGCAACCTTATCCATGAAGCCTTTATCAGATTCGAATACAGAATTAACCTTGTCCTCAAACTCAGCAATTGATTTTCCTGTAATTTTCTCAAATTGTTCTAACGCGGCAACTATTGCCTTCTCGATCTGTCTGTCCATAGTATTTATTGTTGATAATAAAACTGTTTTTTATTACACACTGCCAGCACCTTCCCTTTTAGTTTATGATTAATAAAAGGCGAATTAGCTGATTTAGATTTATTTGTTGATGCCTCGAATGTCCACTCTTCTTCCGGATTGAACAACACCAGGTTCACCTCATCACCTTTTTCAAATCCCGGTATAGGAAGATGAAGGATCTGACGCGGATTGATGGCCATCTTCTCCACGATTAATGCAGGTGATAATCCTGCTTTTAATGCTAAAGGTAGAGCGGTTTGTAATCCAATGATTCCAAAAGAGGCTATTTCGAATTCTACATCTTTAAACTCAATTTCATGTGGGGTATGTTGCGAAACGATTGCATCAATTGTACCATCCTTGAGTCCCGCAATCAATGCATCGACATCATTTTGTGTTCTTAAAGGTGGCCTGACTTTATATTGGGTATCAAAACCTGATAATGCTTCATCTGTCAGCACCAAATGATGCACAGCCACATCACAGGTTACCTGTATGCCTTTCTCTTTCGCTTTGCGAATCAGTTCGACACTCCCGGCACAGGATATCGTACTAAAATGAATTTTAGATTCATTGTATTCGGCCAAATACAGATCCCGTGAAATCGAAACTTCTTCTGCCAAATTAGGAATTCCCTTCATCCCCAGATAAGTGCTCACAATGCCTTCATTCATTTTGCCCTTTCCTGCTATAGAGGTATCCTCAGGATAAGAAAAGATAAGTCCGCCAAACCCCTTTACATATAATAAGGCCCTGCTCATCAGTCCTGAATCATTGATCGGACTTGTACCATCCGTAAATGCGATTGCCCCGGCAAGCTTCATATCATAAAGTTCAGCCAGATCTTTACCCGCCCTGTTATAACTGATGCATCCTAACGGATATACATCTGTCAAATAACTACTCGTCCGATTTAATATATACGATACACCTGCTTTAGAGTGAACAGGAGGTTCTGTAGCGGGTTGTAAAGCGATACCAGTAAATCCTCCGGCTACGGCAGTCTGTGTACCACTTATTAAATCTTCGCATGTTTCATTTCCGGGTTCACCGAAATTCGCATTCAGGTCAAAAAAGCCAGTTGAGATAAAACAACCTTCCGCGTTTATAATTTCTAAATCATCACCGTTTACATCTATAGTTTGGGCTATATCTTCAATCTTTCCATCCAATATCAGTAGATCCACAACTTGATTATGAAATTTAGATTCCGGATGAATAAGAGTGGCTGAGCGAAAGAGTAGTTTATTCATTTGATCATTAATCTTTTATGTTCATCTGCCTGTAATACCGCAGAAGAAGGATTTCCGCAGCAACGGAAACCAGCGATAAAATTAGACAAAGTTTCCACAACTGCACACCAAAATTTACTGCTTTTATTTCCGACGACAAAGATTTCGTTCCTGGTTCGAATAATTTAAACGATTCGCTCTTGAAAATTTTCTTTAGTTCAGTATCATTCAGGTAACTTAAATCTGATTCTGAACGATTATCATTGAATGCAACTTTTGCGAGTAAACTATCTCCATTTGTGAGTTTATAGATCCCTGATTTCATACCCTGATCTGAAATGAACATCCTTCTGCCTGTTTCTGTTTTTCTAAAATCAGGGATGATTTCCTTGTCCTTATTATTTAACCGCAGAATCGGATTTGCATCAAGTCCTGTTTGATTGATCTCCATATACAAATCTTTTCCAGGTGTATAAGATAAAGCCTGATCCTTTAAACTGTTGAAAGCGAATTGAAACATAATAGGAACAAATAAAGAATGCCTGACCAGATTGCTGCTTTTTTCATTTAACGCCACAGCAGATAAGTACACCCTTCCCTGTCGTACTTTATATTGCGACAAAAAAGGAATCTGATCTTCCAATTCCAGCAGATTCCTGCCATTACCCGGATAACGAATATATGCCAAAGCAAATGGAAGACTTATATTTCGCGGTAACGATTTAAAGACCCCCTTAAATAGTGGATTTTTCATATCAATCTTATTCACTTTCCTGCGGGAGCTGATCACCTCTAAAGGTCGACTAATGCCTAATGCAGTGGTCAATGTCTGCAAACCCGTTAGTTTATTTGTTTCAGAAGGGAAAACTACTAAATCACCCCCATTCCTTACATACTGACTAAGTTGCTGAGCCAATCCTACCGTCATCTCTTCTACTCCGCTAAGTATAATCAAGGGATATTCACTTAACCGGGAATAGTCTACATTAGCCTCTAAAATAGTATTCACATTAAAAAAGGGTTCCGAACCATAAACCGCTTCAATATAAACGTTTGTTTGATGATCATTAATAACAAGCAAGGGGATCTCTTTGCGAACATAAAAACTAAAATAATACTGATCATCAAACGTAATCGGATTATCCGCTATCTCTACCCTACCTTCTTCCCAGCCACCACTGAGTCCGCTAAAACTTAGGGTATCCAAACTAATACCCCTTGCCTCAATGTTCACACTTGCAAATGCCTTTTGCTGTTCATTAACAAGTACTTTTAAAGGAACCTGGTCTGCCTGTGTATCCGAGTTATTTTTCAAACGCACAATTAATTGTTCCACACCACCTGATTTATGTAATGGGGAGAGAAACCAAACCGAATCCACAGAAATATTAGCCTGCTTATTTGCTTTAAGTTGCACAAGCCGAAAAACACTTGCAGGATCCTTTTCAATACTATCCTGATCCCACATATTATTCTGAAAATCGGAAAGCAGGTAGGTAACTGTCGATTGAACGCCCGAACCTTTAAATAGCAGGTTCTGCCTGTTGATGATCTGCTTAAAACTCCGGCTTATGGAACTTATTTTTATCGTATCCACAGCCTCGGTAAAGTCATTCCGGGTCATTAAACGCTTATGGATCCCATCAAAATCATTTGTAATGAGTTGAAACCGATCATTCAGCGCATAAGCCCCCACTATTTCCTTCGCTTTTCGCTTTGCCTCATCTAGTAAAGTACCTTCTCTATTCAGAGCCTCCATACTATATGAATTATCCATGTAGATACTCACTACATTTTGACTGACAACGGAATCTGGTGTCGATGAAGGAATATAGGGACGCGCAAAAGCGAACACCAAGAACACAATAGTCAATACCCTACATAATAAAAGAAGATATCGTTTCAGCTGCCTTGCTCCTGTCGTTTGCTGACTCACCCTCTTCAACAAGGCCACATTAGAAAAATAGACCTTTTTATACTTCCTGAAATTGAATAAATGGATGATCACAGGGATCACTACCATGATAAGCGCAAATAGAAATTCAGGATGGAGAAATCGCATTACTCAAATTTACATAATAATATTACGGATTGGTAGTCCATGAGTTATTCCTTAAATCACTATCCATAAAAAGATTGCCATCTATCCGCAATGACTTGAGTTTTTTATTGGTCTTAATAGCAAGACCTGCCTTTTTCTCATTCGCAAACCAGATCTGTGGTGTTTGATGAATAACTTGATTCGATCCATCCGCGAATTCAAGATACACATCAAAAGGGATGGCAAACCCACCAATATTAGCAATAGATACGGCGTATCCATTCGCGTTTTTCTGAACTGAACTAATAGAGAGATCAATATAATTGCTGGAGAAAAACCAGTTATTCCAGAACCAGTTGAGCGATTTACCCGTAACATTGTTAAATGTATAAAAGAAATCCCAGGGAATAGGATGTTTGCCATTCCATCTATCCATATAAACATGAAGCGACTTTTTAAACACGTCATCACCAAGCAAATCTTTTAATGCCAGATAGGCTAACGACGGTTTCCCGTATGCATTATGCCGATAGCCATCTTTCAGTTCGCTAGAAGGAGTAATAATAGGAATTTGAGAAACAGCTAACTTGTCTGTTGCCCAATGACTCACCCTTCCCTGTCTATACGTTTTATCTACCGCCTTAGGATCTGAAAAGGAACGTCCAATTAAAAGCTCCAGAGTGGTTGCCCAGCCCTCATCCATAAAAGCATACCTGCTTTCATTAACTCCCATATAAAAAGGAAACCAGGAATGCGCAATTTCATGGTCAGTTACCCTTCGTCCTTCCGGACCATCAATTGAGGAATCGTTAACTAACATGGGAAACTCCATATCTGCATTTCCTTCAAACGCCGTCATTTTAGGATAAGGATAAGGCAGGCCCGGAAAGTTGTGCGAATACCAGTTCAAGGCATAACTTCCGTCATGAACAATGCTCCTGAATGCTTTGGCCGTATCTGAATAGGCAGCTTGCATTTCTGCCCGTCGTCCCGTTTTATTATCTACTACCGCACTGGATGCATCCCATAGATAATGATCACTTAATCCAAGGGCTATATCCGAAACATTGGATGCTTCAAAATGCCAAATATTCCTTTCGGCCTGAAGAGTTACTTTATGTTGAAGAAGCTCTTCTTTATTCGCTATGCTAATGGTTGAATCGGCGGTTGCGGCAATCTTCAGTTTTTTTATAATAGCGGACTGCAATACTTGCTCCGGGTTTTTTAAAACTCCTGTCGCCCATACCACATAGTTTGCAGGAACACTTACCTTTAAGCTATATTGATTGAAATCATTGTAAAATTCCTGACCTCCGGTAAACTCTGTTTTATCCCAGCCCAAATAATCATCATAAACGGCAACACGCGGGTAGAAATAACCCAGATAGAATGTGGTAGAGTCTATCATTCCCTCTCTTCCGGCTTGTTTGGAAACGTCATAATGCCAATCAAATTCCAGGTTGATATGCGCTCCCGGCAAAACACTTTTTTTTAGCAAAACATCCACCAATGTGGTATTATTGGTATTGTCCCATAGCCCATCAGTACCATCAATTGAAAAACGATCTATTACAATACCATCTGTCTGGTAATCCATACCCGAACCACCATAACGCGCCGCACCTGGTTTATGCTGATTAAGAATAAGTTTAATAACTAGTTTATTTAATGTATCGGGACTATTATTGGTATAGGAGATCGTTTCTGTCCCTTTTATCAGGCGTGAAGGTGGATCTGCACTAATACTAATAGCATAAGTAGCCGTATTTTGCCAATACTTAACACCAGGCTGCCCATCTCTCGATCTTGTATTTTTAGTATAGGCATCTTTTATATCCCTGGTTTCATTTAATGACTGGGCTTCGAGACTAAATGAGCAAATTGAGATAAAAACACACAATAAACCCGTTAATTTTACAAAATTCGAACTGAAAGGCATAGCAAACATCTATTAAGTTGGGAAATTACTTCTAAATAACCAATTACACGAGAAATTTTGTGAATAATAACCAAAACAGCAACACTTGTTTCCTGTTTGCTTTTTATGGAATAATTAAGCGACCTTAGTTTTTTAAAAACTCATTCCAAAATGTCAGACCAAAACATAAAAAACCACATCAGATTCTATGTGCCTCATCACTTTATATTTTATCCCCTGATTCTGGCGCTTACCATTTCCAGCGTTTACTATTTGATCACACAGTCGCAGGACCGCGTTATATTCAGTTTTATAACGGCCATACTTATCCTGATCGGATGGCTTTCCTATATGACAAGGCAGCATTATGCACTAAACAATCAAAACCGGATTGTTAGGTTAGAAATGAGATTGCGGTATTACCAACTTACGGGTCAGCCATTTGAAATTATTGAAGATCAGTTATCTTTCTCCCAGATAGCAGCATTACGGTTTGCTTCCAACACCGAACTGGTAACTTTAATTAAAAGGAGTATTCAAGAGAATTTACAACCAAAAGCCATCAAACAAGCCATTCAACATTGGATCCCCGATCACATGCGCGCCTAAAAGCGTACTTGTTTTAATTTTAGAGTTTTAAAATATGTTTACTTAGGATCTGGTAGACTTCATTAATACTATCGCCCCTTTTGAACTCTTTTTTAATAGGGAGCTCCTCTCCTTTGATCCAAATTCTCAAATCCGCTTCCAGATCCATAATTCCAGCACTTTCTTTTGAGAATTTCCTGATACTGGTATATGGAACAGTTAAATAATCTATTTTAGAACCCGTAATACCTTGTTTATTTACTAAGATGAGCCTCTTATTCGTAAAAATAAACATGTCGCGTATTAACTTGAAAGCCTTTTCAACAAATTCTCCTTCAATCATTAAGGGCTGAAACTCTTTCGCTATGGCATCCAGAGAAACTTCTGAGGCATGCCCCATTAAACCATCAAATAATCCCATTTTTTATATGTATTTTGTTTCTCCTAAATTAACCATATTAAAAGAAATTTAAACCCCTATGATTAACTAGTATTCACACAATACCTCGTACTTATTTTTCTCGCACATTATACCCACCTCCTCCGCACCTTCTCCGCACCTTGTTCGCTCCGATGCACATAAACTGCGTACCAGGTGAAACTTATATCCCTCTCAATTATAACGCTGCTAATTCTCAAACTTATTTGTGTGTCTTATAGGAAAAAAGTATCTATGGAATCGATCCTAAATCTCCTGTGTCTTAAAAGTAATTTGATGATGCGAATCAAGCTTTTGAAGCAGCGTGATCAGTTCAAATTTTTCCGTTTCACTGATGTTACCTGAAACAATATGACTTGCTTTCCTGACTTTAGCCATTACTTCATTCAATGCCGTTGAACCAACCTGCGTTATTCTAATAATTTTGCCCCTTCTGTCCTGCTCATTGATATATTCTTCGACAAATTTTTGCTGAAGCAGCCGATTAATAATTTGAATTCCGGTTGTTTTATCCAATACGTTACGATCAACCAATTGAACCTTCCCCATTGGGCCTGAATGTAGCAGGTTGAGCAAAAATATGACTTCATCAATTGTTCGGAATGGCGATTCCAGAATAGCCATTTTACTATAGTGTTTGGCATATCTGCTTAAATGTAGAAGTAAGCTGTTTAAAATGCTATCTGCTGTCCGCCCTTCTTCCTTTCCTTGCCACACGGGTTCAATAATTGATTCCTCCTTTGCTAATTTAATATAAAGCCAACTGACAAACACCTGAAGATCATCACTTTTAAGCGTCTCTTTATTTTCAATCTCAAACTCTTCTACCTGAGTAATCAGCTTTTGTAACAATATATAAGACATAAAAAAAAATTTAACTTGAATATTTACAATAATAAGAAATATTAGTACGTTTACATTCATAAATTAGTACATTTAAATACTAATATAAATTATATGATGGATAAAGATATTTCTTTTTTAAAGGCTTCTCACCATGTCATACTAGTTGATAAATTCGACAAGGAAGTTGGCTATTGTGAAAAACTTGAAGCACATAAACTAGGGTTGCTTCATAGAGCCTTTTCCATCTTCATTATTAATGATGATGGAAAAATGCTTTTACAGAAAAGATCCAGAATAAAGTATCATTCAGCGGGACTGTGGACCAATGCATGCTGTAGCCATCCGGGACCTCAACAGTCCATTCTGGAGTCTGCCTCTGTGAGACTAACTCTCGAAATGGGTTTTGAATGCGATCTTCAGCTCGTTGACCACTTATTGTATAAGCATGGTTTCAAAAATGGATTAATTGAACATGAGTATGACCACATTTTATTGGGATACTACTCTGGAAAAGTAGTCCCCAATCCTTTAGAAGCTAGTCAATACAAATGGAGCTCGTTAGAGGACATCGAATTGGCTTTATTGAAAGATGAAAAGAGCTTTACCTTTTGGTTCAAACATGCTTTACCTAAATTAAAGTTCCACCTAAAACATTTAAACATAGCCTGACAAAATGCATATCTATGCATAAATATTAATTCTTATTCAAACTTAACAACCTCCCGTTAGTTTAAAGAGAAACATACAAAATAATAAAATGCAGGAAGAACGTACAATTGCAGGAGAAACCGAAGACCAAATTTGGCAACAGGTCGATGTTGACTTTAGGCCAGCAAATGACCTTTTAGATTATCACGTGGTACTGGATCAGGCCGGAAGACGAATTTTGTTGGATATGGGCATTGATTTAGGTGGAGGTTTTGAAAGTGGCAGTGCATATACAACCTTTAGTGCCTATCTATATGGCCGAAGTCCCTTTCGCTTTTCTATTCATAAACAAGGATTTATTGATGAAATAGGTAAGTTTTTCGGCATGCAGGATGTAGTTCTTGGCTACCTGGAGTTTGATGAAAAGTTTATTGTTAAAACGAACAGTGAAGTAAAAGCAGCTGAAGTTTTTGCTGACGATAGGGTAAGAAAAGTTCTTCTTAGCTATCAGGATCTGGAGTTCGGCATTGTAGAATATGCAATGGAAGATAGCACGGAGAAAGCTCCTTTTCTCGAACTTAAGATCGAAGCAGGCATAACTGACCCGGTTTTACTCCGTGAAATATATTCTGCCTTTTATTCAGTGATTCAGACTATTGATTAGTCTGATCCGGTATTCCGGCTAAAATTTTATTAATTTCATCTTCCGTAGCGCGTAGTCTGGACTGGCAGAATTGGATCAGTACAGCTGCCCGCTTTACTCTTTCGGCTAAAAGATCTACAGATACCTGCTCATTGTTGATTTCCTGATATATTTTATCCAGTTCAGCATAAGCACTCTCGTAAGTTAGTTCATCCATCATATTATAGTTTTTTTATTATTTCAGCCTCGTAACTGCTGGTTTCTTGAATAATTTCTATCTCTTCCCCTGGGTTTAATTTCTCATTAACGACATAAGTGCCATTCTTCTTGATTAACACAAAACCTCGTTTGAGAAGTCTTTGCGGACTTAAGCTCTGAATATGGTCTTGCAGGTATAACAGATTTTTCTGCATTGCAGTAAAATAAAAAGGCAATCGAAAACTAATTTGCAAAGATTTCTGCTCAAGCTTCAGCGCCTCATTTTTCAATACCCGAAACACGGATGGAACTAAATTAGATTCCACTTGAGACAGCTGGAACGTCTTATTTTGTAAGGCCTCCTTCGTAATGGAAAATAATTTAGATTGGAGCATTAAAAACTGATTGTTACGCGAAACATACAATGACATGGCGGTTTTATTGATTGATTCAGACAATAAATTAAGCCTGCTTTCAAACTGAGCATTGTAATCTATCATGTACTGGGCAGCCATGGTGGGTGTTTTCATGTGGATCCTGGCAAAGAAATCTGCTATTCCCTGATTCATTTGATGCCCGATACCCGTCAATATAGGGATTGGAAATGTCGCAATGCGAAGCGCCAGGTCATAGTCATCAAAAGGTAGAAAATCAGCAGGTGCCCCTCCTCCCCTGATTAAAACCGCAACATCATACTTTTTACCTGAGGCTAAAATTTGATCCATTGCCTCCATGATAGATATTGTAGTTGAATAACCATGCACCAGTGCCTCATATATGTCGGTATGAAAGCGATAGTCACGATCGTTATTCTTGATACAATGCATGAAATCGGCAAAAGCATCTGAAGATAAAGAAGTGATCACTGCTACACGTTGAATAACTAAAGGAATGGGCAACAGTTTATTTGGTGTCGAATAAATACCATCCCTCAGCAGAATCACACCCGGATTTTTAAGAAGTAATCGCTCCAGCGTTTGTTTACGCTGAAGCTCAATACCTCCAATTGTAAGTTCAGCATCCAGTTCCAAAAGATTTAAACTCAATCCATATACGGGATGGTAGTTTACTGTGGCCCTAAGTCCTATCTTAATTCCATAAGCAAACTTCTGACCAGTAGTCTTTTCGAAGTCTGCAATAGCCTGGGTGCCCTCTCCGTAAAATGCAGTACCTCTTATTTGTGCAACCTTTTGTCCGCTACTTAACTGAATGAGTTCAAAATAGACATGTCTGCCTACCTTGCGTACCCCTGCCAGTTCAGCTTTAATCCAATAACTTTCAGGGAAAGAATATTTGAGCTTTCCCTGGATGTTAAGGAGAAATTGTTGCAGACTGAGGTAAGATTGCATGTGTACTTTAGTTTTGTTTTGTCTTAGCAGTCGTTTTATCCTCTGGCAAAAGAATTAATTTGATCAGATTTTTACCACTTAAATAGGTATTAGCTGCTGCTTTTAAGCTTTCAGGCGTAACCTTTTTTAATGCCTCTACATAAGTAAGAATTTGATCCGGATCTTCCTGTAATTGATAAGAAGATGATAGATACCCTGACCAAAAACCATTTTGCTTAAGCTGTACTTCGGTACTCCGCTTTTCTTCAGCAAGGAATTTTCCTATGTCTGATGCTTGTGCACCATTTGTTTTCAATTTGTTAATCTCATCGAGCGTAGCAGCAATCAGCTTATCTACATTTTCGGGACCGCAGCCAAAGGATACCGTAAAGGAAAATTTGTTTTTTGGAAACTTGGTATAACTGGCTCTTGCACCCGGACTGTAAACACCGCTTTCCTCTTCACGCAAACGATCAATTAATTTAATTTGCAATACCTCTGCTAAGGCGTCTATTTGATTATTATTTTCTGCGTTGTAGGTATAATATCCACCGAATACCAAACGAACAGTTGCTTTAGGTTCTTGTCCCTTGTATACCTTTTTCTCAAGCAATCCTAAGGGAGCATTAATATTTAAATCTCTGGCTTCTTCAACTCTTTTTGTTGTAGGCAAAGATCCCAGATATTGTTCGAGCAAAGGTTTAATTTTCTCAATGTCAAAATTACCAACAAAGCTGAAGGTAAAGTCACCCGCATCAGCGAAACGATCTTTATACACTTTAAGCACCTGATCTGCCTTAACCTGGTTTAATTTTTCAAGAGTAGGTCCGGTGCGTCTCACATTATGATTTCCCATTACAGCGGATATCGTATCACTGAACACACTATTTGGATCATCAGAACGATTAGCCAATGCACCTCGTTGCTGTTGAATAACAGATTGGAAAATTTCCTGATCTAAGCGTGGTTGTGTAAAATACAGGTTAATCAGCTGAAAAGCTGTTTCCAGGTCTTTAGGCGCAGAAGATCCGGCAATACCCTCTGTCCTTTCGGTGATATATGGGTTTATAGATACCAGCTTTCCATTCAATAACTTAGGTAGTTGAATAGAATTGAAAGAAGCCAAACCACTTCTCGCAACTAAGGCACTGGCCCAAGAGGCAGATTCATATAAAGAGTCAGGGTATAAAGAGGTACCACCCGGACTAAAGGCATTAATCAGGATCTCATCATTTTTAAAATCAGTAGGTTTTAAAATTACCTTTACTCCATTACTTAGAGTCAATTCTGTAAAACCTACCTTATCATCCTTTTTCTCCGCAACAATCTTTCCTGGCTGAGGTTTAACATCCATTAACGGTTTATCGGATATCTGGTCTATATATGCCAGAACATTTGAATTTGTAACGTCCTTAATCCAGGAATTAACGATAGCTTCTTTAGGCAAACTTGCAAGATCTTTTTCGGGTGCCATAATAATTACATCACGGTTTACATCGGTGAGGTACCTTTTGGTCAATCCATTCACTTCTGCAAGGGAAACCCCAGGGAGTGTCTTTTTTGCATAGTTGTATTCATATTCAATACCGGGACTAGCAGATCCTTTTAAAAACAGCTGCACGTATTCCTGTACATAATTCTCAGAACTGGTTTTATCTTTTTCTTTTAAAGCGGCTTCCATTCCGGTTAGGTAGGTTTCCTTAACACGATTCAGTTCAGTGGAGGTAAAACCAAATTTCTTGACCTTTTCCAGCTCTGTAAATACGGCCTTAAATCCTTTTTCAAGTTCACCAGGTTTAGCTACCACTACAGCAGTTGCAGCATCAAGACCAGCAAGGAAATTGCCGATATCGCTTCCGCCCTGAAGAAAAGGAGGATCAGCCTGTTTCATCAATTCGGAAAAGCGGGCATCCATCATTTGATTATATAGGGATCTGATGATACTGTTCCGAAGATCAGTTGTGGTGATGATTTCAGTTCCAGGATGTTTGATGATCACTTGCGCAACGGTATACTGCATTTCTTTATCCGTTACGGCAATAAACTGATTTTTATTAAGCAAAGGGATTTTATACTCTATTCTTTTGGGGGCATTAGCGGGGTTCTTAAGATCAGAGAATTTATCCTTGATCATTTTTTCCATCTGAGCCACATCAATATCTCCTACAACAATTAATGCCTGCAAATTAGGACGGTACCAGTCTTTGTAAAACTGTGTTAATGTAGCAGGTTTAAAGTTATTTAATACTTCATCCGTTCCAATAGGTAAACGTTTTGCATATCGTGATTGATTTAAGATAGCCGGAAGATACTTGTTCTGCATTCTCTCCTGTGCTCCTTTTCCTAAACGCTTTTCTTCGAGAACCACTCCTCTTTCTTTGGTTATTTCGGAGGGGTCAAGTAAGGCATCCTGTGCCCAGTCGCGCATAATTTGCATACCATTTTTAAGCAGTTCAGGGTCGTCTGTAGGAAGTGGCAATTGGTAAACAGTTTCGTCAAAGCTGGTATAAGCATTCAAATCTGCGCCAAAACGAATACCAGACTTTTGCAGATAATTAACCAATTCATTTTTAGGATAGTTTTTGGTGCCATTGAAGCTCATGTGCTCCATAAAATGCGCCAGCCCCTGTTGTGTGTCATTCTCTAAAATTGAACCGGCTTTTAAAGCCAGGTACAGTTGCACACGATTTTTGGGCTCAGTATTTTTACGGATATAATAGGTAAAGCCATTGGCTAATTTACCGGTTCGGACCTGCGCATCGAGTGGTATTTTCGTCTGTGCGGATCCAAAAAAAGAGCTCATAACCAGTGCTACGAGCATAAAAATGATTCGATTAAGATAGTTCATCTGCAATATAAATTGGGATAAGATCAATTAAGTATTTATTATCAAAGGTCATTATGACACTAATTTAAAAACATTATCTTTACAAGAGTTATTAACCAAAGTTTAAACGTAAATCACTACTTGTCTGTATGTATAATCAAAAAATTTAACTTGATCATCTTTGGCCCGCTATCCTTATTAAGCCTCCAGTCCATTGCTTCAAACAATCAGATTAATTTAAAGGATACCACTTTCAAATCAAATGGAAATCCTATTATCAAACACAAATATACTGCAGATCCTGCGGCGATAGTTTATAAAGATAAGGTTTATATTTATACAGGCAACGATGTAGCTCCGGCAGGGAAAAGTAGCTATGTGATGCACGATTGGTTATGCTTTTCATCTTCAGATCTGGTAAATTGGACGGAACATCCGATACCTTTACGAGTAACTGATTTTAAATGGGCTCAAGATGATACATGGGCATCGCAGGTAATCGAACGTAATGGGAAGTTTTACTGGTATGTAGCAGTGGAACACGGCACTATTCATGTCAAATCAATCGGTGTAGCCGTATCGGATAGTCCTACCGGTCCTTTCAAAGATGCCCGCGGCTCTGCTATTATTACCAATGACATGACTAAAGCAGCATCTATCTCCTGGGACGACATTGATCCTACAGTTATTATTGACGATCAGGGACAAGCCTATCTTTTCTGGAGAAATACGGCCTGTTACTATGCTAAGCTTAAACCGAATATGATTGAGCTTGACGGCCGGATAAATACCATTAAGCAGGTAATTCAAATACGATTCATCAGGCCATCATTGACTTTAAAGGCAAAAGTTATTTTTTTATCATAATGGTGCTTTATCTGCGAATGCAGGTAGTTTTCACCGTTCGGTATGTATAGATGAATTGTTACAATAAAGATGGCACCATTAAACGTGTGTTTATGACTTCAGAAGGGTTAAGGCTATTACATAAAGTGCTTAAAATGGACTTTAACTAGGCAGATATGCCTGATACTTCTGTGCCATAATGAATCACCTTAATGGTACTCACTCCACCCGGTTGCTTGCCAACCTGAATTTGGGTAGCTATACGCTCCTTGAGGGCTTCCACGTGAGAGATAATGCCAATGGTCTTTCCATTCGCCTGAAGGTTCTCTAATGCTGAAATTGCCACATCCAGGGTATCGGCATCCAATGTCCCAAAACCTTCATCAATGAACAGGGAGTTAATTTGGGTTTTGCGACTTGCCAAATCAGACAATCCAAGTGCTAAAGCCAGACTCACTAAAAAGCTTTCACCACCTGAAAGTGTGGCCATTGGTCGCACTACATCTGCCTGATAACCGTCTATTATCTGAATTTCCAGATCTTTAGCCGGAGTTTTAAGAATCTGATACCTATCGCTGAGCTTTATGAGGTGAATATTTGCTAGTTCTGTTAGGCGGGCAAGTGTTAAACCCTGAGCAAAATTACTAAACCGCCTTCCATTGTCTGAGCCAATTAATACAGACATTTTTTGCCATCTGTCATATTCAAACTTCTGGGCCTTTGCCTGTTCGACTAAATCTTTCGATTTCAACTTCAAACGGGTATCTTCATCCAGTTTTTGTTTAGTTACACCCATCTGCTGGTTTAATGAAGAGGTCAATTCCCCAAAAGACTCTGCTTGTTCATGAAGTTCTTCATCAGAAAGTGTAGTTAGATTTTTGTTTTTTTCTGTAAGAAGTTCATCTAAAGTGCTTTTCAGGACTTGCTTCCCGGTTGCAATGGACGTAGCTATACCTTTCTCTAATGCAGATAAACGTTCAGCTGTGGAAGGATCAAGAAACAAAGCATTTAGCTCTTCAAGAGAAGGAATTCCCTTTTCTAACAGATTGATTTTAAGTTGTAGAGTGGATTGATCAATAAGTACACGGAGCTGTTCTAAGTCGGTTTGATACTGCCCTATTTTTGTTTCTGTAATCTGCAAGGTTGCCGTACAGCCATTTTCTACTGCCCTTAGTTTTTCTACCCGATCTCTTTCCATCCGCAATAAACCGGTTAGACGCTCGCGTTCCAAATCAGGGTTCTTATCCCCAAAAAGCTCTGTTCGTTCCGAGGTATGAACACTCAATTGGTTCTTTTCCTGATTAAAGGCTTTTGACCGCTGATCATAGAGGAGCTTTTTCTCCAGGATAGCCTCTTTGGTACTTTCCAGATAGGATGCCAGCTCAGTCCTTTTAAGTATATGGGTCTGAACGGAACGCGTATTTGTGCGAAACTGATCTGCCCTTTCATTCAGCGTAATACTAATTTCAGCACCAGTACCGGTTAGTTTGAAGGGAGTTAGAAGGTCTTTGATCTGATTTTCTGCCGTTACATAAGCTGCCTTGATTTGTTCCGTATCATTTTGCAGTTTCAGCATTTGATCTTCCACCTGCTTGAACTGAATCAAGCTGGATTCTAATCGTGTGCCATTGTTTTCAATGGCATGCTGAGTATCAACACAGGCTGATTGGAAAAGAGCGATCGTCTTTTGTAATTCCCTTAATGTCTTAATCTTTTGCTGTAGCGCATCCAGCTCGTTTTTCTTTTTATCAATAACCGCTTCAATTACGGCTGGTTTATCTAAAGAAAGCGAAACGGGTAATAACTTATTTTGCGAAGTAAACTCTTCTTCTTGCTTTGAAAGACGGTCTTCAAGTGCTTTTAGTTGATCTTTAGTGGTTGATAAGTTGACACTCAACCCTTTTACATCAAGACTGGCTCCATTTACTAAATCTGTTAATTTCTTGACTCGTAGTGCATGCACATCTCTTTCCTGTTCAGCCAGATTGACCCTACTTTTATAATGACCATGCACAAAAGGATGTTCGGTAGAGCCGCATAATGGACAGGGTTGATCTACCTGGAGCTGATCACGATCCGCATCATAATTCTGGATCCGTAATTCAATTTCTACCTTTCTTTTATAATCCTCCAGGATCAGATCAGCCGCCGTTTTTTCCTGTTGTAAGCCAGTTATAAGATTGTTCTTAGTATCAAAAGACTGCTGATATTCGTTTAGCTGCTTATTTAAGTCTTTGCTGTTTTGTTTGGATAAGGAGATATCTTTGGCAAGTTTAAGTTGACCCTGACAAATCCCGATGATGGAGGGTAAACCGGAAGCAATTACTTCTAATTCCTCTAAAGGCTGACCTTGGGCTACTTTTTGTTGATAAGAATTTAATTTATCTGTTTTAATGATTAAATCCTGTTTTAAACCCTCAATTGTTTTATTTGTGCTTATTGAAAATTCATTTATCTTTTTCTTTTCATTCAGTGCATTTGTAATACCTAATGAGTTGATCTGAAGCAACCTTTCCGCAGTTAATAACTCCTTTCGATACTGTTCATACAGGAGAATCGCTTTATCAAGATCCTGATCGTGAGGATTGTTCAAAATCCAATCTTCCAGCTCTTTGATAGCGCCTTCTACTTTTAGTAATTCGACAGATCGCTGCTCTTGTTCTTTCTGCTTCAGATCAAGCTCTTTTTCTGCATCATGGAGTAAAGATTCGGTGCGAAGGAACTGCCCCTTAATTACCTCTATAGCAGCATCTTTGCGCGACACTTCCTGTAATAAAGGTTCCACTTCCTTTAACACACTTTCTTGTTGTTCAGCTGATTTTTTAGCAAGTAAAAGATCTTGCTGCGCCTTTTTTAACTGCTCCAGAATAACGGGAAAATCAAGTTCCAATTGATCTAATGAAGCTTGTTTGATTATCTGCTGTTCCGTTTGGGTTTTTATTTCCCTAAGAGCTGGCCTAAACGATTCTGCTACCTGATGAGATGCCAGCCGTTCGAAATCTTGCTCATGCTGCAGGTATAAGGCTGTTTGTTCATCTAAAGATAGTTTCTGGTTGATCTGTTGCGCGCTGAGTTTAACAAGGCCTGAAAGCCAGTTTCGCTTTACATTCACTTCCTGCAGAGAAGTTCTTATGTTTTTATCTGCAACAATGAGTTCTTCGAGGGAAAGCTGAAGTACCTTTATTTCCTCATCAGATAATAATTCAGTGCTATTGAGCTGCAATTTTAGATTTTCAAGCTTATCCTTTTCAGTTCTCGCCCGGTCATACACATATCTGGAGATGTCTGAATAAATCGCCGTATCTGTAATGCGTTCTAACAGTTCACTCCGCTCATTTTCTTTTGATTTCAAAAACTGCGTAAAGTCGCCTTGCGAAAGCATCACCGAACGTAAAAATTGGTTATAATCTAATCCGCATAGATCTACAATATACTGTAATACCTCTGCCAATGGGTGATTGATAATGACTTCAGAAGAACTTAGATCAATAAGCTCCATTTTATGCGTTTGAAGTGTGCCCTCTACCTTACCCCTACTCCTTCTTTGCGACCATTTAGCGCGGTATGATTTATCTTTTACTTCAAATTCAACTTCTGAAAATGACTCTGCCGTATGGCGTGTCATATTTTCAGATACATCGCGATCGTGACGATGTACACGGCCATACAACGCTACTGTAATAGCATCAAGAATAGTCGTTTTGCCGGCACCTGTAGGTCCTGTAATCGCAAATAGACCACTTTCAGTAAAGGGATATTCATCAAAGCGAATCTGATGTTCACCCTTAAGCGAATTTAAATTCAAAAAGCGTACACTTAATATCTTCATTATTAATCTTTTTGATCCATATGCTCCAACACTTCATTAAACATGTGCATCAGATCGGTGTAATCTGCATCGGGAAGTTCCGATTCACAGCGTTTCAAAAAAACAGTTTTAGGATCAAGCTCATTCAAAGCGCTAGCTATGATCTGTTGTTCATTCAAACTTTGACTTTGTCGGCTCCTAATCTGCCGCGGAAAGAAGCGCTCTATAAAAGGTTTATTTTTTTTCAGTTGATCCAACTGCTCATCCAGATCATTAATGAATTTATCGGTATCAATTTGTAGCTCTATCCAGGCAGGAAACCGGAGTGCTTGATCCTCAAGCAAATCAATCTGTTTTTTTATGGCATCCATACTTCCTTTCATACGAATGAGCCGCCTGCTGGAAGGAACGATCAGCTCCTCAATATGCAGGTTCTGCGTTTGATCAAATTCAAGAATAAGCACTTGTTTATGATCCTCTGTCTCCGAAAAGCTTAATGGAATTGGTGATCCGGAATAACGTACATGATTCATTTTATTGACAATCTGGGGACGGTGAATATGCCCCAGGGCCACATAATTGAATTCTTCCGGAAACTGATCACCACAAATCTGTCCCAGGTTTCCAACATGTATTTCTTTCTCACTATCAGATGTACTGGATCCAGCAGCAAAGAGATGCCCTGTAGCAATGACAGGGATTCCTTGTTGTTTGAATGTGGTAATATGCTCTCGGAAGTTATTATAATGCGCACAAATGCCTTGTTTAATCCGTGCTTCACGATCAAGGGAAGACTCCCCAGCCACAGAAAGCCGTACATCGCGGTCACGCAAAAAGGGAATGGCACAGATCACTAATTGTATTTCCTGCTGTGCATTTCTGATCGGAATGATCTGATCATTAATATCAGGTGGAACCCCTCCTATGACATGAATATTAAAAAATCGCAACAGCTCTTTAGGGGCGTTTAATGTACTGATCGAATCGTGATTGCCGCCAATGATAATCACTTCCCGGCAACAGGTACCCTTCACTTTCCACAGGAAATTATAGTATTGCTGCAATGAGGCATTGGAAGGACTGCCTGTATCAAATATATCGCCCGCTATAATAAGCACGTCAATGCAATGGCTATTGAGTTCCTCAATCAGCCAATCCAGAAAATACTGATGCTCTTCTGTTCGTTCACACTGTTCTAATCTTTTACCTAAATGCCAGTCGGCGGTATGAAGGACTTTCATATAAAACAAACTTCGTGATATGATCGCTATTTACGCATACAATTTTTCATTTTTTAGATTTATTAAAAAACTTAGCTTCCCAATCGAGATCATTAAAGAAAGTATTGGCCCTGTGAATATTCGGGATTCCTGGAAAAAAAGATTGAATTTACCGATCAAATACAACCATGATTTAGCCTAATCATAAATTATGTCTACATTGGCAAACATTAACAAGTCAAACATAACACCTGCTTATTCCTTTACTATATAGTACAATTTGTCAAAACATAATTTCAACTAATAACAATAAAACAATTTAGATTTAACACCATGACAATCTTATTTAATACAGACAAAAATATAACCGTAAGCGAAAAATTTGATGCTTCGTTAACTACCTTAATTACTAATGAATTAACCAGATTCACTGATCACATTACAAGATTAGAAGTTCATATTTCCGATGAAAACGGAAGTAAAGAAGGGCCCAACGATAAACGCTGCATGATCGAAGCACGTCTTGAGGGACTACAGCCTATTGCTGTAACCGGTCAGGGAGACAGTACAGAACATGCCGTTAAAGGAGCTGTGGCAAAGCTAAAAGCAGCCCTTGATACCGTAGTTGGAAAATTAAAGAGCCACTAATTCAACAATATTTAAAAATATTTGATGGATAATTCTCATAATTTTCCATCCTTTTATAATCCTGGTTAGTCCTGAAACTTTTTAATTTAATAAACACCATTGTTTTAAATAAAACGTTCAATAAGAAGGAACCTTATATTATGGCTTATATTGATTATTACAAATTACTTGGTGTTGAAAAGAACGCTACAGATAAAGATATAAAAACCGCTTACCGTAAATTAGCCCGCAAGTACCATCCTGACCTTAATCCTGATAATAAAGAAGCGAATTTAAAGTTTCAGCAGATAAATGAAGCCAATGAGGTATTGAGCGATAAAGAAAAACGCAAAAAGTACGATCAATATGGAGAACATTGGCAAAACTCTGAAGCCTATGAACAGGCACAGCAGCGAGGTTCTTCGTATAACCCGGGGACTTCAGGAGGAACCAATGCCACGGGAGGTTATGATTTTGATGGATTTGGTCAAGGTGGAGATTTTTCTGATTTTTTTCAATCAATGTTTGGAGGTAATAGAGCATCAGGTAATAAAAGGCAGGCCAAATATCGTGGTCAGGACTATCAGACCGAACTTCATTTAAGTTTGCTGGATACTGTCGAAACACATAAACAGACCTTGTCTGTAAACGGTAAAAGCATCCGAATTACTATTCCAGCCGGTATAGAAAATGGTCAGGTAATTAAAATCACAGGGCATGGAGCACCCGGTGCGAACAATGGACCTGCTGGAGATCTCTTGATTACATTTCTAATTCAGGATGACCCTCACTTTAAACGAGATGGCAAAGATCTGTATAGCACCGTTCCATTGGATCTTTACACTGCTATACTAGGTGGAGAGATCGTTACCGAGACTTTAAATGGGAAAGTGAAAGTGAAGGTAAAACCGGAAACACAGAATGGAACAAAAATTAAGCTTAAAGGAAAAGGGTTACCGATATATAAAAGTGAAAACGTATTTGGCGATCTTTATGTCACCTATTCTATTCAAATACCGGTAAATCTGACCGATAAACAAAAAGAATTATTTAAAGAACTTGCTCAATTATAATTGAAGAAAATGGCAACAGAAGAATTAATTAAAGCAACCGTTTTTTGCACCTATCATGAAATTGACTACTCTTTTATCCTTTTATTGGAAGAATCGGGTCTACTCGACCTTCAACTGGTAGAGGAAGAAAAATTCATTTCGCATAGTCAACTGCAGCAACTCGAACAAATGACAAGGCTTCACCAGGACCTGGAAATAAATATTGCAGGTATAGATGCGATTGTAAATCTTCTTCAACGCATGCAGGAAATGCGGGAAGAGATGGAGAGTATGAAAAACAAACTCCATTTTTATGAATAGGTTATTTTTGTTTATTTTAAATATTCGGGCATTACTTCTCAGCCCCTCTGATATTACAGTTAATCATTTTAAGATTTTCTACCCGAGATGATTTATAAGCTCTGACGTATAAACCGTATTTTACTCTCGTGTTATACCATTTCACCATGAGCTTTAAACAAATATGGCTCCCTAGTCAGAAGCCATCAAACAAGTTATTACCCCTTCTCCTTACCCATTGCTTCACCCTTTAAATACACTTGAACAAATCGTTCGGCATACTCACGGATCATATCCCGTACTTCATTAAATAGGTTCCTTACTTCCTCCTCTGTTCCACTTGTCTTAGCCGGATCGGGAAAATCACAATGAAGTTTAACCGCTTTTGAAGGGAAAAAAGGACAGTTTTCCTTGGCGTTATCACATACAGTAATCACATAGTCAAACTCGACATCCTGGTATTCATTTACGTTATTTGAGGTATGACCCGAAATATCTATCCCATCCGCTTTCATGGTTTCAATTGCCTTTGGGTTAACCCCATGTGTCTCTATCCCTGCACTATATATTTTTGCAGTATCGCCAGCAAAATGTCTTAAATATCCTTCGGCAATCTGACTGCGGCAGCTATTGCCTGTACATAATACTAATACTTTTTTCATATAAATACGGTTTGGCTTCTTCGTTCTAGTAACATGGAATTTCTCCACACCCCATTCATCTGACCTATTTTTTCCCTGTAACCCACTTCCCGAAATCCTGTTTTTTTGTGAAGTGCTATACTGGCGGTATTTTCCGGAAAGATCCCGGATTGAAGTGTCCAGATCCCATGTTTTTCACTATCGGCAATCAGTTGATTCATCAGCAACTTACCGATCCCTTGTCTGGAAAAAGCAGAGGACACATAAATACTTACTTCAGCCACTCCTGCATACACACATCTGGAGGACACGGGTGATAATACTGCCCAGCCAGTGATTGTACTATCCTTTAAAGCGACCAACCGGCAATTAGACAAGTGACTGGCATCCCATTCCTCCCAGGTCGGTACATCCTTTTGAAAGGTTGCATTGCCTGTAAGAATCCCTTGGCTATATATTTCCCTGACCTGTGGCCAGTCCTGTACGAGTAATTCTCTGATGATCATAATACAAAGTTATCGACTAGCTATCATTTTGTTAGCAGCATCCCTTTGGATCCTGATAAGAATTGAAGAATACATTCATTTCTTTTGCCAGCAAGTTCCAGGCTTTGGGCTCTATGCAATAACATACCTTGACTCCTTCTATCGTTCCCTGAATAATTCCTGCATTCTTTAATTCTCTTAAATGCTGCGAGATAGTGGGTTGTGCTAGTCCTAACTCGTCGACTAAATCGCCGCAGATACAACTATTTGCCTTGATAATAGATTGTAGAATAGCTATCCGGGCAGGATGGGCCATTGCTTTTAACATAGTGGCAAGCTGATTCTGCTCTTCTGTGAAGATCTCTGTTTTTGTAAGTCCCATAACGCATTGCAATATTACGATTAAATAATAATGAAATCAAATGTAATACACTGATTTATAAAGTATCCATTTTAATAGCATAAATAACCGGATATATTAAATCAGTACACCAAATTTTAAAACAGCTTGACATTCAATTAATTTTCGTTCCGGCTTGTTTACTTACAAAACGTGTTTATTTTTGTATATTATTTTTTACTTAAAAAGCGTTTTAAAGACATGAAACCAGGAGACAAAGTAATTTGCATTAATGCGCTTATTGACGCCAATAAAAAGGAGGAGATTAGACGCGATTTCGAGATTTGGGTTACTAAAGATAAAGAATATACAATCAGGGAGATCCTGGATAATAAAGGCATTGTAACAGGCGTACTTTTAGAAGAAATTTATAATATTCCAAAGTTTTTCAAGCTCATTAACATGAATCAAGAGCCTGCTTTCGCAATATGGCGCTTCAGAAAACTAAATTATGCTACCGCAGCTGCTGCTGAAGAACATGAGGCAGAATTGGTTGAAGTGGAAATTGAACGAAAAAAAGAAGCTTTGCCTTTAAAACAAAAGCCTTAACCCGAGGGATTTTGTTTTAAGAGCTTAGGTTGATACCGGATCAATTCATTGGCCATACCTTTGAATATAAACAAATGGAAGGGCCACATCGCATACCAGTATAAACGGCCCCATAGTCCCCTTGGACGGAAAGTAGCCGTTTGTATCAGGGTATTTCCGCTAGGATCCGACTTATCTATACAGAATTCCAGCCATGCTTCGCCAGGCAACTTCATTTCGGCATAAAGCAGGAGTCGCCTTTTCTCTTTGTCAGCTAGTAATACACGCCAAAAATCAAGGGTATCACCGGCAAGAAGGGAAATAGGACTGCGCCGTCCTCGCCTCATACCTACCCCTCCTACTACTTTGTCAGCAAAACCGCGCAGTTTCCATAGAAAGTTTAGATAATACCATCCCCGGTTTCCACCTATTCCCCAAATATTATCCAGCACTTCATTGGAGTTTCGCTTGAATACTACTTTCACTTTGGAACTCACTGTACCGTTTTGAGGCACCTTTACCTGGTTCATGAAAGTTGTTTCGAGGTAACCTTTATTTAAAGCGTCTTTCCAGCTGGAGACAATGGAGTTTTGTTCTATTTTAACAAAGGCCAATTTTAAAGACTCTCTGTAGGTCAGACAATCGCCTGGTATGATTTTCTTGATAAGGTCGTTGTGGCAAACCACTTCGTTCTTCATACTCTCTACCAGTGAACTGGCTAAAGAAAACGGAACTGAGGTTACCAAATTGAGCCAGTAAGAGGATAGCTTGGGAGTAAGAAAGGGTACGTTGAGAATATATCTTTTTAAATTCCTTGATGCAGCATAGATCAGGAGCATTTGCTGATAGGTCAGAATATCGGGTCCTCCTATGTCAAAGGCCTTCCCGTAACTCTCCTCTTTATGCAGAATTCCTGTCAGATAACGAAGTACATCACGGATCCCTATAGGCTGACATCGTGTAAGAACCCATTTGGGGGCAACCATGACAGGAAGTTTCTCTGTCAGATCGCGGATAATTTCAAACGAAGCACTTCCAGAACCAATTATAATGGCAGCACGCAAAACAGTGCATGGAACTTTGCTTTTATTGAGTACATCTTCTACAGCCAAACGGGATGATAGATGTTTTGATAGCTTTTTATCATTGACGATACCGGTTAAAAAGATCACTTGCTTGCAATTAGTCGAATCCATAGCCTGAGAAAAGTTCTCCGCTGATGTTTTTTCTGTATCGCTAAAATCGCCTTTAGGAGATGACATAGAATGCACCAGGTAATAAGCGGCTTCAATATCGCGGGGAATCTGGTCCAGCCCCTTACCGGAAATAAGATCTGCTTCGATGATATGAACGTGTTCAGACAAATCTACTTTTTGTATGAAACGTCTTTTATCGCGTACCATGCAGACTAAATCATGCCCATCTTTTAATAATAATGGAATTAACCGGGTTCCGATGTAGCCGTTAGCACCTGTGATCAATAATTTCATAAAAACTTAAAATCTATATCATAGCTATAACAATGCAATGAATTCTTTGTTAGGCAAAAGCATCTTATTACATTAATATGCTTAAAAATACTTCTGTTAAAAAGTTTAATTGATACATTTGAATACTCAAACAAAGCAAACCCATGAAATCATTATTTAAGAAAATACTTTACACTTTCTTGCTAATTACTTCTGTATCATACTCTTCATTTGCAGTGAATGTAGTGGATAGTGATTTAAGCAATACAGCGGGATCAAACTCGGGACACAGTAATGCAACCATCTATGCTTTTATCGTGATCTTTTTAATTCTGGCGGCTACTGCTCCCTTTTATGATAAGAAGGCCAAAAAAAGCAGCAACGAAAAATAAAGAAATCAGCTTTAGATAGACAATTCTAAAAATAATTAAAAATAAATCATTTTGTTGAAACCAAAAGGTAAGTTTCTACGTTAATATATTCGATAAGGTTTAGGTGCCCTTGCTATACTCATTATAGCAGGGGCTTTTTTTTGACCTTAATTATATAAGAATACCCCTGCTATTAAGGCTGCAAAGAGCGTATTCAGAAAATTTACCATGTTATTATTGAGTATAAATCTACGTTCCAGAGTTGCCCCTAATATAGAATCCACTATGTTTCCTAAAAATCCCGCTATTAAAATCAAGAAGACATAGGCTGAAAAACCAAAGCATACAGCATAAATCAGCGAAATAAATGTACTACCTGCAATTCCGGCTAGGGTTCCTTCCAGACTCACCACACCATTTTCGCCTCTAAGATCTTTTTTCCAGGTAATGATATGATAATAATTTTTACCGTAGACGTTACCAAGTTCGGAGGATACCGTATCAGACGTTGCAGCAGCGAATGAAGAGGCTAACATCACCTCCCACATGAACTGATTAGATGGATAAAAAAAGGCAAAGATTGCAATAAAAGCCGGTACTCCTGCATTTGCGAGTACCTGAAAGGCTGATCTTCTGCCTTTATTCGTTTCGGAAAGGCCTGCCAAAACTTTTTCTTTGAGTTTCCAGGCAGTGGCAATAACGGCTATAATAAAAAATGATGCCATCGTAAGCAAGCCCCCATATCCGATTCCTGCAAACAGGAGCAACCCAATTATACCTCCGGTTAATGATGCTCCAACGGTCAGCTTTTTAGTGGATACACTAAAATACATCCCCAGCATCAATATGGAAATTAAAAGAAAATAGTCCGGTTTCATCAATTAAAGGTAAGCCTTAACAGGGACATAATAGTTTTTGTATCACCTGTATAAGAAGATTGAAAAGTACTTAAAACGGGTAACAATTTTAATACAAAGCATTAAATCAAGCAATTAGGTTCATTAAGCAGCTAAAAATATTTTATCTTGCAAAAGATCAAAACCAAAATAAGGCAATTAAAAGTTTTATAAAATAATAAGATCGGCCTTACGTTACAATAGCATTATGTAGAACCATTTTAAACCATCGAAATCATATGGATGATATCTTAATTATAAATCTAAGGCATTTATTAATTCACAGTTTGAATGAAACCAGATTTTATGATCAGGCTATTGATCTTGTGAAGGTTCCTTCATTAAAATCATCTTTTGCCAAATATTTATGGATGAGAGGGGAACATATTGTTGGAATCCGTTCGTATTTACTTCGGTCAAATTGCCGGTTAAATGAACTCAACTTTCCACAGTGTCCAGATCCGGCTGCATGGGAAGCGTTTAAAAATACCATTGTTAAGCATGATAGTCAGGCTTTGATGCGTTGGGGTATGCAAAAAGGTAAACAGACCCTGCGTAAGTATGATTCTGCGCTCTCTAATATATCCAGCGATATTAAGTTACAGACTATGCTTCATCATCACATGATGGATATTAAACATTCCCTGGATTCTCTTTCTTCAATAAAAATCATTACTCATTAATATTATTTGTGCTTTTTATCGTTTAAGTGTTTGCTTTGTAAAACAACTAGTTTAATTTTACCTTGTGCTAGTATACGCGTACAATGTATTATAAACTAGAAATACTTAAATCTTTTAATTATGCAGGAATTAGAGCCATCTGTTCTAAACAAAATTAATGAGTGGCTTCAGGGAAGCTATGATAATGAAACGAAACAACAGATTCAAACCTTATTAGATGAAAAGTCTTTTACCGAATTAACGGATTCTTTTTACAAAGATCTTGAATTCGGAACAGGTGGTCTGCGTGGACTAATGGGACCAGGGTCAAACCGTATAAACAAATATACGATTGGCTCGGCAACACAGGGTTTAGCTAATTTTCTTAAAAAAACATATCCAGAAGAGCAGATTAAAGTCGCCATTGCACATGACTGCAGAAACAATTCTGCTTTCTTTGCTGAAATTACGGCTGACGTGTTTGCTGCTAATGGCATCTATGTTTATTTCTTTCAGGAATTACGTCCTACTCCTGAGCTATCTTTTGCTATAAGGGAACTGGGATGTAAAAGTGGGGTGATGTTAACGGCATCTCATAATCCAAAAGAGTACAATGGCTATAAAGCATATGGTTATGACGGTGGACAGTTTGTGAGTCCTGCAGATACCGATGTGATGACAGAAGTTTCTGCCATAAAAAGCATAGATGATGTAAAATTCATGCCTCTGCCGGGACATCTTGAACTTCTGGGAGAAGAAATGGATGAGCTTTACTTGAGCAAAATTATTAAGCTGAGCATATCTCCGGATGCTATCGCAAAACAACGGGATCTTAAAATCGTATATTCTCCTATTCATGGGACAGGAATTACATTAATTCCAAAGGCTTTAGCCCTATTCGGTTTTACCAATGTGCACCTGGTTGAAAAACAAGTTAAACCAGATGGTAATTTCCCAACTGTAATTTATCCGAATCCAGAAGAAAAAGAAGCATTAACGCTTGCGCTGGAAAAAGGTGCAGAAGTGGATGCGGATTTGATTATGGCTACTGATCCTGATGCGGATCGGATTGGGATTGCTATTAAAAATAATGATGGAGAGTTCATTCTATTGAATGGAAATCAGACCGGAAGTTTATTGATCAATTATCTTTTGACTGCATGGGCTCAAAAAGGCCTGTTCACCGGTAAGGAATACATTGTTAAAACGATTGTTACCTCTTATTTAATCGATGAGATAGCAAAAGCTAAAAATGTAGAGTGTTACAATACCTTAACCGGATTCAAATATATTGGTGAACTCATTACCCGTTTTAAAGACGAGAAGGTTTTCATTGGTGGAGGTGAGGAAAGTTATGGGTATCTGATCGGCGACCTGGTTAGGGATAAAGATGCCGTGGTTTCTGCTGCATTTATTGCTGAAATGACTGCTTTTTATAAAAACAATGGCAGCAGTTTATACAATGCCTTATTGGATATGTATTTACAATATGGCCTGTATAAGGAAAAATTAGTTTCGGTAACCAAGAAGGGTAAAACCGGCGCCGAAGAGATCAAGGCTATGATGGAGCGGTTCCGTAATACTCCTCCTACTTCTTTGGGTGGTTCAAATGTAATTACCTTGAAAGATTATGAACTTAGTGTTCAAACGGACTTGATAACAGGAATAAAAACTCCTATTGATCTTCCTACATCAGACGTGTTGCAATTTGTGACTCAGGATGGCAGTATTATTTCTGCCCGTCCATCTGGTACAGAGCCTAAGATTAAGTTCTATTGCAGCGTTAAAACACCTTTACAGGATAAATTAGCATATGAGCAAAAAAGCCAGGAGCTTGAGGTGAAGGTTGATGCTATTATGAGTGATCTGGGAGTTTAGGCTCGCTAATCATTAACATAAAAAAGAGGTTGTATCTATTTTAAAATTGATCAACCTCTTTTTTATTATCTATATTGGGCTTTTTAAAATAGTAAAGGATGCGTATAGTTTATGGTCTATGGCTTTTTTATATAAAACTCATTATCCCTTCATTAGTCGTTTCAATTGCGCTATCCTGTTTAATGACAGCAGCAAGCCATTTTCTAGTTGGTATAGGAGTTTCCTATATATTTTTAACTCCAACATTCCATTACCTTACTTATGAACTTAGAAACCCCAATGAATACTACTTCTATTACAACATAGGCCTTAGTAAGTTTATTTTATGGACGAACACACTGGTTATTAGCACAATTATAGGAATGTTATTTATGCTGATATGAGCGAACTACACGTTGATAGCATTAGAAAACGATTTGGAGATAAACAAATCCTCAATGATATTTTCATCTCTTGTAAGCCCGGGCAGATTATTGCCCTCTTAGGAAGAAATGGATCGGGAAAGTCTACCTTATTAAAGATAATTTTCGGGTCTTTAAGTGCCGATAATAAATTCATTAAAGTCGATGATAGAAAGATAGATTCACTATATCAAAAGAGAAAACTAATTCACTATTTAGCTCAAGACAATTTCCTGCCTAACCATGTTAAGATCAAAAATATCATCCGCTGTTTTTGTGATACAAAAAATGCTGCCCTGATAATGGGGAATGATTTAATCATACCTTTTTTGCAAAAGAAAGTGAATCAGTTATCAGGAGGTGAAAAAAGAATAATGGAGATATTGCTAGTGGTTCATTCCAATGTAAAATATGTATTGCTTGATGAACCGTTTAATGGGAGTTCTCCATTACATATTGAAATCATTAAAGAGCTAATTAAAGAACATTCAAAAAATAAGGGCTTCATCATTACTGATCATGATTATAAAAATGTATTAGATATATCATCAACGGTTATTTTAATGGATAGTGGAAATACCAGAGTGATCAAAGAGTTCAGTGAATTAATAGATTATGGGTATCTACCTGCAACATCTGAAAGGACACAGCACCCTTAATATTGAATGATAGCGTCTTTACTGTTTTTCCGATCCTTAATGCCGAATCCTGATCAAGATTAGTTTGTTAATATGTTAACAAAAATTAAACCTATTGTGTATCTCCTTTTAACTACCTTTATATCAGGATCAACAATTGCTTTTTAAGTTTTTGTTCTTTCATATATGTAATCGTAAAATCATGACCTGGAAAAAATTTAGTGGAGAAATTATCCCTAGTTCTATACATGAGGCAGTGGAAAACGCAATTGAAAGAGAGTATAGACAAGGAAACAAATTAAAAGTGTGTATTGGCACAGATTCGCAGGTGAAAGGACCTGTTACGGATTATGCCACAGTAATCGTATTCATTCGGGAAAAGAAGGGAGCATTCATGTTCATCCATCAGGACCGCAGTTCCATTAAGATGAGTATCAAAGAACGCATGTTAACAGAGGTGCAGAAGTCTATTGAGGTAGCTTATTCACTATGCGACTTGCTGGACCTGTATCATGTCGATCTGGAAGTACATGCGGATATCAATACAAATCCGATGTTTAAGTCAAACCAGGCTCTTCATGATGCGATGGGATACATACTCAGTATGGGATTCGTGTTTAAAGCCAAACCTGAAGCATTTGCCAGTTCTGCCTGTGCAAATAAAATGGTACATTAAATTAAAAACTCAGATTGGGTTAATGCCCAATTAGAGGTTTAACGCTAATTTTGTATATTAGCAATATGCAGGGTTGGGGATTTTTATACGCTTTATTTTTCTTATCGCTTTTTTCATTTCTGAAAGGGCAACCTTTTGACCTGAAAAATCGTCTATGATCCATCTTCCACAGCTTGTAACCGATCTCGGATTAATTCTTGCCGCTGCGGCATTTACAACACTCCTTTTTAAGAAGATTAAACAACCTCTTGTATTAGGCTATATCATTGCTGGCTTATTGGTAGGGCCTCATTTTAATTTTTTTCCCTCTGTAAGTGATGAAGCTAGTATTTCTACATGGGCAGAAATTGGTGTGATCTTTTTATTATTTAGCCTTGGACTAGAATTCAGTTTCAAGAAATTAGCGAAAGTTGGAGGGGCAGCTTCGGTAACTGGAATTACAGAAGTGAGTATCATGTTTTCTTTAGGATATACAGCAGGTATGTTGCTGGGTTGGTCTACAATGGACAGCATCTTTCTGGGTGGTATGTTAGCCATTTCCTCCACGACAATTATTATAAGGGCTGTTGATGAACTTGGAATCAAGCATAAAAAGTTTGTCAACCTTGTCTTCGGTGTACTGATTATTGAAGATCTGGTAGCCATATTGCTTTTGGTGGTACTTTCAACTATGGCTGTGAGTAGAGAGTTTGAAGGCTCAGAAATGCTATTTTCTATTTTAAAATTTGGTTTTTTTCTAATCCTATGGTTTATAGGGGGAATATTTCTGATCCCAACATTTCTTAAAAAGACACATAAGTTGATGAATGATGAGACGATGCTGATTGTATCTATCGCACTGTGTCTGCTGATGGTGATGCTGGCCGTACAAGTTGGCTTCTCTCCTGCCCTTGGTGCCTTTATAATGGGCTCTATATTAGCTGAAACTACTATGGCCGAAAGAATTGAGCATATTACTAAATCGGTCAAAGATCTTTTTGCTGCGGTATTTTTTGTTTCCGTCGGAATGTTAATTGACCCCTCTGTATTGATTAATTATGCCATTCCTATTGTCATCCTGACTATGGTCTCCATTTTTGGTAAACCGATCAGTGTGTTGATTGGAGCACTGTTATCCGGACAAACCTTAAGAACTTCCCTTCAGTCAGGTATGAGCCTGGCTCAAATAGGGGAATTCTCCTTTATCATTGCCACTTTAGGATTAACATTAAATGTAACCAGCTCTTTTCTTTATCCTGTTGCTGTTGCGGTATCTGCCATTACAACGTTTACAACACCTTATATGATTAAAGCATCAGGGCCTTTTGCAGAGTACCTGGAGCGGATCCTTCCTACAAAATGGATCACTACTTTGAATAAATATAGTTCCAGCACACAAGGGATTTCGGAAACGAGTGACTGGAAGATTCTTTTAAAATCATATTTCACAAATTTCCTTATTCACTCTGTCATTTTAATAGCTATTTTGTATGTGGTTCAGCATTATCTGCATCCTTTTATAATCACTAACATAACAAATGGAATTAAAGGTACTGGCTTGACCATAATCATTTCCTTTATACTGATGGCTCCATTTCTATGGGCATTTGCATTAAGAAGGATTGAAAAAAGAGCTTATGCGCATTTGTGGCTAAATAAAAAGTATAGTCGAGGGCCGCTGGTTGCTTTGGAAGTATTACGGGTGTCATTAGCAATTGTATACCTTGTATTCTTATTAACCATTGTTCTGGATACTAACCTTGCTATTATTATTGCGATCCTCACTATTTTAGTGGTGGTATTCATCTTTTCAAAAAAGCTTCAGGTATTTTACGGAAGGCTGGAAAACCGATTTCTGCTTAACTTAAACGACAGGGAAAATAGTATGGATAAAACACGTCCCAATCTCGTCCCTTGGGATGCCCATTTAACCGAACTCATTGTTTCGCCTGAATCAGAATTGGTCGGTAAAAGCTTGATTGAATTAGCAATCAGAGAAAGACATGGCGTAAATATTGCGCTTATAGAAAGAGGAAATCTGTTTATTGCAACACCTTCAGGAAATGAGCGCATTTACCCCAATGATCAGTTGACGGTGATTGGCACAGATGATCAGATTGCTGCTCTAAAGGCACAACTTGAGGTTTCTGATCAGTACAATGAGACTATTCAATCGTCTAAAAAAGACTTGGAACTTCAAAAAATAGTACTTACTTCGAAGTCTCCGGTATGTAATCAAACCATTCGAAATTCAGGTGTTAGGGAGAAAACACAAGGTTTAATTGTTGGAATTGAGCGCCTTAATGAACGGATCTTAAATCCGGACTCCACCCTTACCTTGTTAGCCGGAGACATCGTATGGATAGTAGGAAACCGTAAAAAAATTGTAGAACTTTTAAAAGGCTAAGGTTTTTGTATTTTTGTAACATGCTTTCTTTTACAGAAGAGAATTATATTAAAGCGCTGTTCCATATTACGTATGAGACAGAGCACAATAATGAGGCGGGAACGAATCAATTAGCTTCTTATATGTGTGTGAAGCCTGCTACGGCAACAGACATGTTAAGGAAGTTGAAAGAGAAGGGTCTGATCGATTATGAAAAGTATGGTAAAATTACTTTGTCAGAAGAGGGTAGAGTAAATGCTTTGGAAATATTAAGGAAACACCGGTTATGGGAGACTTTCTTGTTTCAAAAGCTTGATTTCAGTTGGGATGAAGTGCATGAAGTGGCCGAACAGCTTGAACATATTCATTCAGCAAAGCTGATTGACAAACTAGATAATTTTCTTGGGTACCCTGAATTTGATCCTCATGGAGATGCTATACCGGATTCAAAAGGAATTATTAAACCATTGTCCCGTAAGTCACTTGCCGAAGTTGAACCGGGTTATACCTGTAAAATGGTAGCTGTTAGGGATAATACACCGGCTTTTTTGCAATATGTAAGTCAGTTGAACTTAAAGCTAAACACGCCGATAAAGGTTTTATCCAGGCAAGGTTATGATGGGACTATAGAAATTCTCATTGATAATCAATTAAATACTGTTTCGCAAAAGTTTGCGGAAAACATAATGATTGTTTGACACGTCTACATAACAACCACAAAACAAAATGAACGTTAATATCCGAAATAAAAAAGCATACTTTGAATATAATATACTCGATAAGTTTGTAGCTGGAATCCAGTTTCTGGGTACTGAAATTAAGTCAGTAAGAGAGGGTAAGGCCAATATCAATGATGCTTTTTGTGCTTTCCTGGGCAATAATCAACTATTTATACGAAACATGCACATTGCCGAGTATTCGCATGGGTCGTTCTATAATCATGAATCAAAGCGTGACAGGGTGTTATTACTAACGAAAAAGGAATTTAAGAAGCTGAAGGATAAAAGCGAAGAAAAGGGCTATACCATTGTTCCACTTGCTTTATTTATTAGTGAACGTGGTTTTGCTAAGCTTGAAATTGGTCTGGCTCAGGGTAAAAAGACGTTCGACAAGCGGGATACCATTAAGGACAGAGAGAGTAAGATTGAATTGAACAGAGCGATGAAACAATAGTTTTGGTGATTGATTACCAGGCCTGATCGCCTACCAGGGGAACGAAACGGAAAGTATCCAGCTCGATTCTTTCATAGTCATTTTCGTTAACGCGAATTATGGTAATCATTTTCTGACTCTTTTCATCGCCTACAGGGATAACCAATGTACCTCCAATACGGAGTTGTTTGAGCATAATTTCGGGAACAAATGGAGCTCCGGCAGTAACCAGGATTTTATCGTATGGTGCGTGTTCGGGAATGCCCTTTGATCCGTCACCCAGGAAAAAATTAGGATGATAGCCCATTTTACTGAGGAATAATTTTGCTCTGTGATACAGTTTTTCCTGTCGCTCGATGGTATATACAGAAGCTCCCAGCTCTAATAAGACGCAAGTTTGATAACCAGATCCTGTTCCGATTTCCAATACTTTATCCCCTTCGCTGACATGAAGTAATTGAGTTTGATAGGCTACGGTATAGGGCTGAGAAATGGTTTGGCCCTCTCCTATTGGAAAAGCGATGTCACGATAGGATTGACTCCAAAACGTCTCATCAAAGAAATAATGCCTTGGAACTTTGCCTATTGCATCTAATAAGTTAGTGTCTTCAATCTTTCTTTCTTCTTTAAGCAGATTCACTAACTTTTTCCGAGCACCCTGTTCTCTGTAATTATCAACAAACTTGTAAGCCATCCTTTTTCAAAAATAAGCTTATTTCTATAAAAAAGCGCTATTTTCAGACGGGATCATGGTAGCAGTGTAGGAATCAGGTTTATAAAATTGTCTTTAATACGGATCAACGTCAACCTGGATAAAAGTTCCTTTATTTAATTTATCCGCTTCAAAACCAATTAATGCGGTCTTGAGATAGTCTTTGACTTTTGAAACAGGAATTCCATTCCGCTCAATCTTGACATAAATAGTTTTGATATAAAGGTTACGGATGCGGGTGATCATCGGATCTTCAGGACCGAGTACACGACTTCCCAGATCTTTCTTAATGGCTGATGCAAAACGTTGTGAAGCGTTATTTAATACAGCCTGATCCTTATGTTTAATATCAAGACGGATCATCCTGTAAATGGGCGGATATTTAAAGTTCTGCCTTTCCTGAATTTCTGTTTTAAAAAGGCCTTCATAGTTATGATGAATTACCTGGTCAATAACCCGGTGTCTTACATCGTAGGCCTGAATGATAACCTTTCCGGCTTTATCACGGCGACCTGCTCTTCCTCCTACCTGGGATAACATCTGGAAGCTTTTTTCGAAAGCCCTGAAGTCAGGAAAGTTTAATAAGCTATCGGCATTGATTACCCCGATTAGGGTTACATGACTAAAGTCAAGACCTTTAGCAACAATTTGCGTACCTACCAGGATATCAATTTTCTGGTCTTCAAACTCTGTCAATATATGCTGGAAGCTGTGTTTTGCCCTCGTGGTATCGAGGTCCATTCTAGCGATACGGGCATCGGGAAAAATATATTTCAAGTCGTCTTCAATCTTTTCGGTACCAAACCCTTTGGGCTCGATATGAACCGAACCACATGCAGGACAAACAGATAAAATATCCTGCTTATAGCCACAATAATGACAGTGCAGTTGATGCGTACTTTTATGATAATTTAAACTAACATCGCAATGGATACATTTTGATATATAGCCACAGGTGCGACAGATAGACATAGGTGTATATCCTCTTCTATTCTGAAATAAGATTACCTGTTCTTTTTTCTCCAGATTTTCCCTGATGGCATCAATTAAAACACTCGTAAAGTTATTCTGGATAGTCTTTTTATTCGTTTCATCACCAATACTGACCACTTGGATTTCAGGCAGCCCTGCTTCTCCATAACGCTCAGAGAGCTGAACAAAACCATATTTTCCGGTTTTTGAATTATAAAAACTTTCGAGGGAAGGCGTTGCGGATCCAAGCAGCACTTTAGCCTGATGAAGATGTGCCAGGTAGATAGCGGTATCTCGTGCGTGATAACGGGGAGCAGGATCCTGCTGTTTATAGGAGGTTTCATGTTCCTCGTCGATAACGATTAAACCCAGGTTCGAAAAGGGCAGAAAAACAGCTGATCGTGCCCCAAGAATAATAGTGTACTCGTTCTTTAATACCTTTGACCATACTTCTGCACGCTCATTATCGCCCATTCTGGAATGATAGATTCCAATGGCATTTCCGAAGAATTTCTTGAGTCTTTCTACAATCTGTGTGGTTAGTGCTATTTCAGGAAGGAGGTATAACACTTGTTTCCCTTGCTTAAGATTTTCTTCAATGAGGCGTACATACAGCTGGGTTTTACCGGAAGATGTGACTCCATAAAGCAATACGACTTCTTTATGAGTAAATTGAGTATGTAATTCTTCATAAGCCACTTCTTGTTTAGGACTTAAAAGAAAATGTTCATCTATGTCAGTATCTCCTTCAGGCAGGCGGCTTACGGCTATACTGTCCTGAATCAGAATTTCTTTATCAACGAGCGTTTTTATAATGGCGGCACTACAACCACATTCTTCCATGATCTCCTTTTTGAGAACAGCCGGATTGGAACGGCTTAACTTAGTAAAGGCGAGGAAAGCATCCAGCTGTTTTGGACTGCGTTCCAAGACGGCAAATAAAGCCTTTCTGTTTGCATCGTCCTGATAAAAAGGATTTAAACGATAAAATGATTTCATCCGGGGTTTATACCGTTCAATTACTTCCTCGGATATATGGATAATTCCTTTGTCAAACAGAGACTTTAAAAGTTTAAAAACAGACTTCTGACCTAAGAGTTTAACAATTTCATTTACCTTGAGCTCAGGCTGGATCTCCAGGGCATCAATTATCAAGAATTCTTTGTCGTTTAAATCAGCTTTATCGTATTCAGCGTCTTTCAACAGGATGACCCTGGTTTCGCTGGCTAATTTTAAGGCAGAAGGTAAAGCCGCTTGCATCACCTCCCCGATTGTACACATATAATAAGAGGCAATCCATTCCCAAAGTTTTATTTGCTTTTCATTTACTATCGGTGTATCATCCAGGATATCTATAATATACTTGGCTTCGTACAAAGAAGGAGCTTTTTCTGAGATAGAATAGATGATAGAGGTGTAAATTCTACTTTTACCAAATTGAACCACAGCACGTTTTCCTACTTCAATTTGTTGATTAAACGACTGCGGTACCCGATAGGTATATGTTCGGGAAATAGAAAGTGGTAGTATTACTTCTATAAAAAAGGTTCTATGTTCGCCGGGGGCTTCATTAAATTCAAGCATTATTTATTTTTAATTGCAGCCAGTAATAAAAACACCCAACCTAGTATAAACATTAATCCGCCTAATGGAGTGATGGGACCCAGTACACTGACAGGAAGACCTGTTATAGAGCGGGTAGCCAGAAGATATAAGGATCCGGAAAAAAAGATTATTCCCAATAAAAAAGTGTAATAGGAAAGATTGGTATACTTGCTCTTAAGTGGTACTACGGATAAAAAAAGTAGCACCAGGGTATGATAAAAGTGATAGTTAACAGCTGTTTTCCAGTTTTCAAGATCAGAAGGTGCAATTAGTTGTTTTAATCCATGCGCTCCAAAGGCTCCTGATATCACAGCGATGATTCCGAAAATACAGGCTGTTATGATAATTTTTCTGTTCATAAATGATCTAAAGTGCTAATGTAGTCATCCTGTTTTAATCCTCTTGTAAATTTATACAAGCTTTAATTTTATTCTAATTTTTTGATAAAATCAAAAGCTTTTTCTTATCCAGTTAAAGGCAAAATTATCTAAGTTTGTAAGCAAACGATGAAGAAAATAATAATTCTAAGTTCTGTTTTGTTAATCGCTATCGCAGTTATTGCGGTAAAATATTTCTCAGAGCTAACAGGTAATTCAAATAACAATACAAAAGTATTAAAATATATTCCTTCGGACGCCACACTGATTGTCAACTTCAGCAATGATGACTACTTCTATGACATCATAAAAGATTATGATCTTTTTGATGAATTGATTGGAGAAAAACAGAGTGTTGAGATCTCTCAACTGCGGGCAATGCTACTTAAGCAACCACTTATAGCAGAGGAAATTAAGGGTCAGAAAATTTTCATCTCTTTTCATAAGATGCATACGGATTCGCTGGATTATCTGTTTTCAATGGGGATGAATGAATCGGTAAATCAGGAAGAAGCGGAGCTTTTATTGAAAGGCTGCACAGGGGTTAAATATAGC
>NZ_AQPN01000023.1 GCF_000403135.1 Arcticibacter svalbardensis MN12-7
AGCAGATGGTGTAACCCTTTTTTTTGTATCCGAGATGAGATTCGAACTCACACACCCGTACAGGCGCCACCCCCTCAAGGTGGTGCGTCTACCAATTTCGCCACCCGGACATATTAACCTTTATACTTTAGTGCCCGAGAAGAGACTCGAACTCTCAAGGGAAACTCCCAACGGCTTCTGAGGCCGCAACGTTTACCAATTTCGCCACTCGGGCATAAAGGATTGCAAATATAGGATGTAGATTGAGAACAGAGGTCAATAAAAAGAAATAAATTAGGCACATAGAGCTGAAGGGTTAAGGCATAGGAGGATAGTTTTTTTCGAAAAAAGAGAAATAGGAATTTCTTCTAAGAGATTTGTATTGAATACATGTGTTTAAGGATTTCTTCACTGTTTTTTAACCTGTTTAGAAGATTTAAAACCCTTATTATGATCTAGACTGAGTTAGTAGATTTACTTATCTTTTATCTGGTTATTATAAGCGATGAATGGTCTATATTAGCTTAATTTTATTGATAGAAAAGATGATATACAGGAAAATTCTTTTCTATGTTGTACAGGCTAACCGCTGTTGTTAATAAGATGAATTATGAGAAAATCTTTTTTATTTATTTTAGTATTTATACTTTTTAACACCTTATTATTTGGTCAGAAACAGACTTACAAGTTTCAAAAAACAAACCTATCTTTCGAAGAAAGGTCTGTAGATTTGGTCAGTCAGTTGACCCTGGAAGAAAAAGTAGCACAAATGATGAATACTGCGCCAGCTATTCCCAGGCTAGGTATCCCTGCATATAATTGGTGGAATGAAGTTCTTCATGGTGTGGCACGTACCTCTTATCATGTTACGGTTTACCCTCAGGCTATTGCTATGGCTGCCACCTTTGATCCTGATGCTTTAAATCGGATGGCCGATTATTCCGCTTTAGAAGGCAGAGCAATATATAATGATGCTATTGCATCTGGAAAGGCAGGAGAACGATATGTGGGTTTAACTTACTGGACGCCTAATATTAATATCTTTCGTGATCCGCGTTGGGGAAGGGGACAGGAAACATACGGGGAAGACCCTTATTTGACCGGCACATTAGGAAAGTCTTTTGTAAAGGGACTTCAGGGGGACGATCCCAAGTATTTAAAAGCTGCTGCATGTGCTAAACATTATGCCGTACATAGTGGTCCGGAGTCATTACGCCATGTGTTTGACGTATCTCCAAGCGATTATGATTTATGGGATACCTACTTGCCTGCTTTTAAGGAATTAGTAGTAAATGCTAGTGTGGCCGGAGTGATGTGTGCTTATAATGCTTTTAAAGGTCAGCCTTGTTGTGGTAGTGATCAGTTAATGATGGATATTCTTAGGAATCAATGGAAATTTAAGGGCTATGTTACTTCGGATTGCTGGGCTATTGATGACTTTTTTAAAAATCATAAAACACACCCTGATGCAGCCAGTGCATCTGCTGATGCTGTTTTTCATGGTACTGATATTGATTGTGGTACTAGTGCTTACCTGGCATTGGTTGATGCTGTTAAACAGGGAATCATTACTGAAAGTCAGATCGATGTGTCGGTGCGACGACTGTTTATGATTCGTTTTCGTTTAGGGATGTTTGATCCGGTAGCGATGGTACAATATGCTCAAACACCTAAAAGCGTGATTGAAAGTGAAGATCATCAGGCTCATGCTCTAAAAATGGCTCAGGAGTCTATTGTGTTGCTCAAAAATGAAAACAATACGCTTCCTTTAAGTAAGAATATTAAGAAAATTGCTGTGTTGGGCCCTAATGCAGACAACTCCATTTCTATATTGGGAAATTACAATGGAACGCCATCCAATATCGTTACGGCATTAAAAGGGATTAAAGAGAAAGTAGGAAATCAGGTTGAGGTCACTTATGAAGCTGCTATTAATTTCACCAATGATTTTGAGGGAGAAGGTAAGGACTCAAGTGGAGTTGGCTCAAATGAAAAAGCTCATTTTGCGGCATTGGTCAATCGGGTGAAGGATGCAGATGTTATCGTGTTCGTTGGTGGAATCTCACCCCAATTAGAAGGGGAAGAAATGAAAGTAGACTATGAAGGTTTTAATGGTGGTGACCGGACTTCTATTCAATTACCCCGTGTTCAAACCCGTTTAATGAAGGCATTACAGGAAACAGGAAAACCAGTTGTATTTGTAATGATGACGGGGAGTGCTATTGCAATTCCGTGGGAGGCAGAGCATATTCCTGCAATCGTCAATGCATGGTATGGTGGCCAGTCTGCTGGTACTGCTATTGCTAATGTATTATTTGGTGATTACAATCCTTCAGGCCGTTTACCCGTTACCTTTTATAAGGCAGATGCGGATCTTCCTGCTTTTGAAAACTATAGTATGGATAATCGTACGTACCGGTATTTTAAAGGAAAAGCTTTATATCCATTTGGCTACGGTTTAAGTTATACTACATTTGCATACACATGGAAGCAGCAGCCTGCAAAAAAGGAATATAAGGGAAAGGATAAAATTAGCTGTACCATTAAAATAAGTAACACTGGTTTAATGGATGGTTCCGAAGTAGTGCAGGCCTATATTGAATATCCTCAAACCAACACTGTGTTGCCGTTAAAAGAGCTTCGGCAGTTCGACCATGTGTTTATTAATAAAGCGGGTTCAAAGGAATTAAATATAGAGATTCCTGTTGAAGCTTTAAAAAAGTGGAGTACTGAAAAGAAAGAATTAAGATTGGTACCGGGTGATTATCATTTAATTATTGGTTCTCACTCAAGCGATAAAAAATTAAGTTTTGCATTTAAGTTGATTGAATAATTGTTAGGAAATACAAATAATAAACCTTAAAGATCAGGTACTTGTATCTGTATAAAATTAAACCATGCGTAAAATAATAGTATTAGGATTAGCTTTTAATATGTTGACGTTACTTGTGCAAGCACAGGTACTTGTATCACCGGATAAAAATCTTTCCATGAAGTTTGAGTTGAAAGAAGGCGTGCCTTATTATCAGCTAACTTATAAAAAGAAGGTTGTTTTAAAACCTGGATCACTAGGTATAGAGGTTAAAGATGCTCCCTCATTTGTGGATGGCTTTACCTTATCGGATACAAAAACAGCTACTGTAGACACTTCATGGAATCCCGTTTGGGGAGAACAAAAGACCATCAGGAATCACTATAATGAATTGACCGTTACCCTGACTCAAAAAGCTCAAAAAGATCGGTTTATTCGAATTCGTTTCCGTTTGTTTAATGATGGTTTAGGATTCAGATATGAGTTTCCCATGCAGGACAACCTGAACTACTTTATTATTAAGGAGGAAAAAACGCAGTTTGCGCTATCAGGGGATAACAAGGCTTTTTGGCTTCCGGGTGATTATGATACCCAGGAATACAGCACAGTTACTTCGAATCTTTCGGAAGTAAGGGGCAAAATGAAAGCGGCTGTTACTTCTAATGCTTCACAGCATACGTTTTCGCCAACTGGGGTGCAAACACCACTGATGATGAAAAGTAAGGATGGTTTGTACATCAATATCCATGAGGCTGCATTAGTGGATTACTCTTCTATGTCATTGGATCTGGATGATAAAAACTTTGTACTGCAAGCTCATCTTACTCCTGATGCCATTGGTGATAAAGGAAATATGCAAGCTCCTTGCCAATCTCCCTGGAGAACTATTCTGGTAAGTGATCGGGCAGGTGATATTTTAGAGTCTAAATTGATATTAAATCTGAATGAACCAACGAAGTATAAAGATACATCCTGGATTAAACCTATTAAATATGTTGGTGTATGGTGGGAAATGATTACTGGAAAGAGTCAGTGGTCTTATACTGATTTGCCAGCCGTACAATTGGGGGTAACTGATTACTCTAAAGTGAAACCTCATGGTAAACATGGTGCGAATACCAAACATGTAAAAGAATATATCGATTTTGCGGCTCTTCATCATTTAGATGCCGTTTTAGTTGAAGGTTGGAACGAAGGATGGGAAGATTGGTTTGGGAAAAGTAAAGATTACGTCTTCGACTTTGTTACTCCTTATCCCGATTTTGATGTGAAAGAGTTACACCGCTATGCTGCAAGTAAAGGAATCAAGATCATCATGCATCATGAAACTTCTGGATCTGTTCGTAATTATGAGCGCCACTTAGATACTGCCTATCAGTTTATGGTGGATAATGGATATAATGCGGTTAAAAGTGGATATGTGGGTAACATACTTCCCCGTGGTGAATACCATTACGGGCAATGGATGAATAATCATTATCTATATGCAATAACCAAAGCAGCGGAATATAAAATCATGGTAAATGCTCATGAGGCTGTTCGTCCTACAGGTTTAAGTCGCACCTACCCTAATCTCTTAGCTAATGAAGCGGCTAGAGGGACAGAATATGAATCTTTTGGGGGTAATAATGCAGACCATACCACAATTCTTCCATTTACCCGTTTGATAGGAGGACCGATGGACTATACTCCGGGAATCTTTGAGACCAGAGTAAGTGCTTATAATCCAACAAATAAATCTTTTGTTCACACTACATTAGCACGCCAGTTAGGATTGTATGTGACCATGTACAGTCCATTGCAAATGGCTGCAGATTTACCTGAAACATACAATAAGTTTCTGGACGCTTTCAAGTTCATTGAAGATGTAGCCGTAGATTGGGATGAATCAAAGGCTCTTGAAGCAGAACCTGGTGATTATATCACCATTGCACGTAAGGCAAAAGGTACAAATAATTGGTTTGTTGGTAGTACCTGTGATGAAAACGGCCGTATGTCTAATATCGACTTCAAATTTTTAGATAAGGGTAAAAAGTATATAGCCACTATTTATGCTGATGCTAAGGATGCACACTATGAAACTAACCCACAGGCTTATACGATTCGGAAAGTTGAAGTAACCAGTAAGTCTAAGCTAGCACAACATTGTGCTCCGGGTGGAGGTTATGCAATTAGCCTGATTCAAAAAAAATAGGGGTTTATAATCAGTTCATTAATATAAACAGCCATAAAATATCCTGTACGGTGTAACAAATCTAATTGTTGCACCGTATAATTTAGGATTCAATGGGGAAATTTAAAGCATATTCTGAAGAAGTTGAGGTAGTAGGCCAGACCATAATGTGCTTTATATATGGTATTCCTAAATATGAAGACGAAATGCGTGAACTTCTGGTACGCCATGGTCTCGAAGATATCCAGCCAGATGGTTGGTATCCACAACAGAAATGGCTTGATGCTTTTTCAGAATTGTTTGATAGTTATGGACCCTATACTTTATTCACATTAGGTAAGTCTATTCCTGAACAAGCCGCTTTCAGGCTTCAATTTACAGAACTTGAGCAGACTTTAAGAGCAGTTGACGTTGTTTATCAAATGAATCATCGTAATGGAGAAGTAGGACATTATACGATAACAAAGTTCGATGCTGAATTGAAAGAAGCATTAATTGAATGTACAAGTCCTTACCCTGCAGATTTTGAAAGAGGAGTTCTGGTAGGAATGATTCGGAAATATAAAACCCATGTTGGTTCGGTTCCTAAAGTTGAATTGCTATCTCCTCTAACTGAAGGCTTCAGAACATTCAGTATTAACTGGTAAAATATAAGCTACCGAAGTATTCTGTTTATGAATACTCTGTCACAGCATTGTTAATCCCTAAGATTACATTCTATAATATGTTGTAAATTTTGTACAAGAAAGAGTCATCCCTGCCCTTTAATTTTGTAAACTGTTACTTTTCTAACCAAAGGAATCTTTAACCAAAACGTTGTCCGGGTTATCATCGTTAAGGATAAAAACAGGAAAGAAATCTCAAATTTCATCTTTCAAATTGGTTAGAAATTTTGATGTTAAAATAAAGCTATTTACTGTGCCATTTCGATCATTTATTGATGTTATTTTATTAACTAAAGGCAGTAGGTATAAACCTAAACAAATCAATATTTGCAAGAAAGAACAATCGATATTTCTTGCAAATTGACTATAACTAGCTATTTTACATCGCTAATTAGCGATGTAACTTTAACTAATCAACTTAAGTTTTCAACCCTTTATAACCAATTAAGTATTTCGCTATCGGCCCCCAGCAAGTAGAATTTTACAAAGACGGTACTCTCATGAGGGACTGATTCATGATTCAGCCCTAAAATACCGACAGCAAATCACAAACCCGAAATTTTAATTATTAGTGCTGAAGTACAGTCTTTTAACCTAAAGATCTTTAATAGCTATTTCCCTCTAACTGGGAATCAATCTGAAAATTTAATTATAGAAATGAAAAATTTATTAAGAACATTAGTAGTTATTGCAATCATCAGTATTTCTTTTTTGGCGAACGTATTTGCAGCTAATCCCGAAAAAACATCTATTAAAAAGATAATTATAAAGGGAAACGTAAAAGTATTTTTGATTCAAAGAGATAAAGAGGCCGTGGTAATAAAAGATACCTATGATCCTAACAAAACTAGGGTAACCACAAATGGAATATCGCTCCTGATAAATTCCGATGAAAAAGAACCTGTCACTGTGGTGGTCTATGCAAAAAGTCCCTTTCGTATAGATGCCTCAAATAACTCCTACGTTAAAACAATAGGAGAGTTCAACCTGCCTTATCTTCAGGTATTTGTAAATGACAATGCAAAAGCAGATATCAATTCCATTACGCAAAGTTTGTATACCCGTGTGAATCAGCTTGCAACCTTAAAAATAAGTGGAATATCGGATGAACATTTTATGGTTCGAAGTAATAATGCAAAACTCAAAATGGATAAATTATATTGCATGAAAACCAGTACTACTTATTTTAAACCTTACCAGATCGATAAGAGTAAACTTACAGCCGAAAATCTAAAAGATAATAGGTAACATAAAGGGTAGGTGTTTTTAAGAATACGGTTTTAAAAACATCTACCCTTTTTATTTATCGTTAAATAGGTTAACACTAACCGGGCCCAATATACCTGAAGATTCCAATCCAACCCTTGCGTCAGGATCATACAAAGCAGATGTTTTTCTTTGATCTGCTGGTAAAAGAGCATCACCTAATAAGCTTTTAAAATCTGCGAATTAATCGGGGTATAGGTTGTTTTTAGAAGTGATTTGTCCTTTTGTCCCGGTTACTGTGAAACAAAATTAAATCAGATATAGGGAGAACTTTTGTTATGGCCTCATGGTTATTAGCATCGGTTAACACATCTATACAACCTTGGAGGAAGATAGATCTGGTAAGATAGTAATAAATGAAATCATCTGGACAATTCCATCTTTCATACCATCTTGTTGGATACTGATATATTCTCATAACCTAACTTCTGTTTCCATTATTCTAACAAAATGATTAGTAAATTGATATGCAATTGCTTGTTAGTATAATAATTTGTTATTATCATTATTTAAGAAGGAAATTATGCACTAACAGCATTTATACATGAAAATTTGTTAGTAGACACTAATTTATCTGGTCTTGTAAGTACAACTACGACTGCTAATAATGCACATGTTGTAGATGTTAATGATAATTTGAGAAAAATTGATACGCTCACTAAAGGACAAAGAATATTTCATGATAAAACTAACTCGGTCTGAATATATATTTGTGGGTTTTTTTATAGCCCTTTGTTTTCATTTTGTTTTGCATCGGTATGTGAGCATATACCCTTCATTAGTCTTCCCCGCATTTTCTGATGCGCCTAAAATAGTTGATGAGGTTAAATTTCCGGACGTTCAATTATACGCTTTAACAAATAAAGACCATAGTATTAAATTATCCAAAGAAACTTTTTTTTCAAATCTATATGCTGATCATGCAAACTTTTTTTTGAAAACGATATCAAAAAGAGAAAGTGGGTATAATAAAAGTGCTTTATTAAGACAAAGAAGGTCGGCTTTTATAAGTTATGCGATAGGCCAATTAAGGAAGATATATCCAAATCAAGACTTTATAGGATTAGAACTTATAAAAGCAAACAGATATTACAGTGTAAAGAAAGGGCATTTAATTCCGCCGGTAATTGCTAACCAAAACCGAACTGTTATATATTTCAACAATGAAAATTAAAGCGATAATTGATTCTTACTATATAAAGCCTGAGTATTTATCTGCGTATAGAATATTATACGGTCTTATTGTGATTGTTTTTGTGGGGCTTCCTTCCTATTCATGGTAAGGAAATAGTATCGATTATTTATTTAATCCACCAACCATTAGTCTTTCCAATTTATTTAATGGTTTTCCTGGAAGAATTTTTTTTAATGTACTTACCTTTTTGAACTTGGTTTTTTTTATAGGTATGTTTTTGGGGATTCAGTGCAAGTGGTCTTCTCTTTTTTTCTCTTTGACCTGTATAATTGGTTCTAATTATTGGTATTCTTTTGGGAAAATAGACCATTTACTATTATGGATAATTGCACCCATGTTTTTAGGGTTTGCCGGCTGGGGAAACTATTTTAATGTGTATACGCTGTTAGGAAACAAGGAGTTGAATGAACAAAAACCCATTTCTACTGAAACTATATCTTTAATCATTAGTCTTTTTGCGCTTTCAATTGCTTTTTCAATGCTTACTTCGGGAATAGCAAAAGTAATGGGTGGATGGCTAAGCTGGAGTCATGAGACAACCTCCATCAATTGTATTAAATAAGCAATGATTCTTCACGAATATAAACGAATTCCAACCTATTTGTTAGTTTTACAGCTTAGTGCGAAAATCTGAAAGAGTGCTCAAAATAGGGCCTTCAATATCTCTCACCAGAATTAAACACAGAAATAAATAATTAAACATAGAAACGAATGAATCATTGGCTCGTCAAGTCTGAACCTCATAAATATAGCTGGGATAAATTTAATGAAGATGGCAGCACCTTTTGGGATGGTGTGCGTAATTATCAGGCAAGAAATAACCTGAGAGCCATGGAAAAAGGCGATTTGGTTCTTTTTTACCACAGCAATGAAGGGAAGGAAGTTGTTGGGATAGCCAAGGTGGTTAAAGAGTTTTATCAGGATCCTACTACTGAAGATCCGAATTGGGTGGTAGTCGATCTGGCGCCTTTAGAAAAGCTTAAAAGGGCAGTCACATTGGAAGAGATCAAAAAAGATTCGCGTTTGGAGAATATTGGTTTGGTTAAACAAGGGCGCTTATCGGTAATGCAATTAAAGGCTGAGGAATTTGACCGTATCGTTGAATTAGGAAACGGGGATTAATTTTTTGGTCTTATTGTCGTACTGTAAATTTATGTATATATTTGATTATCAGGGTTCACTCTCTTAATAAAACGCCCTGTTTTTTGAACTTCATAAAACATTAAAAAGACATCGCTGTATTTTTCGTATGGATTATATTAGAAGCAAGGACATTGTTGCAGAACTTACTCAACTAATAAAAAAAGGAAACGCCCATGTTTCTTTCGAAGAATCAGTGGAAGGTCTTCCTCCTGAATTGCGGACTAAAATTGCTTACGATTTGCCTTACAGCATCTGGCAGTTGACCGAGCATATCCGCATTACCCAATGGGATATTCTGCAATTTTGCAAATCATCGGACCATGTTTCGCCTAAGTGGCCCGATGAGTATTGGCCTGATCCTATTAATCAAATTGAGGATAGTCAATGGGATTCCTCTCTGGAGCAGATTAGAGCGGACAGACTAGAGTTTTTTGAATTACTTAATAACTCTACCTTACACTTTGTAGAACCGATCCCCTATGGAGACGGTCAAACTTTGTTGCGGGAAGCGATGGTAATTGCTGATCATACTTCGTATCATATCGGGCAGATTATCATTATCCGCCGTTTGCTTCATGATTGGAAGTCCTGATATGGTCCCGAAAACTTATAATTCAGGGAAGAACAGTGCTTTAAGCTGAGTCGCATTTTCAGGTTTCATCTTTCCTGCCAGGATCAAACGAAGTTCTCTTCGGGAAAGGGCAGTAATATAAAGCTGTTTTTCTTCTTCAGTCTCTGGAATAATTTCTGGTACTAACGTTGTTTTGCCGGTATCGTCAAGCGCTACAAATGTATAATAGGCTTCGTTACTTTTGATCCTGCTATTAGGCTGTATATTTTCGGAAAATACTTCAATCCGAATTTCCATAGAGGTATGAAATGATCGGGTTACTTTGGCCTGAATAGTGATTACATCACCCAATTTTACGGGATGTTTGAAAGAAACATTATCTACTGAAGCGGTAACTACGATATGGTTGGAGTGTTTTTGTGCGGAAATTGCCGCTGCAATATCCATCAGATGGAGTAATCGTCCCCCCATAAGATTATGAAGCGGATTGGTATCATTGGGAAATACTAACTCATTCATAACGGTGAATGAATTGATTGCGGGCTTGGAGCTAACTGTCATAGAGTTTGTTATTTATTGAATTCCTGGTATCCTACCAATTGATCCCATCTTGATCCGGGGCGGCGGTAATACAAGAAAGCCTGATAAGCATTTTTTGTTTCAAAGAATGACCCTTCAAGAGGAGTGGAATTTGTTTCCGCGTTATTTGAAGAGTTGGCCCATACATACTGATAATCGTACAAACCTTGTTTTAAATAGATGGAGCCATAAAATCGGTTTCGGCTGTCATCATAAGTGAGTTTGTTTTCCCTACTCAACTGGTAATTATTAAATTGACCAACAAGATACAGGTCCACTTTGGGAGAGGGCTTTGTCGATTCCAGCGTAAAGGTAACGTAGGCATAGTCTGCTTCGATACGATTATCCTGCCCATCTTGATTGCGGATAAAAAAGTTGCCGTTCTCATCAAATAAGTAGGAATATTTGGTGTTGGTATTGGGCAGATCGGGAAGGAGCTGTACCGTGTTTACGGAATCTTTGTAAATACGATCTACCCGTTCGGTCTGTAACCGCAGGCTCCTGAAGTCGAATTTACGGAATTCATTACCTCCCTCAAATTCTAATGTGTTGAGGTCATTGTAGATCAGCTGGTCCTGACGGACGATAGCAGGCCGGTCAACAGTCTGCTGTTGGTCGGGACGGCCATTCTGTTTAACGATCAGCTTAACGTCGGTATATGGGTTCGTAAGAGGTAATTGGGCGTGATTGACGGTGATGTTTATTTTTTGATTTTTAGTACGGTTTATTACCTTCGGTGATGCGACCATCTCGGTAGTAAGAGTAGCAAGCGGGGATAAGACATAAAATCTACGGGTGATAATAATCTTAGAGGGGTCGCCATCTTCGTACACTTTGAGAATGTAATTACCATCAATTTTAGGATTGATGTTTGCATTTGGAAACAGAAGTTCGTAATGCGTATACTGTTGCAGGGTATTTAATGAATTGAAATAATTCGTGATCCGGTCTTCATTAAAACTTTCCAGATAGTCGATAGGAGAGAGCTCACTGCTTTGCCAGTTGACATCACAATGTTCAATGGTATAATAGTAATCTTTATGGTCGGCTTGTAAATCATCAAAGCTCAGGAGCAACTCTTCAGTGGAATGAAGCGTAATAACGGGCATCGACTGCTCTTTGTAGCTGTTATAAAGTTGAACTGTTTTAATCTGTGCACTAAATACCTGGTTGCTGAAAACCTTTTCCTGCGCGCAAAGCTGCAAATTGCTGTAAAGCAAAATAGCCAGGACTATAGCATAAAGCTTAGTTCCCGGCAATTTGAAAAATATGTTTTGTGGCTTACTCAAGCTCCATGATTTGTTCTGCAAGACTTTCCCATTCCGCCTGTGTGATTTTAAGCGTTGCTTTTACGGTTTGGTAGGTGGCATTGGCGGCATCCAGTTTCTTTTTATCCTGGTAAATGTCTTCGTGACCCAAAACTAACTCTGCCTGAGCAAGTTCCTTTTCTAATTCAGCTATTCGTTCTTCAACGTGCTGTAAAGTGTGGTTCAGCTTTTTAAGCTGTTTGCTTTTTTCATCCGGGGCATGAGAAGCTTTTACGACAGGCTTTTCTTCCTTTTTAGGCTGAATAACAGCCTGAGGTTTGGGTACATAAGCCGGACGTTTGGATTGCCATTCTTCATATTCCGCATAGGTACCTGGATAGATCTTAATCTTATGATCTTCGATAAACCAGATCTTATTGGCTACATTGTCCAATAAATACCTATCATGGGATACCACGATAAATGTTCCTTCAAATTGGTTAAGTGCCTGAATCAGGATATTAACCGATTGCATATCAAGGTGATTGGTAGGCTCATCCAGAATAAGGAAATTGGCGTCGGCAGTAAGTGCTTTGGCCAGTGCTACACGTGATTTTTCACCACCTGATAGTACCTTAATCTTTTTGAATACGTCGTCGCCTGTAAAAAGGAAACTTCCTAATATAGAACGAAGTTCAGTGTCTGTATGTTTAGGTGCAAAAGCTTGCAGTTCTTCCAGGATCGCATTTTCGAGATGCAATGATTCCAGCTGATGCTGAGCAAAGAAAGTTTCTGTTACGTTATGTCCGGTGATACACTCTCCTTCAAAAGGTTCAACACCTGCGATAATGCGTAGTAAGGTAGATTTACCACGTCCGTTGGCACCGATTAAGGCAATTTTATCACCTTTTTCAATCACAGCATCGGTATGATCCAGAATGACGTTGGAAGGGTAGGCCTTGCTCACGTCTTCGATACGGATTACATGACGGCCGGATTGCTTGCTGAACTTGAATGAAAAGTTAACGCTTGGATTCTCATCATCTACGTCTTCAATACGTTCCATTTTATCGAGCATCTTGATGCGCGATTGGGCAAGTTTAGCTTTACTGGCTTTTGCCCGGAAACGATTGATCAGTTGCTCTTCCTGTTTGATTTTTTGTTGTTGGTTTTTAAACTCACCTTTCTGAATTTCTCCTCTTAAGGATTTTTCTTCCAGATAAAAGCTGTAATTACCGGCGTAAACAGTCAGTTTTCCCTTGCGTGATTCTACTGTACGGTTAATTACCTTATCTAAAAACCACCTGTCATGCGATACGATCACGATCGATCCTTCGAATGCCAGTAAATAGGTTTCCAGCCACTTGATGGAAGGTAAGTCAAGGTGATTCGTAGGCTCATCCAATAAAAGAATATCGGGAGTCTGTAATAATATCTTTGCAAGCATTACACGCATTCTCCAGCCTCCGGAGAATTCAGCAAGCTGACGTTTTTGATCGTCTTCGCTAAATCCTAAACCTGCAAGAATTTCGTGTGCTTTAAATTCAATGCTGTATCCATCAAGATTTTCAAACTCATGCTGTTTGTCACTTAGTTTATGCAGCACTTCTTCCGAATAATCTGTTTCCAGTTTATTGAGTAAGAGTTCTATTTCAGCATGGAGTTGATTTTGACGTGCAAATGCTTCCATTGCTACGTGTAAAATGCTTTTATCTGATTGATATGAAAGTAAATCCTGGTTTAAATAACCGATCTTAATGTCTTTGGACATCGAGATGGTACCGCTGGTTGGTTTAGCATCACCAACTATTAATTTAAGAAGGGTAGTTTTCCCTGTTCCGTTCGCTCCAATTAATCCGGTTTTATCACCTGGCTTGATGTGCCAGTTCGCTTCGTCATATAATGCCCTCGCACCGATCTCGAAGGTAAGGTTGTTTATTGCAATCACTTTGCAAAATTACAAAATTGATTCTAAATGAGGAACTTGATTGTGATGATTCTTTATAATAGCCCTATTGTGTTAAAATATTGGATAATAATTCATTAAATCGCTTTAATTATTGAGGAGCTGGGTGGATTGAAATCATAAAAAAACCCTTCAAGCGACAACAAATGCTGCAACTTGAAGGGTTTATTATTTTTAAATTAAAAAACAAATTGAATTATATTAGTCAACAGCGTCTTTAATTGCTTTTGCAGAATCAAGATGTGTATTTAAAACTGGAAGCGTTTTCGTTGCGAAAGCTTTAATATCTGCATCCGGTGCGTTTTTTGATGCTTTCTCAAAAAGATCGATGTCTTCCTTATGATCGTCAGTCATCATACTCATATAATGTTTGTCGAAATCAGCTCCCTTCATCTTCTTCATTTCGTTAATGTGATTTTGCATCTCAACTGGCATCGTAGAGGGGATTGTAATGCCTTTGCTGGTTGCCAAAGCCATTAATTCTTTGTTTGCCTTTGTATGATCTTTAACCATCATAGCACCAAAACCTTTTACTCTTGGGCTTTTTGCATTTTGTTGAGCTATAGTACCTAATTCGACTTCCATCATCCCTCCTGCACCTGCTTTTACCGCAAATGTGGTATTGAAGTTTGACGAGGTATCAGAAGCGTCATGTACGGTTGTTGAAGCATCATAGCTTGAAGGCGTGCCTGCCAAACCTACTGCATTTTCGGATTTTTTAGCGTCACTATTGCAGGAAAATAGGGTAAAAATAACGGCTACAGCCGAAATTGATAAACTTAGATTTTTCATAGATAGATTTTTTTTACTTTTCTAACAGACTGGCAATTAGTTTGTTTTTAAAGTTTTTTATCTAAGTTTTAGCCCTTTGGGATTGTATAATTTGGTTTTTAACCTATTTGTTGAACCATCTAACCAGGCGATCTAAATGAAGAATACGGATAAGAACAAGCGACATTATGCTGTTGGAGCGAGTTTTCATGATGAACACAATTAAATACATTGCTTTAAACTGTTCTATTGTAAGATTATTGTTAAGCTTTAGTCCTTTTTTTCTCATTTACACTCACCAGGATCAAATATCCGCCAACACCAGCAAAGAATGAAGCGATCAGGATGGAGAATTTAGCCTCTGATTGAAAATAAACATCATTAAAGGATAACAAGGCGATAAATACAGACATAGTAAAACCTATGCCTCCTAACATTCCTAGTCCTAATATATGAGGCCACCGTGCCCCAGAGGGAAGCTGAGCCCATTTTAATTTAACGGACAACCAGGAAAAAGAAAATATGCCTACCGTTTTTCCTACCACAAGACCTATAATTATTCCTAAGCCGAGTGAACTTCCCAAACCTTCTACCATACCTTTTTCAAAATGTATAAGGGTATTGGCAAGTGCAAAAATAGGCATGATGATCATATTTACAGGTTTTGCTAAGAAATGTTCTAATTTCTCCAAAGGAGAACACGCATCAGAATTATTGGTAGGTATAGTAAAAGCAAGCAATACCCCTGCTATGGTAGCGTGTATGCCAGAATGATGGATAAAATACCATAAAAATAGTCCCGGAATGAGATAGAATACCAGGCTTTTTACCCCAAATCTGTTAAATAGAACCAATAAAGCAAGAATGCCTGCAGCGTAAAGGAGCTGATCTACATGTACATTACCAGTATAAAAGATAGCGATTACGAGGATTGCACCTAAATCATCAACTATAGCAAGGGCGGCAAGGAATATTTTAAGAGAAGCGGGAACTGATTTGCCAAGCATGGAGATCACAGCGAGTGCAAAAGCAATATCTGTGGCCATGGGGATTCCCCAACCGCTTGCTGTAAGAGTGCCTCTATTAATTAGGAAATAAATTAAAGCGGGAACCAGCATGCCTCCCAATGCGGCAAATACAGGCATTGCGGCTTTTTTTACCGAGGATAATTCGCCTTCTACTATTTCTCTTTTTATTTCCAGACCTACTAATAGAAAAAATATAGCCATTAAGCCATCATTTATCCATAATTCGGTGGAATATTTGAGTTCTATGTTTGGGGTATTGAAGCCGATTTCGTAGTGAAGCAGACTTGCGAATCCTTCAAATAAAGAGCTGTTCGCGATCAATAAAGAGATGACAACAGAGATCAGTAAGATCACTCCTCCGATTTGTCCTGATCTTAAGAATTCTTTAAATGTATCCAGATTAATTTTTCGGAGCATCCCGCAAATATACGGTTTTACTAAATTAGCTCATCCAGCTTGCCTTTTCCCTCACGAAGTATAGTGAATTCATCTGTTGTACAATCAACCACTGTGGATGCCACATTCTCTCCATAACCCCCATCAATTACGATGTCTACCTGATCCTGATACTTTTCGTAAATCAATTCAGGATCGGTTGAATATTCAAGGATATCATCGTCATCCCGGATAGAGGTGGAGATAATAGGATTGCCTAAAAGTTTAACTATTTCACGGGCAATGTCATTGTCAGGAACACGGATACCTACTGTTTTCTTTTTAGAACTTAACATTTTGGGCACCTTATGCGATGCGTTAAATACAAATGTAAATGGCCCGGGCAGTGTCTTTTTTAACATACGGAAAGTGGCCGTATCAATGGGTTTGATGTATTCCGCAATATTTTGAAGGTCGTAGCAGACAAATGAGAAATTTGCTTTATCTAATTTAATTCCCCTGATCTGACAGATTTTTTCAATTGCTTTATGATTGGTAATGTCGCAACCTAATCCGTAAATGGTATCAGTGGGGTAAATAATTAATCCTCCATTTTTAAGCACTTCAACTACTTGTTCAATAGCTTTTGGATTAGGGTTCTCTGGATATATTTTTAATAGCATACTCATCTTATATATAATGCAAAAAGGCCCGAATTGTTTAAATACAGGCCTTTTGATTCATGTGATAATTTTAAAACTCGGCATTATTCGGTGTTCTAGGGAAGGCGATAACATCACGGATGTTGGTCATTCCGGTAACAAAAAGAACTAAACGTTCGAATCCAAGTCCGAAACCTGCATGTGGAGCTGAACCGAAACGACGTGTATCAAGGAACCAGGACATCTCTTCTACAGGGATATGCATTTCGTACATCCTTTGTTCTAGTTTGTCTAAGCGTTCTTCTCTTTGCGATCCACCGACAATTTCACCTATCCCTGGAAATAAGATGTCCATTGCGGCTACTGTTCTGCGACCTGTTTCATCGGGTTCATTCTGGCGCATGTAGAATGATTTGATGTCGGCAGGGTAATCTGTTAGGATAACGGGTTTCTTAAAGTGTTTTTCAACCAGGAAACGTTCGTGTTCGGATTGCAGATCTGCTCCCCATTCGTCAATCAGGTATTTAAACTGTTTTTTCTGATTGGGTTTGGAGTTTTTTAATATTTCTATTGCTTCTGTATAGGTGATGCGCACAAAGTCGTTGTCTAAACAGAAATTTAGTTTGGTAACCAAGTCGAGTTCAGAACGATCGTTTGCAGGTTTTTGCTTTTCCTCTTCCAGCAGACGTGTACTTAAAAATTCAAGTTCATCACCACAGTGGTCTAAAGCATAACGGACTACATATTTTAACAGTTCTTCTGCCATGTCCATATTGTCCTGCAAGTTACAGAATGCCATTTCGGGCTCTATCATCCAGAATTCTGCAAGGTGACGGGTGGTATTGGAATTTTCTGCACGGAAGGTGGGCCCGAAGGTATAGATCTCTCCAAATGCCATAGCGGCAAGTTCGCCTTCAAGTTGTCCGGATACGGTCAGGTTAGTGGATTTGCCAAAAAAGTCTTCTTTATAATTTACGGTACCATCGTCATTGCGGGGTACCTTGTCAAAGTCGATAGTTGAAACGCGAAACATTTCACCTGCGCCTTCTGCATCGGAACCGGTAATGATGGGGGTATGCATGTAAACAAAGCCCTTATCATTAAAGAACTTATGAATGGCAAAAGCTAGGGCATGTCTGATTTTGAAAACAGCATTGAAGGTTGTGGTGCGGAAACGCAGATGTGCAATTTCGCGAAGAAACTCCAGACTGTGTTTTTTAGGTTGAAGGGGATATTTCTCTGGATCGCTGTCGCCTAGGATTTCAAGTGTTTTCACTTTAAGCTCCACACGTTGGCCTTTACCCAGGGATTCTACTAAGGTTCCTGTTACAGAAACTGCAGCACCTGTAGTAACGCGCTTTAATAATGCATCATCTGTATTGAGGAAATCTACAACCACTTGTACATTATTTATAGATGATCCATCATTTATAGCTATGAACTGATTGTTTCTAAAAGTTCTGACCCAACCTTGAATGTTAATTTCCTGACCAAAGTCAGTGGTATTGAGGATGTCTTTAATTTTTGTACGCTTCATGTTGCTGCAAATCTAAAAAAAGAAAATTTATATTTAATGAAACATCTATATTTAGGTAAGGGAGTTTTGTGAGAATCAATTTGCTGCCGAAATGGATGATGTAAATAGTGTTGAAATTTAATGAAACATTCCTTTTTGGGTAAGGGTGTATGCGAGGATGACTGAATTTGAATTTGTTATGGAATTGAATTATTTGGGCAGTGTTAAACATCTATATTTAGGTAAGGGAGTTTTGTGAGAATCATCAAAATTATAATTTGTTATGGAATTGGATTATTTGGACAGTGTTAAAAAGCAATTTGCTTATTATAAGATGCTGGGTGATAAAACGTTCAGTCAGCTTTCAGATGAACAGCTTTTTTGGCAATACCATTCAGAAAGTAACAGCATCGCCATGATTGTAAAACATTTGTGCGGAAATATGCTGTCGCGCTGGACTAACTTCATGAGTTCTGATGGTGAAAAGAGCTGGCGACATAGGGAATCAGAGTTCGATAATGATATTTAAAGTCGTGAGGAACTGTTAGTTAAATGGAACGAAGGCTGGTTGTGTTTATTTAATACACTAGATTCGCTCAACGATTCTGATTTAGAACATGAGGTGTATATTAGAAACATGGGTCATACCGTTATAGAAGCAATAAACAGGCAATTGGCTCATTACCCTTATCATATTGGGCAGATTGTATTTATTGGCAAAATGGCTTGTAATGAAAGCTGGCTTTCGTTGTCTATACCTAGAGGGAAATCTGCTGATTATAATGCGGACAAGTTCGCTCAAGATAAGCATAAGGAGCATTTTACGGATGAGTTTTTAAATAAGCTCAACGATCAAAGTTAAAAATAGAGATGAGGCTGAAAAAAGGGATACGAAATTTAATGATAGTGCTGATTATCGCATGTAATATTGGTTGCGACCAGATTTCAAAGACTATAGTACGCGAAGAAGTTGATTATAACGAAAACATAACATTGATAACACGTTTTCTAACACTTACTAAAATAGAAAATTCAGGTGCTTTTTTAAGTGTGGGCGATTCTCTCCCTTTTGTAGTTCGGTTTATTGTATTGTCATTAATTCCGTTAATTGCTCTTGGTATCGGTTTGTACATTGTTTTAACACGAACTAGTATGAAGAGACCTATTGTGATCGGCATCTGCTTTGTGATAGGGGGAGGCATCGGTAATCTATACGATCGGATGTTATATGGCTCGGTAACTGATTTCCTGCATATGGATTTCGTGTTGTTTAAAACGGGAATCTTTAATATGGCAGATGTGTCGATCATGATTGGGATTGGAACCCTGATTGTTTTCTCTTATATAGCTAAAAATAAAAGGATCCAGTATTCTTAGACCTGCTATATCCGAAGCTGGTAATTTTTGCCTAGCTTTTGTTGTGTTAAACTATTGATCAAAAAACAAGAGTTTTCGGTATTCGTGATTTTCTTATTTCAATATCAGTTAAATTTCTGGTGTATAAAAAAGCCTAAAAATAAAGAACCCTGATTATGCTTCCTTGTGAAACATAATCAGGGTTCTTTATTTAATGAAAAATCTATTTTTTACCACGGTTACCGTTGTCCTTGCTATTGCCTTTTTGTGCGTTGTTTGGACGATTAGCTGGTGCATTGTTACGAGCAGGGGATGATTTGACCGCTGGAGTTGCATTTCTTTGAGGTGTTGCATCTCCTCTATGATCTCTAAGTGAGTTTTGCGCACCCTTCTTATTTTTGAAAGAGCTGTATTTGTTAATATGATTTCCATGGTTTAGATACGGCCTTTTGGTATTCATCACTACTTTGTAGGAATTATACATATCATGACCTCTATATCTTGCAGGGAGACTATTTCTCCAAACCCAATCATTGTTTTCCTGATAAATATATTGCCTTGAAGGAACATAGTAATACACGTCCATATCAGGTAAATAATAATAATCTACATGGTTATAGCCAGTTGGACCCCATTCTGGTTGTGATGAAAGATTAATGTTTAGGTTTATCTGTGCTTCTGACTTTAAACTTCCAAAACTTAATAATCCCATTAGGGATGCAAATAATAACTTTTTCATTTGTTCTAATTTGTATACTGATGTTCAAAGCACATGCCATCACAGGCTATACTTGACACTTGCCGACATACGGAGGCTCATCGGTTACGAAAGAGTCAGGTCTGCCGACTAATAGGAATAAATTAATATTAGCAACATGTGCAGTTTTTATTCAATTTCACTCATTGTGAGTATAAAAGTGGGCAGGTTACTTAAACAAATAATACACACGCTATATGTTAGGCGTTTTAATACCATTCAGAGTTTTGATTAAATCTTTTATTTTGGTAGGGTTTAACTTCTTTTCTTTAGCTATTAATATGGCTTTACTTTGCATGTATTTTGCTTCTTTATACATGTTTAAGCGATATAGCAGATGGGCATAGGTATCATAAGTATAGTATGTGGGTTCTATGGCCAGCGAACGTCTACACCATAAGATTGCTTTTAAGAGGTGGTCTTCATTTGTTGTTCCTGATACATAAAAATCCCACGCAGCGTTATTCAATGTGGTGGCAGTTCCGTTTGCTGTCGGTTTGATCATGCAAATTAGGCAGGTGTTTTTAGCATTTTTACTTTTTGAAGCTATTTTCTCCTGTCTGCTTTTTGCCAAATCCAGCTGCTTTTGTTGCAGCCGCTTAGCCGAATCTATGCTGATGGACATATAATAATTGTCATAAAAGTAAACAGCCTGCCTCAAATAAGTGCTACTATCCTTTATCCCTTTATAGAAATTAAGCATATTACTTTGTTTCACCCATTGGCCCCTATTATAGTCCCGATCATAGGTGCTTTGTGCGAAATTTCCTGCTTTATAGGCAAGATCTGCATCTTTTTTAGCAATCGCTCTATCAAAAGAATTTTTAATAATTCTTCTATTGATCGTTATTTTCATGTCCATGGGTTGGGTTTTGTAGATACTGTCACGGAGAGATTGGTACAAATAAGTCACTTTCATTGCTCTGCTATCTACAGCAGGTCCAGCCTGTAGTATAAAAAGCATTTTATTATAGGTGTTAATGTCTTTAAGCTTGATTGACTCGACATAATAATCAATAAGATCAGCATTGTCTATAAAACCTAAATGGATTTTAGCGGAGATATAAGCGCTTAAAAGTCGTTCCGATTTATCTCCTGATTCATATCGTGTTTGGTAATCAGCGATATTATTTCCTGATTTTAATAGGGTTGTAACGTAATCAACGAGTTTGATATATTGCTCTGCCTTGTCCATAAATCCGGCACTCCGGTGTACCAGTTTCCCTTCACTGTTTAGAAATAAAAAGCTGGGGAAAATAGCTGACTCATACTGTTTCTGCAATTGAGTGGATTCTTTACTCCCCATAGCTGCGCGATAACAAATAAAGTTATCATGAAAAACCTCGGCAACTTTGGTTTGATATAATACACTGCGCTGTTTGTATTGCTCGCTCTTTTTAGTGATGACCGGCCCATCAAGAAAGATCAGTATAGGTTTTCCGCTTAATCTAGCCTTTTCTAAAACTATACTCATTGGTCCTTTTTCAAAATGAAAGCCCTGAGCCTGGCAAGCGAACGACATGAAAAAAGTAAAGATAAACGATATTATAATTGGTTTCATCCTGCTAGGTTTAGAGTGCTAATCTATGATTAACAATCTTAGAAACATATAATTATTTGAATAGCTTACCCCTTTTATATGTGACTAAATAAGTAATATATAACGCTGTTAAGTAATACGATTTAAAATTTGTAAATATTGAAATCATTGAACATCTTTGGCTTGAAAATAATCATAACCTTATCATGAAGATTTCCCTGTATTTTCTGCTTTTTATAAGCTTGGCTTGTCATGCTCAAAATGAAAAAATTACCTATTACATCAACAAAAAAGGGCAGGAAGTCAAACATCTTGACAGTGCAGCTTTTATTAGGGTAATACAAGTGCCGGATTCCGGATCAGCTAACTTTAGTCTTTATGAATACTATCCGGATAAAACAAAAAAGACGGTTGGATATGTTTCCCAATATCAACCAAAACTTATTTATCAAGGTGAACTGGTTTCTTATTATAAAAATGGTAAGACAAACGAAATCTTTAACTACGTCAATGGAAAGTTAAAAGGTAACTCATTCGAATATTATGAAAATGGTCAGCTTAAACAATCAGGAACGTATGATGAAGGGGCAAATAGTAAAGTGCCTGGCTCGTTAACTCAAGTTTCCTTTTTTAAACTTATAGATTATTTTGACTCCACAGGAGTACAGATGATAAAAAGCGGGGACGGCTATTTAAAACAATATAATGCTAAAAACTTTGGAGATGAAGGGTATTATAAAAATGGTTTAAAGAATGCTGAATGGAAAGGTAGGTGTTCAAGTGGGTCATATACAGAAAATTATGCGCAAGGAGTATTCACTGAAGGTGTTGCTCTATGGGCAGATGGATCAGAGCATAAATATGATAAAGTGGAAGCTATGCCTGAATATAGAGGGGGAATGCGTAGTTTCTATGCCTATGTAGGGAAAAACTATGTATATCCACCACTGGCTAGGAAGGCAGGTGTACAAGGAAGATTATTATTGTCTTTTGTTGTTCAAAAAGATGGAAGCCTGACAGATATAGTTTTGTTAAAAGATATTGGATTAGGGACAGGGGAAGAAGCACTTAGACTGTTGAGAGAATCGCCTGACTGGCAACCTGGTTTGCAACATGGAATGCCTGTTCGAGTAGCGTACGTATTACCAATAATGCTTAATTTGGGACGTTAATTAATTTTACAATATTAAAGAGGTTATTTTAGCTTTATGGCCATTTGAATGTTACATCGTTCGTAAGGTGTTGAACGTCCACTTATCTTTTGGAATCCCAATTTATTATATAAACTTATCGCTGGTTTTAACACCGTGTTACTTTCGAGGTAGTGTAGTGATTTGATGTTTTGTATACCTACATATTTGGCAATATTTCACATCAATTAACTTGATTTTTCATGTTAATTGATAATATTTTATATTTGAACATGAAGATAGCTACTTACAATGTAAATGGAGTTAACGGACGCTTACCAGTACTTTTGCGCTGGCTTGAAGAAACAGCTCCTGATATAGTTTGTCTACAGGAATTAAAAGCACCTCAGGAGAAGTTTCCTGTTGAATCCCTTCAGGCAGCAGGATATAATGCAATCTGGCATGGACAAAAAAGCTGGAATGGAGTGGCTATTCTTGCACATAATACTGAAATTAAAGAAACTAAACGAGGACTTCCAGGTGATCCTGACGACGAGCAAAGCCGTTATATTGAGGCATTTGTTAATGGTATTGTAATTGGTTGTTTATATTTACCTAACGGAAATCCTGCACCCGGACCCAAACTTGAATATAAGCTACGCTGGTTTGAACGGTTGCAAGCCCATGCAACAACACTCCTGAAATATGGAATGCCTGTAGTGTTGGCTGGAGATTATAATGTGATGCCAACTGAACTTGATGTATATAAACCGGAACGTTGGATTGATGATGCCCTCTTTAGACCAGAAGTTCGTCAGGCATTTAAAACACTTGTCGAACAGGGATGGACTGACGCCATTAGAAAGATCTATCCAAATGAGACGATTTATACCTTTTGGGATTACTTTCGTAATGCCTATGGACGTGATGCAGGTTTACGCATTGATCATTTTCTACTTAGTCCTGATTTAGATAGCCGTCTTCTTGCTGCAGGTGTAAATCGTGATGTTAGGGGATGGGAAAAATCAAGTGATCATGCTCCTGTATGGATAGAATTAGCCGACCTTTAACCACCATTATTTCTAAAATTAGTATACTTTATAGCAAAGTGTGAATAGTTTTATTCATTTTGAAAACGAAGTCATAACCTTTTCCCCAGGAGATGTAACCATTTTTACATGGACAAAAGCTTAATTCGTTTATAAATAGTTGGAATTAATCAAGCGGCAGTGTGAACCAAAAGGTACTGCCTTGGCCAATATCACTGTTTACGCCAATGTCCCCGCCATGTTTATTAATAATTTCTGAATTAATGTACAGGCCTAGGCCTAAGCCTGAAAACTGGACGCCACTATAATCAGCACGGTAATAACGGTTAAATATATGAGGAATCATTTCTGGTGAAATGCCTGGCCCATTGTCTATTACGGAAACTTTTACAAATGCCTCTTTTTTCTCTATTACAATTCTAATATGTTTGGAGTCAGGTGCATATTTGACTGCATTATTTACAAAATTAATAAGAACCTGGTCCAGCTGATGTTCGTCCGCATAAATCTCCACATTAATATCCCCCTCTAAGGAGATTTCATGCGTTCCTGCAGTACGCACATGATTACAGCAATCATTGATCATCTGGGCCAACGAAAACCTTGTTCTATTTAACTGCAACTGCCCTTGGGCAATGCGGTTTACGTTAAGAAGATCACTTACCAGGTTATTTAGTTTTTCCAGACTCCTATTCGATTGAATGATTAAATTTCTCAATATTGCAGGAGAAGGATTTTCCTTCATCCTGTCCATTAGTTGTAAAGAGGCCTTTAAGCTGGTTACAGGCGTCTTTAATTCATGGCTCGCAATGCTAATGAACTCATCTTTTTGCTGTATCAGTTTCCTTCGATTGGTTACATCCATAAATGTACCAATGCCTCCGGTCAGGTTACCATCCTGATCTAAAAGTGGAGCTGCATTAATGGAAATATAAAACCGTTCGCGACCTATTGGTTGCACCGCAATTTCCTGATCATAAATAGGCATTCCTGTGGACATCATAACAGCCATAGGGTGGTCCGCTTCAGGTAATGGTGATCCATCTATTCGCAAATTTTGCCACTTTGAATCACTTATAAATGTTAGGTTATTAATATCATTCGTATCAATACCTAATATTTTTTGTGCCATCAGATTTGCATAAACCATTTTACCCTGCACATCTACAATACCTACACCCTCTGCCATGGTATCCAGAATACTTTGCAAACGTTGTTGGTTTTCCATTAGGGTTATTTCCAGTGTATTTTTCTCTTCTATAATCTGTTCCAGATGCTGTCTTGCCCTAACCTGCTCCGAAACTTCATTAGCTACAATCATAATGCTTTCTGTAGCACCCGATTCGTTTTTAAGGGGATGGTAAACGAAGGTGTAAAAATTTTCAACAAGCATACCTTGTCTTTCAAAATTAATCTGTGTTTCTTGTGCAGAGTAAGGTTGACCACTAGTAAAAACGTTATGAAGAACATCAAGGAATGACTGCTTTTCAATTTCAGGAATGGCAATATGAAGAGGCTTACCAAGAATCGTTTTATCTTTGCCCCAAAACTCCAGCATTTTGTCATTTGCAGATTCCACAATGAGTTCTGATCGGGTCAGTACAGCAATACCAACAGGTGCATCAGCAAGCATATAACGTGCCCTGGCTTCACTGATTGATAAAGCTTTGGTCCGGCTTGCCACTCGTTCTTCCAACTCCTTATTTAGTAAATGCAACTTATCTTGAGTTTGCTGAAGCTCCTGATTGGTAGCATATAACTGTTCATTTGAGGACATTAGTTCTTCATTCATAGTTTGTTCCCGCACCAAAGCTGCTTCATATTGTATAGATTTTTGCAGAATTTGTTCCTGAAGTACCTGTGTGCTAATATTAGCAGTGGTGTTAATCAGGTAAGCCACATTACCTTCTTCATCCAGGATAGGCTCATTGACATTAGACCAATAAAAAGTTTCTGGTAATCCGGTTTCATCTACCACTATTTCATATTTAAACACAGGCATCTCATCCATTACCTTATTTTTAATTACCCGCATAAAGGAACTGATTACTTTCTCCTTTTCAGAGGGGTCAACCTGACTACCCGGGAAAACGTTAAAGATGTCAAGGTTTAAAATTTTACTTCTGCTGATGTGCAAAAGATCAAGGTAATGATCACTAACGGCAAGCACCTTAAAGTGCGGTAACTCCACTTTGAGGATTAAAGATTGATTGGATTTTTTAAAGAAATCCTGAAACTGTACGCTGGTATAAAACCAATCTTTATCCATAATATTCTCTCAGCTTAGTATTGAAAATTTAAAACTTTACAGCGAAATTTCTAAATTACAATGATTAAAAGAGGTTATTGTTTAAAAAAATACAAATTAGTAAGCTTAATTATATGATTCTTTTAAATGTTTGATGATTAGGTCATTAACTGCTTTTATGTTACATTTAAAATATTTATGTTAGTTTAATTAAGCAATAGTATAAGGTCTGGGTGATCATGAAATGAAGAACTAGTTAAATATAAAAAAGGGCATTTTATAGTCAATACTTATTATGAAAATAACAGAGTTAATTGCGCAAAACATCATTGATGTACAAGAGGGAGACAACTGGACAGAGGTCAACATAAAAACCACTGTACAAGATATTTCTGTAGAAGAAGCAAATAGTACAACTGCCGCATCTACCAATACCATTGCTACATTGCTCCATCATTTAACTTATTGGAACCGCGTAATGGTACAAAGGATGAATGGAATTGATGTAGTAGTGCCGGATACAAATGGTTTTGATATGTCAGCTATTCAAACAGAAAAAGAGTGGGATTTGCTCAAAGAAGATAATGTTCATTCAGCTCATGAGCTTGCAACAGCAATAATCGGTTTAGATGAAACCCTTTTAACATCTCCAATACTTCCTGGATATTCATCAGCCTATAAACATTTGCAGGGGAGTTGCGAACACATTCATTATCATTTAGGCCAAATGGTTATACTTAAACAGCTTGTACGAGCTACCATGCGCTCCCGATTAGATCCATTTGCGTAAGATTTCTAACATTCCGCAAAAGTCATCCTAAATTTAAATAGTTTATACGTAAAAATATAAAAATAAATCTTCTGAAAAAGACTATCTTATTGATTGTCCTTATTTTGTTTTGCGGTACAAAGATACTGCTGTCTCAAACTCCAGAAGATGAGGCATCGAAGAAATTGGTATCCCTGGAAACGGAAGCCTTTTATAAATGTGATTCGACTACCTGGAAAAGCCTTTACGTGCAAGATAGGAAGACAAACAAGACCTACGTTCAGAACGGATATTGCTCCAGCGTTACCATAGATACTTTGTCATGTACATCAACCAGACCCGAATATATAGAAGATCTGTTCAATGCAACAGGTTATAGTTTTTTAAGGGACAAAAAGTTAAAAGAAGCCATCGGGGTATTTAAATTCAATGTAAAAATGCACACCAAGGCTTCGAGTACCTACGATAGTCTGGGAGAAGGGTATGCTGCCATGAGAGATAAAAAACTGGCTAAAGAAAGCTATGAAATTCAGTCGAACTCAACCCGGAAAATACAATGGCCATAGAGATATTGAAAACGTTGAAGGGTAAATGATTCTTTAACTTTCTGAATATGAGCTGATAAATTAGAAATATAATTTTCCAGGATCAATTATTCCTTTTTAACCGTACGCAACAATGTATGAGGGAATGTATAAATGGAATTATTTAACTATTTTGCCTATAATTCTGTATTCTATTATTCTAGTATATATATTTGAAAAAAATATATAGTAAATAATGGTTGGTATATCAGGGTGCATTCATTGATATCTACCCTGGACTGATCAATAAAACAATACATCCCTAAGGAATATGTGTATAAGAAATATCCAATTAAGTTTCATTTTTATGGTCACATGCAGTGTGTTTCTCTCATCTTGCAAGCAAAAGACTACTCAAACCGCAAAAACTCAAAATACATCTACACCTGTATTAAAGAAAACGGCAATTTGTTGTGAGTCAAATATCCCTTCCCGCTTTGCCGTTGCAAAATCTTCAGAAGTCATTGCACCAACCCAAAAGCAAGATCATAAAAACATGGTTTTTGTTCAGGGAGGCGATTTTATGATGGGTGGCGATAATAAACAAGCATCTCCAGACGAATACCCCAAACATAAAGTAACCGTAAATGGCTATTGGATAGATGTAACAGAAGTTACAAATGCCCAATTCAAAAAGTTTGTAGATGTAACAGGGTACATCACTACAGCGGAGAAAAAGCCGGACTGGAACGAATTAAAGAAACAAGTTCCACCAGGAACACCCAAACCTGATGACAGTTTATTAACTGCATCATCGCTGGTATTTAAACCATCAAAAGAGGCAGTTCCTTTAACGGATTATTCGCAGTGGTGGGTTTGGGAGAAGGGGGCCGACTGGAAGCACCCACACGGACCTAAAAGCAATATTAAAGGGAAAGAAAATTATCCGGTGGTCCACATATCCTACTTTGATGCACTTGCCTATTGTAAATGGAGTGGGAAACGTTTACCCACAGAAGCAGAGTGGGAATGGGCAGCACGAGGAGGGTTAAAAAATAATATTTATCCCTGGGGCAACGAACCGGTTGCAACAGGTAAAGCAAAAGTGAATTGCTGGCAAGGAAAGTTTCCGTATAAAAATAACTTACAGGATAAATTCTATTATTCATCACCTGTTAAGTCTTTCCCTGCTAATGGGTATGGGCTCTATGATATGGCAGGAAATGTATGGGAATGGTGTGCCGATTATTATGATGGACGTTATTATTCAACCTTAGCACAAGGTGTGAAAAATCCGCATGGACCTAAAACATCTTATGATCCTGACGAGCCATATGCTATAAAACGTGTAGTCAGGGGAGGTTCCTTTTTATGTAATGATAGCTATTGTTCCGGATACCGTGTTGCACGACGAATGAAAACTACGGAAGACAGCGGTATGGAACATTTGGGTTTCCGATGTGTACAAGATAACCTAGTAACAGCAAATAATAAAGTTCAGTAAACAAAAAAGGTTGCCCTATCAGGCAACCTTTAAATAAATCAATAATTAAAATATATATTATGGTTTAACAGTGTTCGCAATCATAGTAACTGCTGTTTGAGCAAATAATTTGCCTTTAACAGTAGCACCAGTATTTAAAGCTATTAATGTTTTACACAAGATTACCCCGCTGAAAGCAGAATAGGTACCCAAAGTAGTTTGTCCGGATACTACCCAGAAAACGTTTTTAGCTTGTGCACCGCCTGCCAAAGTAATTTTGGCAGTATTGTTTACAATAAGGTCTTGTGCAATTTGGAAAACCCATACATCATTAGGACCACCTGTAAGTGTAACACCTGCATTCGTAACTAAAACGTTAGTGCTAAATTTGTAAAGACCCGCTTTAATAGTGCGTCCACTCAAGTTACCAGCATAAAGTTCTACTACAGGAGATGGATCCACTATACCGTTTGCTGTAGTGAAAGCAGTTTCCATGTCACCAATAGCGGTAGTCATTTTTGAAGGTGTAGGAGCAGCATAATTGGGACCGTAAACTTTTCCAGTTACAATGGGAGTATGTGATGATTGATTATCAGTCGACATAATTAAGTCAAAACCAGTTATTGCAGTTGAGCCTATGGGACTAGTACCAATATCACCAAGAACTGAAGTAACACCAGTAGTAGTAATACCAGTTTCTGTTAAAATCGTAAAGTCATTGGCTGTTCTAAGGTTAATTGGAGCCAAGGCTGCAGTAGATGTTAATGTACTTGTCAAAGCAGATGCTGATGTAAATGCAGTGAGGTCAAGGTTTTCTGCAGTAGCATCCTCCTTTTTACATCCTGAAACAAAAATGAGAGCGAGTAGGGTTAATGATCCAATAAGTTGTAAGAACTTCGAATAATTACGATATTGACTTGATCTGATACTTGAAGTCCCATTGCTGTTCGTATACATGATTTAATTTTTATGTTAAAATATTTTGTTATTTAGATAAGAATTAAGGCATTACAAATATAAATCAAAGACAAGGGGGTGTTTGAGGGATCAGATCAACCTATAATATGATACCAGTCATTTATTAGGTAAAACAATTTAGCAAGTGGTTGGTTATAGGAGACAGAACTTTTTATACCTCTTTAAGGTGGGGAAATATAAACTTAGGTTAGTTTCGCTTCCTTGATAAAGGAACAGATACGGTCGGAACTTTGCAAGAATTTAAGGGCTGGCTTTTCCATGAAAGCATTGCATTTGATCCTGATCAATAGCTTTTTCTTAAACTATCTGATCTCTATTGAATTTCCAAATTATTTCAGTCTGCCAAGAACCACTAAATCCCATTGCCGAAAGATCAACAACAGAATATCTGTCTAAAAGGTTAAATAGCCGTTGTTTGAATTTATTATTAGGACTAACCGTGTTTAAAAGATATATAATCATTGATAAAACGAAATAGGTTTTATTATTGATAGGCTTTGTGGTCCCGTTAATTTCTATGTCGACAACTGAAAGCCATGAATTTGTAGGGGTAATAGGTAAAGAAGGTGTAATTCTCATCGACCTGTTCCATAATCTTGAATGATGAGCACAAACATTACGTACATAAACTATGGTATGTAACCATGATTCAAATGTGGAATCATCCAATCCAAAGTATTTAGAAATTTCTCTTTTCTTTCTATTGGGTTTTAAGTTTTTGTATAAACTAGATAAGGTTCCAAATGAAGATATTTCAAGTATCATCCAACTTGGCGGCAAAGGATCATTGTAGTTTTCTTTAAACGATTTAATGAATTGTTCATCACTTCTTTCAAAATCCTTTTTTAGCTTTATTATTGTTTGGTTTAAACTTACACTGTTTTTGAAAATACCTGTATTATTTAGCCAGTTAGGACCATACTCATGTGATAACAAATAGATCATTTTAGCCCTGATAGCCACTTCTATCTTTTCAAGTTCCGCCCCCACCAATTTTCTTAATTCTCTATCAAAACAGTATAATTGGAAAGCCAAATCAAACGATGCATCTTTTTTAAAAAGGTGAGTTGATTTTGGGGCCTGAATCATAGGATACCAGTAACCACTGAGCCTATAGTAACTAATATTCTCTAAAAGAAATAACGCTTTAGAATCATCTTCTATTTTCAGACCTCTGTCTTTTAATTGTTGAAGTTGAACTTGGTAAGAAAGTGCAGGTTTATGATAAGGTATTCTGGACATGTCAAAAAAAAAGCTTACCCTGAGCGCGCTGATCTAAAGGGAAGCGGGGTAAGCATGTTAATACAAATGTAAATAAAATATTAATCATATATTTATGTTATTTTAACATATTAATCTCAATTTTAATTTATTCTCTTTCACTTTAGATAGAATTTATTAGAAAAAATAGAGTAGACACCGGTATGCTGATTAGTATTTCAAACTAGGGTTGCATTGTGAAAGTTGATACATATATTCAAAACTCTAGGGCTAACTTTTTTTAAATGAAACCCTTCCTTTCTTAATCAGATCCGTGACAAATACCTTTTCTTTAACCTTTTTACTGGTTGCAATGGCCCGTTTACTAACCTTATTATCCATGCCCAACATGAGGAGGTTACCTTTATAAAACATCTCTATTATTTTCTCTTCTCTGCCTGGATAGTTGGATGGTTGCATATCAACCTCTTTTAAAGGGTAATTCGAAGGATTTAAGGATTGAAATGTGCCGATAATAGCGCAGGGACTAAAATCCTTACTATTCAACAATATACTTTCATCAGTTTGACTGATTGTAGAATATAACATTAGTGACATACTCACCAATGCCAGGCAATCCTCCGGGATTTTTTCATTAAAAGTGATTATTTGTTCTTCAGTGGTTTGATATCCTTCCAGATCGACATCCTGAAACCCCAGGTTTTCATAATACTCCTCCCTGAAGTTAAAGGCAACCAACATCAAACGGATCCTGTGTTTCATATAGGCTCCACTCAGCCCTTTAGGCCTTTTAATCCCTGTTTTAGTGTCCAAAGATCCTAAAGTAATATGCACCAAACCTTCAAGATTTTTACTAACAGAGTGGCTCATCTGCAGGACCTCAGCTAATTTACTGTTCGCATTGAAGTCCAATCCCTGTAAATAGGAAAGGTCCCCATCATGCAAATCTCTTTTCCCTTTATCTCCACTTACATTGTTCAAGATTGACCGGTACACCAATTGCGTGCTTCTGTAGGCTGCTGTCCCGTCCTTAAAAAAATAAGCCGGTTCAAATGCATTCCTGATCACTGCTGCCGAAGAACTCGAAAGTCCAAACTCCGTAGCGCTCCTGATCGTTTTTTCAGTTTGCTTAAATTCCTTTGTCTTACCCTGAATGATGTTCTTTCCCCGATACTCCCGGTAAATTACAGAACCTGCAGTTCCATGGATCATTCCTTTCTTATCTATTGTTGCCATACTTTTATGTTATTTGCATAAAGTAATCGCTAAAGATTCTTAAGAGCGAAAAAAACTTTAAAATTTCTTAAATCTTCTCGAAAAAGGCATGAATTGTCAATAAAAGACATGACGATCATTGAACAAATTAAATTAAAAAAGATGCGTGCTTCATTTTATCCTATTATCAATCTGATTTTCAAAAGAAAAGGCCACGGACATGCTGTAAAAAAATTCTTGACTTCTTCTAAAAGGAAAGCTATTGAATCAATAAATTAACGAATAACCATGCAGTATAAGTCCGACTTAAACTAGCCAAAGTGGGACTCATTTTGGACTTTTTTTGGAATCTTATCGGGATGAAATATTGAAAGCTACCATCAATCCTGTAAAGCATTTTAAATTTTATTAATCAAGCGGAATGCAGGTAAACCAGAATGGTTTGGATGAAACTATGATCTTATGATGATTCTGCCAAAATACGCTGATCTCATACTACTTTTTATGGAATGTAAAGGCTATAGGCGTTAATGTATATCCCTTGTTTTTGAGTGAATTAACTAAACCGTCTTTACCGCCAAGATGCCCAGCTCCAACAGCAATCATAAGGCTTTGAGTTCCGATAAGAGCATCGATCCGATTAGCCATAATTTCATTGCGTTTAGTAACAAGTTCGCCATTAAAGCTGTCATCTAGAGGCATCATCTTGCTAAGATCTTCTATCATATGGTGGATGTCTTGTCTGACATACACGCGCATCACTTCATTCAGCATCTCATTTTGCGACATGTTTTGTTTCAGCATTGTAGATAGCATTTTTGCCTGCTCAATAATAGATATCGCATCAACTGCTTTAAGTTGTTCATTAAGTGTTTCTATTCCACCGATACTATCTTTTAAGAGTAAGGCTTTCTTATATAATTCCATATCCAAAGAAGGGGTATGTGTGCCAGCCATTAAAAAAGTGGAAACGTAGATTGGTTTAAGCTGGAAAAGTTTGTTTCCAAGTGCCTTTAAAACCGATGAGGTTGCCACAGCCTGTGATAGTTTAGTTAGGGACGCGGTATCTAATATTTTATTTAAATATTGGGTGCTGTCTTTTATCCAAAGGGCTTGCATCAATTCGGCCTGATTAAGATGTCCAAAATCTAGTTCAAAATAGACGTTTCTAACAGTTTTTAACCGATCGAAAATAGCTTCTGGTAATTCGTATTGTAAGGTATCAAACAAATGTATCGTTCCAACAAGGTAAACAGGTTGATTAATATGCTTTCCTGAAATTTGCCATAGTACACTTTTATCAGATTGTGCAAATGCAAATGAGAGATTAAGTAGCAGCCCAATTAATAATAAGAGCCTTTTTAAGTTAAACAAATGAGGGTTCATATTTACTAGATAAGTTAGTATACTAAGATGAAGGAAACTTACAGTTATTTTTTAATATTCAATTTAAAAAAAAATAACTATGAAAGTAGCCGCCTACATGATCACAACTTAGAAAATAATAAAGCCATGTCATAACGAAGATTCGCTCTCAAATTAAAACCAATTAATAGTTTAAAAACTTAAATATAACAGCTCCTTTTTCTATTAGTAATTTATAAAGGTCTTATTATTTCCCCCGTTTTATAGGCTACAACTTTGACTGTTTTGGCTAATCTTGGAGTTAAAAGATTAATGACCTTTGTGTTATAAAGAAACACGTACAATGGAAAACAACACAAATCGAATTAAAGGAAAAGTAATTGCAATCACAGGTGCAAGCAGTGGGATTGGTGAGGCAACAGCAATGATGCTGGCAGAGCTTGGAGCAAAAGTTGTTTTAGGCGCAAGAAGATTGGATCGTTTAGAAGAGCTTGATGGTCGAATTAGAGCAGTAGGAGGTGATTCCACTTATCTGGTAACAGCTGTTAAAAATCGTGTGGATGTAGATAATTTGGTTAAACTGGCTTGTCAGCAGTATGGCCGGTTAGATGTAATTATCAATAATGCAGGAATTAGCCATCTTTCCCGAATAGATGAGTTGCAGGTTGAAGAGTGGGAAGAGATGATTGACGTAAACTTAAAAGGTGTTTTATATGGAATTGCAGCTGGATTGTCCGTTTTTAATGAATTGGACAATAACATTGATTCTTTTAGTCAGGATGTTTTGGTTTCCCAGATAGAACTGATATTAATTCATAGTAACCGCTTTTATACACGACAGTTTAATACCCGTAAGACGGTTTATATTGATTTGATAGATACAATGAATGCTTATTTGGACGAGCGTTTCGATCCGGAAAGGTCAGTTGTATTCGGCCTGCCAACTGTTCAGGAAGTATCGGATCATCTTCATATTTCAGCTAGGTATCTAACAGATTTACTTAAGTCGCTAACAGGCCAGAGTACCCAGCAACATATTCATAATAAGTTAATTGAAAAAGCGAAGGATAGATTGAGTACGAGTCGTCTCACTATTGCTGAGATCGCGTATCAGCTAGGTTTTGAACATCCGCAATCATTTAATAAGCTTTTCAAGCGATATACTGAAATATCTCCAACAGCCTATCGTCAATCATTTAACTGAAGGTTGCTATGCAAGGTATATAGCAATGTGAAGCATTAAGATTATCACACAAAAAAATTCTATAAATAAATTAAAATCAGGTAATTTGTGTTTCTTTTAGCCAATATAAACAAGGTGAAATACGTTAGTCTACAATTATGCCTGATAATGAAGAGAAAATAAGACAATTAGAGGAAGAGATTAATCTTTTGAAATCGGGTAAACCTACTTCAAAGGAAATACGCAAGAAGGATTCCCTGGATCTGGAAAACAAAAATAGTCACCTTCGTTTTAAAACGATTTTTGAGCAGACGTCTCTTGGCAATAAGTTCATTAATTCTGACTTGCAAATAATTAAAGTAAATAAAGCTTTAGTAAGATTGTTAGGGTACAGTGCAAAAGAGTTAATTGGAACTAGGATCACTGACATTGTGCTTCCAGAATTTGTTGAAAACTGGAAGAAATTACAGCATGAACTTTGGTCAAACAAAAATCCCTCATTTAGTATAGACACTTGTATTTATAAGAAAGATAGAAACATCGTATGGTGCCATATTACATCTATCTTGCTGACAGATCGAGGCGAGACGCTTGGGTATACTATTCTTGAAGATGTTACGGAACGAAAAGTCCTGGAGAATGATCTAAAAGAGGCAGCTAGCCGGGAATCGTTATTTCAGCAGCAGTTATTAGAAGCTACTATAGATACACAGGAGAAAGAACGGTCGCGTATTGCCGAAGATTTGCATAATGGGTTAGGTCAGATATTATATGGTATTAAGCTGAGCCTTGATCAGGTAAAATTTGAAAATGCAAAACAACAAATGGAAGGTGTATTAGCTATTAAAAAAGCTAAAGAATTAATTTCCGTATGTATCAAGGACACGAAGCGCATATCCCATGATCTTATGCCAACGATACTTGAAGATTTTGGACTTAAAGAAGCGGTTCAAGATATTTGCCAGCAGATTAATGGAACAATAACTATGAATTGTCGATTTTCAGGATTAGAGGATAGACTTCCAAAACATGTTGAAATAGCTATTTATCGTATTATACAGGAACTAACTACAAATATAATTAAACATGCTAATGCTACCAAAGCTTCTTTGCGAGTAGGTGTTAGCAGGAGAGAGATCAGAATTCGGGTAGAAGATAATGGCAATGGCTTTAATGTTTCAAAATCTAACGAGGGAAGCATCGGTATTAGATCAATAAAAAGTAAGCTTTATCTTTTAAAAGGTAAATTAGAAATTTCCTCTAAACCTGATACAGGAACTGTGATAGATATTCAACTTCCACGTATGGTTCAAAATTGAGTAGAAAAGAACAAATTCAGGCAGATCTCATTTATATAGATATGAAACAGGAAGTAGAAAGTATGCTTAAATCAAAAGAAATTAATCCAACAGTCAACCGAATGTTAGTGCTGGATTATTTGCTTGAATTAAAATCTTCCATAAGCTTAACTGATTTAGAATTATCCTTGGAAAGTTTTGACAGAGTGACCCTTTACCGTACGCTTAAAACTTTTGAAGAGCGTGGATTGGTGCACAAAATAGAAGATGGAATGGGTATCACGAAGTTTGCAATTTGTCAGGATAGTTGTAAGGCTGGCATGCACCACGATCTGCATGTTCACTTTTATTGCCACAATTGCAAGCAGACCTTTTGTTTGCCTAAAACACAAATACCAGAAGTGAAGCTTCCTGAAAACTATCAGCGCCAGGAAATGGAGTTGATAGTGAAGGGCATTTGCTCGGCATGCGCTAAATAAAAATTGCAATACAGTTGCATGCTGTTTGTATGCAACTTTGTATACAATAAATTCAAATGTATGAGTGCGCATTGCTGTGATAATGAAAACCACCAGTCGGATATACTAGATAAAAAAAAATCAGTCCAACTTAAACATACTGAAGATAGTCATGATGATGATGACGACGGACATCATCACGGTGAACAAATTGCTTCTGATCAACCTGTATGGATAGCACATTGGAACTTGCTATTGTCCTTGTTTATTCTAACCGTTGTATTGGTGTTAGAATATGCATTTGATATCAAACTGCCCAAATTAATTTCGCTGGCTGTAAATGGTATAGCTTATTTATTGGCGGGATGGAATGTTTTAGATCTGGCATTCCGTAAGATAAAAAGGGGCGACATCTTTAATGAGTTTGTATTAATGAGCGTAGCTACTATAGGTGCGTTTAGTATCGGCGAATATTCCGAAGGGGTGGCCGTAATGGTGTTTTATTCAATAGGGGAGTGGTTTCAGGATGCTGCAGTGAATCGTGCTCAGCGAAATATAAAAGCTTTGCTTGATATCCGGCCTGATGAGGTAACCGTGATCAGAAACGGAAAGGCACAGGTGACAAAACCAGCTGAGGTACAACTGGAAGAAATAATTCAGATTAAACCAGGTGAAAAAGTGGCACTGGATGGAGAACTAATTTCGGATAGCTCTTCTTTTAATACGGCTGCGCTTACCGGTGAAAGTAAACCCGACACGAAGTATAAAGGGGAGCAGATTCTTGCCGGGATGATCAATTTAAATACGCTTACGGATGTAAAAGTGACGGCTTTATTCAAAGACAGCAAGCTTAGCCGGATCCTCGAAATGGTGCAGGATGCTACTGCTAGAAAATCGCAAACTCAATTGTTTATTTCCCGCTTTGCTAAAGTGTATACCCCAATCGTGTTCTTTCTTGCTTTGGCGGTTGTTGTAATTCCTTACTTTTTTGTCGGTAATTATGACTTTACGGATTGGCTGTACCGGGGATTGGTATTTCTGGTGATCAGTTGTCCCTGTGCATTGGTTGTATCCATTCCGCTGGGCTACTTTGGGGGAATTGGTCTGGCATCAAAAAATGGTATCCTATTTAAAGGAGGAAACTTTCTGGATGTGATGACGAAGATCAATACCGTTATTATGGATAAAACGGGGACACTTACCAAAGGTGTCTTTAAAGTTCAAAAGGTAGTTGCACAGGAAATTGATGAAAAGGAACTTGTTCGCCTTGCTGCAGTGCTGGAGAAAAACTCAACCCATCCTGTTGCTAAAGCTGTGGTGGATTATGCCGGAGAATCTGTTGGAAATTCTGTCGCAACTCAGGTGGAAGAGATTTCGGGACATGGTTTAAAAGGAATAGTTGATGGGAAAGAGGTGTTGGCCGGTAATGTCAAGCTGATGAAGAAATTCAATGTGACTTTTCCTGCGGAGATCGAACAGGTTGTTGATACCATCGTAGTGATAGCGCTTGATCAGAAGTTTGCCGGTTACATGACAATTGCCGATGAAATAAAAGAAGATGCTGCCGATACAATTAAACAAATGCATGCGCTTGGCTTAAAGACAGTGATGTTATCTGGTGACAAGCAATCCGTTGTTGATCATGTGGCCAAACAAATTGGCCTCTCCGAAGCATTTGGCGATTTATTGCCAGATGGCAAAGTGGAAAAGGTTCAGGGGTATAAAGATCAGGGACTCCACATTGCCTTTATTGGGGATGGTGTAAATGATGCTCCTGTGATCGCGTTGGCTGATGCCGGAATTGCTATGGGCGGTTTGGGCAGTGATGCTACCATCGAAACTGCTGACATTGTGATCCAGAACGATCAGCCATCGAAAGTTGTCGTTGCCATTAAAATTGGAAAAATAACAAGAAATATCGTCTGGCAGAATATCATCCTTGCCATGGTAGTTAAGGTTATTGTTTTGGGATTGGGTGCTGGCGGCGTTGCCAACCTTTGGGAAGCTGTGATTGCTGATGTGGGTGTGGCATTGTTGGCCATACTGAATGCGGTGAGAATACAGCGCATTAATCTTAAATAAGAATAGTATAAAGCCAGGCAATTTCTGGCTTTATACTATTTTAATTTATTCCTCTTCTTCAGTATTTTTCATTTTTGCTAACAAGTCGTAAGCCCCGTTTATTACAACCTGTGTATTTTGTCTGTTAAAGTTTTCCGGTAAAAGCACTTCTGTATAACCTACTTCATTAGTACCCGCTTTAACTGCAATCATTTTGAACTGGTAGACATTTGCTGTTTGTTGCTTTTGGGATTTAGGCTGAGGAGATCCAATGAAAATATACTTGTTGCCTTGATAATCAACGACAGCCTTTTCAGGTAAAGACGGTTTATCCATGGTTCCGGCTTCAACGAATGCTTTCAAATACATGCCGGGTAAAAGCTGTCTATCTTCGGCAGTTAGATGACAATGGATATTTACCGTTCGATCAGTACTGATTTCGCGACCAATTAAATAAACGGTTGCTTCTCGCTCTTTGTCCTCATTGGCTAAAGTGAACCGTACTTTCTGACCTACTTTAATTTTAGGGATATCTTTTTCAAAAACGGTTAACTCTGCATGGAGATGTTCGGTATCTACTATCTCAAACATCACGTCCGATGGATTAACATAAGAGCCGATGTTTACATTAACTTTAGTCACATATCCGCTAATAGGGGCATACAGATTTACGGTGTTTTGAATGTTGCCTTTTTCAAGTGATGTGAGATTGACGTTTAACATTTGAAGCCTTTGGCGCAGACCCTGTACCCTTGCCTTCATGCTTTGATAATTAGAGGAGGATTGTTGCAGCGTTTTTTGAGAATTGACATTTTCTTTAGCCAGTTCTTTTTGTCGCACATTTTCCTGAGATAAGTAGTTGAGCTGACTCTTATTATCTAGGTAATCCTGTTGTAACTGGATATAATCGGGGTGCTGCATCACCGCGATCACCTGACCTTTATTCACTTTTAAGCCCTGTAAAAGAGAAGTCTGCTTGAGGATTCCCCCCATAATAGCAACAACCGATACTTTACTTTGAGGCGGTACATCCAGCATTCCATTAACCTTAATAACGCCACTAAGGGGACGATCTTTAATTGAATCTAGTTGGATATTTGCCGTTTTATATTGACCTGAAGTGAGTTCGACAATGTTTGGTTCATTGGTGTTGACTTGCTCCTCCTGCTTTTCTTCCGGTGCCTTTGTATTGCCACATGCAGCGATTAAACTAACTGTGCATATTGAAAGTAGGATATTTAGAAAAATTTTCATTTTATGTATTTTCATTTCTATTGAATTATTGATTGTTACCTATTAAAAACTCAAGCTGCACCACGCTTTGATTGTACTCATTTAAAGCTTGTAAATAGCCTTTACGAAGGGCAAGAGCATCTCTGACGCTAATGAGGTATTCGGCAAAACTGATATCTCCACTTTTATAAGCAGATTGAATTTGTTTGAGTATTAATTCGGCGTTGGCTAAAGCAGAACTTTTGTAATAAGCGAGGCTGTTTTTATTTTTCAAATATTCCTGTACCGATTGTCGGTACTGCCGGTTGACATTGTTTTGCTGCAAAGAATAATCACTTTCTGCTACTTGAGCATTGATCTCTGCAGCGCGTACTTTGGCTTTAAAAGATGAAAAAATAGGCAGACTAATACCAAGCTGAAATCCCTGAAAGCGGTCACCGGAGCCATAATATACTTCTGTGCCATTCACACTTTGATTACCAATTAATGTTTGGCTAAAATAGCCCAGGGTAATATCAGGTAAAGCTTTAGCGACTTCCACTCTTTTTTGATTTTGAGCTATTTCCACTTGTTGTTTAATCAGGGCTAATGAAGGATTATTAGTTAGTGAAATCGTATCTGACAGATTGAAAGATCTTTCTACTAATACTGTATCAGCAATAACAACTATTGTATTTTCATTATTCAACAAGGATGTTAACTGTTCCAGTTGGATTTGGGTATCGGCCTGGTTTTGCTGAATTTGGTTATGCAATTCATTAAGCTGAGTTTCGGCTGTTGTCTTTTCCAGTAAATTGGTTTCACCTGTCCGGTACCTAAGATCAGCAGACTTTAAAAAGCCTCTGTAAAGACTATCTTCCCGTAATAACTGGCCCTTTTTGGACATTAAATACTGCAGTTGGAAATAAGTTGATTTTACCTGAAAAGCCAGATCATTTTCTGTTGCAGCCAGTTTGAACTTACTGCTTTTTATCATCGAATTACCTAAAGCAGCTTGTGCGGAAAAGTAAGTTGGAAAAGGAATTTTTTGAGTAATGGTCACATTATTATCTGTTTTATTCAAGGTATTATACTGACCATATAATAAAGAGACATCCGTTTTGGATATTTCTTTATTTACCTTCTTTAATTGCTGCTGATAGTCAACATCCAAACGGGCAGAGTATAGGCCTTTATTGTTTTGTAAGGCTTGTTGTAGCGCCTGATCCAGTGTTACAGGATTTTGCAGTTCCTGAGCATGGCTTTTATTAGATAATAAGGAAAACAGCAAAATGCCTGTGATTCCCATTATTTTTGTACTCTTTTTTTTAATCCGTTCAAAAACAATATATAACACGGGTAAAACGAGTAAAGTAAGAAGAGTGGCAGTGAGCAGACCCCCCATTACTACTGTGGCTAAAGGTTTTTGTACTTCAGCTCCGCTACCATTAGAAAACGCCATGGGTAAAAATCCCAGAGATGCCACTAAAGCTGTCAGCAGTACAGGTCGCAACCTGATCGCCGTACCTTTTAAAACTATTTCATGTAAATCCGTCATTCCTTCTTCTTTTTTTCTGTTAAACTCTGCAATTAATACGATGCCGTTTAATACAGCTACACCAAACAAGGCAATAAAACCGACGCCTGCTGAAATACTGAATGGCATTCCCCTTAACCATAAGGCAAATACACCCCCTATGGCAGATAAAGGGATCGCGGTAAAGATCAATAAGGCGTGTTTGAATGAGTTAAAGGCTATAAACAATAAGATCAGAATGAGGAGCAGGGCTACGGGAACAGCAATACCCAAACGGGTTCTTGCTTCATTAAGGTTTTCAAATGTTCCCCCGAATTTTACTGAATAACCGGGTTCAAACTTGATCTGTTGATCTATCTTTTGCTGCATTTCATTCACTATACTGGAAACATCCCTTCCGCGGACATTGAATCCAACTATGATTCTACGCTTGGCATCATCCCGCTGAATTTGATTTGGACCAACTTCATAGTCTATGTCCGCCAGTTGATCCATAGGGATTTGATTACCGTTTGGTGCTGTTACCGATAGGTTTTTGATATCGGTTAGATTTTCACGGCTTTCTTTTCGCAAACGGACAATCAGATCAAATCTTTTTTCATCCTCAAATACTTGTCCTGCTGACTCACCTGCAAAACCGGCTCTAAGCACCTGGTTAACGTCTTCAATGTTCAATCCAAACTGTGCAATTTTATCTCGTTTAAACTTGATCACGATCTGGGGTAATCCGGTAACCTCTTCCACGTATACATCAACAGCACCGGAAGTTTTACGGGCAATAGCACCAGCCTGAGCAGCATATTGAGCGAGTTTGTCAAGATCTTCACCGAATATTTTAATAACAACATCCTGACGGGCACCGGTCATTAATTCATTAAACCGCATCTGAATAGGTTGTTGAAAAGAAAAGGTAACTCCGGGAATTTCTCCTTCCAGTTTTTTTTGCATTGCATCAGCCAACCCTTCTCTAGATGATGCGCTAGTCCATTCCGATTTATCTTTCAGGATAACCATGATATCTGCAGCCTCTACTGGCATGGGGTCTGTAGGGATCTCGGATGAACCTACCTTACCTACCACTTCTTTCACTTCGGGGAAATTTTTCAATAAAATTTTAGCACTCCGCTCTGTGGCTTGGATGGTTTCAGACAGGCTGCTGCCAGTCATTACTCTTGTTTCTACAGCAAAATCACCTTCTTCAAGTTGAGGGATAAACTCGCCTCCCATGTTCATGAAAACAATTAAACTTGCTCCGAAAAGTACAACAGAACTGACAATGACTATTAATTTGTGTTTTAAGGCAAGTAGTAAAGCCGGGCGATAGATACCTTGTATTTTTGCAATGATCCGGTCGGATATATTTATTTTATGCTCTGTTTTTCGGTTTAAAAAAGCAGCAGAGATCATGGGTACATAGGTTAAAGAAAGGATGAAAGCACCTACTATGGCAAACATAACTGTTTGGGCCATGGGACGGAACATTTTACCTTCAACACCCACTAAAGCCAGAATAGGAATGTAGACAATCAGGATGATGATCTGACCGAATACGGCAGAGTTCATCATGCGGGAAGAAGCACTTTGTACCTCATGATCCATTTCAGTTGAAGAAAGCGTTTTTATACCTGAATGATGTGTTTTACTCATCGTTATACGATGCAGGACGCTTTCTACAATGATGACAGCACCATCTACAATCAGACCAAAGTCGAGGGCACCTAAGGACATCAGGTTACCGGAGACGCCAAATAAATTCATCATGATTACGGCAAACAGCATAGAGAGCGGTATTACAGAAGCTACAATTAATCCTGCTCTTAAATTTCCAAGGAGCAATACCAATACGAAAATAACGATCAAGGCACCTTCAGCAAGGTTTTTGGTCACCGTTCCAATGGCATTATTAACCAACTTTGTTCGGTCCAGATAGGCTTCTATTACTACTCCTTCAGGAAGTGTTTTTTCAATTTGGGTTATGCGTTTCTTCACGTTCTTAATCACCTCGGATGCATTTGCTCCTTTCAGCATTAAGACCAGAGCTCCAACAACTTCTCCTTTGCCGTTCCTGGTCATAGCGCCATAGCGTACAGCCGATCCATATTGCACTGTTCCTACATTTCGGATCAAAAGGGGGATGCCATTTGCATAGGTCTTAACCACGATGTTTTGAATGTCCTCCAGACTGGTAATTAAACCTTCGGTGCGGATGAAATAGGCATTCGGTTTTTTATCAATGTAAGCGCCCCCTGTGTTTTGATTGTTCTTTTCCAGGGCATTATATACATCGGTAATCGTTAGGTTGAGGCTTCTTAATTTATCAGGGTCTAAGGCAATTTCGTATTGCTTTAAATAACCGCCAAAACTGCTCACATCAGCTACGCCTTCTGTTCCAAGTAATTGCCTGCGAATAATCCAGTCCTGGATGCTCCGCAATTCCATAGGGGGATATTTCGTTTCGTAACCAGGCTTAGCCAAAACAATGTATTGAAATATTTCGCCTAAACCAGTTGTTACGGGAGACATTTCGGGACTCCCCATACCTGGAGGGATTTCATTTTTTGCCAGTGAAAGACGTTCATTCACCTGTGAGCGGGCAAAGTATATATCGATATTCTCTTTAAAAACCACGGTAACAACAGAGAGTCCAAATCTGGAAAACGATCTTACTTCTTCGATTCCTGGAATCGTGGCCATCGTTTGTTCCACCGGAAAGGTTACAAAACGTTCTATATCTTCGGCAGCATTTGATGGAGATACGGTAATGATCTGTACTTGATTATTGGTGATATCGGGCACGGCATCTATGGGAAGCTGCGTAACCGCATAGGTTCCCCATACAATAAGGGCGAGTGTAAAAAGCCCTATAATAAACTTATTATTTATAGAAAAATGGATGATTTTCTCTAACATTTCACGCGTACATATAATTATGAAAATAGCACTGAACTGTTTCGTTAAACGACAGTTACAGGATTAGATAGGTTGCTATGGAAGACAATCTTAGAAAGAAATTATGCGGAAATTTGAGGGGGTTGCCAAATTGTTCTGGCTAATAAAGGAGGGGTTTTTTCGGTATAATGGGATGTGTCAAACCTGTTTATGGGATAGAATTTAAAATCCACTCCGTCAAAATAGCTGATTACATAAAAGGTTAAGGTGTGACAGCAGGTGTGTGATTGAAAAGGTAAATCTTCATCATGTTCATCGTGGTCCTTTTTATGATTATCGGCAGCTTCACTAGCTGCGCCATAATGGATTTGAATAAATTCCAGAATAGAGGAGTCTGGTTTTTCATTAAGATATTCCTTGACGTGTTCCACTAAGTTTGAAATTTTTAGCAAGTCATGTACGTCAGCATCAGCTTTACCGCCGATGAAGAAATATAAAATGAAGTAGATGTAAGCTAATTGTTTCAATATTCCAAAGATAGGACTAATTGTTATATAATTAAAAAAGGGCGGTATCCTGATCAGATACTGCCCTTTTTAATCTTTTGGAGCTTTTTAAGCTTGCTCTTCCAGTACCTTAGTAACCAGATCAGCAGCTTCTTTTAACAAGATTGCGGAATAAACCTGCAGTCCTGAATCGTCAATCAGCTTCTTTGCTTCTACAGCGTTTGTTCCTTGTAAACGTACAATGATGGGAACGCGGATGTTACCAAGTTCCTGATAGGCATCTATTACACCTTGAGCAACACGATCGCAACGAACAATACCACCAAAGATATTGATCAAAATCGCTTTTACATTTGGATCCTGAAGAATCAGGTTGAAGGCTGCTTTTACAGTTTGAGCATTGGCGGTTCCACCAACGTCAAGGAAGTTAGCGGGTTCTCCACCTGCAATCTTGATAATGTCCATGGTAGCCATAGCAAGGCCTGCACCGTTTACCATACAACCTACGTTTCCGTCAAGTTTAACAAAGTTGAGGTTAGATTTGCTGGCTTCTACTTCCATTGGATCTTCTTCGCTTTCGTCGCGCATTGCGGCATAATCCTTATGACGGAATAAACCATTGTCATCCAGGTTAACCTTTGCATCAACAGCAAGGATCTGGTTGTCGGAAGTTTTAAGTACCGGGTTGATCTCAAACATGGCAGAGTCAGTTTCCTCATATGCTCTGTACAAAGCGGTAACAAACTTGCTCATCTCTTTCATGGCGACACCACTTAAACCGAGGTTGTAAGCGATACGGCTTGCCTGAAAGGGGCGAAGACCAATTAATGGATCAATTTCTTCCTTGTAAATCAGTTCCGGCGTATGCTCTGCAACATGTTCGATGTCCATGCCTCCTTCAGTGGAATACACAATGATATTACGGCCTTTTGCCCGGTCCAATAATACACTCATGTAATATTCCTTAGTTTCTGATTCGCCGGGATAATAAACATCCTGTGCCACAAGAACTTTACTTACTAATTTGCCTTCAGGACCGGTTTGAGCGGTAATAAGTTGCATACCGATGATTTGTCCGGCTATTTCTTCTACCTGAGCCAGGTTTTTGGCGAGTTTAACACCTCCGCCTTTACCGCGGCCTCCAGCGTGAACTCTGTGCCTTGATGACTACCCAATCCGAGTTGAAATCTTCTTTTAATTTCTTAGCCGCTTCAACAGCTTGTTCAGGGGTATCGGCAACGATGCCTTCCTGGATTTTAACACCGAAGCTTTTAAGTATTGCTTTGCCTTGATATTCGTGAATATTCATTAGTTTGAAGTTTGCTTGCCGTAAAGCTAATATTTTTTTCTTTATAGTTTCGCCTATACAATGGAAGATTCATTCTTTTAAGTAATTTCGTCACATGCTGCAAGCAACTGGTATTTATAAGAATTATGGTAAGTTGGAGATCTTGAAAGGGGTAGATCTGCATGTTTCGAAAGGTGAAATTGTGACTATTCTAGGAGCTTCGGGTGCGGGGAAAAGTACTTTGCTGCATATTATCGGGACGCTGGATAAGTCGGAAGCCGGACAGGTAATAATTGATGGCATCAACGTGTCGACGCTGTCTTCTTCACGTTTGAGCGCTTTTCGCAATCAACGCCTGGGATTCATTTTTCAGTTTCACCACTTACTTCCTGAGTTTACGGCATTAGAGAATGTGTGTATTCCTGCTTTTATTGCTAAAGTGGGCAGGAAGGAAGCGAGCAAAAGAGCGCTGGAGTTGTTGGAGATGCTGGGTCTGGAGAGCCGTGCGGAACATAAACCTGCAGAATTATCAGGTGGAGAGCAACAACGCGTGGCAGTAGCCCGTGCGCTGATCAATAAACCTTCCCTTATTCTGGCTGATGAACCTTCAGGGAACCTGGATTCGGAGAGTGCCTTAAACCTGCATAATTTGTTTATAGAATTAAGGGATAAGTTTGCGCAAACTTTTGTTATCGTGACACACAATGAGGAGCTTGGCGAAATGGCAGACCGCAAAGTTTTTATGAAAGATGGATTAATATTAAACGATTAAAAATTGAATATTCTGATTACTGGTGCAACAACTTCACAGGCGTATCAACTGGAACGATTAATGAGTCCTGAGGACGATATTATTCTGGCTGATGTGGAAGAACTTCCTTCGTTTCTTTTAAAAAGTAAACGTTTTGTAAAAATATCATACGGACTTTCGGATTCCTATGCGCATGAGTTATTGACTTTATGCCTGGATCAGGATATTAAAGAGGTTTATCCGATCAGGAAAGCGGAGATCATCGCTTTGGCAAGTGCAAGGCAGCTCTTTGAGGAGTATGGGATTTTGGTACTTGTGCCCGATCTTACTGAATTATACAGGTGGGCTATGAAATGTCAGCCTGGAAAAATTAAGATAGTAAGGGAAGAAACAGGACGGGGAGTATTTTTGTTAGATGGTGAAGAAACTTTTATTTTTGCTGTAGAAAATGATTAAGTATTCTGATTTTGACCCTTCAAAGAAGGCTTTTATATTTGAACTAGACCAGGTTCTGATTCCTGAAAGGGACTATCTCTTACAGGTATACTACCTTTTTGCTAATTTTTTAGAATATACAGAAACTGTTCCTCTATCTGCTGAGCTGGTTGAGTTCATGAAAAAAGCATATGACAATCAGGGTAAACAACTCATCTTTGAGAAGTCAAAAGAGGTGTATGGCTTTGATGAAAAGTACGCTGTTAATTTTGCCAGACTGCACAGGGAGGCTAAACTTCCACTTCCTTTATTACTAAATGAAGGGATGCTGGATTTATTACAAGCGATTGTGGTGGATAGAAAGTTGGTGTTTATTGCTACTGCAGGCGATCCTGTTCAACAGCTTAATAAGATCAGGCAAACGGAATGGAATGGATTGGAGCATTATCTGAAGGTGTATTTTACGGATGAACTTAAACCAAAACCTGCTCCAGATATACTTTTGGAGATTTTAAATAAGTATCAGCTTCAGGCTAAAGACGTAGTGTTGGTTGGTGCCGGTCAGGAGGATCAGGTATTTGCTAGTAATGCCGAAATAGATTTCGTAAGTGTATAGCTTTTATTAAGCGACTTCCCTAAGGTCTACAGCAACAACAATAGAAACACCCTGTTCTACCATTGTTACGCCGTATACAACATCGGTACTGGCAATGGTACGTTTGTTATGGGAAACCACAATGAACTGTGATTCAGATGAAAACTTCCGGATAATTGAATTGAATTTGTCAATATTGGAATCGTCCAAAGGGGCGTCTACTTCATCAAAAATACAAAAGGGAGCAGGCTTAAGCAGGTAAAGGGAAAATAGGAGTGCCGTTGCTGTTAATGTTTTCTCTCCACCGGAAAGCTGGTTGATGGACAGAGGTCGTTTTCCTTTGGGCCGGGCAATGATGTCAATATCAGATTCCAATGGATTCTCCGGTTGAGTAAGGATCAGGTCGCAGCTATCTTCTTCATTGAAAAGTGAACGGAATACCTCAATAAAGTTTTCTCTTACCTTTAAAAAGGACTCCATGAATTTACTTTTAGCACTCTCGTCTATTTCCTTAATCGTTGCCATTAAGGTGGCTCTGGCTTCAGCGAGATCTTTCTTTTCACTCTGAATAAAGCTGTACCGTTTGGTCATTTCCTGAAATGCTTCCATAGCCATGGAATTGATGCCACCAAATTCATCCAGTTGTTTTTTGAGTTGTTGGGTTCTCTCCTTCAGCTTTTCCTCATCTTCTCTTTCGGGCGTTTCTGTATCCAGCAGATCGGCAATATCTACGGAAAACTCAATGGAGAGTCGTTCTTTTAAGGCATTTAGTTCCAGTTTTAGATCGTTCTTTTGGGTGTTCAAAGTGGTATTGACCTGGTCGTTTTGGTCTTTGTTCCTTCGGACCTGGGTTAGCTTGGCTTCCATTTCGGTGATAAAATCCCTGGATTGTAAATAGATCTTTTCTGCTTCTTGTACTCCTTTTTCAAACTCTTCTTTCTGAATGTACATCTGGATCAAGTCTTCATCGGAATGGTCAGCGGCTTGAAGAATGCTGGTAATCTCCTGATTAATTTGAATGAGCTCCTTGCTATTGTCAGTGATTTTGACTTGAAATGTTTGCTCCTGTGCTTCACGGTAATCAAGGTCTTTCAGGAGTCCGGATACTTTATTCTGTTGCTGATGAAAGCGGATGTTTTCCTGGTTATAACGGCTTGATTTTTCAGTCAGCAATTCGGTAATTTCCAGGTATTCCTGCTGTTTTTCCATCAGCTGCAGGTTCAGTTCATGTCTTGAATCTCTTAAACGGAACAGTTCTGGTTGGGCTATTTCCCTTTTATTGGTAATGGAAATGATCTTCAGTTCGATGTCCTGTTTTCGGCTTTGACTACTTTCAATGAAGGTGATATATTGTTCGCGACGGGTATGCAGGGTAAGGCGCTCATTATTTAAGCGGATCATATCCTGATCTATTTGTTTGGTGAGTGTTTTTTTAGATGATGATTTCAGGATTTCATGTCGCTTTACTTCCTGTTCAAGGGAAGTTTTTAAGGCGTTGATTTGGATTTGTAGGGTTAGGATGCTCTTATCCAATTTATCCAGGTTACGTGCTCTTCCGATTCGTTTACCTTCAAAAAGACCTATTGATCCACCTGACATGGTAATGCGGCTCCGGCTGAATTGACCTGTGCGACTTAAAAACACGAGATTTTTGTCTGGCAGATGTTGGGAAATCTCTTCTTCATCGCCTGAGGTTAAGATAAATACATTTCGCAAAAGCTGCCTGCAGAGCCGGCTATACTTGGGGTCGGCATCAATGATATCTAATGCGGGTATAAGATTAGGTCCTGATACTGCTATCATTGGCTGTTCTGAAAGTGATTCAAGCGCATCCATGATGAAGAAATTAGCCCTTCCTTTTGAGGTGTTACTCAATAGTTGGATGGCCTTTACTGCTTCGGCTTGTGTGTCTACCACATAGTGATTCATGACCGGCTCCAGGTAATTTTCTATGGCCACCCGATATTCTTCCTTACAAAAGAGTACATCAGAAAGGAGGGGAGCCTGTTTGGTCCAGGATGTATTCTTCTTTAAAAAGCGGATCGATTCAGGAAAACCCTCCAGGTTATCCACCAGCGACTTGGTTAAATTGTATTCGTTTTGTCGGGAGTCGAGCTTGCGGCTATCTACAACCAGCTGCTCCTTAGTTTTAAAGATCTGCTCTTCGGCGAGTTTTATTTGTCCTTCGAGATCTGTTTCAAACTGTTGAAGGGCATTGAATTCTTTTATTTTGGAAACAATTTTGGTGTCAAGATCCTGGATGTCGGTATTAAATACCTCCAGTTCGGTCTCCCTTGATGTGGTATCAGCTATATGTCTGCGGCTTTCCTGGAGCAGGGCCTCTTTTTGAATATCCAGCATGCCGAGGTCTTTCTCTGCCTGATAGACACGATTTTGTATCTCGTTATTTTGCCTGATACAGGCATCTAACTGGGCTTTATAACTGAGCTGTTGTTGGGCTGTTTCATCTTGCTCTGCTTTGATTTCAGCTAATCCGGATTGAATAGAGCTCAGGTTTTCTTGTTCCTGAAGATGTTCTTCCTGGAGACGTTTTATCGAGTAAAGTACATGATTAAGCTGGTTTTTATCTTTTTCCAGTTCTTCAGTCAGTCGTTTTTCTTTATCCTGTAAAAAGCGGATCTGTTCATTTTTAATTCGCTTGTCACTTTCGTATGTTTTAATTTGAGCAGTGAAAGCGGTGCTTGCTTTTTGCTGAATGGAGAGGTTTTGTTCTTTAATCAGCTGATCCTGTTTAAGCTGTTTTAGATCGGTTTCCAGCTGTTCAATTGCTGCAAGTATGTTTTGTTGGTCTTGCTTTTGTGCTTTTTCCTTTTCAGATAAGGTATCCAATGCCTGGCGGAAGCCTGAAATGCGAAAGGAGGCTAACTTGATGCTGCTATTTTTATATTGATCTTTCAGACGGTAATATCTTTCCGCTTTTTTTGACTGGTTCTCCAGTGTTTTCAGGTTCTTTTCCAGTTCAAAAAGAAGGTCATCTACGCGGCTTAAATCTAATTCTGTTTCTTTTAGTTTGTTAAAGGTTTGTTTCTTGCGCAGTTTATACTTGGAGATTCCTGAAGCTTCTTCAAACAAGGATCTTCGGGAACCTTCCTTATTAGCAATAATTTCTTCGATCATCTTTAGTTCAATGATGGAATAGGAATCTGTTCCCATACCGGTATCCAGAAAAAGATCGGTAATGTCTTTTAATCGGCAGTGCACATTGTTTAAACGGTATTCACTTTCACCGCTACGGTATAATTTACGGGTGATGGTGACCTGAGAAAACTCGGTAGGCAGAATGTTTTTAGTATTATCGAAGCTTAAGGATACTTCCGCCATTTGCGAAGGTTTTCTTGTTTTGCTTCCATTGAAGATGATGTTCTCCATCTTTTCTGAGCGAAGCATTTTTGTGCTTTGTTCACCCAATACCCAACGGATGGCATCTACGACATTGGATTTTCCACAGCCATTAGGTCCGGCTATTCCAGTAATGCCTGCATTGAAGTTGATGGTTATTTTGTCTCCAAAACTTTTAAAGCCTTTGACTTCCAGCCGCGTTAACTGCATTTTTCTTGTTTAATCGGATAATCCACAATCCTTGTTCCTAATGTATGACAAAGTAATGAAATTAGTACGAATTAGGAGAATCAGCAATTAAACCTTAACTTTAAAATATGGAACAGTATTTCCCTTTTATCATTGCTGGCGGCTATTTTGCTTATAAGATTTATACCAACTTTCAGAAGATGCAGGAAGAGGCAAAGAAAAGGAATCCTGCAGTTCCTCATGATGGTAGGGTAGTAGAAAAGCCTAAAACTAAAGGACCTGTTCCCTCAACAATGCCTAAGCCCTCATTAGCGGGACAGCTTAAACCTGCTCCATTTCTAGTTCAGGAAGTGGATGATCCTAGACATGCTGAACCTACTTACAAGTCAGTTTATGAACAACCCTTACATGAAAAACGGGCGGCTAAAAATAAAACTTCCAGACCTGTTAAAAGTGCCATTCCTTCCCGAATTAAACTATCAGACAAGATCATTCATGATGATGTTCCCGAAGAGGTTTTTCATTTTGATATGCGGGAGGCCGTAATTAATCAGGCTATATTAGAAAGGCCTCAGTATTAATTTTTTGCATTCATAAGGAAGATAATTTAAATCCTACAACTTATTAACGCATGTTAAATCGTAGTACGCTATTCAGTAATGGCTTGATGGTATTGAAGAATGAGATAGTTTTTCAGCTGTTTAAATATATTCCCTTTATAATCCTGCTGTTATTTAGTGGCAGGTCGTTTAGTCAGGCACCCGAACATCCTACTGCCTCCAAGATTCTTCTTGATATGAAGAAGCTAAATGTGCTGGGTACTGTGCTTTATATGGCGGCGCATCCGGATGATGAGAATACCATGTTGATTACCTACATGTCTAATGAAAAACTGTATAATACAGGTTATCTTTCGCTGACAAGAGGTGATGGTGGACAGAATCTGATTGGTCCGGAGATCAGGGAAAAGCTGGGCATCATCCGTACTCAGGAATTGTTGCAGGCAAGGCGTACAGATGGGGGAAAACAATTCTTTACCCGGGCAGTAGACTTTGGCTTTTCAAAGAGTCCGGAGGAAACCTTTACGATATGGAACAGGGAACAGGTTTTGTCTGATGCCGTATGGGTCATTCGGAAATTCAGACCGGATGTGATGATCACCCGTTTTCCTAAGGATTCCCGTGCCGGTCATGGACATCACAGTGCCTCCTCTATTCTTGCAGAAGAGGCTTTTGATGCAGCAGCAGATCCGAAACGTTTTCCAGAACAACTCAAATATGTGCAGGTATGGCAGGTGAAAAGACTGCTTTGGAATACCAGCAGTTGGGCATTTAAAAGTGCATCTGAATTTAGTAAATATGCGCAAGGGTTTTTGAAGATCGATATTGGGGGATTTAATCCTTTGCTGGGTAAGTCGTACGGTGAGATTTCAGCGGAAAGTCGCAGTATGCATAAGAGTCAGGGTTTTGGCTCAACAGGTCGTCGTGGGGAGAGTATAGAATATTTTGAACACACAAAAGGAGAGAAAGCGACAAATGATCTTTTTGATGGGATCAATACCAGCTGGTCAAGAGTATCGGGCTCAGCTAATGTAAGTAAGCTCATTCAGAAAGCAGTAACCGATTATACTTCATCCAATCCTGCAGCGGTTGTTCCTACCTTACTCGCAGCGCTTAAAGAGATGCGAAAACTTCCGGATAGTTACTGGAAGCCGATCAAAATACAGGAGTTGCAGAACGTAATTCAGGATGCTATGGGATTGTATATGGAGGTTACGGCTGGTGACTTTGATGCTGCACCCGAAACTCAGGTACAATTGAAAGTTGAAGTGATTAATCGTTCCGCTGTTCCCGCTATTCTGGAAAACATTCGATATGGTTTTGCCGGAAAAGATACTAGTATTCAGGTTTCCTTAAAGGAAGGGCAGGATTACAATTTCAACGCGCAGTATGTTTTACCAGCTGATGTCTCGATTTCACAGCCTTACTGGTTAAGGAAACCAGGTACTGTGGGTATGTTCAGTATTGAAAGTCAGCAGGAAGTTGGTCTTCCAGAGAATGTTCCTGCTACACAAGTGGAATTGAACCTACGGATAGGAGGCGAATTAATCAGCTTCAATGTTCCTGTTGTTTATAAACGTACAGATCCGGTGAGTGGAGAGATTTACCGTCCTTTTGTAATTAACCCTCCTGTGTTTTTAAATTTAGCAGAAAACGTGTATATGTTTGCTTCAGCAGAGCCACGTCAAGTGTCGGTTCTGGTAAAGGCGGGCAAAGATAATCTGACTGGTACTATTGCGCTTCAGCTTCCAACAGGCTGGAGGGCTGAGCCTGCATCTATTCCTGTTAGTATGAACAGGAAAGATGATGAGAAGCAGGTGACCTTTACTGTTTATCCTTCTGCGAATCAACAGGTAGGTGAATTGAAAATGATCGCTACTATTGAGGGGAAAAAGTATGATAAGAGTTTAAATGTGATTAATTATGCACATATACCTGCCCAGGTTGATTTTCCGGATGCAACGGCACGGGTTGTGCGATTGGATTTGAAAAAGAAGAACACGAAGATTGGTTATTTGATGGGTGCTGGTGATGATGTCCCCCAGAGCCTTCATGAAATAGGGTATGAGGTGACGATTCTACAAGAAAAGGATATGACGCTGGATCACCTAAAACAGTTTGGTGCTGTTATTTTAGGCGTCAGGGCTTATAATACAGTACCCAGGTTAAGATATTATCAGGCTGATCTGATGAAATATGCGGAAGAAGGAGGGACTGTGATTGTTCAATACAATGTAGATCAGTCGCTTTTGATGACTAATATCGGGCCTTATCCACTGAAGTTGTCACGGGATCGGGTTACAGATGAAAATTCAAAGATCCGTTTTTAAAACCAACCCATCCTGTATTGAATGTGCCTAATAAGATTACGAGTGCTGACTTTGAAGGCTGGGTACAGGAGCGAGGCTTGTATTTTCCAAGCGAATGGGATAGCCGGTATGAGACTATACTATCGACCAATGATTTGAATGACCCCCCTCTTGAGGGAGGGTTGCTAGTTGCCAAGTATGGGCAAGGTTATTATATATACACTGGTTATTCCTGGTTCAGGGAGTTGCCTGCCGGAGTTCCGGGGGCTTATCGTCTTTTCGTAAATATGATTTCTTTAGGAAAATAAACAATATAAAAGAGCCTGTAATCATGATTTATGATACAGGCTCTTTATTTTTTTATTCTGCGGTTCCCTTCAAATTAAGATCTTTCACTTTCTTTCTTATTCTTTTCATGAATTTAATTCCAGGATCTGTTTTTTCTGTCAGATAGGTAGAATCAGTTTCCTTCCATAGGGGCTTACCTATAAATTTAGTGTATTCATAATGTCCTATAAGATATTCAATGGAATACTTCGACTTCAGGTAGCGGATCAATGCTTCATTTGCTTTCAATTGAGCATTTGTTAATTGAGCTTTTTCACTTCCAACATTTTCAACTCCAATAGCGCAGTAATTTAGCCCTATGACATGTCTTGCAAATGTGGTATCAGGAAGAAGTTGAAAAATTGTTCCATCCCGGTCAATTAAGAATTGGGATGAAACATTTAAATTACTTGCTGATGCGATACCTTTTCTGGCACCTGGCAGTGTAGGAGAATTAAAAGCCTGAAATGTTTGTTCAATCGAGGGTATCGCTGTCCAATGAAGGACAATCATTCTTGGCTGTATAGTAGCCTCAGTTTTTACAATACCATGTCTGTTTGTGATATTCAATGGATAACTAAGCAGTAACTTTTCCAGTTGTTGTCTTTTGTTGCGCTTTTGCTTGCATAATACATAAAGACAGACCTAAAATGAATAAAAGTAACTGTTTTTTCATCATAAATTTGTTGATTGTTTAGGTAATAGACCATTTTGGGGTTAAATGCTCGTCCAATATATAGAAAATTATTAATATTTATGCAAAAGTAGATTAAAATACCGCACAAAAACGCAAAAGATTCTATATTTTAATATTTTGCGTATGAATAGTCGGGGTAATTGCTTAAAAAAAAGTTATAATGGTTATAAGGCAATATAAATTGGTAGTATGAAGGGAAATAATCAAAGTTGATTTAACGATTGTAGTGGCTTAAGAATTCTAGCCTAAATAAGATTTAAGAATTTTACTTCTTGATGCATGTCTCAAGCGCTGTAATGCTTTGTCTTTAATCTGGCGCACTCGTTCACGGGTAAGTCCAAACATTTCACCAATCTCTTCCAATGAAAGCGGTTGATTGTCTGTAATGCCAAAGAATAGGGAAATGATATGTTGTTCCCTTTCGGTTAAGCTCAGTAGAGACCTTTTTATTTCTTCGGAAAGTGATTCATTAATCAAAATACTATCTGTATTTGGTTGTGGGTTTTCAAGCACATCAAGCAGTGTATTCTCTTCACCCTGAACAAAGGGGGCATCCATAGAAATATGTCGACCTGAATTGCTCAAGGTATCAGAGATTTTTTCTGCTGTAGTTTCAAGTGTATCGGCGAGTTCTTCAGGAGAGGGTTCACGTTCAAATTCTTGCTCTAGTTTGGAATAAGCCTTACTTATTTTACTTAAAGATCCTACCTGATTAAGCGGTAACCGTACAATGCGGGATTGCTCGGCAATAGATTGTAAGATAGATTGACGAATCCACCATACGGCATAAGAAATAAACTTAAAACCTTTGGTTTCGTCAAAGCGACTTGCTGCTTTAATCAGACCCAGGTTTCCTTCGTTGATTAAGTCGCCTAGTGTGAGTCCCTGATTCTGATATTGTTTAGCAACAGAAACCACGAAGCGCAAATTTGTTTTGGTTAACTTTTCAAGGGCAGCCTGATCGCCTTCCCTTATTTTTTGGGCAAGTGCTACTTCTTCTTCCGCTGAAATCAGGTCTACTTTACCTATTTCATGGAGGTATTTATCGAGAGACTGAGACTCCCGGTTCGTTATTGATTGAGATATTTTTAGCTGTCTCATTTATGTCAAACCTTTTCTTGATTTCTAAATCCAAGTTAGTGAAAATAACAAATGATTATAACAAAAAGTTAGGCTTTTATATATTTTTTTTGTTGTAAGTCATTCTTAAATATTCAACTTCAAATTTTCCAAAGCGGATTAAGTCATTTCTTCTCCATGCTTCTCAACTAAATTCCCTTGCCCGTTCATCTAGTTATCATTTCTAATATTATATTATTGTTAATAGAAGTAGCTTGTTTTTACTATATGTTTAGTTTTTAACCTCTCCATTTACATATGTGTATAATTAAATTAATTAATATTTAACCATGCAGGATTTGTTAAGGCCAGTAAATCGCCCTGTGCATTGCGCACTTCAACTCTTAAAAAGGTAGGTGCATCACCGTTTAACTTCCAATTTATGGATTCATCAGAGGTCTTGATTGCAATTGTTTTTAGTATTCCTAAAGCACTGTGTAGCGTAACGATAGTGTCAGGGCAATTTTTTACTCGTAATAATATATTGAAACGTTGTCCTGCTTTCAGTAGTAGCGTATCACCTAAACCCACATTTTGACTCTCTGCGGTAAGTGAAAGATTGATATCCATATCATCCATTGAGGTTACATACGCCTTACCTTGTTTGATCCCATTAATAATGGCATTTTTAGAAAGCCCCGAAGCATACACCACAGTTTGTGGAACTCCAAGGTAATTAGGAGAGCCTGCTTTTTTATGAGTATCACTTGCCCCTATAGCAATTTTCTTTTTTCCCTGGCGGAGTTGTTCATCCCACCATTTGAGCGCACGATCATTTAAACCGTTCCAAGTACCGTTCCACACCTCTATACAATCAAATAAATCAGCGTCATAATAAAAGCTGTTTATGTATTTTACATTAAAAAAGGGATGATTAATCACAGAGAGGCCGCCATTATTATGAACCTTGCTAATCATCTGGCCAATCCTATTCTGCTCAGGTGTAAACCTCCAATCTATATACGTATCCGCATTAAGGCCTATTGCATTCCAATGCCCATATTGCGTAGAAGTAACTTCCTCACCGTTAATTATTAACAGGTTTTCAGTATTATACAGGCCCCAGCTGATATTTGCACTGTTAGTATTGTGCTCTGTTGAAATGATAAAATCCAGATGTTTTTCTTTCGCTTCATCAATGAGCTCTTGCTGAGTGCGTTTGCCATCTGAATGAAGGGTATGCGTATGCAGATCCCCACGATACCATCCTGGTTTATTATTTATAGATTTAGGTGTAGGGGAGACCTTAAATTCATTGTTGTCTTTCCCAGCTATTAATTTGACCTCTAATTTCCAATCTATACCAGCAGGAATGATTGTGGAAGGATAAATTAGAATATTCCATAAACCCTTTTGAATCTTTCCTGGGATATATCCCGTGGATGCCTGATCGGCCTGAATAAAGAATTCTTTTTTAGCACCACCAGACCAACCTCTGAACCCTAAAGGGTTAGCCGGAGTATACCCTCTTGGGTCATAAATGCCCATATTTAATACGTTTTTATCCGGATTGCCACTTTCGTTGTAAGATTCCTTTACCTCGATCTTTGTGATTCCAGCAGGTACTGCAATAGGTACATATAGTAATTTAAATAAACCGCTGGAATCTATATGGCCGGTTTTTATAACGATTGAACTATCTTGAGCGCAAACTCCTGTACCTATTGATAAGAATATGATCAGGATAATACTGTTTTTGATGATGTACAACATGCAGCTAACCTAGACAGTTAACTTTAAGCTATTATTAAGGTTGTATCAAGATTTAGGATTTTTAGTATTTAAAGGTCTTTGAGCAGAAAAGTATCGGCTATACGAACACCCTTTTCGGTCATTTGCAAGGTGCAGCATTCAATATAAGGGTCATGCTCAAAGAATAAGATGTAGTTATTATCAACTGCCTCTTGAAGAAATGATCGTTTTTCATCCATTGATTTCAGCGGATAAACATCATAACCTGGAACATAAGGAATTGGAATATGTGATACAGTTGGAATCAGGTCGGCAACAAATACAATGGTTTTACCTTTATATTGAATTATAGGAAGCATCATCGATTCGGTATGACCAGATACTAACTTGATTGTGATTTCTTGTGGAAAAAGGTTGTGCTGATCTCCATCAATAAACTTTACGACGTTCTTTTTTCTGAGGGGAAGGAAGTTTTCTCTTAGGAAGGATGCTTTTTCGCGATCATTAGGATGGAGTGCCCAGTTCCAGTGTACGGAATTTGACCAATAAACAGCGTTTGGAAAGGAGGGGATAAGCACCTCGTTTTCTTTCATTACAGCGGCACCAGCATGGTCAAGATGAAGATGGGTGAGGAACACATCGGTAATATCCTTACGGGAAAAACCATGGGAAGCAAGAGAATGATCCAGCGTATGCTCACCATACAAATGGTAGTAACTCAGGGCTTTTTCACTTTGTTTATCCCCGATTCCTGTGTCCACTAAGGTAAGACGGTCATCCGTTTGAATCAGCAGGCAGCGCATGGCCAGTTCAATCAAGTTATTTTCATCGGCAGGATTCGTCTTGTTCCATATTGTTTTAGGAACGACGCCAAACATGGCACCGCCATCTAATTTGAAATGACCGGTATTAATGGAGTAAAGATTCATGTTTTAGTTTTAACAGGTAATCAGTTTTAAAAGTTCAACAATAAAAAAACCTGCTTGAAGGCAGGTCTTTTTATTGTTGAAAATCTAATTCATTTATTATAAGTGAATCACTTCGCCATATGCATCAGCAGCAGCTTCCATAATCGCTTCACTCATAGTGGGGTGGGGGTGAACCGTTTTCACGATGTCCATACCTGTAGTTTCCAATTTACGGGCTACACAAACCTCTCCAATCATTTCAGTAACATTGGCACCGATTAAATGAGCTCCAAGGAATTCACCGTATTTAGCATCAAAGATCAACTTAACGAAACCATCTTTGGTACCGGCAGCACTAGCTTTACCAGACGCAGAGAAAGGAAATTTACCTACTTTGATTTCGTAACCAGCATCTTTAGCACCTTTTTCAGTGTAACCTACAGAAGCAATTTCAGGAGAGCAATACGTACATCCCGGGATATTGTTGTAATTCAAAGGCTCAGGGTGATGACCTGCGATCTTTTCTACGCAAATGATACCTTCTGCAGAAGCTACATGAGCTAATGCCTGACCTTTAACGATATCGCCGATAGCAAATACGCCATCAATGTTGGTTTTGTAGAAATCGTCTACTAATACGCGTCCTTTTTCAAACTTCACACCAACTTCTTCTAAACCGAGGTTTTCAATATTTGGAGTGATACCTACTGCAGAAAGAACGATGTCTGCTTCAAGTGTTTCAGTACCTTTAGCCGATTTAACCTGTACTTTACAACCTTCACCAGAAGTATCAACAGATTCTACATTTGCACTAGTCATGAAGTTGATACCAGTCTTTTTCAGACTACGTTCTAGTTGTTTAGAAATTTCTTCATCTTCAACAGGAACAATACGGTCCATAAATTCGACAACGGTCACTTTAGTTCCCATTGCATTGTAGAAATAGGCGAATTCGATACCAATAGCACCAGAACCTACAACAATAAGGCTCTTTGGTTGCTCAGGAAGGTTCATTGCCTGACGGTATCCAATTATCTTTTTGCCATCCTGTTTCAGGTTAGGCAATTCGCGTGAGCGAGCACCAGTTGCCAGGATCGTGTTTTTAGCCGTATATTCTTTGGAAGATCCATCAGCCGCTTTCACGTCTATTTTGCCGCCTTTTTTAATCTTGGCAGTTCCCATGATCACGTCGATCTTGTTTTTCTTCATCAGAAACTGGATTCCTTTGCTCATTCCATCGGCAACACCTCTACTGCGTTTAATCACAGCACCAAAATCAACTTCTCCACCTTGTACATTGATACCATATTCGGCAGCATGATTTAGGTATTCAAATACTTGCGCACTTTTAATAAGTGCCTTTGTTGGGATACAACCCCAGTTAAGACAAATACCACCTAAAGATTCGCGTTCTATAATGGCTGTTTTAAGCCCTAGCTGGGAAGCACGAATTGCAGCAACATAACCGCCGGGTCCACTTCCGATAACTATCAAGTCGTAATTCATAGAATTCTTTATTTTATATATTATAAGGCCAAATCTACAAATTGTATGTGGTTTTTAGAAACGAATATAAATGTGTAATTGGGCAGCAATAGATTTAAAATATAACTGAATTATTGGATTTCTAAATCATGGAATTGTCCTTTTTTAAAGACATAGTTGATGGATTCCATATTAAAAGATCAAAAAGTTTAATAAAACTGTACAAATTGTGAGTAATTAATGAAATCCTTAACATTAATTTAATGTTAATTCCACTTTAATTCAGGAAATCGTATCTATCTTTGCCGCCATATTCATATTTAATTATATAAAATCGGTATTGTAACATTTAAGACCGATGGATATGTACTTGTTAAATAGAATTGAAAATTATAGTGTTTAATTTAAAGAGAAAACTATGAGGAAGAATTTACTTCTTGTTGCAATTTTTATGTTAACTGCATGTGTAACCTTTGGGCAGGTTACAACCAGTAGCTTAACAGGTCTTATTAAAGACGCTAAAGGCGAGGCTCTTATTGGCGCAATTGTTAGAGCTGTTCATCAGAGTACAGGTACAAACTACAGTACAGCGACAAACGGTGATGGAAGGTTTACAATACCAAATATGCGAGTTGGTGGACCATACCGTGTTGAGATCTCCTATATAGGATATCAAAAGAATACAACTAATAATATTACTCTTAGTTTAGGTGAGCCTTACATCTATAATGCAACCTTAAGTCAGGAAGGTCTTAGTCTTACTGAAGTACAGGTAACAGGTCGTAAAGATGCGATTATGAACAGTAGTCGTACAGGTGCTTCTACAAACATTAGTCAGGCACAGATTGAAAATCTACCTACACTATCTCGCTCATTACAGGATTTTACACGTTTAACCCCACAAGCAAATGGAAATTCATTTGGTGGAGCTAGTAACAGGTTTAACAATATTACTATTGATGGAGCTGTTAATAATGACGTGTTTGGTCTTTCAGGTTCAGGAACGCCAGGCGGTCAAGCAAGTACTCAACCTATATCCCTTGATGCGATTCAAGAAATACAGGTAGTATTAGCGCCTTATGACATTACTTACGGTAACTTTACAGGAGGTGGAGTAAATGCAATTACCCGTTCAGGTACAAATGAAGTACAAGGATCTGTTTATTTCTATGGCAAAAGCCAGGGTTTAATAGGTGAAAATCCTTTAACTAAACAGAAGTATCAAAATTTTACTGATAATCAATATGGTTTTAGATTAGGAGGACCTATTATACCCAATAAGCTATTTTTCTTTGTGAGCGGTGAATTAGGAAGAAGAGCAGCACCTACATCTTTTAATGCAGGTGAGACAGGTTCAGCAATAACTGAAGCTACAGCTAATTCTATACGGGATTATACATTACGCACGTATGGTTATGATGTTGGGGAGTCTGGTCCTATAGATTTAAAGAGAGAAAATGATAAGGTTTTCGCACGTTTGGATTGGAATATCAATGATAAACATCAGTTAACCTTACGTCATAATTATGTTAATGCATTTGACGATAATTTAAGCAGATCTGGTACATCTTTCTCTTTTGGAAATAATGCTTACAAATTCAACAACAAACAGAATATTACTGTTGCTGAATTAAGAAGTAACTTTTCAAGTAAGTTTTCAAATAATCTAATTTTAGGTTATTCTGCAATACGCGATAACAGAGAGGTTGCGGGAGCTTCAATATTCCCTCAAATTCAAATAACTAATTTGGAAGGTGTATCTGCTAATAGTGCTTATTTTGGTTCTGAAAGAAGTTCTGTAGCCAATACACTTGACCAGAATATATTTGAAATTACAGATAATTTTAAGTATTATTCAGGTAAACACACCTTTACTGTAGGTACTCATAATGAGTTCTTCAGCTTTGAAAATTTATTCATTAATAACCTAAATGGTAGATGGGATTTCAATGGTGCCACTAATTACCTCAATAATAATCCTCTAAGAGCCAGAGTTTCGTATTCTTTAATTCCGGGTGACAACACTCCGGCTGCTAAGTTTAGCGCTGCACAACTAGGTTTTTATGCTCAGGATGAATTCAATGCGTTTGAAGGATTTAAACTTACTGTTGGTTTGCGTGCTGATGTACCAATCATAAGTGATAAACCATTGTTTAATCAGACTGTAAGTGATACTTTCGCTGGAGTAAGAACTGATGAAACACCTAGTGGTAAGTTTTTATGGTCACCTCGTTTGGGCTTTAACTACGATGTAAATGGTGACCGTTCTTTACAATTAAGAGGTGGTGCTGGTATATTTACAGGCCGTGTTCCTTTCGTATGGTTATCAAATCAATTTATTAATAGTGGTTTAGTTTTAGGCACAGTTGATATCACTGATGATGTTAGAGTAACTTCACCTTTAAATACTGTTAACGGTGGAAATGGGTTTGAGCCAAATATCGATAATCAGAAAAATGTAGGTGGTCCTGTTGCTACTACAGAGATAAATGCGGTTGACAAAAATTTTAAAATTCCTCAAGTTGCAAGATTTAACTTGGCAGCGGACATTAAACTGCCTTATGGTTTAATAGGAACTGTTGAAGGTATCTACTCTAAAACATTGAATAATGTTAATTATAGGGATATTAATCTAAAGCCATCTGTAGCAACTATTAATCCTGCCTATTCAAATGGAGCAGATAATAGACCGTTGTTCAGTACAGCAGCAGCAGGTAAGGTTAGTACAGCTTATACCAATGTTGTTTATTTAGAAAATACAGATAGAGGGTATAACTACAGTTTAACAGGTCAGTTGCAGAAACAATTTAATTTTGGTTTTAACGCCATGTTTGCTTATACCTATGGAAGAGCGACAGACGTCAATTCAGGAACCAGCAGTACTGCATTGTCAAATTGGGAGTTTGTTCAAAATGTAAATGGTCCTAATGATGTGCCATTAGCTACATCTTATTATGAAACCCGCCATCGTTTGGTTGGAAGTGGTAATTATAAAATAAGCTATGGTAAAGGAAATGCATTCGCTACAGGTTTGTCTTTGTTTTATTCAGGTTTTTCTGGAACCCCATTTACTTACTTGTATAATGGTGATTTAAATGGTGATGGACGTTTTGGTAATGATTTATTATTTGTACCAGCAGACCAGAGTCAGATTAATCTTGTGACCTATACAAATAGAGTTACTCTAGAAGTTCTTACTCCAGCTCAACAATGGGCAAATCTTGATAAATTCATTAGTGATGATCCTTACCTAAGTAAGCTTAGAGGTCAGTATACCAAAAGAAATGGTGCTACTACACCTTGGGAACATCATTTTGACCTACGTATCACACAAGACATTGGTGGTATAGTTATGGGTAAAAAGAATGCGCTTCAATTGACTTTTGACATTTTCAATGTTGGAAACCTACTTAATAAGGATTGGGGACGTTCATACTTTAACTCAAATCAAGCAGTGTCACTCATCGCCACAAGTGGTACTGGTTTCAATTATATTAGAACAAATCC
>NZ_AQPN01000024.1 GCF_000403135.1 Arcticibacter svalbardensis MN12-7
CAGGCCGCTGGAATGAATTTAACCTTTGGACATCAGGTAATTATAGGATTTACACTGATGCTGACCAGTAAGGGTGTTGCCGGAGTGCCGAGAGCCTCCTTAGTTATTTTGTTGGGTACTGCAGCTTCCTTTGGAATGCCTACATGGCCCATATTTATAATTTTAGGTATTGACGAACTAATGGATATGGCCAGGACGTCGGTTAATGTTATTGGGAATTGTTTGGCAACAATCGTAGTGGCGAAGTGGGAGAATGAGTTCTATCCGGTAAAGGACTAATTATAAAAATGAAAGATAGAGGGAAAAAGATATTTCTTGCAGCAAGTGTTATTGTGCCTTTTATGCTCTACTGCGGGTATTATTATGGTATGATGGTGAAAAATGCACCATATAAGTTTTCTGAATTTGAGTCAATTACCTATAGGTATGGTACGGGTGATACTTTGTTGAATCAATATGATTCGAAAACCCAGAACTATCAATATCTCGATAGTGATGATTCGCTGGTTAAAACGAAATTGAAATTAACTAAGGATGATCTTCTTTACTTACACAGGAAAGCGACTGATTATGGCTTTTGGGATTTTCCAACACAGATAAGAGGTCGTAAAGATCAGGCTGGTGCTAATTCGCCGCATTATTATATTAAATTTACATATAAACGTAAATCTAAAGAAGTGTATTTTGATTTGAATTACGATGGTAATCCGAAATTGAAAGATGCGGTGCGGGTTTTGATTGAAACGATCAATAAAAGTTTAGATGATGCGCAGGCGCGTACAGAAACAAAAAAACCGGCTTAAATGTTAATTATGTAGCTTTTAATTATAATTTTTATGGAAGCATTATTGATTATTGATGTTCAAAATGACTTTCTTCCAGGTGGAAGTCTTGAAATTAAACATGGGGATGAAGTTATTCCTGTGATTAATAAATTGCAGGAACACTTTAAATTGGTTGTAGCTACGCAGGACTGGCATCCTATATCTCATAAAAGTTTTGCCTCTAATCATCCTGGTAAGGAGGTTTACGATACCACAAACATTAAGGGCTTAACCCAGGTGTTATGGCCGGATCATTGTGTTCAGGCTTCTCCGGGAGCTGCTTTATCTGATAAACTAAATCAGCATCGAATTGAAGCGGTATTTAGAAAAGGGACAAATCCAGATATCGACAGTTATAGTGCATTCTTTGATAATGGCCATTTGAAGTCGACCGGATTGGCTGATTATTTAAGGGGTAAGGGAGTGACCCGTATTTATATTGTTGGTTTAGCAGGTGATTTTTGTGTTTACTACTCTGCCATGGATGCAATAAAAGAAGGGTTTGGGACTTTTATTATTGAGGATGCGGTACGGTCAGTGTTTCCTGATAAATTTGCAGCAGTAGTGGCCGAGATTGTAAAAGAGGGTGGGTATGTGATACAGAGTAATGAATTGCTTACTGTGGCCTGATTTAATTGAAGAAGGAGATACTTTAATTTACGTAACCAAGATGGGATCGTTTATCATCCCAAAATGGGGATAATAGATTCAACTTGTTATTTGTAGTTTAGGCAATAGTGAGAATTGCTATTTCTTTTTGATTGTGCTGTCTGATCATAGCTATTGTTATCAGGATCGAGCTGTCCCTGCTAATAAATTATATACACAACCAGATTGTTTCCTATTTATTTCGTGACCTCTTTACCGAAAAGGTAATCGTGCACGTCAGTTATTGAGTTGGATCTTAATGCCTTCACAGCGGACTTTATACTCTCTTTAGAAACACCCCACTTTTTGGCCCAATAGTCAACCTCTTCATCAATATACATGCTGATGAGCGTTTTTTCTTTGTAAGATTTATTGGCAGTTTTCATGATAATTAGTTTGTATAATAAAATGTGATAATTGCGAAATTGTTTTAATATGTTTTGGATTTCATTGAATGTTTATATTTAATTAACATTAGTGTAACCAAGCTTGAAATAATAGCGAATTGATGCATACACTATAATATACGACTGCGATTAGTTAATAGTAATGCATGAAATAAATATTTACTCTATTTGAGAAGAAGTAAGAAGATTTATATCTAAGATCTCTCATAAATATACCATGTTTATATTTGTAAACATAAAAATTTCATATTTATTGTGTTTGTTTCTCGTAAAAAAAAGATAAGTTAAAGGGTAGAATATCAGGTGGATAGCTTGGGCAGGATCGAACTGGATGATCATTGAGATGGACCAGGGAATGTTGAGTTTACTTAGTTTTTTTATGTTTAGGATGTTACTGTACATCAGAGGATCCATTTGTTAGTTGTATTATGAATTTAGATGCAAAAATGAGTTTAATTCATTAAAAGAGGTGTCAAATGCTATAAAACAATAAATAACCATAGATTATAGAATCGTTTTAATTATTTTTAACAATTGATAAAAGCAAACTCTTAATAGAATTTTAGTACATAATGAAAATTAAAAAATTTGGAGGTACATCTGTAGGAAGTCCCGAACGGATGAAAAACCTTCTCTCCATCATTCAATCTGAAGAAAGGCAAATTGTAGTATTATCTGCAGTAGCCGGCACAACAAACAGTTTAGTTGAAATCTCCCAATCATACATGAGCGGAGATAAGCGAAAGGCAAAACAACTGTCGGATGCATTATATGAGAAATACCAGCAATTTGTATCAGAGCTTTTTTCTACTGAAGAGGGTAAGAAAAATGGAACAGAATTAATTAATTATCATTTCTCCCTTATTGGTTCATTTTCAACCGATTTGTTTACACCAGTAGAAGAAAAAGTTATACTTGCTCAAGGGGAACTCCTATCCACTACCCTTTACCATTTTTATTTAACAGAGTTAGGCATCAAATCTATATTGCTGCCAGCACTTGATTTTATGCGGATTGATGAGGACAATGAGCCCATGGTTGATTATTTGAGGTCGCATATCCATCCTTTAATTGATAGCAAGCCCGATCATCATTTGTTTATTACACAGGGATATATTTGTCGAAATTCATTTGGAGAAACGGACAACCTGCGAAGGGGAGGAAGTGACTATACGGCTTCACTTATAGGTGCGGCTATTATGGCGGAAGAGGTTCAGATTTGGACCGATATAGATGGCATGCATAATAATGATCCACGGATTGTTCAAGGAACTAAACCGATAGCGCAATTATCTTTTGATGAGGCTGCTGAGCTTGCTTATTTTGGTGCAAAAATATTGCATCCTCAGAGTGTTTTTCCGGCACAGAAGTACAAAATACCGGTCAGGTTGTTGAACACAATGGAACCATCTGCTCCCGGTACATTGATTACAGATGACAGTGAAAGAGGTAAAATTAAATCAATTGCTGCAAAGGATAATATTACCTCAATCAGGATCCAATCGAGCAGAATGTTACTTGCATATGGCTTTTTAAGAAAGGTATTTGAAGTTTTTGAGCGTTATAAGACGCCAATTGATATGATTACAACTTCAGAAGTGGCTGTTTCAGTAACCATTGATGAAACCAGGTACTTAGCTGAAATAGTGCAGGAACTGAAAGCATTTGGTACGGTTAATTCTGTTTCTGATCAATCTATTATATGTGTGGTGGGCGATTTTTCCTATCACTCTCATGGATTTGCTTCACGTGTTTTCGAGTCATTAAAGCATTTATCTATCGGAATGATATCCTATGGAGCTAGTGATTGCAATATTTCCTTAGTGGTAGACACAACTGATAAAATTGAAGCTTTAAGAAGTCTTCATAGTAGATTATTTTAAATTCTATTCGCCTTTTCTATTGAATTGGCATTTATATTAATAAGCATGTTTTCTAAAGAAACTTTGGCGGGGTTTAACACACGCAAAACACCTTTTTATTATTATGACCTTAAATTGTTAAAGGAAACATTGTCAGCTTGTAAAGATGCTGCCAATGAATATGGCTTTCAGGTACATTATGCAATGAAGGCTAATTTTAACGAAAGGGTGTTGAAATGTATTCAGGGGTTTGGATTTGGTGCCGACTGTGTGAGTGGGAATGAAGTTAAAAAGGCTGTAGAGGTAGGGTTTCCATCGAATCAGGTGGTATTTGCCGGGGTTGGCAAGTCTGATGATGAGATTATAACGGCTCTTGAACTCAATATTTATTGTTTCAATGTGGAGTCGGTTCAGGAACTTGAAATCATCAATGATCTGGCTGCTGGTGTTGGAAAAAGAGCTCGTGTTGCGCTACGCATTAACCCTAATGTGGATGCCTATACGCATCACAATATTACAACCGGACTGGAAGAGAATAAGTTTGGAATTAATCAATGGGAATTACCTGCTTGTGCGGAATATTTGAATCGTGCCCAGAACATCTGGTTGGAAGGCATTCATTTTCATATAGGCTCTCAGATTACAAATCTAACTGTATTTAAGAGCTTGTGTGTGCGGGTAAATGAAATCAAATTGTGGTTTGAAGAACGGGGCTTTAATTTGAAAATTCTGAATGTTGGAGGAGGCTTAGGTGTTGATTATTATCATCCTGATGAAAATAAGATTGCTGACTTTAAAGCTTACTTTGAGATATTTAATCAGTTTCTGGATCGTAAACCGGGACAGGAGGTTCATTTCGAACTAGGAAGAGCATTAGTTGCGCATTGCGGAACGCTCATCAGCCGGGTGCTCTATGTTAAAAATGGTATAAAAAAGCATTTTTTAGTTCTGGATGCAGGAATGACAGAACTAATGCGTCCAGCATTGTATCAGGCTTATCATAAAATGGAAAACCTTTCAAGGAATGTGGAGTTAGAGCAGTCGATTATGAAATATGATATCGTGGGTCCTATTTGCGAATCAACAGACTGCTTTGGTAAAGAGGTAGAGATTGGCACTTCATTTAGAGGAGATCTCATCGCGATTAGGACAGCAGGGGCCTATGGAGATGTGATGTCCTCCAGATATAACCTGAGGGAACAGCTTGAACCATATTACACGGAATAAGAGCTTATAGAGATAGCTTATTGATAAAATTTGCTATCTCTTCAATGTTTAATATATAATCAATAGGGGCTATCTGAATGGCTTTTTGAGGCATATAGGATACCTCAGCATACTGAGGATTTTGAACTGCTGTAATGCCTCCATGGTTTTTAATCGATTTTAATCCTGCTGCGCCATCTGAATTAGCACCTGATAATAAAATAGCAGCTATTCGTGTCTTATATACTTCAGCTGCGGTTTCGAAAGTAACATCAATACATGGCCGGGAATATTGGATTTTTTCGGAGTAATCAAGTGATACGGAGTGATCTGTCTCTACCAATAGATGGTAATCAGAGGGGGCTACATAAATCTTTCCATTTTGCAAGCTGTCTTTTTCTTCTGCTTCCACAACAGGAAGTGTTGCTTTACTGTTGAACAAATTAATAAGGGAAGAATCATAAGAAGCTTTTCTATGAAGCACTATGATTATCGGAAAACTTAAATTGTACTTGATAGCTGGAAGAACCTTGAGTAAAACATCAAGACTTCCTGCTGAACCTGCAATAAGAAGAAGGTCTATTTTCCCTTTCAGGCTATCTTTCTCCATATCTTTTCATTGTCCAATTGTTTAAATCTGGAGGTTAGTGATGAAAATCGTATTGTTTCTTTTGATCCAAGGGCCAGGTATCCGAGGTTATCCAGACTTTGCTCAAATAAATTGAAAACTTTCACCTGCAGATCTTTATCAAAGTATATGAGTACGTTGCGGCATAAAATTAACTGAAATTCGTTGAATGAGCGGTCTGATACCAGGTTATGGGTAGAGAAAATCATTTTTCTGCTTAACTCTTCGTCAAATTTAGCTTTGTCATAATTTGCGGTATAGTATTGTGAGAAGTCTTTTGTGCCGCCTGATTGGATATAGTTTTCGGAGTACTGTTTCATTTGGCTTAGAGGGAAGATTCCCATTCTTGCTTTTTCAAGTACTTCCGGATTCAGATCAGTGGCATACAACAGTGCTTTATGATACAAATTCGCTTCTTTGAGTAAGATAGCCATCGAATAAACTTCTTCACCTGTAGAGCAGCCTGCATGCCATATTCGAATAAAGGGATAAGTGCCTAGTGTAGGTAGAACTTGTTCGCGTAATACTTTGTAGAATTGAGGATCCCTAAACATTTCGGTCACAGTTACCGTAACTTGTTCTATAAAGCGATGCATATAATCAGGGTCGCTTTTTAAACGATATCTGAATTCGGCAAAGCTCATAAACCGATCCAGGGTAAACAAGCGGTTTATTCGTCTTTTTATAGAAGCTTTAGAGTATTCTGTAAAATCATAACCATAGCTTTCGAGTATATCATTCAAAATAATATCTACATCTTCATCCTGAATAAAGTTATACTCTATCATCATGTTTCATATAATGCTCCAATACCTTCAATAGGGCATCTATATCTATGGGTTTTGACAAGTAAGCCTCGGCCCCAGCTTCTAAACATTTTTCACGATCGCCCACCATAGCCTGTGCAGTTACTGCTATTATAGGAACTGATGAAATTTGTTTGTTGCTTTTAATTTCCGCTATAGCTTCATAACCATCCATTTCAGGCATCATCATATCCATTAGAATTATTCCAATATCATCTTGGTTCAGAAGAAGATTGATACCTGCGATAGCCGATGCAGACGTTACACAATGATACTTATTGGCTTTTAAAACAGCCACAAGGGCAAATATATTTCGTGGATCATCATCGATGACCAAAATTTTGTCTTTCATAACTTCTATAAGTATTTATCATAAAGCCAAACTCTTAACAGTGATATGAGCTGATCAATATCAACGGGCTTGGATATGTAATCGGAAGCCCCTGCGTTGATACATTTTTCTCTATCACCAACCATGGCTTTAGCAGTTACTGCCAAAATAGGCAGACTTTTAAATTTTGGATCCCGACGGATCTGTATGATAGATTCATAACCATCCATCTCAGGCATCATCATGTCCATGAGCACAACATCAGTTTGCGGGTTTTCCTTTAGTACGATTAAGGCTTCCTTACCATCTGTTGCAGATACTACTTTCATCTTAAGTTGTTCTAAAGCCTTAGTTAAAGAGAAGATATTTCGAACATCATCATCTGCAATAAGAACAGTCTTATTTTTTAGTATTTCATTTAAGGCAACAGCATTTTTTATAACCGATGCAGTCGCATTTCCTAAAGGATGCTTTTCTTCAACAAGATGTAAAAATAGTGCAACCTCATCTAGTATTCTTTGATAAGAATGTGCAGTTTTCATTACTATGCTGTCAGCGTAAAGCTTTATTTTACTCTCTTCTGCTTTCGAAAGATTTTTCCCTGTAAAAATAATTATAGGAAGGTTTTCAAGACCAGGAGTCTTTTTAACTGTTTCTAATGTTACATAAGCGTTCATATCGGGAATGCCCATGTCTAGAATTACACAGTCCACTTCTTTTTTCTGAAGTGCATTGACACCATCTGCTATAGATTCTTTAATTTCAGAATTTATTTGGTAGGTATCCAGAAAATAGGCTAATGCACGTGCATGTTGCGAGTTTTCTTCAATGATCAATACCTTTTTTAAATCTTTGGTAAGGGCGTTTTCTATGCTTGCAAACATGTGTTGCATTTGTTCCAAAGCAACTGGTTTATTAATAAAGTCTATCGCTCCTTTGAGTAAACTTTCTCTTTTTACCTGCATGGATGACATAATGTGCACCGGAATATGCTTGGTCTTGGGATTGGCTTTAAGCTCTTCCATGACTTCCCACCCATCTTTTATTGGCAGCTGAATGTCTAGCAGGATGGCTACTGGCTTGTATTGCTGAGCTAATGTTATTCCCTGATCTCCCCGAACGGCAACAATACCTTTGTATTTATTTTTGCGGGTATATTCTAAGAGTGCTTTTGCGAAGTTTGTATCATCCTCCACAATTAAGATGACCTTATCTTGATTTGTTATGGTGTTCCTGTCATCTTCTAGATCATGTGGAATTATCTCTGATAAGTATTTTTTACGTTCTCTTTCATTTATTTCAGATTTAGGTTGAGCTATTTCCTCAGGAATAGTAGCTGCAATTTTATCCTCGTAAATCTCATTAATAGCATTGTCTTCCTTAATAATAAGCTCCGGATGGATTGGGATAACCACTGTAAATTCACTTCCTTTACCCGGTTCGCTTGCTATGAGTAATTCACCTCCTTGTAACTTTACAAGTTCACGGCTAATAGACAGACCTAATCCTGTACCTCCATATTTACGTCTTGTAGAACCATCAGCTTGCTGAAAGGCTTCAAACACATGATTTTGCTTATCTTTAGCAATGCCGATACCGGTATCCTTAACAGAAAAGTTTATAAATCCTCTCTTATTCGAAGAGGTTACATTCATTAAAACTGAACCTCTAGCCGTAAATTTTAAAGCATTAGAGAGTAGATTTTTAATCACCTGTTCAAACCTCATCTTATCAATTCGAATAATTTCCGGAATGTCAGAATCAACATGCATGTTCAGTTCCAGAGATTTCTCTTTTGCTATTGGGCCAAAAAGAGACTTTAAATCGAGCATGATATCTTTTACAGCTGTATTTTGATATTCAAGCTCCATTTTTCCTGCCTCTATTTTTGAGAGATCCAGTATTTCATCAATAAGGCTTAAGAGTCCGTTGCCTGAACTATGAATTACCCGCCCGTATTCTATTTGGTCTTCATTTAAATTTTGCTCTGTATTTTCCGATAATAGTCTGGATAAGAGTAAAATTGAGTTTAGAGGAGTTCTTAGCTCATGCGACATGTTAGCTAAAAATTCAGATTTATATTTAGTGCTTTGCTCAAGCTCTTCCGATTTCTTTTGGATATCAAGATTGCGCTCCACAATGAGCTGGTTCTTTTCTTCAAGCACCTTGCTACGCTCTTCCAGCTCCTGGTTGGCTTGTAATAGTTCTTCTTGCTGAACCCTAAGTTCTTCTTCAGAGGCTTGAAGTTTTTGTGCCTGAGCTTCCAGTTCCGTATTTAGATTCTCTAGCTCACTATGCTGTGCTTGTAACTCCTCTGTCTGTGCCTGTGTTTCTTCGAGTAGTTCCTGCAGCTTTGACCGGTTTTGAGCCGTATGTATGACAATGCCCGAACTATGAGATACAGAGTCGAAGTACTCAAAATCTAAATTGGAGAAGGTATTAACTGAACCCAGCTCAATGACTCCTTTAATATGGTTTTCAAATAGAATAGGAAATGCGATAATGTTGTTCGGCCTGATCGTGCTGCTTGCAAAACTTATGACCATGTCTGTTTCCTGGATATCAGAAAGGTGTATTTTTTCTTTATTTGTTGCACATTGACCTACTATTCCATCCCCAATCTTGATGATTTGTTTCTTATAATCAGAAGCAAGAGCATAACTTGCCGTTAATTCCAGGTTTTCTTCGTCCTGCAAGATGTAAAGTGCCCCAACAGAACTGTTAGTGTATTTTATAATATGCTCAAGAATTGCTTGTGTTAAAGGTTTGGTATCTATTTCCCCTATCATTCTTTCATTTAAGGAGGCAATGCCAGCTTGTAACCATTCCTTGTCAGATAGCGATTTGAATGAGAGATCTAAAGACTCCGCCATTTTATTCAGGGAGAGACTTAAACTTCCCAGACTATCGGCGTCATTTTCATCCTCTACGCGTGTTGAAAAGTCGCCAAGTGCTATTTTTTTAGCAATATCTTCAATAATAGCAAGCCTTTTTGCCGTGTGATCATCGGTTTCTTTCAGCTCATTATAAAGTTTTGCTCTTTTAAGAAGGTCTTTTTGTGCCCTCATATAAGAGATGATGGTGATGATCAGTGATAGTAAAGCAGCAATGATAATGAGAGCTGGTGTATACACTTGAAATATATCCATTCTTTTAGTACGCTGAGCTAAAAGAATCCTTTCCGTGTTTTCCATGGACAAAACAACAGCTCGAGCTTCAAGCATTAATGATCTTCCAATCAACATTTCTTTGGGATCGATATGCTTTTGTTGATTTTTTGACTCGATAACCTGTGCTAAGTGTTTTAATCTTTTGTTTACTGTTTCCTGAAGCTGAATACACTTTATAACCTGTGCTGGATTATCACTAATCAGGCTTTTGAGACGTTGCAGGTGACCCGATATTCTACTATTAGCATTTTTATAAGGATCCAGAAATTGATTCAGTCCTGTTAGTAAATAGCCTCTTTGTCCGGTTTCTGCATCTTTTAAAAGAGAAAGCGTATTTTCAAGTTCCAATATAACCGTATTCGTATGGTTAACCATATTGGTGCTTTTAACTAAGCTATTAATGCTTAAATAAGAGGCTAAGGAGCTGATTAGTAGGAGTAATATGGATAGACCATAACCGATTCTTAAGTTATTATTAACCTTATTGTACATGAGTAAATTCTTATTTAACTTAGGATGTTATGAGTGTAGTTTCAGTGTTGTGCACAGGGATACTGAAATAAAATGAAGATCCTTTTCCTGGAGAGCTATCAACGCCGAAGCTCCCATGGTGTCTTTTAATTATTTCTGAGCAAATGTATAAACCTATCCCCAGCCCTTGAAAGCGATTGGAGGTTTCGTCAACCCTGTAATATTTATTAAAGATCTGTGCATGTTTATCGGATGAAATTCCAATTCCTGAATCGATCACCCTTACAATAATGTCTCCTTCAGGTGTAAGGCTGTTTTCAACAATTACTTCTTTGTTATCCGGTGAATACTTTATAGCATTGGTCAGATAATTTAAAATTACCTGCTCTATTCTGATCTCGTCACCGTAAACAAATTTATCCACAGTCCCTTTTCTGATAATGGTTACTTCATGATTTGTTTGTCTGATGATATCAATAGAATTAGCAAGCAAGTTCTCGAAGTTAAATACTTTTTCATTGAACTTTAATTTGCCACTTTCAATTTTCGATATATCCAGCAAATCTGCAATCAAGCTATGTAATTTATCAACCTGAAATTGTGCTCTTTGGAGGTAGTTTGCACTTACTTTAGAAGTTTTAAGTTCGGATGAGAATGCCCGTTCTAATAACTGCATATAAGCTTTAATACTAGTTAGAGGGGTTTTTAATTCGTGACTTGCGATGCTTAAGAACTCATCCTTCCGCATTTCAGCTTTTTTCTGATCTTCAATATCAGTAAACGTCCCAACCCATTTTACAATAACCCCAGCTTCTTTAATTGGGGTAGTTCTCAATAAATGACAGTGGTATTCGTCTTCATATAAATTTTTAATCCGTACCTCCATTTCCAGTGGAACATTCCTTGAAATAGCATCCTTCCATTTTTCTTCAATATTTGGATCATCGGGATGAGCAACAGGGAATTTCTCCTGAGCGGTACTATAATTTAACCAATGTTGATTAACAAATTCAATTACGCCATTGCTTTTTGCTGTGAAAGCGATTTGGGGTATGCTTTCTAAAATGGATCTTAATTCCTGAACGCGTTCCTTTAATTCGGTTTGTGCTTCTTTTCTGAATTCAATTTCAGCACGCAATGCAAGTTGTGCCTCATTAAGATCTCTGGTTTGCTCATAAATACGATGAAGCGTTTTTACCTTGAGTAGTAGAATTTCAGGTTCAACGGGTTTTGTAATATAATCTACGCCTCCCGAAGCGTAACCCTTGGTTATAAAACGCTTATCGGTGTTAACAGCAGATAGAAATATAATAGGAATATCTTTAGATTTACTGTAGCCCGATATATTCTCAGCAACTTCAAATCCATCCATTCCCGGCATCTGTACATCAAGAATGATTAATGAATAGGACCGTTTAAGAATTTTTTTCAGTGCTTCTTCACCAGAAAGGGCTGTATCAACTTCAAAGTTATTAATCTCTAAAATCCTTTTTAATGAAAATATATTTTCTGGTTTATCATCAACTATTAAAATCATTATGAGTATAAGTTCCGTTTGAGGTCAAATATATGTTTTCAAACGGTTATATAATTATAAACACGTTAGAAATACAACTCTCTATAACGTAATAAAGAAGAAATGTGTTTCGAAATTATAATTTTCTTAAAGATTTTTCCCAGGTTGCACTTTGCTGTTTCGTGTAGTAACGGTAGATCCCAGCAAATACAGCATAGTTCATCACACAGAAATAATAAGGAATAAAAAGAGCCTTAATCCTTAACTGTTTTTTTTCAAGCAGGTATCCCAGGCATGCCGCGCTGTAAAAGATTATTTGCAGAAACAGGATGAAGGAGTATAGCCATCCCTCGCTTGAGATTGCTAAGGCCGCGTTTGTGAAAAATATAAGGATCAGCAGGAAGGGGGCAACGGTCCAACGTAATACCCGGTGACTGATATATTGAAAACTGAGTATACCATATTTAAATACGTTAAATAAAGGCATTAGCTTGATAATAGATTGAATACCTCCTGCTGCGATTCTTATTTTTCTTTTGAGCTCTTCTTTTACATTAGCTGAAGCATTTTCTGTTGCATATGCGTTAGGTTCATAAACAATCCGGTAATTCTTCATGGCGATAAGCATAGAGATCATAAAATCATCCAGAATAATGTCAGGGCCTACCGGCTCATATAAAGACGTCCGAATGCTGAATAGTTCACCTGCAGCTCCAACTACTGAATAGATTTCTGAATCCCATTTTTTTAAAGCAGATTCATATTTCCAGTAAAATCCTTCACCTGCAGCACTTGCATCGGCGAGCTCATCTGAAAATACACGTTTCTCTCCGGCAACAGCTCCTACATTATTATTCTTGTAATGGGCGCATATAATTTGCAACGCATCGGTATTTAAAAAGGTATTGGCGTCAGTAAAGACGATGACTTCCGTATCTACTTCCTGTACGGCGCGGTGTACAGCATTAATTTTCCCTTTTCTTAAAGGTGAGTGCAAAAGCTTTATCTCTTTATATTCAGCAACTATCTCTGGAGTATGGTCAGTTGATCCATCCGTTACAAAGAGTATTTGCAGCTTGTTTGTTGGGTAGTTGAGCTGAAGCGTGTTTTTTATTTTATCGTGCATGTAATCCTGCTCGTTAAAGGCGGCTACAATTAATGTGCAGGTGGGTAATTGGTCGATATCAATGATCGGTTCAGTGGGTTTTTTACTGAACAATCTTTTAATCCTCACCATCAGGAATAATAATATTCCATACCCTAAGAAAGTATAAAAAACAATGAATATGGATAGCCAAAAGGTAACTTTCATGGGATGTATGATTTGATCAATGACAATGTATTTTTACTCTATAAACTGCAGATTGGTTTCAATTATCCACATTAAAAGAATCCAATTATTTAATATCGTAAATAGGGTAGCCCAATATGGTGCTGTTTTTATCATTTCTGATGTTCCATTTGATGGCTTTCATGAATTGAGAAGTCAAATCCGGACGTTTCTCCTTATAGTATTTCAATATGTTTCTAGGGAAAACTATCAACGAAAAATAAATATAAAAGATCCATTTGTTGAAATTCGTGGTGTTTCTTCGAATAAAAAGAATCCGGTTCCTGTTCATGAAGTATTCTTTTAATGCGCTTTTCTTTCCTACAGACATCGATTCCTTATGATAAATTAATCCCTTTGGTTCAATCCATATTTCATAATTAGACGATTTTATCCGCTCGCACCAATCCATTTCTTCATAATATAAAAAGAAAATTTCAGACATCAGACCGGCCGCATCAATAGCTGATCGTCTTATCATCATGGCAGCCCCATGAATATAACCTGTTTTTCCGGTTAAGTGATCATATTGACCATTATCTTTTTCGAACGCACCAATGCATTTGTTTCTACAGGTAAAATAATTCATTTCAGTAAATCCCGCATACTGAATGATATCCGGGGCATCAAAGTACTTAATTTTTGGCGATATTATCCCAACCCGGGGGTTAATGTCTAATATATGCACTAATGATTCAATAAGTCCCTCCGTGAATTCTGTATCATTATTCACAAAAAATAAATAGTCACCTGTAGCTACAGAAGCAGCTAAGTTATTCCCTCCAGCGAAACCTATATTAATAGCTGACCGTATAAAAGTTATAGAAGAGGGATAATTAAGCTTCCATTGGGGAGTTGGATCAGTGCTGCTGCCATTATCAACCACTATAATTTCCAGGTTAGCATATTTATTGAATCGAAAAATGGACTTTAACATAGTTTCCGTAACTTGAGGCTGATTATAATTTACGGTTATGACAGAAACTTTTTTCATCGGGCCATTTATTTGATGCTATTGTGAAGATTTTTATTCCTGATCATATAATCAGCATGGTTAAAATTATACTAATATTTGAACATTGGGAAAATCAAAGCATATAAATGATCAGATTAAGAAGTTTCAAGAACTTGATAATGTTCAAGTATCTGTAGATCAGAAACTTGAAGAATTGATCAATTTGCTTGAAAATAGTGAACTGGATAGTGAAAGTATTAAAAATATACATAATAAGTTTAATAAAGCTGTTGAACGGAAATCTATTTTTATTCAGGAGATTGAAGAATTTAGAAAATTGGACGATTCTTCTATGTCCAGGTTTGAATTAGCAGACGATCTGGAAAAGCTTTTATCCAAGTATAAATTAGACAGTAATGATTCAAAAAAAGTTATAATAAACGATAAAGGTGCTAATATTAGCCTCATTGCTATAGCTTTGGTCTTAATTGTGCTTGGTTTTGCTATGATAATTATGCCAGCCCCACCATATTTTGAAATGTTTACCATATTTTATTTTAGCCAAAATGATGGAGTTACCCTTATGGATTTAATAGCCTTATTAATTGTATTTACAGGAGTATATTTATTTATTCAATCCATGGCAAACTTAAAAAGATCGAAATGATAGTCAAGAAGATATTATTGGTTGATGATGATCGGTTTATACTTCAGTTAATATGCAGGGCACTAGTACTTAAAGGGTTTATATGTTTCACTGCCAACTCTGTAAAAGAGGCTTTAGAAATACTTTATGAACATGTTCCTGATATCATTCTATCTGATTATTCCATGCCAGAAATGAATGGGTTTGAATTTAGAAAAGTGATCTTAACGGACAATAAATTTAAAAATATTCCCTTCGTCTTTTTTACCTCATTTGCTGATGAAGAATTAATGCAAAAAGGTTTGGATATGCAGGCCATCGATTATATAGATAAAAATACACCTATTGCTCTTGTTGTTTCGAAACTGAATAATATACTCGATACGATCCGTAAACAACATGAGAAATCTCTTTTCGAGATTGGAGCTGCCGCTGAAGCATTAAACTTAAGATCTGTTCCCTTAGATAGTCCTGCAATAAATGGCTTCAAATTAAATTTCCTTTATCAAACGTATGAGCATTATCCGGGTGGTGACTTTATTGACTTTATCACTATAGATGAAAATAATACATTTGTTATTCTTGGAGATGTAATGGGTAAAAAATGGGGAGCATGGTTTTTCTCCTTTAACTTTTTAAGTTATATACGATCAGCAATCCGCCTTTGTGTATTTGATGGTAACCTGTCACCAGCCAGTATATTGAATAAAATAAATCGTATAGTTTGTTTGGATCCCGTTTTAGGCGATGTGTTATCTACTTTATCACTTATCCGGATAGATAAAACTACATCCAGCGTTTACTATGCTGGTGCTGGCGACTTACCTATCATATTTTATCAAAAATCAGAGCGCAAAACCAGTACAATACAATCAAACGGATTACTTCTTGGAATTATGGAAGATGGATTATATGAAGAAGATGTTTTAAAATTAGCTAACGGAGATCAATTGATTGTTGTTTCAGATGGAATGATAGATTTTGAAGAATATGAAGGTAAAAAAACCGATTATATCCTTTTTCTGAATAAACTAAAACCTGTTCTTGGCAGAGAAGATACCTATATGCAGATTAAAAAGAAAATGTTTTCGGACAATAAAAAAAGAGCTGTTGTAGACGATCGAAGTCTTATTTTTATCCAGAAAGTAGAAGAACATTGTTAACCTAAAAATTATGATTGAAATTACAACACATCAAAATTATTATATTGCAAAAATTAAGTTTGCAGAAGCTAATATGGAACAGTCTGATCTTTTCAAACAAGAAATAATCAACGAGCTTGATTCTGGTCATACCCATATCCTTATTTCATTTGAAAACGTAAATTATATAGATAGTTCTTTTTTAGGGGCATTGGTAACATCCTTGAAACATGCTATGGCTATGGGTGGAGATATTGCCGTATATGGTTTGAATGAAAATATTTCCCAACTTTTTGAATTAATTAGAATGAATAAAGTCTTTAAAGTTTTTAAGGATTTACCTGGCTCTTATCAAGCTGGCTGGATTGCCTAAAGTTTATATGTCGTGATGTCAATAAAAAAAACTTTTCATTTTAATAATAAGTCAGCGGAAATTTTCCCCTTGATGAATGAAATTGTTTCATACATTAAGGATTATGTCCCTGCTTTATCCAACATTGAAAGATTAATTCCATATCAGCATGTTTTGGTCGAACTGTTAACAAATGCGGTTAAACATGCTGGTGCTGATAGTAGTCTGTTTTCGATCGAAATTACCGAGAAGGAAGTCACTATAATAAAAACCGATAACGGAAATTCTTTCTACTTGAATAAATGTGGAAGTTTTCCATTACATGTCTCTTTTGAAGGGCAGCAAGTAGAAATTCGCAAAGATGCACTCTATTGCTTATACGGGATAATTCATTCCGCTCATTCCCTCGTTTTTAAAGTGGTAGAGTACCCTTTATATTTTAAAGAGGAAGTTACAAGTTTGTATGAACATTACGGTTTACTTATTCTAATTAAATCTTCCAACCATGTCTCTTATCGGATAGATCCGGAAACTGGATTGAATCATTTTATAGTTACTATAATTATTTGAAAAAACTCTCCTCTTGATTAATGGATATGTGGTCTATAAACAAATATTCTTCTGAAAATACAGATCAAAACCATATGAAAACAAATATTTTCGCAATATCTCATTTCTTTATCGTGTTTTGATAAATAAATATGTATTTCTAGTATACTAAATTATGATATCCTTATCTTTACATCGTTTTTCTGATGCTTTTTGCAAAAGAAATGGTCTATTATTTAAATTATAAAACTTTAATTATGCGTATTGCAGTTCCTGCAGAAATAAAGAATAACGAGAACAGGGTTGCTATGACCCCGGCTGGAGTTATTTATTTAGTTGGTTTTGGCCATGAGGTTTTTATAGAAAAAGGTGCTGGTCTAGGTTCCGGTTTTACCGATAAACAGTATCAGGATGCCGGGGCAGTAATTCTCGAATCAACTCGCGAAATCTGGTCTATGGATATGGTGATGAAGGTTAAAGAGCCCGTTGCTTCCGAGTATCACTACTTCAGAGAGGGTCTAATCTTGTTTACTTACCTTCACCTTGCTGCAGAACCTCATCTCACAAAGGCTTTAACTGACCATAAGGTTATTGGCATTGCATATGAAACCGTACAATTAGAAAATGGATCATTGCCTTTATTAGTACCCATGAGCGAGGTTGCAGGTAGAATGGCTGCTCAAATTGGTGCTCGCTTTCTTGAAAAAATAGAAGGTGGTAAAGGCGTTCTTCTTGCTGGTGTCCCAGGGGTTAAACGTGGTAAGGTAACTATCATTGGTGGTGGTGTAGCTGGAACTAATGCTGCTAAAATAGCTATTGGTCTAGGCGCTGACGTAACCATTATTGATTTAAATCCTGATCGTTTGCGTCAGCTTGATGATATTTTTGGAAATCAGATCAATACCCTGATGTCAAGTCCTCATAACATTGCTGAAGCTGTTAAAGAATCAGACCTTGTCATTGGTGCAGTTCTTATTCCTGGTGCTAAAGCGCCTATTTTGGTCACTGAAGAAATGGTTAAGTCTATGGAAGCCGGATCTGTACTCGTAGATATTGCAATTGATCAAGGTGGTATATTTGAAACATCTGACCATAGCACTACGCACGACAAGCCTGTTTTCATTAAGCATGGTGTTATTCATTACTCTGTTGCAAACATGCCTGGTGCTGTTCCTCATACTTCTACACTGGCTTTAACAAATGTTACTGTGCCTTATGCAATTCAAATTGCAAATAAAGGATTTAAAAGAGCATGTCTCGAAAATGAAGCTTTACTAAAAGGCATTAATACTTTAGACGGTTTTGTAACCTACAAGGCTGTTGCTGATTCTCATGCTTTGGCGTTTGAAGATGCAATCAGACTTTTACAATAAACATTTTATAGGGTCATCGGGAGCTTTTGTCTTATCTTTGACCCTATTCTCCTTCAACTATGATCATTTACAAACAGTTTTCTTTCGATTCCGCTCATTATCTTCCCCATGTTAGCGAAAATCATAAATGTGGAAGTATGCACGGTCATACCTACACATTAACCGTTTCTTTAGAAGGTGAAGTAGACTCCTATACCGGATGGCTAATTGATTTTACAGATCTTAAAGAGGCTGTAGACCCTTTAGTTAAAGCACTCGATCATCGGCTTCTCAATGAAATTCCCGGATTGGACAATCCTACCAGTGAACGTCTTGCCGAATGGTTCTGGGATAAGATAAAGCCGGTAATGCCTCTGCTCTCAAAAATTGAGATCAATGAAACTCCTTCCTCTGGAGTTATTTATATAGGAAAGTAAAATCCTATCCGCAGCTTAATTACTTATTGCTGTGATCCTGAACATATTTATTAATAGCACTAGGATGTATACTTGCAGGTAAAATTTAATATTTTTGCTATGCGCTACATACTGCTTGTTTTTATTCTGCTCTTTGCAGCAGTTGAAAATTCTAAAGCTGATTCCTCCCTTGATCCCGGCGACTCTACTGTCCAAAATTATTCAACCTTTAAACGTAGTTTCCAGCTTACTGGTCTCCTCCAGTTACGATACACCGCTTCACTAACCGATAGTGTAAATGTTAACAATGCGAATTACTCCGGAGATGGAGTAACCAATAGCTTTGCGCTAAAAAGAGTGCGGCTTATGGCCAGAGCTAATATTAACGATCACTTCGATGCTAATATTCTGCTTAATCTAGCTGATTTCTCTGGAAACCCCCAAAATAAGGTACTTGAAAACGCCTTTATCCGTTACCATTTTAATAAACATTTAAACCTTCAAATGGGACAGTTTAGACCTTTCTTTGGTCCCGAAGATCTTTTCTCTGCAGATATTATTAAGTCTCTTGATTATTCAAATCAGTATTATCTATTTGGTAATAGCGGATGGCAAAGTTTTCAGACAGGATTAGCTGCTTATGGTGATATCCTTTCTAAAGGAGCTATGCCCTTAAGGTATTATGCCGGTATCTACAATGGAAACGGAAGAAACAAGGCTGTCGATAGTGATAACGGAAAGGATATGTACGGCAGGTTAGAAACTGATTTGTCTAAAAATATTCGTCTTGGTGTAAATGCTGCCTATGGTACTTCTGGTAAAGCGGAAGGCTCTGCTCTTGGAGCCGACTTTAACATGATGGTTCCTCTCTGTAGTAAGCTTCAGCTGGAGCTGTTAACGGAGTACAAACAAGGGGCTAACTTTGCCGAATATGAAATCAATGGACTTAGTACTGGTACCAGTTTAAGCCAGTATCAAAACCGTGGCTTTTATGTCTTCCCGAACATTCGTTATGACTATAAACATCCCCGCTTAAGATCTATTGAGTTTTCTTGCCGTTACGAATATCTGGATGAAAATTATAAGTTGGAAAAGAACTTAAGACGAACTTTAACTCCTATGGTAAGTCTGGAATTTACAGATGATTATTTCGCAAGATTTCAATTAGGATGTACTATCGATATGTACGATCATGATGTTCCATTATCTACACAGTATTCACACACTATGGCAGTTGCACAACTGCAAGTACGATTTTAATTTAAAGGAATAAACGAAAAAAGACTGGATCCATAAAGATCCAGCCTTTTTTCGTTTATTCCTAAAACCAGGTGATTATATTAATTGAACACTTCTTCTAACAAATTCTGTTAAGTCAGCCCCAGCTAATAAACCTTGAGATAACATTGCTAAATCTACAGCCTGTTTAGCCAGATTTAACTGCTCTTCTTCATTTTCTAATCCAGCAATACGACCGATTAAAGGGTGATTTCCATTAATGGCAACCTTATAGCTTTCAGGTAATGATCCGTAGAAATTCATTCCACCTCCCATTTGTGCCATATCCTTCATCCTCCGCATAAATTCATCCATAGAAACATGAACAGGAAGTTCTTCCGGATTCATGCTGTCCACCTCAACCTTCATATTAGGTTTCAGGATAGCCTTCTCAAATATAGCTTTAACCTTTGCAATCTGATCTTCAGTAAGCACTGATGCAGGATTATCTTCCTTCGTGATCAGTTTATCTGCCACGTCAGCATCCACACGTTTCAAAGATGTTTTCTCTAGCTTCTGCTCCAACTGATTAATGAAATGGTTATCAATAGGAGAGTCCATTACCAATACATCATACCCTTTCCTATTAGCAGATTGGATGTATGCATCTTGTTTAGAAGCATCATTGGTATAGATATAAACCAGGTTTCCGTCTTTATCAGTTTGCAAATCTTTTACTTTCTCTTTGTATTCATCAAAAGTAAAATACTCTTTCTTGGTGTTTACTAACAATGCGAAATCTTTAGCTTTATCATAAAACTTTTCTTCGCTCACCATACCATACTTAATGAAAAGACCTATGTCCTGCCATTTTTCTTCGTAACCTTTACGATCTTTCTTGTACAATTCGCCTAGTTTATCAGCTACCTTACGAGTGATATAACTATTGATTTTCTTCACATTGCTATCTGCCTGTAGGAAACTACGGGAAACATTCAAAGGAATATCTGGTGAATCAATCACTCCATGCAATAACATCAAGAATTCAGGTACGATGTCTTTTACCTCATCTGTAATGAATACCTGACGGGAGAACAACTTGATCTTGTTGCGTTGGATCTCAAAATCATTCTTCACCTTAGGGAAATATAAAACTCCAGTTAGGTTAAATGGATAATCCACGTTCAGGTGAATCCAGAATAAAGGATCTTCAGTGTATGGATATAGCTCTTTATAGAATGCAAGATAATCTGCATCTGTTAAATCAGCAGGCAATTTAGTCCAGATCGGAGAAGTGTTGTTGATAATGTTATCAACTTCTACTGAAGTGTATTTAGGCTTTCCTTCTTCATCTTCGCCATCTGGTTCAGACTCAGTAGTCATTCCGAACTTAATCGGTACAGGCAAGAAGCGACAATATTTGTCTAATATTTCCTGTAATTTACCTTTATTTAAAAATTCTTCAGCATCCGGATTGATGTGTAAAATAACATCAGTACCTCTTTCAGTACGAGTTCCATCAGTGATTTCGAACTCGGTGCTGCCATCGCAGATCCATCTGGCAGACTCTGCACCATCCTGATAAGAAAGGGTGTGAATTTCAACCTGGTCAGCAACCATAAAGGCGGAATAAAATCCCATACCAAATTTACCGATCAGTTCATTTGCATCTTTAGCATCTTTAAACTTCTCTACAAATTCAGTAGCACCCGAGAAAGCAATCTGATTGATGTATTTTTTGATTTCCTCTGCAGTCATCCCTAAACCAGGATCAGAGATCGTTAAAGTCTTTTTCTCTTCATCAAATGAAATCTCTACCTTAAGATCACCCAGTTCTCCATTAAACTGGCCTAATGATGATAAACGTTTTATTTTTTGAGTGGCATCAACGGCATTAGAAACCAGCTCTCTTAAAAATATTTCATTATCAGAATATAAGAACTTCTTAATAATGGGGAAGATGTTTTCGGTATGAATCGAAATGTTTCCTTTTTCTTGCATAATATATTGAAACTTTATGTTTAGTATTTTTCAATAGTACAGATCAAGGTGTGTTCCAAAATTCATTTATTGACAATTTGACAGGCCAAATTCGAATAAGTAACCTTATTTTTTTTTACCCGGACAATCGCTGCAGCGTTTTCCCTTCTTATATTTCTTGCAGCACTTTTTATGTATGCAACATAGTAAACATGCACCAATTCCTTTAAATAAAGCTGGGTCAGTAGGTATTGATTTTTCTTCGCCGAATATATCTTCCATCACAAATCCTAATTGTATAGAGCAAAGGTACTAGTAATCAAGCAGAACGTTCGCTTTTAATTCTTCTGCCAGGCATTTTGTGACTTCAATTATATCATCCGCAACATGCGTGTTGTTCAAAATTATCTTGTCCGCACTATTTTTGTAAGGTAATAAATAAGCATTGTAAGCCGGAAGAACATGATTTACCCATTGGTACATAATCATGCTATGATCATAACCGCGTTCAGCAATATCACGCTTTAACCTTCGGTTTAAAGTAATCTCCTCGTTTGCATCCATAAAGATCTTCATATCAAAAAGTGAAGAGATCTCTTGAAAATGAAATATAAACAGGCCCTCAACTATAATAATTGGAGCAGAGTTAATGGTCAGCATTTTAGCGCTTTCTTCTGCCGTGTTAAAGGTATATTCTTTCTTAAACACAGTTTCACCTGATAGGAGCACAGATAGGTCAGTCAACAGCCTTTGGTCATCGATACATTCGGGAAGATCAAAGTTGATCCAGCCATTTGCATCTTTAGGCTGTTCACTCATAGGTTTGTAATAATCATCCTGAGACACCAGGCTGATTTGATCGGGTGTAAAGTGGTGCAGGAAACAGTTAAGAAAAAAAGTCTTACCAGAGCCACTGCCACCAGCAATGCCAATCACAAAGGGCTTATTGTTCATAAGGCACTCCGTAATCAATAGTTAACAAAGATCTTTTATCAAGCATGCCCAGCATGTTTGCAGTCGCCTGAGAGATCACGATGATCACATCCTTTGTCGATTCATTCTCGGTATATTTACCTACTACCTTCGCAAAAGTAGTCTTGCCTGTCATCGGATTAGTTATTCGGATTACCGTACCGATCGGTGCTGTTTTATGCAGAGCCAGCATTTTTGTACCATCCAGATTCTCATCCGAAATCCATACCGCAATCCCTTTCTCTGTCTTTTCCATCAGCCCATATTTATTTGAGGGCAGATTGTGTATTACAGCATTTGTATCAGTATCTGGCACAGGTGCTAAAATTACAGGTGATATTGGTGGCAAAGGTGCTCCCGCACCGGGTTTAACCTTAATAATCTGCCCGACTCTTAAACCATTCCCTTTCAGGTTATTAATTTCAATTATTGATTCCACATGGGTGTTAAAGCGCTTAGCAATAGCAAAAAGCGTTTCTTTGGGTCCAACCTTATAGTTAACCAATCCTTCCTGAACGGCATCAAGCGCATCTTTCCGGAATATAACAGGTGAGTCATTCTCATTTTTAGAAGCTACAGGGCTTTTCTTACCCTTTTTGGTAATCACCGGAGTGTCCTGCTCTTTCTTCGGAGCAGCAGGTGCGCTATTCAGAAAAGGCCTGTCTGTTGGAACCTTTAACAAAGTTCCCGGCTGAAGTATTTTGATGTTATTTAATGCAGATATGTCTTTTGCTGGAACATTATATAATCTGCCTATGGAATAATACGATTCTTTTGAACTTACGGAATGAATGATGACCAATTTGCCATTGTTATTCTCACTTCCAACAGAATCTAAGCGGTTATTGGCGAATATTCCTGTTGAAATAAGTGTGCAACTAATTGCTAGTATAAAGCGCATCTGTTTTTTCTATATGTTAAATTATTTGAGGTTGCAATTATACAAAATACGTAACAATTTCACGTTTGTTATTACGTATGCAGAATAAATGATTTTCCTCAATGAAGAACGGTTCAGGATTCAGTTTAGATATATTGTCCTCTAAAATTTCTTTATGAAGCGTATTGTGATCCTTTTTAATAAGCAGAACCTGCGACGTCACAGCGTCCTTTGTACAGTGAAACGAATAACAATCCTTCTCATTATAGGATATATAAGAAACCGGGCCAACCAGGGTACCCTCAATCTCAGCAGGAAAAAGTAATACATCTTCCAGTGTCTCCGGAAAATACATTTCTCTGTTCAATGGGGTGTAATGGGAGAGTTTGTTCTGTACTATTTTTCCGGTAGCCGCATCTGCCAATTCCAGTTCTTTCTGTTGAAAAGTAGGGTTGTATATAATCAGTCCTTCTTCTGCAACCGTTTCCAGAGTCTTATTATAAGCGGTCCAGGCAATTGTACCATGATGATTAAGGGCAACGATGCCTTTATGTTCGGGACTCTTTTCGCTTATATACCCATGTAAATACACGAAATCGTTATAGGCCTTATCCAGACTCCAGTGCCAACTATCCTCCACCGTGATTTCTTTAAACAGCTTTTCACCTGTTTTAAAGTTAAAGGCCGAATAAAAAGCTTCCTTATTATCCGAACTCCGGGTTTCAATAGCGATCACTCCGTTTATATTATTCGTCTCTATTTTCCAAATTATTCCCTTAAATTTTTCCTGAAGGGAAGGTTTTAATGTATATTTAGTGGTCAAAGACATTTCCAAAATTAGTAATTATGTACCGTTCTCCTGTTTTTTTAACATTATTGACTGTCCTATTATTATTTCCTGTTTTTTTATTTAGTCAAAGTTCTAAGGTCTATGTCTTTAACTTGAATGATGAAATAGGGCCTGCAACCTGGCGACAAACCAGAAAAGCCTTCGAAAAGGCTACTGAAATAAATGCATCTACCATTATCATCCGGATGAACACATTTGGCGGCATGGTGGAGTACGCTGATTCTATCCGCACAAAAATTCTTAACTCACCTATGAAAACAATTGTTTTTATAGATAATAACGCAGCTTCTGCGGGAGCCTTGATTTCGATTGCCGCTGATGTTATATATATGCAAAAGGGAGCAAGTATCGGGGCCGCCAGTGTGGTAGATACAAAGGGTGCTATTATGCCCGAAAAATACCAGTCTTATATGCGTGGACTGATGCGCTCTACTGCTGAAGCAAAGGGTCGCGATCCAAAGATAGCTGAAGCTTTTGTAGATCCCGATGTCGAAATTCCTAATTTGAATGCTAAAGGAAAGGTGCTCACTTTAACCAGTAAAGAAGCCTTAAAGGTAGGTTACTGTAAAGCGGAAGTAACCAGCATTGATCAAGTCTTTAAATCCGAAGGACTGGATATGAATAATCGGGTTGACCATGTCGTTACTTTAACCGATCGGATTATCGCCTTTCTAATTACCCCTTTCGTAAGCGGAATTTTAATTCTACTCATTATTGGAGGAATCTATTTCGAAATGCAAGCCCCCGGAATAGGCTTTGCCTTACTGGTTTCTATTGTTGCTGCCGCTTTGTTTTTTGCACCTTTATATTTAGAAGGACTAGCTGCACATTGGGAAATCGGGTTGTTCATTGTAGGGATTATTCTACTCATACTGGAGGTCTTTGTCATCCCCGGTTTCGGCATTGCCGGAATACTTGGTATTGTATTCATCATCTTAGGTCTGGCATTAAGTATGGTATTGAATGACTTTTTTGACTTTACGGTAACCGGATCTGAACAACTCACCACCGCTCTGATTATCGTTCTTGGCTCCATGATCGGATCTATCGTGATCTCTGTGATCCTCGGGAAATCCATTTTAAATACGCCTGTTTTTAAGCGATTGGTACTAGAAGACGAGCAACGCTCAGATTTAGGTTATGTAACCGGCAGAAAAGTGGAACTCTTAGTAGACAAAGTGGGCATCACAACTACCGACATGCGTCCCTCCGGTAAAATTGAAATAGAAGGGAAGTGGTATGATGCTATTGCAATGGATGGATACCTGGACAAAGGGACATCCATATATGTAGAGAAACAGGAAAATTATAACCTATTTGTGAGAAAAAAGATCGATTAAATAAAACTGTACTGATTAACTTTGGTTACATTATAAAACAGTAATATTATTATGGAAGCAGAACAAATTGGATTGGTCGATACAGAAGTAAGGCCGATTGTTGACGAGCTTAACGATTATTTAGCAAACTATCATATTCATTATCAAAAATTACGTGGTGCACATTGGAATGTTAAAGGCAAAAGCTTTTTTACCCTTCATGTAAAGTTCGAAGAATTATATACCAACGCCGTTGCTACTATTGATGAATTAGCAGAACGTGTTTTAACACTTGGTAAGGCTCCTTTAAGCAGGTATCAGGATTATATAGAAACTGCTACTATTAAAGAGATTAACACAATAGGAGTGGAGGATGTTCAATTAGTTGAAGCTATCCTGGAAGACTTTACTGCGTTAATTGAAATGGAACGAAAACTGATGGAATCTACTGCAGCACATGGGGATGATGGCACGAATGATATGATCAATCGTTTTATGCAGTTTAAAGAAAAGAACACCTGGATGTTAAGAGCATTTTGTGGTAAAAGTTAATTAAGTATTTACTCAGGACCGTCTTGGCCCTACATCTTTAATATCAAAAAGCTATCCTTATCAGGGTGGCTTTTTTCATGTATAAGACAATATATTAATTCCAATAAGATTCCGATAAGATTCCGACATAAGTCCCACTTAAGCTAGTTTAAGTCGGACTTATGCTAGATTCTTACTAGTATAAATTCGGCATGAATTAAATGCAGATAAGGGGTAATTGGGTAATTGGTTGTTTAATAACGTGTGCTGTATCGTTGGAATAAGGAAAGAAAATAGTTGTACAGGAATGAAAGGCCAGGTCATTTACTGGTTTAAATTTTGGCAATGAAAGACACAAATCATCCCCTAAGAAAAGAAGGTGTTTCAGTTCGTAGAGGAGTTAATCGTATTTTAAAAATAAATCGGGATTTGTAAAAGGGAATAGAGAACCTATTCGCTTGAATTGAACTCTTATTTTTAAATTTCAAAAATAGAGTTAGAGCCGGTCGCAAAATCTGATCACGTTATTCAACGATGATATCTTGTTCGGACAAGGAGTGTTTTTCTATTAGCTCCTGAATTGTTAATTTAACCAGTTCATGTCTTCCTGGTGTTCTTTTTACTGTTAATTGATGAATCCAATGGTTGGTATTTCGATCTGTAAACACATAAGTTCTATAAATATTATCATTAATCATATTACTACAACAATATAATAACGTTTTTGTTGCATAAGGCCATTCAATACGGCTAACCTTCAGCAGATCTGATAGAAAGAATCAGGATAGGGGACCTTGCTGAAACTTATTTTAAGTTTTGGTGATGAATGGCTGAATGAATAGAGTCTATTTATTCAGCCATTCTGTAGTAAAAGAATTTTACTATAGATTCGTGAAATGCTGAGTTAGGCTATGGAAGTTAGAAAAGCTCAAATCAAATCGTTTTGCAATGGCAAAACCATAACTTACATACACAAAAGGAATCCCTGCTTTTTCGCTTTCAACCCGGTCGATGTCGGTATCGCCAACATAGATAGGAGTTTGTAGCTGATACTTGTCAATGAGCAGATGCATGTTATGGTGTTTAGGCATTAAATTGACTCCATAAGCCATCTCGTCCGTTATAAAGGCATTTATTCCGGCTCTTTCCATAAACAGGGCGATCGTTCCTTTGGAACAATTACTCACTATAAATAATTTATGATTTTTGGAAAGTTCCTTTAATCCTTCCAGTACTCCTGGATATAGGGTTCCTCCGCCTTGTTTAATCAATTCCCAGCGCTGTTGATTTACGGTATCTGCAATCTGCTGACGCACTTTATCAGTATCACTGGGGAATAACAGCTCCATGGCACTTTTGCCGTTTACACCCATAAGGGGTTTTAACTCTTCGGCAGTTAGTGTTCGGTCTATGTCCGATTTTTTAAGGCCACTGTTCCAGGCTTGCAAATATAAATCTGTTGGATCCCAAAGGGTTCCATCCATATCGAAAATGATACTATCAGGCTTTTTCATCAGGTGCAAAGTTCAGGTTTTTTAAATGATAAAGGTTTGTCCTTTTTCAGGAATACTTACTGAATAGCCATTCTGCTCCAGCTGATCCTTCATAATCTCCATACTTTCAGGCTCTCCATGGACAAGGAAAATGTTTTTTAATTGTTTTTTATCCTGGGCTTCTATAATATTGATTAAATCGGCATGGTCTGCATGTCCACTTAAATTGTCCGTGCGCTTTATCGTTGCATATACCGCTAACTCCTTATCCCGCAGATGTACAAATGGGTCTCCCCGCAATAGACGATGCCCCAGCGTTCCTTTTGCGCTATAGCCGACAAATAAAATGGTACAGTAGTAATTCTGAATATTGTGATAGAGGTGATCCTGAATTCGGCCTCCTTCAAGCATTCCTGCAGAAGAGACGATGATACAAGGCTCCAGATAATTCGATATGGTCTTGCTTTCTTTCATGCTTTGCACATAATAGAGATTGTCGAATTCAAACTCATCTCCATTGTGCTTATAAAAGGAGGTGGCCTCTTCATTAAGCATATCATGGTGCTTGCGAAAGATGTCGGTGGCATAATTGGCCATTGGACTGTCTACAAAGATCTTAACAGGGGGTAATTTCCCTGTCGAGAAAATCTTATTCAGGCTATAAACCAATGCTTGAGTACGACCAATACTAAAGGCAGGAATAATTAATCTTCCCGGATTTTTAATGCAGGTTTCTTCAATTGTTCTGATCAGAACTTCTTCAATTGTTTCATCCCTGGAATGATAACGGCCACCGTAGGTCGATTCGCAAACAAGGAAATCTACGGCTGGAAGTGGTTGCGGGTCAATAATAACCGGGTAGCTTTTACGGCCGAGATCTCCCGAGAATGCTATCTTTCGCTTATGTCCAAACTCCGAAACGGTAAAAATAACGGAGGCTGCTCCAAGTAAGTGTCCTGAAGGGATGAGCTCTACTTCCACGTCGCCGTTTAATCGAAATGGTTTATTGAAGGCAATGGTGACAAACTGCTCGGCTGTCTCCATAACATGTTTCTGTAGATACAAAGGTCGGGGACCACTTGATCCTCCACGGGAGTGCCTGTTTGATCTTTTACGTTGCTTACCAAGGAAGATATTTACGGAATCAAGTAATAACAGCTCTGCCAGGTCTGCAGTGGGAGCAGTACATAGAATTTGACCTTCAAAGCCCATGCGTATTAGTGTAGGGAGATTGCCTGAATGGTCGATGTGAGCATGGGTTAAGATGACAACATCAATTTTAGCAGGATTGAAAGGGAATGCTTCATTATCTTCTACTCGTGTACCGCGCTCGTAGTCTAAACCGCAGTCGATTAGAATTTTATATTTATCAACTTCTAATAAATGCATGCTTCCAGTAACCTGTTTTGCAGCACCCCATATTGTTAATTTCATGTCCAGGATTATAAATAGAATTGTAGAGTCAATTCGGGTAAATATATTAAAGCATTTTTATTCATAGCGGCTTTGATGACCGTTGTTTTGTAAAATATGCGTTATTAAGGCAAGAATATTGCTGATGAAAAAAAGATTAAGCTTCGTATTGAAGGTTACTCAGATACTTATAAAGGCCATTTTCTTTTGTCATCAACTCTACATGGGATCCATTTTCTACGACCTTTCCTTTTTCAAGTACCAGAATTGTGTCGGCTTCACGGATGGTAGATAAGCGATGCGCAATAATTATCGATGTACGGTTCTTCATCAGAACTTCTAAAGCTTCCTGTACCAAACGTTCGGATTCGGAATCAAGGGAAGAAGTTGCTTCATCTAAAATTAATATAGCGGGATCCTTGAGCAATGCCCTGGCAATAGCGATACGTTGACGCTGTCCACCCGATAGTTTAATTCCCCGTTCTCCTACCAAGGTGTTGTACCCTTCGGGTAAACCAGAAATAAAGTTATGTGCGTTTGCCTGTTTGGCTGATTCAATGATTTCAGCATCCGAAGCAGTTAATTTTCCATAAGCAATATTTTCGCGAATAGATCCACCAAACAAGATGACATCCTGGGGTACAATAGCCACTTGGTTCCGAATATCGGTAAGTGGGTAAAGTTGGGATTGCTTTCCGTCAAATAAAATCTCTCCACCCTGAGGCTCGTAAAATCGTAAGATCAAAGAAGCGATAGTTGATTTACCTGCACCGCTTGGGCCTACAATAGCAACACGCTCTCCAGCTCTGGCTTGAAAGGATACATCTTCCAGAACGGTAATCTCTTTACGGGTGGTATAAGAAAAACGTACATTTTTGAATGTTAGATTTCCCTTTAATTTTGTTTTTGTGGCATTTTCGGAAGCAATGATAGACACCGGTTCATTTTTTTCCTGTAAGATTTCGATTACTCTTTCAGTTGCGCCAAGTGCTTTTTGAACATTTGCATACAACTCAGGAAATGTTCCCATGGCTGCACCTACAAACATCGAATATAAAATGTAGGTAGTGAGACCTCCTGGAGTCATGCTTCCTCCTGAAACTAACAGCGATCCATACCAGATAACGGCAACAATAGCTCCGAATAAACAAAATATAATGAAGGAAGCAAATCCACCTCGTAGTGTAGCACCTCTAAGTGCAATTTTTACTACTTCTCTTAGACTTTTATCATATCGGTCGGCCTCATAGGCTTCATTTGCGAATGCCTTTACAGAACCTATTCCATGCAGTGTTTCTTCTACTATGGTATTTGAATCGGCCAATTTGTCCTGAGCTTGTCTGGATATCTTGCGTATTTGCTTTCCGAACAATACTGCAGAGATAACCAGTAGAGGTAAAATGGCGAGGTTAAATAAGGTAAGTTTTGGTGAAACCAGAATAAGAAGAGTGATTCCACCTACGAGCAGGATGATCTGACGAATCATTTCGGCAAGAGTAGTGGTGATGGTATCTTGAATTTGTGATAAATCGGCCGACAAGCGGCTGTTTAATTCGCCTACTCTTCTACTGGCGAAAAAATCCATAGGCAGGGTGATCAGTTTAAAAAAGGTATTCCTTCTTATATCAGCAATGGTCTTTTCTGCTACCTCAACGAAAAATCGGATACGAAAAAACGATACGATAGACTGAAAGAAAAGAATGATAAAAGAGATCTGTCCTATTGCGTTAATGCTATTGGGCATAAACCACTTTGTTGGTTCTCCTTTTGCTGCATCGATCATTGCTCCCAACAAAGCTGGAAAAGCTAATCCTGTTAAGCTGGAAAGTAGGAGAAAAACCAATCCGAAAATAAATTTCCAACGATAAGGCCTGATATAAGACAGGAGACCGGAAGCTGTTTGAATGGATTGTTTATTTATTTTGGCTTTGTTAAGTTCCTGTTCAGGAGTAGTTCCACTATTAAATCTATTTCGAGCCATTGAATTTGTATATGATAACCTAAAATAGGTGTGCAAAAATACAATAATATCAAAAAAAGGGAATCAGTAAAGAATCACCTGCACGTCATATTTAAACGTCAAGTTACTTCCTTTTCGCTAGGAGTAGAACTCCACAATAACGATGTCATTGAGATATAATCCAAGCAAGCGACTCGCATTTCCTTTATTGATAGCAATTTCTAGATTGTTACTAATCCCAAAAAGGCAAAGCTTTTCGCCTTCAGGAACTTCATTATAGTGCCAGCTTAATTTTGTTATGGATTCACTTCTTTTAAAACTTAATTTAAACTTCCTGTTGCCCTGAACTTTAGAGAAAAGATCTTTTGAAATGTTGGTGATCACGTTTTGAAAGGAGTCAATATAGATGACGCTGGCTCGGATGATGTTCTTTTCAATAACCGGATGTAAGTTAACCTTCTCCTGAAGATGTTCGACCGGAATCCCGATACTTTTTAGTGGATATCCGGCTGCAATGCTGCAACATGCTTTAGCAAAAATATCAGTCAGCGGGAAGTGCAGATGTTTTAAGTCCTGAATGATATTTATTTCCACGATTTCAGTAGGTGCTTCTTCAAACATAAGGGCAAATATGCCATTGTCAGAGCCAACAAAGTAATGTCCATGATACTGAAGAGCAAGATAACGCATGTTTTCATTATATACGCAATCGATGCCAATAAGGTGTACGGTTCCTTTTGGGAAATAATGGAATGCATTTTTTAAAACGAAAGCTGCCTGCGGAATGTTAAAGGCTGCAATACCATGTGTAATATCAACAATATTTACATTTGGCAGTAAACAGAGGATGCTTCCTTTGAGAGCAGCCTGATAAAAATCTTTGTCACCGAGATCGGTTGTTAAAGTAATTACAGCCATTAAAATGTGAATATTTATTATTATTCTTGTGATACGATATTATCTGCAAATATTGAATTTTAATTGCATAATCAAACCAGGAAACTTTAAAAAAAGGAGAACTTGAACGAATTAAGGATTGATCTTGAAAACATAAACCCTGTAGTGCTTTGGGGACCGAATAACGACTATTTAGAGCTTATAAAAAGGCAATTTCCTAAAGTTAAGATGGTTGCACGAGGATCAGAATTGAAAGTGTTAGGTGATGAAACGGAGCTGATGCTGTTTAAAAACCGTTTTGAAAAGGTCTATAATCATGTAGAAAAGTTTGATGCGCTATCCGCTAATGATTTAGAGACCTTACTTGGTGCGAGTCTTTTTACTGATTCAAGTGGGTCATCGATACTAGAAGCACCTATAGCAGGATCTGAGCCTATCGTTTTCGGACCAAATGGGATAGTGGTTAAAGCCCGTACGGCTAATCAGAGACGTATGGTGGAGAGTATAAATAAGAATGATATCTTATTTGCTATCGGCCCTGCTGGAACGGGTAAAACGTATACAGCAGTAGCTCTGGCAGTAAGAGCTTTGAAGAATAAGGAAATTAAGCGGATTATATTAACAAGGCCAGCAGTTGAAGCAGGTGAAAACCTTGGTTTTCTTCCAGGGGATATGAAGGAGAAAATTGATCCTTATCTGCGCCCTTTATATGACGCTTTGGATGATATGATCCCTGCGGATAAACTGAAGCTGTACATTGAAAATCGTACGATTGAAGTTGCCCCACTGGCATTTATGAGAGGCAGAACGCTTGATAATTGTTTTGTTATTCTGGATGAGGCTCAGAATACAACGGATATGCAGCTTAAGATGTTTTTAACCCGAATGGGCCCTACTGCTAAATTTATAGTGACGGGTGATATTACTCAAGTGGATTTGCCTAAAAAAATGCAGTCAGGATTGACTAGTGCTTTGCGTATTCTCACTGATATCAAGGGGATTGAGATCATTTATTTAAACGGAGATGATGTAGTTCGTCATAAACTTGTGAGGCGGATTCTTGAGGCATATGGGGATATTCAGAAACAATAAAGACCTTTTATTAGAAACTATATTGCTCTTCGGTTAGATTATCTGACAATATTTAATAATTTTGAGTTTACAAAACTCCAGAACTTTATTTAAACTTGATTTCTATTCAGATGACTGTAATAAATGAAACTCACTTTAACTTTCCAGGACAAACGAAATTTTACAAAGGTAAAGTTCGTGATGTATATACTATAGGTGACCATTATATAGTCATGATCGTTAGTGATCGGATTTCTGCATTCGATGTAATTCTGCCAGATGCTATACCTTATAAAGGTCAGGTGTTAAATCAAATTGCTGCGAAATCTTTAAAAGCTACAGAGGATATTTTACCTAATTGGTTGATCGATATTCCGGATCCCAATGTTACCATTGGGAAAATATGTGACCCATTTAAAGTAGAAATGGTGATTCGTGGATATCTTGCCGGACATGCATGGAGAGAATACCAGGACGGTAAACGGTTTATTTGCGGTGTTTCTTTGCCTGAAGGCTTGAAAGAAAATGACAGATTAGCAGCGCCTATTATTACGCCTACTACAAAAGCTTCAATAGGACATGATGAAGATATCTCAAGAGAAGATATTATTACCAGAGGAATTGTAGCAGAAGATGACTATTTGCAGATTGAACAATTTACGCGTAGGCTGTTTCAAAGGGGAACAGATATCGCTGCAGAACGTGGTTTAATTCTGGTTGATACTAAATATGAGTTTGGAAAGGCCATTGATGGTAAGATTTATCTGATTGATGAAATTCATACTCCAGATTCATCCAGGTATTTTTATAAAGACACATATCAGCAGCTTCAGGATGAAACTAAACCTCAACGTCAGTTATCTAAGGAGTTTTTAAGGCAATGGCTGATCGAAAATGGCTTTCAGGGTAAAGAAGGACAGGAAGTTCCTTTTATGTCAGCAGAAGTAATCCAGTCCATTTCCGATCGGTATATAGAACTTTATGAAAAGATTACAGGGGATAAATTCAGGAAAGGTAGTACACACCAAATCACTGAACGTATTGAAGCGAATGTAATGGAAAGCTTAAAACGTTTAAGTTAATCGTATCTAAGTAGAGCAATAGTACCTCTAACCATAATAGTGATGAAATTTACAATTGACAAGCAAGAAAAGTATATATTGTTCAAATTGGATGAACCGAGGTTAAATAGCCTTATTTCACCGAAACTAAAGTCTGAACTTATACTCATCAATAAACAGGGTATTCGAAATATTATATTGGATCTGTCTGTAGTTTTATATTCAGATTCTTCCGGGTTAAGCAGCTTGTTAGTTGGAAACCGGTTGTGTAAAAATTCGGAGGGAAGTTTTATTATAACCGGAATAAGCGAACATGTGGAACGCTTGATTAATATTTCGCAACTTCAAACTGTTTTAAGTTTAACGCCATCTGTTGAGGAAGGAATAGATTTATTATATATGGAAGAAATGGAAAGAGATTTAAACAGAGAGGCAGAATAAGTACTGTATATATGCATGAGGTTTGACGTAACGATCCTAGGAAGTAGTTCAGCAACTCCCATTTTCAATAGAAATCCGAGTGCGCAGGTATTAAATATTAATGAGCGTCTTTTTCTGATTGACTGTGGAGAAGGAACTCAGCAACAGCTTCTCAAAAATGGTATTAAAGCACAACGAATAAATCATATTTTTATAAGCCATCTTCATGGCGACCATTATCTTGGCTTGGTAGGGTTGCTGTCTTCCCTGCATTTATATGGAAGAATTCGTGCAATGGAGATTTTTGGCCCTCCGGAATTAAAGGAAATATTGGATATTCAGTTTAAATATTCGCAAACTAACTTGCGTTATCCTATTGAATTTCACGCAACCCAAACAGACAGGCCCGCTTTGATCTATGAAAATCCTGACATCAGAGTAGAAAGTTTTCCATTGGAACATCGAATTCCCTGTACAGGTTTTAGATTCAGTGAGAAGAATCGCCTACCCAAAATTATCAGGGAAAAAGTGGAAGAACTGAATATACCTATCGACGTTATTCCGCTAATTAAAAAGGGAGCTGACTATACAGATGAGCGGGGTATAGTTTATAACGCAAGCGATTTAACTTTTGCAGCGGATGCACCAAAATCATATGCCTACTGTTCAGATACAATTTGTAACTGGAAATATATAGATCAGATAAGGGGCGTCGATACTTTGTATCATGAAGCTACCTTTATGAATGATATGGCGGACCGGGCTGCCGAAACATTCCATACTACAACTATACAAGCAGCAGAAGTAGCTAAGCTTGCCGGCGTCAAACAATTGCTGCTGGGGCATTTTTCTGCACGTTACAGAGAGCTGGAGCCTTTACAAGAGGAGGCACGTACAGTTTTTCCTAATTCCAGATTAGCCTTAGAAGGACAAATTTTTGTGATCTAAATTGAACTAGTCTTTTTTGCCTCCGAATACGGAGAAACTTACATATCTTTTCGGATGTGCTTTTAAGTCAATCATCAGGTTGTCCAGATTTTTAGATGCGTTGTTTAAATTGTTATACAAACTATCATCATTCACAAGTTTTCCAATTGAACCTTGTCCGGAGTTGACCTTATTTATTGCAGTTTGTAAATCCAAAATAGCTTTATCTGCATTATGTACGGTTTGCTCAAAATTAGATCGTGCAACTTGATCGGTAACTTTTTCCAGATTAGCCATAATATTGCTTACTCTTTGATTGTTGCTTTTAAAGTTTCCTGAAATGGATTCTACATTAGCGAAAATTGCTGTAAGACGATTGTTTTGATTTCCAACCATTCCATCTACCCTTTGAGTAGTGTTTTCTAGTGTATGTAAAATATTTGCAATGCTTGCAAAGCTTTTGTTAAAATTGCTTTGGAATTCAGGGTTGATCGTATTATTTAATGAGGTTAAAATAGAGTCTAGCCTGGTTACCATTTGTTCTGCTTTCTGTTGCACCGGTTTAACCTGTTGCATCAAATTTTGTTCAATGTTTCCTTGTAGCGTATCGCCATTCTCTGCGTACGTGTTGCTATTTCCTATGGCGAATACAATAGCTTTTCCACCAAGAAGGCTCGTGCTTTCAAGCCTGGCGATCGTATTAATCGGAATATCATAATCGGGATTGATTTTTAGCTGTGCCATGATCTTTCCGGATTTAATTAATGATAACTTAGAAACACGCCCAATTTGGAACCCATTTACCAAAACAGGGTTAGATACTACAAGTCCTTCCACATTGTCATAACTAGTATAAAATAGCCTCTCACTTGAAAAGACATCATTTCCTTTTAAGAAGCTATATCCAATTACTAAAACAGCAATTGCAACAGTGGCAAGGATTCCAACTTTGGTCTCGTTAGTAATCTTCATAAGTAATAAGGTATGTTTTTATATGTAATTTAATCAAAGTTCTACATGCTTTTTATAAGCCTGAATTGCTTTTAACAAACAAGAGACAATTTCGTTTTGACCATTTTCGGAAGTTATGTATTCTTCTTCCTCCGGATTGCTTATAAATCCTATTTCTGTAAGGATGGCCGGCATACCTGCTTTCGCTAAAACAGCCAGACTTTGTTCCTTCACACCACGGTCAACTCTTCCTGTTGCGGCATACTCCTGCTGTACTAAAGACGCAAGTCGAATACTTTGATCGCGGTAAGAATTTTTTAACAACGATAAAATAATGAAACTTTCCGGATCCTTGGGATCGTAGCCTCCATAGTTTTCCTGATAATTATTTTCAAGTAAAATTGAGGCATTTTCGCGTACCGCTGTATTTTGTTCTCCTAATCTATTGAATCCGGATACAAAAGTCTCTACTCCTTTTGATGCAGCCCTGTTTCTCATATTAGAGGGCATGGAATTACAATGAATAGATATAAATATATCTGCTTTTAAGCGGTTTGCCATCCCTATTCGTTCATATAAGGGAATAAAAACATCCTCATCCCGTGTGTAAACTACCTTAATATCACTAATACTATCGGTTAAAGCTTTACCTAATCGTAGTGCAACTTGCAGTGCGACGTCTTTTTCTTTAGCAGTTAACCCTCTTGTTGCCCCATCTTTTCCGCCATGACCTGCATCAATTACGATGGTCTTTATACGATAAGAGGCATGTTCAGAGTTATATTGAAATGAAACAAGCGGGTAAACCAGGAACAATAATAGTAAAGCGTAAATCGATCTCTTCAATGGCATTATTTTCATTATTTTTGGAGCTGTAAGATACAATTGTAAAAGTACAATTCATTGTTAGATTTGAAATTCGTCAGAAGCTATTTTGTGAGATATATATTCATTCTCTTTTCATTGATGGTTAGTGTCAAACTAATCGCTCAACCTACTATCAAACCTAACCGAACTGTTGGTTCCGATACGGTTAATATCGATTCCAGCAGAACTGACACCACTAAAACGGACAGTTTAGGAAAAAATTCTAAATCTGATTTAAATTCTGAAATCAAGTATACAGCGGAAGACTCCATTCGTTTTAGTATTGATGGAAATACGATCTATTTATTCGGTAAGGGTCGTGTTTCATACGAAGATTTGGAACTTGACGCTGATTATATCAGAATTGATCAGAAAAATAAATTATTGTTTGCACGTGGTGTAACAGATAAGTATGGAGTTTACCGTGGCCGTCCTATATTTAAGCAGGGTTCGGAGGAACCGGTTACTACAGATTCTTTGTTTCTTAATTCTGATACCAAAAAGGCAAAACTCTATGGTACGGCGACTTCCATGGATGGAGGATTTATACAGGCTCGGCAATCAAAAAAGAATCAATATAATGAAGTATCTATAAAAAATGGAATTTACAGTACCTGTAGCCTTCCTGAACCTTATACTCATTTTGGGATACATATTACAAAAGGTCTGATTACTGATAAACAAGTGATTAGCGGACCGGCATATCTGGAAATAGAGCATATACCTTTACCAATAGGCCTTCCATTTGGATTTTTTCCAAAGATGAATAAACGTGCTTCCGGTTTTAGGTTCCCCAGTTTCGGTGAAGATGCAAACCGAGGCTTTTATATGCAGGGGATAGGTTGGTATTTAGGTCTGAATGATTATTGGGATGCAGATATTCTGGGAACAATTTATAGTAAAGGCTCTTATGATTTAACTACTGCCGCTAGATATAAAGTGAATTATAAATATAGCGGAAGTGTGAACCTGAGTTATTCCTCTATAAAAGACCCTGATGGGGTGGAAGGAACACCTAGTAATAGCGCTTCAAAGCAATTTAATGTACAATGGACTCACTCACAGGATCAATCTGCCAATCCTGGTACGACTTTAAGTGCGAATGTCAATTTTGGAACTAGTTCTTACTTTCAACAGACTGGTGCAGCCGGAACATACGATTATAATTCTTTGATTAAGAATAGTATGTCATCCAGTGTGGCTTACGGCAGAACGTTTTTTGATGGTTTATTTAATTTTACATCTGCATTGTCAAGCAGGCAGGATATAAGTGCTAAAACAGTCAATCTTACTTTGCCTCAGTATAGTTTAAGTATGACTACTTTAAATCCTTTCGATTCAAAAGATCGTGTTGGAGAGCAAAAGTGGTATCAGAAGATTACTGTAGGATATAACTCCGAAGGATCAAATACACTAGATGCTCAGGAAACTGGATTATTTAATAAAGAAAACCTAAAGAAGTTTAAAAACGGGTTTCAGCATAATATCCCTGTTAGTTTATCATTCAATGCTTTAAAAGTTTTACAATTTAATACCAGTGTGGCTTATACAGAAAGGTGGTCTTTCCAAACTGTACATAAGGCATTGAATACTGAAGGAGATATCGTTACGGACACGATACCAGGTTTTGCACGTAACTACAATTACAGCTTAAATGGTGGGTTTTCAACGAAGGTTTATGGGATGAAAACTTTCAAAAAAGGGAATCTTGTTGCATTGAGACATGTTATGACCCCCTCTGTTAATTTTAACTATACGCCTGATTTCAGTGCCTCTAAATATGGATTTTTTCAAGATATTGAGAATAACTCTAGCGAAGAGCTTAAAGATTCAGTAAAAAGATCATTGAGATATTCCCGGTTCGAAAGTACTGTTTACGGTGGCCCGGGTATGGGTAGAAGTGCTGCAATTGGATTTTCATTAGATAATAATATTGAAGCCAAAGTTAAGTCCAAAAGCGATACGAGTACTGCTTATGAGAAAATCCCTATTGTACAGGGATTAACTTTTAATGGGAGTTATAATTTTGCAGCGGAGGAATTTAATTTGTCCAATATCAGCTTTGGAGGCCGTACTGCATTTTTTAAACAAAAAATAGGTTTAAGCTTTCAGGGAAATTTTGATCCATATCAGCTAGAGACAGATAACCAGGGATTAGCTTACCGCGTCAATAAGTTTATGCTTAAGAATGGGAAATTAGCAAGGTTGACAAGTTTTAGCATGTCTACCGATTTTAGTTTCAATTCTGCCGCTTTGAAAAAAAGGAATGACGAGCTCAGAGAGAAAGAAGATGACCCCAATATAACACCTTCACAGCAGCAGGACATACGTAATATTCTAAATAATCCAAATTACTATGTTGACTTTACGATCCCCTGGAATTTTAGCGCATCCTATAGCTTTAATTATTCTAAACCTGAATTTAAGTCATCGATTACTAATACCTTGAATTTTAGCGGCGACTTAAGTGTCACACCGAAGTGGAAAGTTCAGTTTAACTCTGGTTATGATTTTCAAGCAAATGAAATAAGTTTAACACGATTTACAATTAACCGTGACTTGCATTGCTGGGATATGTCCTTTGGCTGGACTCCCTTTGGAACGTATAAGAGTTACAGTTTTGATATAAGAGTCAGAGCCTCCATTCTTCAGGATCTGAAATTGAAAAAAAGAAGTGCACTACCACTAAATTATTAACATGCTTGCAGAAATTATTACAATAGGTGATGAAATATTAATCGGTCAGATTGTGGATACCAATTCCGCATGGATCGCTACGAAGCTAAATGAAAATGGCGTGCGTATTAAGCAAATTACATCTGTTTCAGATGAAAAAGAACACATACTAGAGGCCTTGCATGCTGCGGCAAAAAGAGCAGACCTTATTATTATTACAGGGGGACTGGGACCTACAAATGACGACATTACAAAGAAGACATTAGCTGGGTATTTTAATGTAGGATTCAAAAGAGATGAAGGAGCACTAGAAGATGTTAAAAGAATCTTTGCTGCCAATAACCGCCCTCTAATTGCTATTAATGAACAACAGGCCGATGTTCCGGAGAACTGTATCGTTTTAAGAAATAAAAATGGCACAGCACCAGGGATGTGGTTTGAGGATCAATCTAAAATTTATGTCTCCCTACCCGGAGTACCATTTGAAATGATGTACTTAATTGAGGAGGAGGTTATACCTAGAGTGAACGCCTTCTTCCAGCTTTCTGCGATCGTGCATCATACTATTCTGACTGCAGGGCTTGGCGAATCTTTCCTTGCAGAGGCCATTGCCCCTATAGAAAATAAACTTCCTGCTCATATCAAACTGGCGTATCTTCCTAAACTGGGCCAGGTCAGATTGCGCTTAAGTGCTTATGGGGGGAATAAAGATCTGTTAAAGGCAGAAGTTCAACAATTTGTCGATGAAATCGTTGCGCTTATTCCTGAATATGTGGTTATCAGTGAAGATAAACCTCTCGAAAAGGCTGTACTGGATATTCTGAGCGAAAAGAATCTGAAACTTTCAGTTGCTGAAAGCTGTACCGGAGGTTATTTGTCCCATTTATTTACCCAACATAGTGGCTCGAGTGCCGTGTTTTTAGGTGGAGCTGTAACCTATTCGAATGAGTTAAAAGAAAAGATGCTAGGTGTTAAGACTGAAACACTGGCTAAATTTGGTGCTGTAAGTGAAGAAACGGTTATAGAAATGGCTCAGGGTGCAGTCCATAATTTTGCTTCAGATTATGCTATTGCCATAAGCGGAATTGCGGGTCCGCACGGTGGAACAGATGACAAGCCGGTTGGTACAGTGTGGGTTGCAGTATCAGGTAAATCAAAAACAATCACTCAAAAGTATAAATTTCCAGGAAGGCGGGTCCAAAATATTGAGCGCGCTGCTATAAATTCAATTATCTTACTTCTTAAATTAGTTCGGGAAGAATACGCTTAAGTGCTAAAAAGGTGTAATTTTGCAGCTATTCCCAATTACAACTCGTATGGCTCAATTTGAATTAGTTCTTCCGAAAATGGGTGAAAGTGTTGCCGAAGCCACTATAATAAAATGGCTTAAAAATCCTGGCGATACTATCCTTGAAGATGAACCTGTAGTAGAGATTGCTACAGATAAGGTCGATTCTGAAGTTCCCTCTCCCGTTTCAGGCAAGTTAATATCTCAATCATTTAAAATAGATGATATTGTTAATGTTGGAGCAGTTTTAGCTTTGATTGAAACGGAAGAAATTACTTCGCCTGTATCGGATATAGCGAAACCTCTTCAAAATACTACTCCCTTACCGGATGAAGCAGAAATTAAAGCACCCGGAATTGATCAGGTATCTCCAGAAAAAACAGTACACCTCAATTTTGAAAATGCCTCCCGCTTCTACTCTCCTCTAGTTAAAAGTATTGCTGCCGAAGAGGGTATTTCTCTGGAACAGCTGGATGAAATTACAGGAACTGGTTTAGAGAACCGGGTAACCAAGCAAGATATTTTAGATTATATCAAGGGTCATAAAAAGCCTGTAGTCCATGAACAGCAAATAGAGGCTCATCCACAAACAGAAGTTAAAGCTTCTTCTATCTCTGATGCCCCATCTCCGGTAATTCATATCTCAGGTGGCGATGAAATAATTGAAATGGATCGTATGCGGCGAATAATTGCCGAGCATATGGTCATGAGTAAACAAACTGCCCCTCATGTGACCTCATTTATTGAGGTTGATGTAACTAACATAGTTAAATGGAGAGAAAGAATTAAATCTTCTTTTGAAAAGCGTGAAGGACAAAAAATAACCTATACGCCTATCTTTATCCAGGCTGTTGCAAAGGCGATCAGTGAAATGCCTATGATCAACGTATCAGTTAATGGAACTCAAATTATAAAAAAGAAAAATATCAATATTGGAATGGCGGCTGCTTTACCATCAGGAAACTTAATTGTTCCGGTGATTAAAAATGCAGACCAACTTAGTCTGATTGGATTAACACGCGCTGTAAATGACCTTGCTGGTAGGGCACGTGCAAATAAACTAGTACCTGATGATGTTCAGGACGGAACGTTTACCCTGACTAATATCGGATCATTCGGCAATGTAATGGGTGTGCCTATTATTAATCAACCACAGGTTGCTATATTGGCTGTAGGTGTTATTCAGAAGAAGCCAGCTGTTATGGAAACAGAATTTGGCGATGTAATAGCCATCCGTCATAAAATGTTTTTATCCATGTCCTATGACCATCGTGTAGTAGATGGGGCATTAGGTGGAATGTTTATTAAAAGGGTAGCAGAGTATCTTGAAAACTGGGATATGAATTATACGATCTAGAATAATGATCCTCATCATTTTATACAAGGAGCAAAACTGTTCTTTTGCATAAAATACAAGAAATGATGAGAATTTTTTATTTAAAATGTACGTTGATTGCTTTAATCCTTTTAGCTTTTCCTGGAATTACGGGGCACATCTTTGCTCAAACTGTTGAAAAAGAAGAAACAGAGAAAGAACAAGGATATAAGATTACCGTAGCAATGGGCCACGCCCATGTTCATGAAGGGATTGCAGAAGGTGATAAAAAGTGGTTGGTAATGGCTTCCTGGGCAATGAATGTGGACTATGTACTCAACTCGCACTGGGCAGTAGGGTTGCATAATGACTTGATTCTGGAAGACTTTGCTGTTGAAGAGCACCTGAATAATGAAGATAATATGGTGCTTGAACGATCTACTCCAATTGCAACGAAAGTTGTAGGTACTTATAAACCTGGTAAACACCTAGGTTTTATGTTGGGCGCTGGTGAGGAATTTGCTAAAGAGGAAAATCTTTTCCTTTCTACTGCAGGTCTAGACTATGGCTGGCACTTAAAACGAGGATGGGAAGTAGGAGCAGAGCTTTCTTATGATGTTAAATGGAAATCTTACGACACCTGGATCCTTGGATTTGGAGTAAGTAAGTTCATAGACGGGCATCGCCGTCACAAACATATTTAGTAAATTAAACCATGTCTTGCTTATCAGGACATGGTTTAATTCTTTAATTATACGCCGTTCCAAATTTTGATCTTACATCTGATAAGATCTGCTTGATACTTTGTTCATGCGTCTTTTGACAAATTAACAGGGTATTATTCGATTCCACAACAATGTAATCATCCAGTCCCTGTAATATTACCAGTTTATTCTTCGGTACTTTAACCATACAATTGGATGAATCGTACATCATCACCTTGTCTGATGGAATGACTGCATTTCCTAAATAATCTTTTTCTGCTAATTCATAAACCGATGACCAGGTACCCAAATTTGACCAGCCAAAGTCAGTGGGAAGCACGTACACATTAGGCGCCTTCTCCATTATTCCATAATCAATGGAAATATTGGTACATTGATAATAAGCATGATGGATAAAAGCATTTTCCATTGAAGTGTTCAATTTATCCGCCCCCTCCTTAAAAATATCATTCAATTCTGGCAAGAACTCATCAAATGCTAACAGAATTGAATTTACCGACCATACAAAAATACCTGCATTCCATAGGAAATCGCCACTCTGAACAAACGTTTTTGCCAGTTCCATATTAGGCTTTTCAGTAAACGTTTTAACCTTATGATAATCACTCTCCATAGTCTGCGATGTATATTGAATATAACCATAGCCAGTATCCGGACGGTACGGCTTAATACCCAAAGTGATCAAACAGTTATTTCTGGATGCAACCTCCAACGAAAGAAGAATATTTTTTGTAAACTCTTCGATGTCCAGAATCAAGTGATCTGATGGCGATACTACTATTGCCGCATCAGGATTTAATAGGCTGATTTTATGACTTGCGTAGGCAATGCAAGGCGCTGTACTCTTCATAATAGGTTCTCCAAGGATTTGATCTGGAGATACGCCAGGTAATTGCTGCTTGACTAATGGAATATAAATATCATTAGTGGCTATGTAGATATTTTCCGCCGGAATAATCTTTAGAAAGCGCTCATAAGTTTGTTGAATAAGCGTTTTGCCTGTTCCCAGAATATCCATAAATTGTTTTGGATGTGCAGATTGGCTGATTGGCCAAAATCTGCTTCCAATTCCACCTGCCATTATAATGGCATAATAGTTCTTCATCTTAGCTATATAGGTTAAATAATACCTTCTCTTAATAAATCATGCAAATGTATAATACCTTTATAGATATTTGCCTCCACGACGATTAACTGTGTGATATTATTTGTTCGCATAAGTGCGAGGGCATTAACAGCTAATTCATCACTTTCAATTGTCCGGGGCGAATCATACATAATGTCTTTTGCCTTTATTCCATTTACTGATTCATATTTCTCCATCATTCTCCGGATATCACCATCTGTGATAATACCCTTAATGATTTGATCCTCAATAACAGTGACAGCTCCTAAACGATTTTTAGTAATTTCTATTATCACTTCTTTCGCCGAGGCTTCCGGACTTATGCATGGCTTTTCGTTATGAATATAGAGGTCACTTACCTTTAAATATAATTGTTTCCCTAGTGATCCTCCAGGATGGTACCGGGCAAAGTCCGCACGGCTAAACCCTCTTGTTTCCAGTAGGCAAATGGCAAGGATGTCACCCATAACAATCTGAGCCGTAGTGCTTGAGGTAGGGGTAAGGTTAAGCGGACAGGCTTCTTTTTCAACCGTAGTGTCTAATACAAGATCAGCCTGGTGTGCCAAAAAAGAATTTAGGTCACCAACCATGCCAATCAGTTTGTTACCTGCTAGTTTTAGTAACGGAATCAATACCTTAATCTCTGGCGTATTGCCGCTTTTTGAAATACAGATTACAATGTCATCATCCTGAATGATTCCAAGGTCACCATGTATGGCATCTCCTGCATGCATAAAAATAGCTGGTGTCCCCGTAGAATTAAGTGTAGCAACAATCTTTTGTGCAATTAATGCACTTTTGCCTACACCTGTAATTATCACGCGCCCCTTGCTTATTAATATAGTTTGGATAATAACACAAAAGTCATTATTCAATTTGGCTAAAAGTCCGGAAACTCCCTCAAGTTCGGTCTGAAGTGTTCTTTTTGCAATCTGTAATATGTTCTCAGTAGCTTTCAATTGGAAATTATTTTAGAAATAGATACTATTTAACGGCAAAAATATGTTATTTTGGGGTTAAGTTTAGGTTTTCTAAATTTTTCCTAAGAGGACAATGGAGATTAAAAAATCATTATTTGATAATTTACAGAATTTTTTCGGCTTTGATAATTTTAAAGGCGAGCAAGAAGCGATAATCACTAATATCATACAAAGAAGGGACACCTTCGTAATTATGCCCACAGGTGGCGGCAAATCAATATGTTATCAGTTACCGGCATTAATGAGTGAAGGTACTGCTATTGTCATTTCACCACTAATAGCACTGATGAAAAATCAGGTAGATCAGTTAAGAGCATTTGGTGGGACAGAAAGTATTGCCCATTTTTTGAACTCATCTCTTAATAAGGCTGAGATCATAAAGGTTAAGCAAGACGTTTTAAGTGGGGAGACTAAATTATTATATGTGGCTCCGGAGTCACTATCGAAACCTGAGAACATCGATTTCTTGCGTCTGATCACGATTTCTTTCGTAGCCGTAGATGAAGCACATTGTATTTCTGAATGGGGACATGATTTCCGTCCCGAATATAGACGGATCCGTCAGGTGATTAGTAATATTGGCGACAATATTCCAATTATAGCACTTACAGCCACCGCAACTCCCAAAGTACAGCAGGATATTGTTAAGAATCTTCAAATGAATGATTCTACCTTATTCAAATCATCTTTCAACAGGCCAAACCTGTATTACGAAGTACGTATTAAAAGGAATGTCGTAAAGGAAATTGTACGGTTTATCAACACCCATGCCGGTAAATCAGGAATTATATATTGCTTAAGCCGTAAGAAGGTAGAGGAAATTTCAGAAGCTTTAAATCTGAATGGTATAAAATCACTTCCTTATCATGCCGGCCTGGACCCTAAAACAAGAGCTGATACACAGGATAAATTTCTTATGGAGGATGTAGATGTCATTGTGGCAACCATCGCTTTCGGTATGGGAATAGACAAACCTGATGTACGTTTTGTTATTCATCACGACATTCCTAAAAGTATGGAAGGGTACTATCAGGAAACCGGCCGCGCAGGTAGAGATGGTGGCGAAGGTGTTTGTGTCGCTTTTTACTCTGAAAAGGATGTCGATAAACTGGCTAAATTTATGAAGGATAAACCTGTTGCCGAAAGGGAAATAGGCACACAGATTTTAAAGGAAGTAATTGACTATGCGGAATCAGCAGTATGCCGGCGCAAGCAGATCCTGCATTATTTTGGTGAAAACTTCGATGATGCCGGTTGCAATTGCATGTGCGACAATTGCCGTTCCCAGCGTACTTTCTTTGATGCTAGCGAGAAATTAAGGAATACCCTGATTATGATCCGTGAGTTGGGTGAGAAGTTTGACGACCAGCATATTATCAATATTTTGATGGGAGTGGATACTTCACAGATTACCGCTTACAATCATAATAAACTTCCTTATTTTGGAAGTGGTAAAGAAGATGGCCTTTTAGTTTGGAAATCTTTAATGCGTCAGGCATTACTCAATAATTACCTTTCTAAGGATATTGATAACTACGGTTTGCTGCGCTTAACAAAATCAGGAAATGGTTTTATCGACAATCCGCATTCACTTAAGTTCGTATTAAATAAACAAATGGAATTAGCTGAAGATGATTCGGATGATGCCGCTCAACAAGGAGGAGGAACAATAGACGTGGAACTCTTAAAAATGTTGAAGGATCTTCGTAAAAAGATGGCAAAGCAAAAGGTCCTGCCACCATTCGTTATTTTTCAGGATCCTTCCCTGGATGAAATGTGCACGCATTATCCAATTTCATTAGAAGAACTGAAACAAATTCAAGGCGTTGGACAAGGGAAAGCAATGAAATTTGGTGCTCCATTTGTCGCCTTGATTAGTAAGTATGTGGAGGAAAATGAAATTGACAGACCTATTGATCTTATCATTAAAAGTGCTGCCAATAAATCTGCCCTTAAAGTTTCTATCATACAAAATATCGACCGCCATATCGCACTGGATGATATTGCCTCTTCCAAGGGAATCTCGTATGAAGATATTCTTCGTGAGGTGGAATCTATAGTGAACTCAGGTACGAAGCTGAATCTGAACTATTATATAGACGAGATGATCGATGAGGATCGCCAGGATGAAGTATATGATTACTTTAAGACTGCAGAAGTAGATTCTATTGATAACGCCTTAAAAGAGCTGGGATCAGATGACTACACACGCGAAGAACTTCAGCTTATGCGAATTAAATTTTTATCAGAATTAGGAAACTAATGATCAATCAAATTCCTCGTATCCGTAATACCGATACCAATAATTTTTTTCTTATGGCTGGCCCCTGCGCTATAGAAGGGGAGGACATGGCTCTTAGAATAGCTGAACGGATCGTAATGATTACCGAAAAGCTGAAAATTCCTTTTATATTCAAGGGATCCTACCGAAAAGCAAACCGCTCCAGATCTGATGCATTTACAGGTATTGGTGATGAAAAAGCACTTAAAATCCTGGCTAAGGTCGGCAGTGAATTTGGAATTCCTACCGTTACCGACATCCATGAAAGCCATGAAGCTGCCATGGCAGCCTGTTATGTGGATGTTTTACAGATCCCCGCTTTTTTATGCCGTCAAACCGATCTGCTTATTGCTGCTGCAGAAACCGGTAAAACCGTCAACATTAAAAAAGGACAGTTTCTTTCTGCGTCTTCAATGGAATTTGCAGTAGAAAAAGTCAGGGACTCCGGAAACTCTAATATTATTTTAACGGACAGGGGAAATACGTTCGGTTATCAGGATCTTATTGTAGACTTTCGGGGGATTCCTGAAATGAGGTCTTTTGGCGTTCCCGTAGTGATGGATTGTACCCATTCACTTCAGCAGCCCAATCAGCCAAATGGAATAACAGGAGGGAAACCGGGTCTTATTGCTACCATAGCTAAAGCAGCCATTGCTGTAGGTGCAGATGGTTTGTTCATTGAAACCCATCCCGACCCTTTAAATGCTAAATCTGATGGGGCAAATATGCTACATCTTGATTCTTTGGAACATTTATTAGAGAAGTTAATACGAATCAGGCAGGCTATTATGTAGCTTTTTTGCCTTTAAACAGTATATTTGAGTTAGCTTTAATTTTTAAAATAAGTACATATATAATGACAGAGAAAGTTCTGGCGAAATATGATCTCGTTATTGGTCTTGAAATTCATGCCCAACTCTTAACAAAAACTAAAATATTTTCATCTGATTCTGCATCATTTGGTGGCGATCCTAATGATCATACCAGCATTATATCTGTTGGTCTGCCAGGTACCTTACCTAAGGTCAATGAAAAAGTAGTAGCTTATGCTGTTAAAATGGGTTGGGCTACCAACTGCACCATTAATAAACATAATCGCTTCGACCGTAAGAACTATTTCTATGCTGACCTGCCTAAGGGATACCAGATCACACAGGATGAACTTCCTATTTGTCAAAAGGGCTTCATCACCATCCAGGTTAAAGACAATTCCGAGAAGAACATCCGGATCAACCGCATTCACATGGAAGAGGATGCCGGCAAAAGTATGCATGACCGTGACGACAAATATTCTCTGATCGATTTAAACCGGGCAGGTGTTCCTCTTATAGAGATTGTATCCGAACCTGATCTCCGCTCTGCAGAAGAAGCCGCTGCCTATGTTACTGAAGTTAGGAAGTTGGTTCGCTATCTGGATATCTGCGATGGCAATATGGAAGAGGGAAGTTTGCGCTGCGATGCCAATATCTCGGTGAAGCTTAAAGGAACTGATGAATATGGTGCCCGTTGTGAAGTGAAGAACTTAAACTCCATAAGGAATTTACAAAGAGCAGTGAACTATGAGTTTAAACGTCAGGTAAAGCTGGTTGAAAAAGGCGAACGTATAGAACAAAATACGCTCAATTTTAATGCCTCTACAGGAGTAACCACAGTGTTGAGGTCCAAAGAAATGGCCAATGATTACCGCTATTTCCCCGAACCCGATCTCCCTCCTTTAGATTTAGCAGAGGAATGGATTCAAAAGCTTAAAGCAGAACTTCCTGAATTACCTGAACAACGAGTTAAACGTTACTTGAAAGACTTCGAACTGTCTCATTATAACGCATCCTTATTAACAGCAGATAGGGGAGTAGCCGACTTTTTTGAAGAGCTCGTCCTATATACTCCATACTACAAATCAGCAGCTAACTGGGTTACTGGTCCTCTTCAATCTTATGCGAATGAGAAGGGGAAAGATCTTTCCATTTTGCGGAGCAGCTTAAAACCCATTTCGGACATAATAAAATTGGTTGAAGAGCTTAAAATAAACTATACAGCTGCTGTCCAGCAACTTTTTCCAGCCTTAATGGCTAAAGAAAATCAATCTATACCACAGCTCGTTCATGATTTAAATCTTTTTATCGATACCGATGATGATGAGCTTACCGGTTTTATTGACGAAGTAGTAAGTCGCTACCCCGAAAAAGTAATGGAATACCATAAAGGGAAAAAAGGCGTTTTAGGCTTGTTTATGGGTGACATTATGAAAATTTCCAAAGGGAAAATTGATCCCAAATCAGCAAACAAACTTCTTCTGGAAAAATTAAAATCATTAAAGTGAAACGAATCCTGCTACTTCTCCTGAGCATCATTGCTCTCTTTTTATCTTGTAAAAATAAAACTGCATTTACTATCGATGGCAAGCTCGAAAATGCTCAAAATCTTAAAAAAGTAATGATCTATAAAGGGGATTTGCTGGTCGATTCTGCAGTGTTGAGCGATAAAGGTGAATTTCGTTTCCAAATTCCATCTCCTGATCCTGACTTTTTTTACCTGGTAGCAGATGCAAAGAATTACCTTTTACTTGCCCAGGATGGGGATGAATTGAAATTCAAAGCCGATTATACAAGTTCTATCGGAGAGTACTCCATCGAAGGCTCTGAGGACGCTGAAAACCTAAAGGAGTTCAACACAATCAACAATAAGTATGGGAAGGTTTTTGGGGATTTGAAAACACAATACGACCAAATGATAACGGCTCATCCGGAACAGAAAGATGCTGTCTCGCAAAAGCTTACCCCTCTTTTCGATGCAAATATGAAAGCTTTTGCAAAAGAGTCTCTCTCCTTTGCCGCAAAGAATAGTGATAACCTTGCTGGCTTTTATGCCATGAGCATGCTCGATCCGGTTGATTATGAAGATCAGTTACTCAAATATGCGGAAGGTTTAAAGGGTAAATTTTCTACAAATAAACCTGTTCAGGAATTCATTGCCAAAATGAATAAGATAAAACCAATTGCCAAAGGTCAGCCTGCTATTGACTTCCAAAGTGTGGCGCCTAACGGACATCTTGTAAAATTATCAGATTTTAAGGGTAAATATGTGTTGCTGGACTTTTGGGCTTCATGGTGTGGACCCTGTCGCCAGGAGAATCCGAATATTGTAAAACAATATCAGGCCTATAAGAACAAAAACTTTACTATTCTTGGCGTTTCTCTGGACAATGATAAAGCCGCCTGGCTGAAAGCAATCAAAGATGATCAATTGGATTGGAACCATGTATCTGATCTGAAACAGTGGAATAGCGAAATTGCTAGGCAGTATCAGGTTGAGGGGATTCCTGCTTCTTTCCTAATTGATCCCTCTGGAATCATTGTAGCTAAGAATCTTAGGGGTGCCGATCTTGAAGAATTCTTAAAGAAAACGTTGAAATAAACTGATTATACTGTTAAGATAAAGTAAGTATTAACAATTACTTAATATTAACTTAATGATTAAGTACATTTAAGCTTTTATTTTAGCAACGTAATACAAAATCATGAGTTCAAATAAACAAAAGATCTTAGTCGTTGATGATGAACCTGATATCAGGGAGCTGATTGAATATAATCTAAAAAAAGAAGGCTACCAGGTCTACACAGCCAGCAACGGTCAGGAAGGAATAGCCGAGGCAAAGAAAGTTCATCCTGATCTAATCATCCTGGACGTCATGATGCCCAAGATGGATGGTATTGAGGCCTGCAGGATTATGCGATCCATGAATGACTTTAAATCCACGTTTATGGTATTCCTTACTGCCCGCAGTGAAGAGTATTCTGAAATTGCAGGATTTAATGTCGGTGCCGATGATTATATCGCAAAACCTATTAAAGCAAGAGCTTTAGTAAGCCGCATCAACGCGATCTTAAGACGTAATACACAGTCCGAAGATGTAATTGAAAATAAAATTGAAATTGGCGATCTGGTTATAGACAGGGAAACTTACCTGGTATACCAACGCGGAGCAAAGGTAACTCTTGCTAAAAAAGAATTTGAATTACTTTATTTACTGGCTTCTAAACCCGGAAAAGTATATACCAGGGAGGTGATCTTGAAAAATATCTGGGAAGACTCCGTAGTGGTCACCAATCGTACTATTGACGTTCATATCCGCAAAGTTCGTGAGAAATTGGGTGATGATTATGTCGCAACAGTTAAAGGGGTTGGATATAAATTCGACGCTTAAATTTAAATTTTAACCACCAAAAATATAAACGCTGCATTCCATTTTCCTTAAGCCCCAATCAAGAGGTCAATGGAATGCAGCGCTTTAATTTAAATTTGTATCGGGCCGAACATTCCTGTCCATTTCTACAATCCCGATACAATAATCCCGTTATGTGCCAAACCAAAAATGGGTTACTTTTTCATTCCTATTGAATCCGGTACCTGCGATATAGACGTTTCTATCCGCTCCTTATCCAACGCTCAAACTAAGCTGCTTCCGATTAAAACCTTACCCTAATTAGAAACAAGGTTTTAAATCTTTCTGTTGGTCAAATGTAAAATGTGGCTATAAAATAAACGATTGTTAAGCTTATTCTTCCTAAATCTTCTTTAATATGTATATTTTGAGTTAGTTTGTACCAAATAAAGAGCTGAGTGGAATCAAATTTAATTTCAGGAAATCTCAATTTAAATTCAAAAAGTATGACAAAACATGAGATGGTTTCTTGTGAAAGGTGTGGTACCCGCATTGAATGCAGGGCAAATACATACTCCAGATGTCAGTGTAATGCCGTCCAGCTCAGTGCCAAAGAAGTAGAGTATATTGCCGAAAAGTATGAAGGATGCCTTTGTGCTTCTTGCCTAACTGCGCTTAAATCTGAACATCAGCTCCTGGTTGAACTCAACTAAATGTAGCTTTTGTCAATACTGGAATGTATATTTGTCATAGTTCTTTACATCATTCTTCCAACAGTCAGGTTATTTTATCCAATTTTATGGATAGAATTAAAAAGGAACCGTGTGCAATTCACGGGCTGTCGCGCAACTGTAAGTAACATCTGCTTTAGCAGGTTACAAGCCAGGATACTTGCCGTCTGTTTGAGACCAATGCTTTCGCGATTGAAGCAGTAGTCTGGAGTTTTAAGTATCCTCACACAACGGTTTACGCCCTTGATGTGATCTACTCTTGCGCTCTACTACACCCTTTTCGAAAGTATACCAAAAACGTAAGGAGCATTAATTCACATTAATGTTTAATAAAGTTTTATGCGTATGCTCAAAAACAATCTTGGTTACCCTCGTGTAGGCGATAACCGACAACTTAAAAAAGCCTGTGAACAGTATTGGGCAGGCACAATTTCCAGAGATGAGCTTCATCAAACTGCATGGAAGCTTAGGGAAACGAGTCTCAAATTACAACAAGAGGCTGGTATTGATCTCATTCCATGTAATGACTTCAGCTTTTACGATCATGTCCTCGACATGTCCTTAATGCTTGGAGCAATCCCTAAGCGCTATTCCTCAATTCTAACAGCAGTAAAAGGAAATGCAGAAATTGATTTGTATTTCGCTATGGCCAGAGGGTATCAAAAGGATGGACTGGATATCCCGGCAATGGAAATGACCAAATGGTTTGATACCAATTATCATTTTATTGTTCCTGAGTTTACTGTCGATCAGGAATTCAAGCTCTTCTCTGAAAAAGCTTTTGCTGAATTTACCAGTGCCAAACAAATCCTGGGCAGCAACCCCAAACCAGTATTAACCGGTCCGGTGACCTACTTATTACTTGGTAAAGAGAAATCGAACGACGAGAACGCCCCTATCGCCTTCAATCGAATCGATCTCATCAAAAAGTTGGTTCCCGTCTATGTCGAAATCATCAACACCTTTAAAAGTTATGGTGCCGAATGGATTCAGATGGATGAACCTTACCTTTCCCTTGACCTCAGCGAAGTCGAAAAACAGGCATTCCAATATGCCTACGAGGAGATTAGTAAAAAATGTAACGGCATAAAAATCCTGTTGACTTCCTATTTTGAATCGCTGGGCGACAATACCGCTTTAGCACTTCATCTGCCTGTAGCAGCCGTACATATTGATCTGGTACGCAGTGCTGAACAACTGAATGAAGTCTTAAAATATACACCACCTACTTTAACGTTATCGCTCGGTGTGGTAGATGGGAGGAATATCTGGAAAAACGATTATGTGAAGGCCCTCTATCACATTCAAAAGGCCGTTGCCGTACTTGGATCCGAAAGAATCATGATTGCAGCCTCCTGCTCCCTTTTACATAGCCCTTGTGATCTTGATTTGGAAACTACTTTAAATCCGGTCATTAAAAACTGGATGGCGTTTGCCCGGCAGAAACTGGATGAAATTTCTGATCTTTATGAAATTGCTAATGGAAAGAATGAACTTCTGTCCCAGAATATTCTCGCTCTTGAAAGTCGGAAATCCTCCAGTCTCATCCATCGCAAAGATGTCAAAGAAAGATTGGACGCTATTTCAGAAAAAGACGCAACAAGAAACAGCGTTTTCTCCGAACGCCAGCAAATTCAAAAAAAGCGCTTCAACCTGCCTTTTTTTCCAACCACCACTATAGGGTCATTCCCTCAGACTGCCGACATCAGGCAATTACGCGCAAAACTTAAAAAGGGCAGTATTAGTCTGGCCGATTACGACCTTGCCATCGAAAGCGCTACATTAGAAAGCATCCACTGGCAGGAGGAAATCGATATCGATGTACTGGTGCATGGCGAATTTGAACGCAATGACATGGTCGAGTACTTCGGCGAGATGCTGCAAGGCTTTGTGTTTACCCGTAACGGCTGGGTGCAGAGCTACGGTAGTCGTTGCGTTAAACCCCCTGTCATTTTTGGTGATATCAAACGGGAAAAGGATCTAACCGTACGATGGAGTAAGTTTGCACAGGAACATACCAATAAACCGATGAAAGGGATGTTAACCGGACCGATCACCATTCTTCAATGGTCTTTTGTGCGGAATGATCAACCTCGTTCTGAAACCGCCTTTCAGCTTGCACTGGCCATTCGTGATGAAGTTCTTGCACTCGAAAATGCAGGTATCAGTATCATCCAGATCGATGAACCCGCTATCAGGGAAGGTTTACCTTTGCGCAAAAATCAAAGGGCAACCTATCTCGATTGGGCAATCAAAGCCTTTCGTATCAGTGCTTCAGGGGTTAAAGATGAGACCCAAATCCATACCCATATGTGTTATAGCGAGTTTAATGATATCATTGAGAATATAGCAGAAATGGATGCCGATGTGATTACAATTGAAACATCACGCTCGCAAATGGAATTGCTGGATGCCTTTATCGATTTTAATTACCCCAATGAAATTGGTCCCGGTGTATATGACATTCATTCCCCACGTATTCCATCCGTGCAGGAGATGGTTCAATTATTAGAAAAAGCAGCAATTTCTATCCCGATCCGGAACTTATGGGTGAATCCCGATTGTGGTCTGAAGACTCGTAATTGGCCGGAAACCAAACAGGCCCTACTCAATATGGTGCAAGCGGCTAAACAAATGCGGACAAAAGCTTTAACACCTCTGGAAAGATCAATTTGATCTGCTAAGCAGGGCAGGAAAGCTTCCTTTTAAAAATAGTTTTCCTTAAAAAAGCGGGGGTTAAATAGATAACCTCCGCCTTTTAAAAATCAATTCCGTATAATAATTTTCATGTCACTCTCCAAAAAATCATCCGCACATAGCGGCACTGAATAATCCATACCCCCCAAAGTACTTGTATTTCCAACAAAATTCTGGATGTAATAATTCCCTTTGTATTTTTTTTCAATAAGAAAATGCGCCATTTCCTGGATCTCAGCTGCACTTAAAAGATCAGAATGAACCGTCGTCCGCACTTCAAAAGGAATGCCCGAAACAAGCAACAAATCCAGACTTTCCTCAAAATGTGCAAAAAGATTGCTTTTAGTTACTTTGTCAAACCCAGCAGATAATGACTTGAAGTCCAGCGCTACATAGTCAACCAGATTCCCTTGAATCAGTGCTCTTAGCTTTTCAGGATGGCTGCCATTTGTGTCAATTTTAACTAGCATATGCATGCCTTTAATTTCAGCGGCATACTGTTCAATCCCATGATGCAGGGTACACTCTCCGCCACTTAAAACCACCCCATCCAACAGATTTCTTCTTTTCTCAATAAAAGTAAGCGAATCGCTAAAGCTCATCTTTCCTTTTCCAAGAACAATTTCTGGATTATAGCAATAAGGACACTTCATATTACAACCTGCGAACCAAACGATGCAGGCTGTTTTATCCGGGTAATCAAGTAACGTAAAAGGAGTTATATTGTAAATTGGATCAGGCACACTTCGATTCAATGAAATGCATCCTTTGCTTGTGCTCTGCCTTTTTACCAATATTGAAACTTTCAACAGGGCGGTGATAACCCATCACACGGGTATAAACCAAACATTTGCTTCTTTTCGCTTCGTTCTTTATTAATTCTTCCTGGATCTCAGTGTTTTTCATATGCTTGATGTTTGTTGATTTTTCAATTCCTTAAGTAAAATTTCATCACAGGTAGGGCAGTACTCATGCTCGCCATTCAGGTAACCATGAACGGGACAAATGCTAAATACCGGAGTCACCGTAATATAGGGCAATCTAAAATTGGATACTACCTTTTTAACCAGGTTACGGCAAGCTTCAGGAGAGCTTAGTTTTTCTCTCATGTACAGATGTTGTACCGTTCCGCCAGTATATTTACACTGCAGTTCATCCTGCAGCAGCAAGGCCTCAAAAGGATCGTCCGTATAATCCACAGGAATTTGCGAACTGTTCGTATAATAGATATTCTCGTCTTCTCCAGCTTGAATAATTCCTTCAAATCGTTTTTTATCTTCTTTAGCAAAGCGATACGTAGTGCCTTCAGCAGGAGTAGCTTCCAAATTATACAGGTTGCCTGTTTCTTCCTGAAATACCGTCATCCGCTTACGGATGAATTCCAAAAGATCCAAAGCAAGGGTTTTTCCTTTTTCCGATACAATATCGTATTGATCAGCACTATAGTTCCTCACCATCTCATTCATTCCATTTACACCAATGGTGGAGAAATGGTTCCTGAAATGACTCAGATATCTTTTCGTATACGGATATAAACCCCGGTCATACATCTCCTGTATAAATACTCTTTTCTTCTCTAAAGTTGATTTTGCAATGCTCAGCAACAGATCCAGGCGGCCATACAGACCCTTTTCATTCCCTTTGTACAGAAATCCCAGTCTGGCCATATTGATAGTAACCACACCTACACTGCCTGTCATTTCAGCACTGCCAAACAAACCATTTCCTCTTTTTAACAGTTCGCGCAGGTCAAGTTGCAGTCTGCAGCACATACTCCGCACCGCATTAGGCTTATAAGCCTGTGGGTTTTCGATCCGGTTACCATCTTCATCCTGCATATACTGACTGCCAATAAAGTTCTGGAAATACGATGATCCAATCTTGGCTGTGTTTTCAAACAATAGATCCGTGTTTTCAGAGTACCAATCAAAATCCTCGGTGATGTTTACCGTAGGAATAGGGAAAGTAAAAGGTTGTCCGTTCGAATCCCCCTCCGTCATAACCGTATAGTATGCTTTATTGATGAGGTTCATTTCCGGTTGAAAATGACCGTAACATAAATCCAACACGTTAGATACGCCACGTTCTTTAGCACGCAGGATCAGCTTTTCGTCTTTATTGCCTTCAAATAGATGATGGTCATTTCGTGTTGGAATCTGTCCTTTCAGATCTTCAGGAATCGTCCAGTCGATCGTTATATTCGTAAACGGCGATTGTCCCCAACGTGCGGGTACATTTAAATTATATACAAAACTGCGAATGGCCTTCAATACATCCTCAAAACTCAACTTATCTTTAAATACATAAGGAGCGAGATACGTATCAAAAGAACTGAAAGCCTGCGCTCCAGCCCATTCACTTTGCAAAATACCAAGAAAATTGGCCATCTGCCCTAAAGCTTCCCTGAAATGAGAAGGAGCTTTGCTTTCCACGCGACTACGTACTCCATTAAAACCTTCGTTTAATAATGCCCGTAAACTCCATCCAGCACAATATCCGGTTAAACAATCGAGGTCATGTATATGCAGATCACCATTCCGGTGTGCATAACCTTCTTCTTTCGAATAAACCTTATCCAGCCAGTAATTCGCAATCACTTTACCTGCCACATTATTAACCAAACCGGCATTAGAATAGGAGGTATTTGCATTCGCGTTAATCCGCCAGTCTGTCTGACTGATATATTCTTCAATCGTTTGTGTGCTGTTGATGAAGGTCGTATCCTCATCCACACCGTCAATATGCGTTCTTTGCATCTTTCGTGTATGCCGGTAGATCATAAACGAACGCATTACTTCAAAATAGCCTTTATCGAAAAGCTCCTTTTCGATAATATCCTGAATCTCTTCTACTGTCCAAACTTCTTTGGTCTTCAGATCAACTAAAACTTTTTCATAGATTGTTTTATCGCAAAGTACACCTACGCTTAAAAATCCTTTTTCAATGGCGTCTTCAATTTTAAATCCTTTATAAGGCTCGTAATCGCCATTTCTTTTTATAACGTAGTTGATCATGTTTTTTAATTCGGGATGCAAGACTAATGAAAAGGACCCGTTTGTGCATCTTCATCTTATCAACACGAAGTGAGAAACTTTATATCACAAATTGTAAACATTTGACCCCTAAAAAGAGTAGGCCTTACGATGTACGATCAATCAAAGATGTTAAAAGATTACATCCTGCTCATCTCCAGTTCGTTATTCTTTTGCTTCCTATTCATAAGATAAACCAGATACATCCCTATCGCTGACAAAATAATAAGAATCAGGTAGCTAAAACTAAGGTTGCGTTCATCTTTTGCAGGAAATACATTGACGATCGCATAAGTTAAAAATGACAGCACAATGTAGACGAATCCGCCACTAAGGCCGCCAGCGATTCCTGCATTCTGGGGAAACTTACTGAGACAATAGGTAAAATAAATATTATATGTAAACCCTGCGCCAGCATGAATCAGGAAGGCAAAGAATACAAGCGAGTAGATACTGGTAAAATATTTTAAACTAAAGATCATGATCAGTACAAATACAATTTGCAAACCGGAATTGATGGATAACTTTTTATAAAACGGACGGGTAATCAAAGCTTTACTAATAAATCCGCCTGCCATCCAGGATAAACCAAGAATCAAGGAACAAGTGCCAGCAACAACAGGTGTTAAACCAAGCTCGTGTTCAATGATATAAGGGCCTGTCATGTTATATACCATAACCATAGAATAGGCAAAACAAAGCATAAAGAGCCCAAGACTAAAACTTACAGTTTTAAACATTTTTAAATAGATCCCAGCAATTTTTTTTAAGTGGAATTCCGCAGGGTTGCTGAGCGATTCACCACTATAAATAAGTTCAAGGATAGCTATTACCGATGCAAATGCAGCTAAAAAGTAAAAGTTTGATTGCCACCCAAAAATCGTTTGCAAATAACCTCCTAAAAATGGGGCTATAATAGGTCCGGCAGACCAGATGATGGTGAAAAGACTCAGGTAGTGTTTTAGTTTTTCTCCGGTATATAAATCCACAAAGTATGCTCTTTTCGATACCACGATGATGGCCACTGTTATGCCGTGAATGATCCGCATCGCATAGATCAGATAGATCTGATGTGTTAACGCAATTACCAGGCTGGCTATGATGAATACCAGTAAGGCACCAAGACTGATTCGGAAACGTCCGAAACTATCAAGTATACTCCCAATAAAGAGTTGAGAAACTCCGTAGCTAATCAAAAAGACAGTCAATGTCATTTGTACCTGGATGCTGCTAATGTGCAAGTCAGCACCCATACTTGGCAGAGATGGAATATAAACGTCTGTTGCAAAACCAGAGAGCGGTATTAATGAAAATGCAAGGAGGGTAGAAATGGATTGATTTTTCTGTTTGATCATTGATAATAATATTGCGGATAACCAAATCAATGTATAAATTAATTGATGGTTGAATAAGGTATTTATGTACCCGCAAATCTAATACAACTCCAGAAACCTAAACTGATAAACAATTTTTGTTTACCCGATTATGACCTTGAAATCGGGTAACCGGATAGCTACGGTCTCTTTTTCAATGCCCAGCATGTCTTCTATTCGCTCGTAGGCGTGTAAAAATGTCAATTATTAAACCAATTGTGTCAGTTTTTAAACCTGCAATTTAATCTGTTTATTCACCTTTATAGTATTAAGCTGAAGGTTATAATTGCAAGTCATATATCCAAATCTATCATTGAAAGGTTGGTAAAAACATTGCGGAATAACCAATTTAAAAACCAAAAAAGGGAGGCCAAAATGAAGTAATCGTATTCTATTCATCATCGTCTGCATGATGTATGTAAGCAGGCAATTAAGCCTGATCTGATATAAACTAACAAATCTAGAAGTATGAAAGAACGCTTACCAATCTCATAGCCGGACAATCCGACTAAGAATAAGAAGCATAAATTATAATAACCATTTGAATTACGATTATTAACTAATAACCGGTCTGCGTGCGAATGGATTTTATACTTTTGCCAATGGTAATGTAATATCTAACTACATCCTGACAAAAAATGTGAAACTGGCTACCTCATTAACTTATGATTGTACAGATCTAACTAATCCGGCTCTTTTTCCTGGATGGAGAGGTCAGTATAACTGGGCTACTGTAACTGCTGTAGCCGGTAAGGTAAAAGGTACCGACCATAACATTGCTATTAAAGGCTTGTTTAGTTACATTGCACCTACAGGAACAGAAGCTGTTGCTTTGATTGCACAAGGCTATAAACTCACTAACTGGGGTATTGATATTGTCAATAATCAAATCAGTTACGATAGAAATATTCTTTCAGGCGTAAAATCAGCAGATGCTCCACCAAGATATTTCTTCCCCATTCCGTTCGAAACGATTAGTAAATCAAATGGAAAAATAACCAATGGATATGGCTTGCCTCAGCAATAAATAGTCACAATAGGCAATATAATAATATAATGAAATGTTTGAAGGTCCTGTTCTTGAATAAAGAACGGGACCTTTTATTTTAATAAGATATTCCCAGTGATCTTTATAAAATTATCAGGAAAATTTCATCCCAACATTTCAAGGAATTCAGTAAGCCCGATTGCTTCAATTTGTCCGGACATCGGATATCTTTCTGATCCTGAATATATCACAAACTTACTTGTTGCTTTTATATCATCACAGGCAGTATAAAAACCCTTACTAATTTTTGGGGATGACGATCTTTTAACTTCTATTGCCCAAACTTGGTTATCAGGACCTTCCAGTACCAAATCTATTTCAGTTTGCGCAGTAGTTCTATAATAGCTGTATTGCCATTTGCTTGATAGTTGTACTATAATATTCTCTATAACAAAACCTTCCCAGCTGGCCCCGAGAACCGGATGTCCTAGTAAGACCTCAAAACTTGAAATATTTAAAAGCTTATGAAGTATGCCACTGTCACGCAAATAAATTTTAGGTGATTTAACCAAGCGTTTTTTCGTATTACCAGACCATGGCTGAATTTGCCTGACCATATAAAAATCCGTAAGAATGTCCAGGTATGACTTTATAGTTGGATGTGTGACTTCAAGGCTCTTACCAAGTTCCGAATATATAATCTGTTGACCATGATAATGGGCAAGCATTGTCCAAAATCTTTTCATTCTGGATGCCGGAATTTGTGGGCCCATAAGAGGTATGTCACGTTCTACATAGGTAGAAATAAAATCATTGCGCCATTCCCAGCTTTCATCATCAGACGTTGCCAGATAGCTGTTTGGGAATCCTCCCCTGAACCAAAGTTTTTCAGGATTGAATCCCAATCTATCCGTTTTGAGAACCTCTAATACACTGAAAGGGGTTAATTCAAGATATCTTATTCTTCCTGCAAGTGTTTCCGAAGATTGCTGTATTAGATCACGGGATGCTGATCCAAGTAAAAGAAATTGTCCGGCATTTTCTCCACTGCGTTTTCGAATATCAATTAAACCTCGAAGAATACGAAATAAGTCTGGTTTACGCTGTACCTCATCAATAATTAAAAGTTGATTTTCAAATCGTCTCAGATAACTTTCCGGATCATCTAGTTTATTTAGATCGGTATCTAATTCAAGATCAAGATAGACGGATTTTTTATTTAAAACTTGTTCAGCAACCTGTAAAGCTAATGTTGTTTTTCCTACTTGTCGTGGACCTAGCAGTGCTACTACTGGAACATTTTCTATTCCATTTAATAAGTTTTGCTTTAAAATTCTCTCTAACATAATATGTAATTTGAAAGGCAAACTTTCAAATTACAATAAAATTAAGCTAATTAGATGTATTTTGAAAGTTTAATCTTCTATAATTGTTAGCCAGATCATACTGGCGTAACTGGATTGTCGTACCGAATCTTGTCTTAAGAGCAAAGTCCTTTGTTGAAACTTCCGGGTGTACTGGAAAATCTGTAGGTAACTGCCGTCCTCAGGTGCCGCCAATGATATTTGAGATAAAAAAGGCATGTCCTCATGGTTTGAAGAAAATTGTACTTCATTGGTTATTACGTTCAATAATAAGTATTCGGTATGAATATGTTTGGTAAGTATCAAATTTAACTTACAGAGATATAATGTGACGCACAAGTATACTAAAAGAACCTGCGTATAAAAAAATCAAATTTTACAGTGAAACTCAATATATCTAACTGAAAACTATTCAATACCCCTAATCAGGCAGATTAGATTAATGATAACTTCATAAAAAGTTAACACTATTACAAACACCTTTACCCATTCTGTATTTTGATTTAAGATCATCTTAAATACCCGTAAAACTGGATGGCACTAATTATGAAAAAACATTTATCAATCGCACTCCTTGCCTTGTTTATAACAACCGGGCAGCTTATGGCACAAACTGCCAAACACGTTATCTTTCTTACTATTGATGGCTTCCGACCTGATTTCTATCTTGACAGCGAATGGAAAACGCCAAACCTGCGTGCTCTTATGAAAGATGGGGCATATGCCAAGGGCGTAAACAGTGTATTCCCTTCCGTTACCTACCCGTCGCATACCACGATTGTTACCGGTGTGCAGCCTGCGAAACATGGCGTATTTTACAACAATATATTTACCCCAGACGGTGCGCAGCAGCAGCCTTACTGGCAAGATAGTTCCATTCATGTACCTACTATCTGGAAAGCGGCCAAAGAAAAAGGCATGACCGTTGCGTCTCTTTATTGGCCAGTATCTGCCAATGCTCCTGTAGACTACAACATTCCAGACATAGGTAGCCTGGGCGATCAAGTGCGCGAGCAATATTCTTTACCGCATGGTTTCTATGCCGAGGTAAAAAAAGAAGTATTCGGCGGCGTTGACAAGATCAATGCCGGGAAAAATCAGAATGTAGCTAAGATTGCAGCGTATGTAATAAAGAAATGCAAGCCTGAACTGATGACGATTCACTTATTTTCTGCCGATGGCGCACAGCACGATGTTGGGCGTTATGGTAAGCAGGTACAAGAAGCGGTAGCTGATGCGGATGCTGCCGTAGGTATTATCATAGACGCCTTAAAAGCCGAAGGAATATGGGAAAGCACAGTATTTCTTATTGGTGGCGACCATGGGTTCTATGATGTAAAGAAGACCATTTCCCCAAATGTTTGGCTGAAAGAAGCAGGTTTGATCAATGATCTGAGTACCGGCGATTGGAAAGCGCAATTCAATTCAGCCGGTGGATCTGCCTACTTATATCTCAAAGACCCTAACGATAAAGTGACCGTCAGTAAAGTAACAGCGTTATTAAAAGCACAGCCTGATAGTGTGAAGAAATACTACCGAATCATCAGCAAGGAACAACTTGAAAAAGGCGGTTATAACCCGAATATCGCTTTTGCACTTACCGGAGAGCAAGACGCTTCATTTAGCACTGCGATCACTGGCGATGCCTTAAAGTCCGGCAAGGGTGGTACACACGGACATTTCCCCGACACAAAGAATATCCGCACTGGTTTGGTAGCTCATGGTCCGGGCATCCGCAAGGGTGCTGTGATAGAAGAAATGAATCTACGCGATATGACGCCCATCATCGTAAAACTCCTGGGTATTCCCTTTCCAGAAGTAGATGGTAAAATACCTGCAGGATTATTAAAATAATCAACAACGTTCGGAATGAACTATAAAGGATTTCTAAATGAGAACCAGCTATTCCTAAACGATGGTTCTAAAAGTCAGATTAACCCGAGGTGTACCAATCTTTTTGGTTTTAGGTAATGAATGTAACCAGTTGCTTTGTGTGGCACCTTTCATCACTAAAAGACTACCGTGTTCTAAAATGATAGAAATGGTAGTCTTTTCAACTTTATGCTTAAGCATAAACTTTCGCTCTCCTCCAAAACTTACTGAGGCAATACTGGTATTCTTCCCTAAACTTTTCTCATCATCACTGTGCCACGACATTCCTTCATCTCCAGTATGATATAGATTAAGCAAACAGGAATTGTATTTTATCTGGCTCTTATCTTCAACTAACTGTTTAATAGCTAAAAGCTCTTTTGTCCATTTTAGAGCTCTTTTAGTCGTATTTGAATACGTGTACTCATATTCTTCATCGCCATACCAGGCTGCTTTTCTTTTAGTAATGATGTGTTTACCAAAAATAACAGCTTCATCATTCTTCCATGTTATGGTACCAAGCAAAGTCTCCAAATACTGAGTTGCGAGATGATCGGCGAATATTTTGCCATAATAATATACTTCCCCGTCTGCCGGGAGAAGGTTTTTGTCATGTTCAGTGCTAAATAAATTCATCATGATTAATGCAATGTGAAAAATTAAATCCATTCCTCTTGAATCAAACTATGGAAATAGATTTGGAGGCTTCCCAGCCAACGATCATATTTTTGCGTTGACTTCCCCAATGATATTGACCCAGCTCGCCGGTTGATTTAATTACCCGGTGACAAGGAATTAAATAGGCAACCGGATTACTACCTACTGCAGAACCTACTGCCCTGCAAGCAAGTGCACTATTAGTGCCCCCTGCAAGTCCGGAATAGGTAATCAGTTCGCCCATAGGCACTTTCAAAAGGGCCTCCCATACTTTAATCTGAAAGGTGGTCGCCTTTAAATGAAGTTTAATCGCATTCAATTTATCCCAATCCTGCGTAAAAATAGCTAAAGCACTCTGCTGAATAGCGTCCGAACGTTCATTATAAGCCGCATTAGGAAAGCGACATTGAAGCTCAGTTAACGCTTTTTCCCGTCCTTCATCAGCAAAAGCCATACAACATAATCCAATGAACGTGGAAGCAACGATGACTTCTCCAAAGGGGCTGTCTGCAAAACTATAATTTATAGACAAGAGCGCTCCTCCATTTTTATACTCGCCTGGTGTCATCGCTTCTAATTTAATAAATAAGTCGTGAAGTCTACTTGTACCAGACAGACCTATCTCGTATGCCGTGTCAAACAAAGTTGCCTTCTTATCCTGCAACATTGATTTGGCATGTTCGATACTAGTATATTGTAAAAATTGCTTAGGCGTAACCCCAGCCCATTCTTTAAACATTCTCTGAAAATGAAAAGGACTTATATGCACATGTTCGGCAGCTTCTTCCAAGGTTGGCTGGCTCTTATAATTTGTTCTTAGGAACTCTATGGCTTGAGCTATTCTATGATAATCTATCTCATTTTGAGTTTCCATGTTCGTATAAATATACTACAAACTTACCTGATCATGATTTGGTAAGGAACCCGAATCTTGCTATCATGTTTAAATAATACGAGCTCTTATTCAAGTTCTAAAATGAACTTCATGCCTTCATTTTCACTACCACTTACACTTATGGTGCCGCCTAAAAATTCAACATGTGATTTAACCATAAATAAACCCATGCCCTTACCTGGAATATTGGTATGGAAAACGTTTATAAAGACGGAATATCTGATGTTTGTATTTCTCTCTTAAAATCGACTGAAATTTCTCCTTAACTGGCCAATAATCGTATAGAATTCAATTATTAAGACACTAAATAGTTAATATCGCTTCTTTTGTCCACATTGGTTTGAAATATTTCATAAAATCAGTCATATTTTCTTTTAAAATTCAATAATAAGATCAAATAGTATAAATATTTATATGTATTTGCATATTTTACGATAATATTTACAATTTATTCTAAATATTATGCTGTAAATGGACAAGAATGTTTCATATTGCAATTACTTAACAAAATTTAACGTATGAACTCAAAATTACTTGTTTTTTTATGGATTTTAACATGCTCAGCCTACCAAAGCTATGCACAAACGCAAACCGTTACCGGTGTTGTAACAGGAAGTGACGGTTTGCCGCTACCAGGGGTAAGCGTCAACAACAGAGCCATTAAATTGGGTACGCAAACAAAAGCCGATGGCGGGTACTCCATTAAGGTAGGACCCGGACAATCATTGGAGTTTACATTTATTGGCTTCGAAACCAAAACTGTAAAACCAGCGGGTTCAACACTAAATGTTGTATTACAAGGTAGTACAAACGCTTTAACTGAAGTTGTCGTGCTTGGATATGGCACCTCAACGAGCAGACGAGATGCTGTTGGAAGTATAGCCTCCGTTAAAGGTTCAGAAATCAGTCAACAGCCGGTTCAAAATTTTCAGCAATCTTTAGGAGGGCGTGCAGCTGGTGTGCAGGTGACCATTCCTAGTGGAGTCGTTAATGCGCCTCCCGTGTTTCGTATCCGGGGTACAAACTCCATCAACCTGAGCTCTCAGCCGCTGATTGTGGTTGATGGTGTCGTGAGTATAACCGGTGATGTAAGCGGAAGTAATTCTACGGGTAATGCTTTAGGGAACATCAACAATGAAGATATCGAAAGTATCGAAATTTTAAAGGATGCTGCATCTACAGCCATCTACGGTAGTCGCGCAGCAAATGGCGTGGTACTCGTAACTACTAAAAAAGGGAAAAAAGGAAAACCTGTAATCACTTTTGACAGTTGGTTGGGACAATCGAAAGTAGTCCGGTTGCCTAAAACACTAGATGCTTTCCAATATACCGACATAAAAAACGAAGGATTAAGAAATGCAACGCCTAACTTATACAATACAGGCGCAGCCATTCCCGCTAATGCGGCTACTGGAACACCTGCAATTCCAACGCGGTATTTTGCTTTAACGAATGACGCAGATGGAAATCCAATCAATACCGATTGGAATGACTACGTGTACCGAACAGGAGTAGCCAACAACAATACAATAAGTCTAAGTGGTGCAAATGATTATACAAGTTACTACCTGTCTACGAATTACAGCAAGCAAAAAGGAATTCTTCAGGGTAATGCATTTAACCGGAGAAGCATTTTGGCTAGCGTAGACCACAAAGCCAACAAAGTCATTACTATAGGAGGTAAGATTAACTATTCAAACGAAGAAAATCTTGCCTCTGCAAGTACAGGCTCAATAGAAGGTACCGCATACGGAACTGAAGGTTTGGGTCGTATCCCATTGGTTATGCCATCAAACATCTCTCCGTATAATAACGACGGGACGTATAATTTGAATGGAAGTGCAATTGGAACAATGAACAACGTGAACCTGGGTGTAACTTACCCGAACATCGTACCCGTGCTTGATCTTAACCGGTCTAACAACGAATTGAATCACATTGCTTCAAATATATATTTTCAAGCCCGTCCACTTTCATGGATTACATTGAAAACATTGTATGGAATCGATTATATATTCTCTGACAATGACCTCTTCGGTGCAGCCATCCAAGGTTCAACTGGAAGTGCAACTGCGACCTATGCAAAACGGAAAAACTGGACCTGGACCAATACGGTGCAGTTTACCCATACATTTGCATCTGATCACAACGTTTCCTTATTGTTAGGTAATGAACAAACCAGAAATACCACCAATGGTTTTGGTATAGCCCGGACCATACTTTCTGATCCTGAATTCAATGTTGTTCAGGCTGGTTTCACAACAAATGCTACATCAGGCTTACTTTATGGTGAAAACTACCTGGCCTCTTTCTTTGGGCGCCTGGACTATGACTTTAATAAAAAGTATTTCCTTAGTGCAACACTTAGAAAAGACTACTATTCTGCTTTCGGACTAAACAAAAAGGATGGTTACTTTCCAGGAGGAGGAATTAAGTGGGAAGTAGCACGTGAGAAATTCTGGAGCGATATCCATGCAGATAAGATCTTCAGCAGTTTTCAATTGCGAGGTAGTTACGGTAAGGTTGGAAATAACCTGGGTCTGAATGACTATGCATCGTATAGCTTTTATTCATCAGGTGTGTTCTTAGTCAATCCATCATTGGTATCCAATCAAGTAGGAAATCCAGGTTTGGGTTGGGAAACGAGTCAAAAAATAGATATCGGTTTAAATTTAGGTATCTTGAATAATCGGATTACTGCAGAGATGGCATACTACAAGAATGACATCGATGGATTGATCTTTAATGTTCCACAAGCTCCTTCTGCCGGATTAACTACAGCTACATATGCCGCTTCCAATCCACCGCTGAACATAGGTTCAATGTACAATAAAGGGTTTGAATTGACCATCAATGCCGATGCGGTAAGGACAACTGATTTTACTTATACACCCTCATTCAATATCAGTTTCAATAAAAACAGAGTAACCGCACTGGCAGATGGACAAACATCGTTCGTCTCTACAACTTCAGGACTTGAAACCGTCAGTATCACGGAAATTGGACACCCGCTTTCTAACCTGTACATTATACGTACCGCAGGTGTAGATCCGGAAACTGGTCGTCGGATATTCCTGGACAAGCAAGGCACCAAGGTATATTTTGACTTTTATGGGACGCCAAGATATACCTATGCCGATGGAACCCGGGCACCTGACATTACGCAATCTAATGATGCAGTTAATTACAAACAGACAAACCCAAAAGCATTTGGTGGTTTTAACAACACGTTCCGTTACAAGAAATTTGACGTAAGTTTCTTGCTCACGTATCAATTTGGTGGCTACATGTATTACGGAACCAGAGCGGGATTACTTGATCAACGTTTTTGGAATAACAGCGTGGAAATCTTAAACAGATGGACCACACCAGGACAGGTTACCGATATTCCAAAAGTGAAATACAATGACAATATATCTAATGGAAATACATTACCGAGCGATTTTAATGTTTTCAAGTCAGACTTCATTAAGCTAAAGTCAGCAAACGTAGGTTACACTTTGCCACAATCTGTAGTTAGCAAAGTTGGAATTTCAAATTTGAGGCTTTATGTAAGCGCGTATAATTTATTTATGATTACTGATTATCCTGGTCCTGATCCTGAGGTTGCATCCAATGGAAGCAGCATTCAAGGTAACTCCTCAGCAGGTGTCGATAGAAACACGGCTGCTAATCAGAGAACAATCACTGCAGGTCTGTCTGTTAAATTTTAATCGCTAATTCAACGAAAATGAAAAAGAAATTTATATTACTATTGAGCATTGGCGTGATGTTAAATTACTCTTGCCAAAAGGATTTATTATATCCGGAATCACAAACACAAGTAACGTCTGACGAAGCATATTTACCTTTTACAACCGTTCCAAGAATTCAAGCACAAGTTTTAGGCTTGTATGGCGGCTTAAGAAACGGTGGTTTCCTTGGAGGTCGTTACCAGGTTTACAATGAAATAAAGGCAGACAACTGGATCAATCAAAGTACCAACGGCGTAACAGGTTCATCCACCTGGAACGAAAGCGTGGGCACCACTACAGATGAAGTGCAAAATCTTTGGCGCATCGCTTATGGGGTAATCAATAACTGTAATTTATTTATTGATGGAATGGCCGCAAAAGGAAGCACAGTAGTCACTGCCGCTCAAAATACGAATTATGTTGCTGAAGCAAAGTTCATTCGTGGATTAAGTTACTATTGCCTTCTGCAAATGTATGCCAGGCCATTTATTGATGGCAATGGAAGCAAACCGGGGCTCCCTTTAAGACTGACAGGGAATTCAACAGTTGGTAACTATGACCTTGCACGAAGTACAGTTGCAGAGGTCTATGCGCAAATTCTTGCTGACTTAAATGCGGCGGAAGCCGGGTTGCCGACTACATATGCCGACGCGACGACTATCGCCAGCCGTGCACACGTAAACACAGCCATCGCACTGAAAACCAGAGTTTATCTGGCTATGCAAAATTATGCATCTGTGATTACGGAAGCCAATAAAATCGTAAGTGCAGCCGCACCTTTCACGGCAACAACCGGAGTACCATTTGCACTTCAGGCTGATATTGCCAATGTTTTTAAGGCCCCGTACAACACGACTGAATCGGTATTCTCTATTCCTTTCAACGCAACCGAAACCCCTGGAACACAAAATCAGCTGGGTTACTACTTTTACAACAACGGTGCCGCGTTGAGTGCAGAATATTACATCAACCCACAAGGGATTGCCGGAAACACAGGCTGGAAAGCAACGGACAAAAGACGTACATCCTTGATTGGAACGTCTACCAATACCGCACGTTTAGGCTTTCAATACCTGGCTAAATACGCTACACCTACACCTTATACAGATTGGGCACCCGTGATTAGGTATTCCGAAGTATTGTTAAACCTGGCTGAGGCGAGAGTGCGATCCACAAACATTGTCGATCCACAAGCGGTTGCCTTGCTAAACGCAGTTCGAAATCGTTCCGATGCCACAACCACTTTTACTACAGCCAGTTTCGCAACTGCGGCAGCTTTAAATACCGCCATATTAACAGAGCGAAATATCGAATTTTTAGGAGAAGGTCTTCGCAATAGTGACCTGATGCGATTAGGTCTGCCTATTCCTGCAAAATCTAGTATTCCTGCAGTTCCATATGAGGACTCCAGATATATCTGGCCTATTCCAGGAAATGAGCTTTTATACAATAAGCTGATTACCAACAATTAGAATTAGTAATACCCCTACAGAAAACCCGGAGACAAAAGTCATCCGGGTTTTTTTATTTAATCTAAAAGCGATGTAGCTTACAGCGCATTTACCCCCATCGCATACAAAACGATATTGACGCCAAACTTGGTATTGTCCTCCGCCAGAAAGCGTTTGTTCCTGAATTCGTAATCCCATTCGCAGCCATAATCTTTATTACTATAAAGTACACCTATTCTATGATTTATGGTAATTGCCTGCAGGTAATCATGTACTAAATCATCACCCCAGCCATTTAACTCAAAAGAGGTTGTTGGCGGCCCTTTTTCAAACTTGAAAAAAGAATTATATATAGGATGGTCATTGGGTATTTTCTTTAATGCCTGTGCACCAAATGTTTTATTCATTTGCGTTTCAAAGGATCTTGCGAATAAGCCATCAATGTCATGGTTGCAGTCATCCACAAACACAAAACCACCATTCAATACATACTTTTTAAAATTAGCTTCCTCCCTTTGATTGAATTGAACTAGTTTATGTCCGCTTAAATAGCAAAAAGGGTACTTAAATAATTCGTCACTCCCTAATTCAACTATCTTTTCCTCCGGATCAAGCGGTATGGTCGTATATTCCAATAATGAGTTCAAAATATTAGATGGCATTCGTTGATCTGTATCCCAATCTCCCGATGTATATCTTATTCTGGCAAAAGAAAACTTAGATCGTTGCATATCTCTAAAAATAGGAGGTATTTTACAATAAATCACTTATAAAATTAGAAATTCATGTAATATTTTTAATAAAGTACTTTGTTTATTCAAATATTTAGGATTTAACACCTATATTCATTGACATATAATCGTATCAAAAAAATATCGACTTGGAGATATCAGAAAGTAACTTAAAGGAATTAATTTTTAAGATTTCCCTTTTAAAAAAAGAAATTCAAAAAGTAATTGTTGGACAAGACATTATAATTGAAGAGATGTTAGTGGCACTTATGGCTGGCGGACACTGTTTATTAGAAGGGGTTCCCGGACTTGCAAAAACATTGATGGTCCGGACAATGTCGCAAGCACTGGATCTATCTTTCCGCAGAATCCAGTTTACACCCGATTTAATGCCTACCGATATTGTAGGAACGGAAATTCTGGAAGAGGATCATGTCACCGGAAAGCGGTTCTTTAAATTCAACAAAGGACCCTTATTTGCCAACATTGTGCTTGCCGATGAGATCAACCGAACACCACCGAAAACACAATCTGCCTTATTGGAAGCCATGCAGGAATTCGAAGTCACCTATGGTGGACAGACCTATCCTCTGGACCGGCCTTTCTTTATTCTCGCCACACAGAACCCGATCGAACAGGCCGGTACCTATCCGCTTCCCGAAGCACAGTTGGATCGGTTCCTACTCTTCATTAAAATCGGCTACCCTTCAGCAGAAGAAGAAACCCGGATCTTAAGCAGCACCACGGGAGCTAAAGCTGAAAAGGTGCAACCCGTTATTGGCGCAGAGGAAATTAAACAGCTTCAAGCCTTAACTCGTCAAGTGAGCATCAGTGACGATTTGATCTCTTATGTGAGTGATGTCATCAGAGCCACAAGACCGGATACGAGTACGGTAAGTTTTGTTAAAGAATGGGTGAGATGGGGCTCAGGTCCGCGAGCCGGACAAGCACTTATTCTTACCGCCAAAGCAAGAGCACTCTTTCATGGAAGATATGCTGTACTAATGGAGGATTTACAAACCATGGCTTTTCCGGTTTTAAGACACCGGATTTTGATGAATTTCAAAGCTGACGCAGAAAATGTATCCTCCGATATGGTCACTCAGGAACTATTGAAGGTAATTACCAGACCTAAAGTCAAGATCTAAATGAGTAAACTCATAGACCCGAAAGTTTTTATGGCCATAAAAGAATTGTCATTATCTGCAAAGATGATTATTGACGGTTTTATGAGTGGAATCAATAAAAGTACCGTTAAGGGACAGGGGTTAGAGTTTAGCCAGTACAGAAGCTACCAGCCCGGAGACGACCTGCGTTCACTGGATTGGAAGATGTTTGCGCGGTCTGATCGTTACTATATCAGGGAATCAGAAATCGAAACCAACATATCCGTTCGTTTTTTGATCGATGCCAGTGCATCAATGAATCATCGGGATGGTGATTACGTAAAATTAGATTATGCCAAGAATCTAATAGCAGCACTCGCATATCTGGGTAATGCGCAAGGTGATGCCATTGGTTTATATGTGCTTAATGATGCCGGAATCTTTTCGATGGCGGCTAAACAAGATTTCCAACACTTGTCCAGACTATTCTACATGCTAGAAAACATTCAGCCAAAAGGTAATTTTACACAGCCTATCCAGTACAAAGAACTCTATGCCGGCAGCAACAAAAGAGAACTCTTAATCTTCGTTACTGATCTGTATGAAACGAATGACGAAATCTTTACGCTTCTGGATACTCTGAACACCCTTAAACATGAAGTGGTCGTCTTTCATCTCATGGCTAGAAATGAACTTGAACTCGATTTTAAAGGATATGCTACTTTCGAAGATCTTGAAACCGGAGCATCGATACAAATCGACCAGGCAAAGGCCCGAGCAGAATACAAGAAAAACCTGGCAACCTATCTGGAGAAAACCAGGTTGAAGTTACTTGACAAACGGATTTTCCACAGAATGATTTGTACAGATCAACCTCTTGATCAGGCGCTGCGCGATTTTTTAAACCAAAGAAATAAATTAAAAGTATAGCCTGTGCATTTAGTATACCCACTTAGTTTATTTGCACTTGCAGGAATTGCCATTCCTTTAATTATTCACCTGTGGAATATAAAACAAGGTAAAACCTTAAAAATCGGAAGTATCGCCCTTCTCGGCAAGAGTTCTAGTTTAAGTGCAAAAAGTTATAAAATCACCGATTGGTGGCTGTTTGTATTGCGAACCTTACTGGTCATTTTATTGACACTCCTTCTCGCACAGCCTGTTTTAAAAAAAGCGTTTGGTAAAGAATCTCAGAAGGGTTGGGTCCTGTTTGAAAAGTCCCAATTCCCAAGCATCTGGAAAAACAATAGAACAACGATAGACTCCCTAATGAAGAAAGGATATGAACTTCACGACTTTGATCTCGGTTTCCAAAAAGTTAATCTTTCCGACACGCTGGCTCCGGATGTTGCACCTAATAAAAACGTTTTAAACTACACCGCTTTATTAAGCGAGTTAAATTCAGAGTTGCAAAACGAATTTCCAGTATACCTTTTTAGTAGTCACCATTTAAACAAGATGGGTGCTGAACTACCTCCGGTTTCGTTAAACTTAAAATGGATGGAAATTAAACCTGCAGATACAGTTGGTAACTGGATCACCAAAGTTGCCAATAAAACCTATGAATCGCAGTCAACCCCGTCATCAACCAGCTACAAACTCTTAAATGAAAACGAAAACGTTTCGACTATTTCTGCTTTAATTAATGAAGGGAATAATGCGGCAGATGCCGCCTACATTAAGGCTGCGCTGGAAGCAATCGGAGTATTTTCCGGACGTTCTGTAAAAATTAAAACCTGGAATAATAATGCCGGTTTCAAAAGCGATGCAGGCCTTATATTCTGGCTTTCCGATCAGCCAATCAGCCGCGCACTAATAGCGAATCTAAGACCTGGAACACGTTTGATTAGCTATGAACCAGGCAAGGTCATACCCATTCAATCCGTTATAGATCTGCAAACGGAAGGTATTGGAAATGATCCGGTTATTACGCTGAGTAAGAGGATTGATGCAAAAAATACCCCGGGACAGGCAATCTGGACCGATGGATTTGGAAAACCCATTTTAAGTCTGGAGTCTAGTGGTAAAATAAAACACTACCATCTATACGTTAAATTTAATCCCCAGTGGACAGATTTAGTTTGGTCTGAGCAGTTTGTTAAGGCTATTATGCCAATTGTTCTAAGTGAGCAGGAGGAAACAGGCAGTTTTGGAATTGAAGACCATCCCCGGGATCAGCGGGTCTGGAACAAAAACCTCCAAACCACACGGTATCAGCCAAAGTCGGGAACTACCGCAGAACTGACTACGACGCAACCGTTGAATCCAGGTATCTGGATCCTGGCATTGCTGGTTTTTATAACAGAACGCATCTTGTCGCTAAGAGAAAAAAAGGAGGTGAAAAATGCATAACCCAGGTGGAGAAAAGTTGATCGCTCAACTTAAATTTAAATTTACGTCTCTTTATGCCCTGAGGATATTAATCATCAGCTTCACCATCAGTATCCTGCTTACAGCGGTGCTGGTTTATATGCTGCATTTCCACATATGGATCTTCCTTCCAGTGATTTTGGCGGTATTCATATCGTTAGCCCTGCGCCATCCTTTCTGGCAAATCACGTCTGCCGATATATCCAAATACCTGGATTTTCACTTTCCTGAATTGGAAGAAAGTACCGGATTATTGCTGAAACCATCTGCTGAATTGTCTGGATTGGAGCTATTACAAAAAGAAAAAGTAAACCGGGTACTCACTGAACTGAAGAGTCCGGATGAACCCCTAAAGAAACTGGTTTACGCCCTGGCCTTTCTAGTTGTTGGGTTGGGTTTGACCTTCCTTATTCGCATGGCAAAACCGTTGACGGAACCTGTTGAAAATCCGGTTTCTTTATCGTCCAGATCTATGCTTGCTGTTAAAGAACTCGTTCCTGCAGAAATATCAGGTTATACCGTGTCGATTAATCCGCCTGCTTATACCAGGGAGAAAGAAAGAACGCAACAGCAATTTTCTCTAAAAGCAGAAATGGGAGCAACGGTTACGTGGAACATTAAGACCAATATCCGGGTAAAAAATATAAAACTTCTTTTTAATGGAAAAGAAGCGGTCAGCATGAAGCGCCTGCAATCAAGTGATAACGAATGGTCAACCTCTAGAAAAATGAGTCAATCCGGATTTTACCAGGTTGAGCTGGACGGGAAGAAATCTGATTTATACGCAATTGAGGTCATCACCGATCTTCCTGCGCGAATTGAGATCAATACTCCAAAACAACACACCACGATCGATTATGGTCAGCCTTTGCAGGTTAATCTTTCCGTGTATATAAAGGACGATTACGGGATCAGCGATGCGTTTATATCAGCAACAATGGCAAGTGGAAAGGGCGAAGGCGTAAGTTTTACAGAACAAAAGCTCAGTTTTAATACCTCCTTCAGCAATAAACGAGACATGCAATTGCGGCAAAATATAGACTTGAAAGCATTGGGAATGAAGCCCGGTGATGAGCTGTATTTCTTTGTAAAAGCAACAGATAACTTTGGACAATCAAGCAGATCGGATGTCTATTTTGTATCTATCGTAGATACGGCAGAATTAATGAGTTTGTCTGCAGTTTCCAACGGCGTTAATTTGGTTCCTGAGTATTTTAGAAGTGAGCGACAAATTATAATCGATACCGAAAAATTGTTGAAGGAACGACCTTCTCTAAGCGAAGAGGTCTTCAAAAGTCGTAGTAATGCGCTGGGCGTGGATCAAAAATTACTCAGACTGCGTTACGGAACCTTCCTTGGTGAAGAGTCAGAAACGGAAATAGGAGGGGATCACGAAGAACATGAAGGCGAAGAGCATGCGGAAGGTAAAGAACATGCCGCCGAACACGGCACTAAGTCAGAAGAAAAATTTGGAGATGTGCAAAGCATCATGGATCAATATGCGCATAAACACGATGTTGCAGAAGACGCTACCTTTTTTGAACCGGAATTAAAAGCAAGATTGAAAGCGGTGCTCACCGAAATGTGGAGTGCAGAACTCCGTTTGAGAACCTTTAAAACGCAGGAAGCTTTGCCCTTTGAATATAAGGCATTGCGGTTGCTGAAAGACCTACAGCAAAAATCAAGAGCGTATGTAGCTAAAACCACAGTAAAAGTTTCCCAGATAAAAGAAGAAAAAAGGTTAAGTGGGGAATTAGATAAAATCATGCAGTCCACGCAACAGCGCGATTACGAAAAAAAGGATCGGAAGGGTGTTACACTAAAACAAGTACTTGCCGTGCTGGAAAAGAGCAAAACGGGACAAGGATTTAAGGAAGCAGACCAGCTTCTGCTACGTGATTCTGAACGTTATTTAATTGAAGCGGCCTCAGCTAACCCAGCTTCTTATCTTCCCGCCTTAAAAGGAATAAGAGACTTGCAAAAAACTAAATCCCCTTCCACAAAGTCCATTGAAACGGTACAAAAAGCAGTACAGAAATTGATAGCAAAAGAACAGCCTATTCCGCAATTGAAGGCTTTAACTCCGGGGGCAACATTGTACAACACGTATTTTAACCACCTTAAACAAACGAACAGATAAAGAATGGAATCGAACTACGCTTACGCTGCGATCGCCATCTGCCTGATTCTGGTAGTTTTTTTGATCGTTAAAGAGAATCAGCGAAAAAACAAAGCACGATTGATCTGGAGAATTATGGCCAGTATCGTCGCTGTATCTTGTTTTGCATTGATGATCGTCCCCTTGCATTATTCTATGCGGGCAAAGAATCGCACAAACGAAATGACCTTGCTGACCAGTGGTACATCACCTGATTCAATTGCCAGGTTGAAAGGCATTCGTCTTTATACTATGGATTCATTGCTCAAAGCGGATAATGGTTCCCAGGTGGAGACCATAGCTGATTTGGCTTATTTTTTGAAGTCGCACCCGGACATCAAAACGATCCATGTATATGGATATGGATTGACGGAACCTCAGCTTAAAGATCTCAAGGCCTATCAATTGGATTTTCACCCATCCCCGCTGCCTGAAGGCTTTCTTTCCTGCACCTGGAACAGTCAGGTTAGCACTACCTCAGCGCTAATTGTGCAGGGAACTTACAACAATAAAAGCGACAAAGCCGTCCGGTTATTGCTTTCTGGTTTTGGTTCAGACCTTGATTCTACTGTTGTAAAAGCGCATAAAAAGGCTCAGTTCTCCTTGAGAAATCAACCCAAACAAGCAGGGAAAGCGGTCTATCAATTGGTTGCTTCTCAGGAACAGGATACCATTTCCAAAGAACCCGTTCCATTTGAAGTGATAGAAGTGCCCCGGATGAAGGTGATGATGCTGGCTTCCTATCCTGATTTTGAATATAAATTTCTTAAAAACTGGTTGTATGAAAACCAGTATCCATTAATCTTTCGAAGCCGCATCAGTAAAGACAAGTACAATACGGAATATTTAAATGCCGGCACTGTGAATTTAAGTCAGCTTTCGAAGGCGCTCCTCAAAAAAATAGATGTCTTAATTATCGATGAAGAGGAACTGACCTATTTAAGTGCCTCAGAAATGAGAAACCTAAATCAATCCGTAGAAAGCGGAATGGGTCTGTTGGTAAGAAAAACAGATTTAGACGTCAAAACAGCATTGGGCAAACGCTTTTTATTTTATTCCTCGCAGTCACGAGAAGATAAGGAGACGATAGTTCGTCTCATCAATCAGGAAAAGTTTGCTGCACTTCCTTTGAAACAAGATATTTATCTGAAATCCAAACCGAATGATCAACCCCTCGCAATTGACGCCGGGGGGAAAATAGTAGTCAACAGCCATATACTGGGTCAGGGGAAAATAGTGATGTCGGTTGTCCCTGCTACTTACCAATGGATCTTAAGCGGAAAGCAGAGTAATTATGCGACCTTTTGGTCGGCCCTCCTAACCAAAGCAGCCAGAAATACAAGTAAACCCAATTCATGGCAAATGATCCCCTCATTTCCGGTAGCAGGCAGCAAAACACAACTGTTCGTCACGCAGAACAACCCGGATAAAATTCCGAATCTTCTCATAACTGCCAATGAGACAAGTTTAAACAATCCAGCATCATATGTTAATAAACTAAGCCCAAGGCAAAATCTGGAACTCCCATTTCAATGGGACGCTACTTTTTGGCCTGAAAAGAACGGTTGGAATACGTTAAGTATCAACAGGGAGATAAATTCTTTCTTTGTCTATAAATCTGACAATTGGAGGCAGTTAAAAAATTATAATACATTGATTTCGACTAAAAATTATAATAAAAGGTCTGGTTTGAACAATAAAATAACAACAAAGACCTCTTATGATACAAAAATCATCTCTAAATGGTGGTTTTATATTGGATTTTTAATCTCTGCAGGCTTTTTATGGTATGAGTCACGAGTTTTATCTAAAAACAATTAAAAAATTGCAATTATTTATTCATTCTGTTAGAAATTATATAGATTTAATTTTATTAACTTAACACAATCAACTTGAAAAGAAAAGACTTCCTCTACTTGTCTGGAATGGGGCTGGGCGCGTTGATGCTACCTGACCTATCAGCTTTCGGAACTCCAATAGACGCCATGCAAGCGCTTGATGGTGTAGACGCAAAATTTAAAAAAGAACTGGCTGATGTAGCATTAAATGCAGCGAAGTCAAAAGGTGCCACGTATGCGGACATACGAATTGGCCGTTATCTCAATCAATTTGTAGCCACCCGGGAAAAAAGAATCCAGGGGATTGCGAACACCGAATCTTACGGTGTTGGAATCCGTGTGCTTGCAAATGGATGTTGGGGATTTGCGGCAACCAATAATGTAACCAAGGAAGACGTTGCCAAAGCAGCTGAACTTGCGGTTTCAGTTGCCAAAGCAAACTCCAAGATTGGAGCAGAACCGGTACAGCTGGCGCCTCAAAAAGGCTATGGCGAGGTAAGCTGGAAAACTCCAATTGAAATCAATGCCTTTGAAGTACCGGTTAAAGAAAAGGTAGACTTATTGCTCCAAGTCAATGACATTGCCATGCAAAATGGAGCAAGTTTTGTCAATTCAGTGATCTTCGCCGTAAATGAGCAGAAATATTTTGCCTCTACGGACGGATCTTATATTGATCAGGATGTACACCGTATTTACCCATCTTTTAACGTGACCCGAATAGACCGGCAATCCGGAAAGTTCCAAACCCGGAATGCGTTAAGTTCTCCAATGGGTATGGGTTATGAGTACCTCAATGCGCGTCCGCAGGACAAAGTTGCTGGTATTGTTACCCGCTACAAGGGAAGATATGATATGTTGGAAGACGTCAAATCCGCGGCACTTAATGCAAGTGAAAAAGTAAAGGCAAAGTCTGTAGAACCAGGAAAGTATGATTTGATTCTCGATCCTTCACATTTGTGGTTAACGATTCACGAGTCTGTAGGCCATCCCACCGAGCTGGATAGGGTACTTGGATATGAAGCGAATTACGCTGGAACAAGTTTCCTAACCCTTGATAAGTGGGAATCCAAGAAATTTCAATTCGGAAGTAACAAAGTAAATGTAGTTGCAGATAAAACGCAGGTAGGTTCACTTGGCGCTGTCGGATACGACGACGAAGGTGTGAAATGTAAAAAGTGGGACATCATTAAAGATGGCGTTCTTGTCAATTATCAGGCCATCAGGGATCAGGCGCACATTATTGGATTAGAAGAATCACAGGGATGTTGTTATGCTCAGGGTTGGGATGATGTTCAATTTCAGCGCATGGCAAACATCTCACTTCAACCCGGCAAAGAAAAGTTAAGTGTTGATAACATGATTAAAAATGTAGAAAAAGGAATCTACATTATTGGTAACGGCAGTTTTTCTATTGATCAGCAACGTTACAATTTCCAATTCGGCGGACAAACATTTTATGAAGTAAAAGATGGAAAGATTGTCGGCATGTTAAACGACGTCGCTTACCAATCCAATACAAGGGAATTCTGGAATTCATGCAGCGCCATTTGTGATGAAAGTGATTATCGTTTAGGAGGATCCTTTAATGATGGTAAAGGGCAGCCGGCTCAAAGCAGTGCTGTGTCTCACGGTAGTTCAACAACCAGGTTTGATGGAGTTAATGTTATAAATACAGCAAGAAAGATCTAATTATGGCCATACTAAGTAAAGAAGAAGCCCAGGCAATATTAAAAAAGGTTCTCAGTTATTCAAAAGCAGATGCATGCGAGGTAACTTTAACAGGTTCCGATGGAGGCAACATCCGCTATGCAAGAAATGCAGTGTCCACAGCCGGACAAATAAGTATAATGAATTTGGCAGTGGACTCTACTTTCGGAAAGAAAACCGGGACGGCTACCATTAATGAATTTGACGACCTTTCCTTACAGAAAGTGGTCAAAAGGGCCGAGGAACTTGCCATGCTGGCACCTGAAAATCCAGAATATATGCCACCTCTGGGTCCCCAGACTTTTCCGGAATCTCCAACCTTTAATCCAAAAACAGCGGCTATCAACCCGGATGTGCGGGCAGAAATGGTCGGTAAAAGTCTGGCGGTCTCGAAAGCCGCAAGCCTTGAAGCTGCAGGATTTTTAGAAAACTCCACGCGCTTCTCTTCGATGATGAACTCCAACGGTCTGTTTGCTTATAATAAAGGCACCGATGTTTCCTTTTCTGTTACAATCAGAAATAAAGAAGGAACAGGTTCAGGTTATATAGAAAAAAGCTACAATGACCTGGATAAGATGGATGTACTTGCGCTCAGCAAGATCGCGGCGACAAAAGCGACCGGATCTGCAGGTGCCAAAGCAATTGAGCCCGGAAAGTATACCGTTATTCTAGAGCCTCTCGCTGCAAGTGACATGCTGGACAACATGTTTCGTGGATTTGATGCCCGCAGTGCGGATGAAGGAAGAAGTTTCATGAGTAAATCAGGAGGCGGTACCCGATTAGGCGAGCAATTGTTTTCTGAAAACGTAAACATATACTCTGATCCGATGAATGCGGAAGTACCGTCAGCTACCTGGAGCAGAGATGGCCTCGCCCTTAAAAAAACGCAATGGGTGGAAAAAGGAGTGGTCAAAAATTTATCTTATTCCAGATATTGGGCCGCTCAAAAAGGCGTACAGCCTGTTCCTTTTAACCGGAGTATCGTTTTTGAGGGTGGAACTCAAACCCTGGATGAGCTGATCAAAAGCACGGAAAAAGGAATTTTGGTGACCCGCTTTTGGTACATTCGTTCGGTAGATCCTCAAACTTTACTGCTTACCGGACTTACCCGTGATGGAACTTTTTATATTGAAAATGGAGAAATTAAGTTCCCTATAAAGAACTTCAGGTTTAATGAAAGTCCGGTAATCATGTTAAATAACGTGGAAGCGTTAGGCAAACCGGTTCGGACAGGCAGTGGAATGGTTCCTCCTATGAAGATAAGGGACTTTACTTTTACTTCACTTTCAGACGCTGTTTAGCAGAATTATTGAGCCGCGTTTATTTTACATACTTGTTTAAGAAATTTGTCCATTGAAAAGAAGAGATTTTTTATACCTGACCGGTGTTGGTGTAGGTGCATCTATTTTAGAGAGCATGCCTGTCTTTGGCAAAGCCATTACTATAGAGCAAGCACTGACACCGGTTGATGTTAAATTAAAAAAAAGAATGGCAGATGTTGCCCTGAATGCAGCAAGGTCCAAGGGTGCAACCTATGCAGATGTACGTATCGGACGCTATTTGAACCAGGCAATCATTACCAGGGAAGCTCAGGTGCAGAACATTGCCAATACAGAGTCATACGGACTTGGCGTAAGGGTGATCGCTAATGGCAGCTGGGGTTTTGCCGCTACAGATATTTTAACGGATGACAGCATTGCAAAGGCAGCAGAAATGGCTGTTGCCATCGCAAAAGGAAATTCAAAACTGCTTACAGAAGAAGTACAGTTAGCTCCTCAAAAAGGATATGGCGAAGTAAGCTGGAAAACACCCCTTCAGAAAAATGCGTTTGAAGTGCCCATTCAAGATAAAGTGGCCCTACTTCTTGAAGTAAACAGCGAGGCAATGAAAGGAGGTGCGAAATATGTAAATTCCAATATTTTTGTGGTGAATGAACAGAAATATTTCGCTTCTACCGATGGCTCTTACATTGATCAGGACATCCATCGCATCTGGCCAAATTTTACCGTTACAAAAGTCGGCACCTCCGGAGGTGGCTTTCAGACCCGCAATGCCTTGAGTGCCCCAATGGGAATGGGCTTCGAGTATCTGGAACCAAAGGAGGAAGAAAAGATAAAAGGTGGACCGGTTACCCTATATAAAAAGCGTTATGACATGCTCGAAGATGTACGGGAAGCCACTGTTCATGTAGAAGAGAAACTTAAAGCGAAACCACTTCAGCCTGGGAAATACGATTTAATACTCGATCCTTCGCACTTATTCCTGACCATTCACGAGTCTGTTGGCCACTCCACCGAATTAGACAGAGTGCTGGGGTATGAAGCAAATTATGCCGGAACCAGTTTTCTAACCCTGGATAAATGGGAAAGCAAGAAATTCAATTTTGGAAGTAAGCAGGTCAACGTTTTTGCCGACAAAACCGAACAAGGATCTTTAGGTGCAGTCGGTTATGATGATGAAGGAGTAAAGTGCGGCAGCTGGGACATCATTAAGGACGGCATCCTGGTCAACTATCAGTCTACCCGCGATCAGGCGCACATCTTAGGCTTAAAGTCCATTCAGGGATGCAGTTATGCGGACGGTTGGGAAAATATTCAGTTCCAGCGAATGCCTAACGTATCACTTGCACCGGGCAAAGAAGCGCTAAGTGCAGCAGATATGGTAAAGAATGTCGAAAAAGGCATTTATATGTTCGGTCGGAATTCGTATTCCATTGATCAGCAGCGCTATAATTTCCAGTTCAGTGCGCAACTGGCCTATGAAATTAAAGAAGGTAAAATTGTAGGCATGTTGAAAGACGCGGCGTACCAGTCCAATACGCAGGAGTTTTGGAATTCCTGTGTACAATGCTGTGGTCAGAATGATTTCCGTCTTGGAGGTACTTTTTCAGATGGTAAAGGTCAGCCCTCACAAGCCAGTGCCGTGTCTCATGGAAGTGCAACTACCCGTTTCAATGGGGTTAATGTGATCAATACAGGTAAGCGATTAGGGTAGACTCTTTTCTTGCAATTTCATTTCCCCAAAAAACACTATTTTTGCCCTGTGAGAATTCCCAAGTTACAGGATTTAATCCTGTTTGAAAATGATGATCTGATGGTGGTAAACAAACCTCCTTTTATTGCTTCACTGGATGAGCGCGAAGGGGGAGAGGTGAGCATGCTCAGATTGGCCAGACAGTATTGCGGAGATGCGCAAATCTGTCACCGGCTCGATAAAGAAACTTCTGGCTGTTTAATTATTGCTAAAAATCCGGCTGCCTACCGTTTGGTTGCTATGCAGTTTGAGCGCCGGAAAGTAAAAAAGGTTTATCATGCCTTAGTGAATGGCACCCATACCTTTGAGGATGTGCATGTCAACCTGCCGATCCTGAACATTGGAAATAAGAATGTGAGTATCAGTCGCCAGGATGGTAAAGCCGCAGAAACGATCTTTAACTCTTTAAAATACTATAAACATTATACGCTGATTGAATGTCAACCGATCACCGGTAGGATGCACCAGATCAGGATCCATCTGGCTACACAGCGGGCATGTATTGCCGGGGATGATATGTACGGGGGAGAATCTGTTTTCCTTTCAAAGATTAAACGCGTATACCATATCGCCAAAGATGAAGAGGAACTGCCAATCATGAAAAGGTTTGCCTTACATGCCAAACAGGTTAGCTTTAAAATAGACGCAGAAAATGAAGTAACCGTTGAGGCGCCTTATCCGAAGGATTTCGCCACACTCATTAAATTACTAGACAAGTTTGATGTATAAAAAAAAGAGGCCTGAT
>NZ_AQPN01000025.1 GCF_000403135.1 Arcticibacter svalbardensis MN12-7
CTTTCTTGTTTATACCTATTCGTACTGCTAGTAATTTAATGAAAGTTTACTTTGCAGGTTTGTAAATTCCTTTTTAATTTCAGCATGAAGGGCTGTTTGTTTATTAGCCTCAGTAATTTTGAGCAATTCATTGTAAATGGATATCCCCAACTGGATATCGTTCATCGCGAACTTTTGCCTGCTACTTGACAATCCACCAAGGTATCCTAGTTCAGCCCCAATATAGTCACTGGTGCTTTTAACCAGTTTGTTTGCAGCCTTAGTTTCCCCTACTTTATAAAGCAGATCTGCTGTATAATACCGGTGAAGGATATAGTAAAACAAATAATTTTTATCAGGAACAACTTCAAGTGACTTGTTTATTACCTTCCTGGCTTCCGTAATACGACCTTGTTCATATAATTTGGTTGCCAGTGTATTGAAGCTTTTGATTACCGTTGCGATCATACGAGTCGTTTCAGGATCAAGGTAATGAGCGTTTTTCATGTTACCCCATACAAACTTATTGATCAGGTTATTATACATCTGATCGGTACTAATAAGTTCCTGTTCTTGTTTCGTAGAGTCAGGTGCAGCAGTTTTTAAAGGTAAAAGCCGGTAAGCAAAACCTTCATTGTAGAGGTATTTATCCAAACCGATATAATTGCTTGAAGGAACCGTAACTGCAAAATATACAGGACGTTTCCAGTCATTATGTGCAAGAATATCAATCATTGCCAACTCTGTTTTGGTTACATAATTTTTGTTGTAAGTCCATTGCATTGCAGGCGTAATGCTATCTTTAAGTGCTAAACTAACTGTTTTTGTAGCGAGTACCTGTGCCGGATCAATGGTGATCTTAAAGCTTTTAGTAGGAAGGATATTCTCTTTAGGACCATCCTGTTGAAGGGAAAATTTATCATTATCATTATCAGATGTCAGTACCTCAAAAAGGCTCTTCATCTCAATAGGGTCTGCTAATTTGTAATCGTAATACCTGATCACATCCCTTACTCCCTGAACAAACTTGTCATTAGGCATTGTAATTGGTAGCGGATCTGCCTGGTTAATCTTATCCTTCATCTGGCGGATATACCAATCCGTGCCCAGCAAACTTAAGTTTACTATACGCACATCGGGGCGAACACCCTCCACTTCCTGTACATACCACAGCGGATACGTATCGTTATCCCCATAAGTAAAGAGGATGGCGTTTGGAGCGCAGGATTGCAGATAATCAATTGCAAAGTCGCGGGTAGTGAATTTTTCTGAGCGGTCATGGTCATCCCATTCCTGTGAAGCCATTAATATTGGTGCTGCCAGTAGACCAATTACAGTGGCTCCAATCCCGGCAACCTTAGGGGATATGCGTTTGGACAACCAGCCGGCAATCGCTGCAACTCCCAGACCGATCCATATGGCGAAGGCATAAAAAGACCCTGCATACGCATAGTCACGCTCTCGTGGTTGGAGTGGATTTTGATTCAGATATAAAACAATAGCCATTCCTGTAAAGAAAAACAGTAAACCAACTACTCCTGCATCTTTTTGGTTGCGTTTGAAATGCCAGAAGGCACCAATTAATCCCAGTATAAGAGGAAGGAAAAAGAGTCTGTTATGCGCATTGTTTTCTGTAATGCTTGGTGGAAGGTTATCCTGAGAACCTAAAATTAAGGCATCTATTGGTTTTATTCCTGAGATCCAGTTTCCTGATGTATAGTTTCCTTGTCCCTGATCATCGTTCTGGCGACCTGCAAAGTTCCATAGGAAATAGCGGGCGTACATAAAACCAGTTTGGTAGGAGAATAGGAACCCAAGGTTATCTGCAAAAGTCGGTGACTCCGTTTCTCCCAGCTTCATCCAGTCGCGATAATAACCTACATGCTGAGGGTCATCACTGTACATCCTTGGAAGAAGGGTATTACGATCGTATTCAGTTGTAAACTTTCTGCCGGCAACTTCATACTTGTTGTCACCTTTCCTGTATATATTATCACCTTGTTCGTAATTAGTAACCTGCGAATCGAAATACTGTCCATATAATAAAGGACGATCTCCATATTGTTCCCTGTTCAGGTAACTTAAAAAGGCAAATGCATTATCAGGATCACTATTATTTAATGCTGGATTAGCTTTTGCACGTACAAGAATCATGGCGTAAGAGCTATAGCCCAACATAATAAAGGCAAAACATATTAAAGCCAGATTTAACAATGGTTTAACTTTCTTAATGGAATAGACGATTCCATAAACTGTTGCAGCTACCACTAATAAAGCAAATACAAATACACCACTTCCAAAGCCCATGCCCAATGTATTCACAAAGAACAAGTCGAAGTAAGCAGCAAACTTGACCAAATACTGGATAATGCCATACTGGATAATGGCCAGTATCACAATCCCTGCAAATAGAGAAAGGAGGGTGCCCTTACCTGTAGGTTGTTTAGATCGTTTGAAATAATATACCAATGCCATTGCTGGTATAACAAGCAGGTTAAGTAAATGCACGCCTATGGATAAGCCTATTACATAGGCAATAAATATAAGCCATCTATCTGCTCCAACTTCTTCGGCATGCGAATCCCATTTCAGGATAGCCCAAAATACAATAGCTGTACAAAGAGAGGACATGGCATAAACTTCAGACTCAACTGCAGAGAACCAAAAGGTATCTGAGAAAGCATAAGCAAGTGCACCTACAAGTCCTGATCCTATTATAGTAATCAGAGCAGCAGGTTTTAATTCTTCTCCCGCCTTATAGATCACCTTTTTAGCTAGCGCTGTGATGGTCCAGAATAGAAAGAGAATGGTTGCTCCACTTGATAGAGCCGATCCAACATTCATCCAATAAGCTACCTTGGTTACATCTGACCCGGCAAGGAGCGAAAATATCTTTTGAAGGATCAGAAATAATGGAGCACCGGGTTGGTGAACGATCTGTAGTTTATAAGCAGCAGCGATAAACTCACCGCAATCCCAAAAACTCGCTGTGGGCTCTGCGGTCATTATATAAGTCGCAGTTGCGATTATAAAACATAGCCAGCCGAAGAGGTTATTAATCTTATTATAATTCATATATTATACCAGTATCGATATCGAGCCCGAAATTAATGAATTGAATTTAATTACCAAGTTTTAGAATACGGGTTTAACACATTTTAGTGATCAATTTTGTGCAATAACTGCTATAGGTGTCTTATGAATGGAGCAGATTTCTGCTTAAACATATTTATTTTAAGCTTTTGTGTTTGATAAACAAGGAGTTAGTATGTCTTCGAAAGTCGATCGCAACCAATTAATTATTATTTGAAAAAATGTGTTGCATTAACAGGTTAATCCTCCTATATTTGCATTCCATTTAGAAGGAAAAACTAATAAATGGAAGATTGCCCGATAGTATAAAGGTAGTACAACGGTTTTTGGTATCGTTTGTCTAGGTTCGAATCCTGGTCGGGCAACAAACAATTCGGATTTTCTGATCGCTTGAAAAGTGTACATTCAATTCAAAGTTCGAATTTATGTTGCCATAAATAAAGGAGTTTGAGTTCTTTATTCAGTAATCATAAGATCCACTATCCGAAAGATTAACATGCCACTCAGATCCAATCCCGTTAAGTTATTCGCCGGCTCAGGCACTACAGCATTAGCTGCTAAAATAGCAGGTTCCTATGGAATAGAACTTGGTGATGTTGTTACATCGCGTTTCAGCGATGGAGAATTCCAACCTTCCTATAATGAATCTATTCGCGGATGTGATGTATTCGTTATTCAATCTACAAATCAGCCTTACGATAACCTGATGGAACTCTTACTGCTCATCGACGCAGCAAAAAGAGCTTCAGCACATTACATTACGGTAGTGATGCCGTACTTTGGAATGGCAAGGCAGGATCGTAAAGACAAACCACGCGTAGCGATTGGTGCCAAGCTGGTTGCTAATTTACTTACTGCTGCAGGAGCTCACCGTATTATGACCATGGATTTGCACGCTGCACAGATACAAGGATTTTTTGATATCCCTGTAGACCATCTGGATGCTTCCGTCATCTTTGTCCCTTATATAAAGAGCCTCAGTTTACCACATCTTACTATTGCTTCCCCTGATATGGGCGGTTCATACCGGGCACGTACATTCGCTAAATTCTTTAATGCGGAAGTAGTAATTTGTGATAAAAGACGTAAAAGAGCTAATGAAATTGAATCCATGTCCATTATTGGAGATGTAACCGGTCAGGATATCGTGCTGATGGACGACATTTGTGATACTGCAGGTACACTAGCCAAGGCAGCGGAATTGATTATGGAAAACGGTGCACGCAGCGTCAGAGCAGTATGTTCGCATCCTGTGCTTTCAGGTAAGGCTTACGAAACAATCGAAAATTCGGCCCTTACAGAGCTGATTGTTACCGATACAATTCCTTTAAAAAGACCATCTACTAAAATCAAGGTCCTTTCTACAGCAGATCTTTTTGCAAAAGCTATTTCAATAGTACATGAGCATGGATCTATAAGCGGACTATTCAGTGTAGAACAAAATTTGAATACCTAACAATAAATATATAAATATGAAAACTATCGCTATTAGCGGTTCCCTTAGAGGGAACGTAGGGAAACGCGACGCAAAGGAATTGCGTTACGAAGGTAAAGTGCCTGCAGTTCTTTATGGTGGAAAAGGCCAGACACATTTTTCGGTTTTGGCAAGTGACCTAAAACTTTTGATCTTCAGTTCAGATGTAAGTTTTGTTGGTCTTGAAGTTGACGGAGTAACTACTCAGGCAATCATTCAGGATACTCAATTCCATCCTTTAACTGATCAGGTCATACATATTGATTTCTTGGAGCTTCAGGTTGACAAACCTATTGTTATGCAGATCCCTGTACAATTAACAGGTACTTCTCCAGGTGTTAAAATGGGTGGTAAACTATTTCAGAAACTACGTAAACTACGTGTAAGAGCATTACCTGCAGATATGCCACAATACGTTCAGGTTAGTATCAATACCTTGGATGTTGGACATGCAGTACGTGTACGCGATTTAGACTTTAAGGGTTATGATGTAATCAATACTCCAGAAGATACTATCGTATCTGTAACTACTTCTCGTGCTTTAAGACAAGCAGAGCAGGATGCAGTAAAGGGTAAATAATATCTTTTGCATTCAGTAAAAATCATAAAAGAGGGGTTATCTGCAAAGATAACCCCTCTTTTTTTTGACCAGATACCCCCGAACGATACCTGGTTTCTTCATTTCCTCTTTTAATTTACATTTGTAGAATGAAATACCTTATTGTAGGTCTTGGAAATATCGGACAGGAGTATACAGATACTCGTCATAATATAGGGTTCATGATTGCAGACGCACTTGCTAAAAAAGCTAGCGTTAGTTTTACCAATCTTCGTTTAGCTTACTACACGGAATTTAGTCATAAAGGCAGAAAAGTGTATGTAATTAAACCGACCACCTATATGAACTTAAGTGGAAAAGCGCTTAACTATTGGATGAATGACCTCAAAATACCAATTGAAAATATTTTGATCCTTGTTGATGATCTCGCCATCCCATTTGGTAAGGTTAAAATTAAACCAAAGGGAAGTAATGCCGGACACAATGGACTTAAAAGTGTGGAGTCTGTTCTCGGTGGATCTAATTATGCGCGGCTTCGGTTTGGCATCTCAGATAATTTCCCTAAAGGGCGTCAGATTGACTATGTGTTGAGTGGTTTCGATGACGATGAGCGCCCCGCATTACCCGCATTAATCGATCGATCGGTAGAGATGATTGAAAGTTTTGTTACCGTTGGCCCGGAACTTACAATGACCCGTTTTAATAATAGCGACCTATAAAAAATGATACATATTTACGGAATTAAGAACTGTAACACAGTAAAAAAAGCACTCAACTGGCTCGATGAACGAAAGTTAAGCTATGAGTTTCATGACTTTAAAAAGGTTGGCGTTTCGGAAGAAAAGCTAGCCGCGTGGGCTAAGCAAGTAGGCTGGGAGGCCTTGGTCAATAAAAAAGGAACTACCTGGAGAACGGTAGATCCTGCAACGCAGCAGTCGGTTATTGATGCCTCTTCAGCCTTTCCGCTTTTGATGGAAAAGACCAGTCTGATTAAAAGGCCGGTTATTGAGCAGGGTGATACGGTGCTGTTAGGGTTCGATGAGGGCCGTTATGAAGAGTTGTTTCATTAAAACAGCTTAAACGTAAATATTCAGATCGTTTTTACGTTAACTATGCATGATCTTGACTATGATCATTGAATGTTATTTTCCTTTATGTATTCGATAAAAATTCTTTTCCTTTTTCTATCTCTTTCCTTCGTATCTCTTTATTCAATCGCTCAGCAAAGCGGTAACTCTTCCGGCAAGAACAATAAGAACACGGGTATTTATGATTATTCTGAAGCTTTTGCCGGGTCGATCTATGGGGCCTCAGGTAACGAAACTCGTTCGGCTTCTGGAAAACCCGGACATGCTTACTGGCAAAATCGTGCCGACTATAACATTCAGGTTGCGTTGAATGAAAAGTTAAAGACCATAACCGGTTCTGAAATAATTACCTATACCAATAATAGTCCCGATGATTTGGAATTTCTATGGCTTCAGCTCGATCAAAATCTATACAAAAAAGGTTCACGTGGTTTAGCAATTGTACCTCTTGGTGGAAGTAGAAGTGGAGTAAAGGGACAGGTGTTTGATGGTGGGTACAAGATAAAGTCGGCAAAGTTGCTGACCGATGACGGGAAGGAAATGGAGCTTAACTGCATGATTGATGATACACGCATGCAGCTTTTATTACCCGAAGCATTAAAATCTAAATCGAAGCTAAAACTTAAAATAGAGTTTTCTTTTATCATCCCGGAATATGGTTCCGATAGGATGGGAATCTTGGAAACCACCAATGGATCGATTTTTTCATTAGGGCAATGGTATCCACGACTATGTGTATATGATGATATTTCGGGCTGGAATACAATTCCTTATACAGGTCCGTCGGAATTTTATCTGGAATATGGCAATTTCGATGTTGCGATTACGGTGCCGGCTAATCATGTGGTGGCCTGTTCAGGACAATTGCTCAATCCGGACAAAGTTTTTACTGCCGATCAGCTTAAATTATGGAATGAAGCGGCGGAAAGTGAAAAGACGATCATGATCAGATCAGAAAAGGATGCCCGCAATGCCATTAAACCAACGGAAGAGACCCGTACCTGGGAGTTTAGGATGGAAAATGCAAGGGATGTAGCCTGGGCATCCTCATC
>NZ_AQPN01000026.1 GCF_000403135.1 Arcticibacter svalbardensis MN12-7
AGTTAAGGTGTTACCCTTTTGAATTATGTCAATCTGGTATGGTTTCTCCTAAAGTGTTATCCTTAGTTTCAAGCCCTTCATTCTGTTTGCCTTAAGCCTTGCGCTTTCAGCGTTTTGTTATCCCCGATTTGGGATTGCAAAGGTAAGAAGCTTTTTTGTATTTGCAAGAAAAAAATTACTTTTCTTTTTGCTCCTCTTTCTATTCTCTCTTCATCTTCCGCTCCGCCTCGCGCTTTGCTTTTTCCCCTTCGATTTGGGATTGCAAAAGTGCACATTCTGTAGCAATACTGCAACTATTTCTCAGTCATTTGCTCAGAAATACAAGCCCTAATCTTAATGAACAGACAGGGACGCTTATCCGACAGCCTGTTAACAGGTGAAAATAAAATGAAATAATTGTTGATTTAATGTATCGCAATTGCGATTTCAGCAGATAATAATCCCAATCCATACAGATTATCAGGAATCAAGGGGCGATCTTAACAGCTAATGCAACAGGAATAAAGTATAATTAGCTTAACAAATTATTCAATATACCTATATTCTGCCCAGATACCAGCTTTAAAATATTTTATAAAAACATCCGTTGTGTGATTTAAATAGGATAAAAACATGAAGGAATTAGAGAAAAACAAGTTATACATATTGCTAAAAAACAGTAACTTAACAGAGTATCCAAGCTTTCTTCCATGCACAACCTAAAAATTAATTTCGTAAAGATTCTTGATATATGCAAATCCGCAATGGCTGATATGTTATTATCAGATGGAAACTTTTTCAAGTATAGACATTTATCTAAACTATCTGATATTGAAATGGTTGCACTATCTATTACCTCCAAGACATTGTGGATTGATTCAGAAAACTTGTTGTTTTCTAAGTCAAGAACCGAATATCAGGAAGATTTTCCAATCTGATAGACAGATCAAACTATAATCGAAGACGCAAAAGGCTACAGGATTATATTGCCCTGGTAGCTCAGCCTATGACAGAAGTAATCAGTGCGGATGATCATCAGTATATTATTGATTCCATTCCAATACCGGTGTGTCAGAATGTAAGGATTTCAAGAACTAAAATCTGTAAAGAAGATCAGGTAAAACCATCCAGAGGCTACCATGCTTCGCATACGCTTCATTATTATGGGTTTAAAATGGAACTCATTACTTCTAAAGCAGGAGTACCTGTTTTCATGGAAATTACAGCAACAAATGTGCATGATGTGAATTACTTATCTCAGCTGGAAAAGCTGTAATCCTCTGATTGTGTGTTAATTGCTGATAAAGAATATTTATCTCTTCCTTACCAGACATCATTATTCGAGAAGGAGAAAATTAAGCTTATTACGCCATTAAGAAATAATATTAAGAAGCGAATATCCCTTTGAAATCCACCATACAGATACACAAGAAAGCGGATCGAAACTTTGTTTTCTCAACTTTGTGATCACTTATTTATCAAGAGAAATTATGCCAAATCTTAAAATGGGTTATTTACCAGAATGTGTTCTAAAATAAGTAGTGTAACGTGTTGTGCGATTAAAAAAAGAGTATATAATTTAATTAAGGGAGGACCTCCCTTAAAAGAAATTAGTGCTCCCATATAAATAGTTTCCGTTCAAACTGCTATTAACATGATTCTGTTTTTATATGTAAAGCTGTAAGAGATTACAAGTATTGTTATTAAAAAAGCTAATTTTATCGAATCAATACCCATCAATTAAATTTTAACCATGAATCTTATTCGCAGGTACTTTCTATCCTTGTCTTTATTATTATTCATTCATGCTGCATTCGCGGCTAAAGTTGATACTGTTAAAACCTTTAGCACTGCCATGAACAAAACGATTAAAGCAGTTGTAATCAGACCAGATTCATATGCTAAAAACAAAGTGTATCCCGTGTTTTACCTGCTGCATGGTTATGGTGGTAATTATGCAAGTTGGGTAAATAGTGTTCCTCAAATTATACAAGCTTCTGATACCTACCAAATGATTATTGTATGTGCTGATGGAGGCATTGGCAGTTGGTACTTTGATAGTCCTCTTGATTCAAAATGGAAATATGAAACTTATGTATCCAAAGAACTTGTTTTTTGGGTTGATGGAAATTACCATACTATAAAATCACCGGCAGGAAGGGCTATTGCTGGTTATAGTATGGGCGGACACGGTGCTCTATACCTGGCTATCCGTCATCAGGATGTTTTTGGTGCTGCAGGAAGTTTGAGTGGAGGTGTCGATTTTAGGCCATTTCCTAAGAATTGGGAAATAGCACGGCGACTTGGTGCCTATGCTGATTATCCTGAAAACTGGGAGAAAAATACAGTCGTAAATATGCTTCATCAGATAAATCCAGGGGCTTTAGCGCTTATAATCGATTGTGGTACAGAAGACTTTTTCTATCAGGTGAATAAAGAGTTACATGATAATTTACTGGAGCTTCGTATTCCCCATGATTATATTAGTCGCCCAGGAGCACATAATTGGCCCTATTGGGGAAACTCTATCGACTTTCAGATGTTGTATATGAATAAATTTTTCCATAGGACCCAGTAATAATTAACTCATTTGAAACAACCACTGCTTAAAAAAAACAATCGCCTAATTTGGGTAGAACGGGTGTCTAGGTTATTAGACGACCAGTTTAGGATCCCAGGGACGCAATTTCGTTTTGGATTAGATCCAATCATCAATCTTATTCCATTTGCAGGTGATATCTCCGGATACCTATTATCTTCTATTTTGGTATTAACCATGGTGAAAAGTGGTGTAAGTAGGAAAGTGGTTATTTTAATGATCCTTAATATCTTGGTCGATGCTGTAATTGGTGCAATACCTTTCATTGGTAATATTTTTGACTTTTATTACAAAGCAAACACGCGTAATATAAAACTGCTTAAAGAACATTATCAGGAAGGTAAACATGAAGGAGGTGGAACAGGAGTAATTATAGTGATTTTGTTCTTTCTAGTTCTTATACTAGCGTTATTTATTTACCTGACCATAGTATTTACCGGATGGTTTATAAATCTATTTTAATAAGCTAATTCTAAGAATAATACGATTATTAGTTAATGGAATTAAATTCTTATTTTAGTATAAATTAATTAACAATTAATTGAGGGGTTAATTAATTGTTATAGTTATTATAAATAATGAGGCGTATTTTAATATTTGACGACGATGTGGATATTTTAGATATTCTAAAATATCTTCTAAATGAGAAGGATTGGGATGTTTATACGCGCGGTACTTGTAATGATCTTTTGGAAACAGTTGCAGAGTGTAATCCTGATATTATCTTAATGGACAATTGGATTCCTGATACAGGAGGCATCATTGCGACACAGATACTTAAAAAGCACGATCAGTTTAAAAATATCCCTGTTATCTATTTCTCTGCTAATAATGATATACAATCTCTTGCAAAGGAAGCAGGTGCAGACTGTTGGCTGGCCAAACCATTTGACTTAAACGATCTAGAGAATATGCTCGAGTCCTATAC
>NZ_AQPN01000027.1 GCF_000403135.1 Arcticibacter svalbardensis MN12-7
TCACATAAGAAGCACCATGAATAACGACAGCACGGTTAAGTGCATTGCTGTTAAACTTGCGGTCCATGCCATTTATGCGCAGGGACATACCATGTTTCCCTGAATACGTATTATCTGTAACATAAAAACCTAAACTGCTTTGGTTAGACTCAGAGACATTCGAAAAGTTAGTTGCAAAATTATCACCACTACCTCTTCCATGTGCCACGAAAGTATTAAATAATAATTTCCCTGCTGCCAGATCAACTATCCATAATCTTTTCTCCGTACTTGGTTTATTGAAATCAACTATAGAAATAATTTGTTTGTCTTTGCTGATCAGGCCCGCATTCCTTAAATTATAGTAACCGGTAAATGCTTTTTTAAATACAGCATAATCCAGAGAGGTAAGTGCTAAACCTGACTTCGTATAAATACCGGAAATATATTGATCAAATAAAACAGCGGCTGAATTAGCTTTTGTTTCTTTAGTAAGACTTTTATTTGTTGTATTTGAATGGTCAAGATGAGAATGATCTGTCTTGAGTCCCCATCCAATTGCTGGAAAGCTAAGTGCTAATATAATATAGGTTACCCCTCTTAAAATCCTGTTCTTCATAAATCCGTAGCTGATGTTTAAGTAAGTTGTTCTCTATAATATTCGTTTTATTTAAGTGTGTACGGCTACAAAGATAAAAAAGTTTCGATAAATGTCAAGATTTGAAACAACAGGGTCTTATAATGACCCTGTTATGTTTTAAGCAAGCAAGTTTCTCCAGCTTACCCGTTTGCCAATCATTTGTTCTAAATCAGCAATAGCAACACGTTCCTGTTCCATGGAATCACGGTGACGGATCGTAACGGTATCATCCTCTAAACTCTGATGATCTACCGTTACACAAAATGGAGTACCTATAGCATCCTGGCGGCGGTAACGTTTCCCAATAGCATCCTTTTCTTCATAAACACAATTAAAGTCGATCTTTAAACTATTCATGATTTCACGTGCTTTCTCTGGCAACCCATCTTTTTTAGTTAATGGGAATATCGCTACTTTGATAGGAGCAAGGCATGGATGCAGACGAAGAAGCGTACGGCTATCTTTCTTTTCTGCTGTACTTAAGTCCTGCTCTTCAAAAGCATTAATCATTGTTAACAGAAACATGCGGTCTAAACCGATGGAAGTTTCAATTACATAAGGGACATAATTGCCATATGGTTTTCCCTCCTCATTCAGTTCACTATCAAAATATTGCAGTTTCTTACCTGAAAACTCCTGATGTTGCGTTAAGTCAAAGTCTGTACGGCTATGGATACCCTCCACTTCTTTAAATCCAAAAGGGAAATCAAACTCAATATCAGTAGCAGCATTGGCATAATGGGCCAGCTTAACATGGTCATGAAACCTGTATTTCTCCGATGAAGTGCCTAAAGCAGTATGCCATTTTAAGCGGGCAATCTTCCAGTAATCAAACCACTTCTTATCTTCACCCGGACGTACAAAAAATTGCATTTCCATTTGTTCAAACTCACGCATCCGCATGATAAACTGACGTGCAATCACTTCATTACGGAATGCCTTTCCGATCTGTGCAATACCAAATGGAATTTTCATCCTACCCGATTTTTGCACATTCAGGAAGTTGACGAAAATTCCCTGCGCTGTTTCAGGACGTAAATAAATCTCTTCACTGCCTTCAGCCATAGCGCCAAACTGTGTGCTGAACATCAGGTTAAACTGGCGGACATCCGTCCAGTTACGCGTACCCGAAACCGGACAAGCTATTTCATGCTCCACAATCAGGTCACGCAAAGCAGTCATATCCTCAGCTTTCAGTGCATTATCCATTGCTTCCTGAAGCTGATTCGCTTTATCTGTTTTGCCGTCCTTTTCGTAACGGGTAATTTTATCTTCTAAGAGCTGATCGGCTCTATAGCGTTTTTTTGAGTCTTTATTATCGATCATGGGGTCATTAAAACCATCCACGTGACCGCTTGCCTTCCATACCTTGGGATGCATAAATATCGCAGAATCAATGCCTACAATGTTTTCATGCATTTGTACCATTGATTTCCACCAATAAGCTTTAATGTTGTTTTTTAATTCAGCACCCAACTGTCCGTAATCATAAACAGCGCTTAATCCATCATATATTTCACTGGATTGGAATACAAAGCCATATTCTTTGGCATGTGAGATCACATTTTTGAAGATCTCGTCATTGTTTTTACTCATGATGCTACAAACTTATATAAATTTTATAGCATAGTGCTATATTTAGTCTTGTCATCTTACAGAACTTTCTTTCAGTTTACAATGATTTACAAGCGGTTGATCTCAATAGATTAGCCGAACAACAATATCAAATGATATTCAGTAGTTTTGCTAAACATGAGTATAGTAGTCACAAACCTGACCAAAGTTTACGAACAGCAGAAAGCAATAGATAACATCTCCTTTACTGCCCATCAGGGCGAGATTCTCGGCTTTTTAGGACCTAACGGTGCCGGTAAGTCTACTACGATGAAAATTCTCTCCTGTTTTATTCCTCAAACATCGGGAACAGCCGAAGTCGCTGGCTTTGATGTGGTCAAAAATCCTATGGAAGTCCGCCGTCAGCTTGGTTACCTCCCTGAACATAATCCCCTCTACCTGGAAATGTATGTAAAGGAGTCGCTTGGTTTTATTGCCGATCTGCATAAACTCCAAAATAAAAAACAACGAATAGAGGAAATTATAGCCCTTACAGGTCTCGAACAGGAACAACATAAAAAGCTGAATGCACTCTCTAAAGGATTCAGACAACGGGTTGGTATTGCCCAGTCCCTCATCCACGATCCCCAGGTACTGATTCTTGATGAACCTACATCCGGATTAGACCCTGCTCAGTTAGTGGGTATCAGGGCGTTAATCCGGGAGCTTGGGAAAACAAAAACAATTATCTTTTCAACCCATATTATGCAGGAGGCGGAACAACTCTGTGATCGGGCAGTCATCATTAACCAAGGGCATCTCGTATGCGACGAAACTCTTCCTGATTTAATGAAAAAGTACCCTCAACATACATTAGAAGAGATTTTTTTGAAGCTAATCCAGCCAATTCAAAAATAAATTGTCAACAAAATAGGGAGATTGGTGTTAAAAACCTGAAAAACATTTTAACATTTAACTTTTATTTTATGAAACACTTATTTTTATCCTGTGCACTATCGTTATTCGTATATGCCGCTTCAGCGCAGATAACAACCCCTCAAACCTCATCAGCATCTCAGGCAACTGCCCTTCAGGCAGGTAACTGGATGATTGGAGCAGGGCTAGGTTCTACAAATTACAATTTTGACACAGAAACCTTTAATATCAGTGTGCAACCAAAAGCTGCTTATTTCATTTCTGATAATATTGCTGTGGGTGCCCAAGTGAATTTAGGCCTAAGTGCTTATGATGGTGGATCCAGTTTTCAATATGGTGTAGCTCCATTAGTGCGTTATTACTTTCCTGAAGGTGCTACCCCAACCAGCAGATGGTTTGCCGAAGGTACTGTTGGAATCGGCGGAAGTCACGTGAAAGATAATGATAATGACGAACCTGTATCTTTATTATTAGGTATTAGCGGTGGTTATTCTCATTTCGTAAGTCGTACTGTTGCTCTTGAAGCGGTCTTAGGTTACACGTATAACAAATCTGATGTTGGTGCTGATACAGGAATGTCTGGATTAGGATTAACACTTGGATTCAATATTTATTTGCCCGGACAAGTAAATAGGTAAGAATTGAAACAGGAGGTTGGTGTATTGCCAACCGCCTGTTTTTGCCTTTAAATGTCAAATTCCTTTTTATTCAAGAAATATACCCTTAATCTCATTAATAGCTTACTATAAGCATCAGAATCAGCAGATAGGTTTTTCTAAACACCACTATGCATTTTTTTTAAGTATTTAAATGCAATTACCTGTCCTTGTCATAATAGTAAAATAAACCATTCTCCTAATCTTACTATTAGCAATTAAGAATAAGATTGACTTTCTTTGTACTATAATAATATGAAAAGATTAATCGCAGTATTGCTGTTCGGGTTTTTAGTTTCCCACGCTCAGGCTCAGGATATACATAAAACTCCTTTTCCTGTACGACCAAGAGTAAATGTTGATCTGGAGATTTCATTGCCGGGAGGAGATTATGGAGATTTATTTGGCGTTGGCTTTGGAGGTGCAGGAGGATTGGATATCCCAATCACCCGTGCATTATATGCAACCGGCTCAGCAGGGGTGATGTCTTTTTACAGAAAGAACTCCAGTACACGCACCTATATTCCCATGAAGGCGGGTGCCAAGTACTATCTTTCCCGAATGTTATATGCCCAAACTGAAATTGGTACCAGTGTTGGAATTCAACAAGGTGCCGGTGTCACGTTCATCTTTGCTCCCGGTGTGGGAATCTCTTATCCAATAGCGAAAAGAAGTTCGATCAACGGAGGTCTGCGTTTTGAATCCTGGTCACGCGAAGGTGGCAACATCAACCAGTTGGGCATTAAAGTAGGTTATCAATTCTAAAAAACCTCATGCTCGCTATTTTCAGTAAAGAATTATCCGGCTTTTTTAGCTCCCTTGTAGCTTATATAGCCATCGGTCTATTTTTAATGATGACAGGATTATTCCTCTGGGTGTTTCCTGATTCCAGTATTCTGGAAAATGGATATGCCAGTCTGGATTCCTTGTTTGCCATCGTTCCTTTCTTATTTATGTTCCTAATCCCGGCAATAACCATGCGTTCCTTTGCCGAAGAACGTAAAGACGGCACATTTGAACTTCTCGTTACGCGTCCTGTAAGTGACGGACAGATTATTGCAGGTAAGTTTTTTGCCTGTTTCGCCTTGGTCCTGTTCTCCTTACTTCTTACGCTCATCTACTATTTTACCACCTCAGAACTGAGTACTCCTTCCGGAAATATTGATTCAGGTGCCATTATAGGGTCTTATATCGGTTTACTCTTACTCGGGGGAGCATTTGTCGCAATCGGAATTTTTGCCTCTTCTTTAAGTAATAACCAGATCATCTCCTTTGCCATTTCCGTTTTCTTGTGTTTTTTCGCTTTTAGCGGATTTGATTCCCTGAGTCAGCTTATCTCCCTGCAATTTGTCGATACCCTGGTAAGCGCTATAGGGATCAATGAACATTATCAGTCCATAGGCCGGGGAGTGTTAGATTCGCGCGATTTATTTTATTTCCTTTCCTTTACCTCTTTATTTCTTATGCTGACTAAAACTGTACTTGGTACAAGAAAATGGTAAATAGAAAGAAAGCCGATCTTCAAACACTCCTGATTTTTCTGCTGATCATTATCGGTATCAGTTTAGTATCCTCGATCTACTTTACCCGAATAGACTTTACTGCCGATAAACGGTTTACCTTATCCGACATTACCCGTTCAGAAATGAAAGGTCTTGATGACGAAATGCAAGTCACCGTTTACCTTGATGGCGATTTTCCTGCCGGATTCAAACGTCTTCAAAATGCCGTAAGTGATCTTTTATCTGATTACAAAGCCTATTCAGGAAGCAAACTCAATTATAAATTCATCAATCCGTCCGAAGGCGGCGAAGAACAAGCTACAGTCATCTATCAGCAACTGAGCGAAAAAGGCCTGCTGGCAACCAACCTGAGTGTGAAAACCGAAGAGGGATTGACGCAGAAAATTATTTTCCCTTCTGCTCTTATATCCTATAAGGGTAAAGATATTGCCGTCAATTTCTTGCAGTCCCGCATGGGCGCTTCTCCGGAAGAGGTATTGAATAACTCAGTCCAAAACTTAGAATACGCCTTTACTACCGCCATCAGGAAGTTGAAAAGAGGTGGGAAGCCCAAAATAGGGTTCAGTGAAGGTCATGATGAGCTGACGGACCTGCAACTGGCAGATGCCATAGGTTCCCTGCAAAGTGCCTTTGAACCGGGACGCGTTAATCTGGGAACTATTTCCTTAGAGGGAATCTCCAAACTGAACTTACTCGTTATTCCTAAACCCCAAAAGTCATTTACAGAAGCTGAAAAATATAAAATCGATTATTTTATTGCACATGGGGGAAGTGTACTCTGGGCAATAGACCAGGTAAACGCAGAGCTTGATAGTCTGCGTGGGGCAGGAACACAACTCACCTTTGTTAAATCGCTCAACCTGGATGATATGTTATTCCGTTATGGGGTAAAACTGAACTACAATTTGATCGCTGATTTAAATTGTGCGCAAATTCCATTGAAGGTGGGAGGTTCGGCCGGACAGGCACAAATGCAAATGGTACCCTGGATGTATTATCCTCTTTTCGTTTCAACAAGCAACCATCCGGTAGTCAAAAATATAGATGCAGTACGGTCAGAGTTTTCGGGATCAATCGACACCCTTGCGGTTGCCGGCATAAGGAGGGATGTATTGTTGAGCTCCTCACCCTATAGCAGACTATTAGCTGTTCCGGCACTCATCTCATTGCAACAAGTGGAACAGGCACCCAACCCGGAAGAGTTTAAAGGACAGCCTCAAATAACTGCTATTGCCATGGAGGGAGTCTTTCCTCAGGTATTTAAAAACAGACCTGTTCCCGAAGAGATTCAGGATCCGGTGACAAGTCCGGAATTATCCAAACCGGCAAAGATGATTGTCCTCGCAGATGGCGATATCCTGAAAAACCAGGTCAGTACCCAGGATGGCTCACCTTTTCCACTCGGGTATGACCGCTACACCCAGCAGCAGTTTGGTAATAAAACATTCTTTCTGAACGCAGTGGATTATCTGACCGACGATCCTGCTATTATTATGCTTCGAAGTAAGGAGGTGAAAATGCACCTGCTTGACCGCGCCCGGATCAAAGAAGATCGTACTTTTTGGCAACTTATCAATATAGGCTTACCGTTGGTCTGTTTAGTCCTTACCGGAATCTCTATCTACTTCTTCAGAAAGAGGAAATATTCCTAAACTGATTTTAATGATGCTAATATGATAGCGATAAGATTCCGGTATGAGTCCCACTTTAGGGCATTTAAGTCGGACTTTCATCGGAATTTTACTAGTCTGATTTTGCGATCCATAACATCCATATTAAAGGAGGATCATTATTTCAATGAATTATTTGGTCCTTAATCAGGCTTAATGCGAATCAATTAATGTGGAGAAAATAAGAGGGGGTAATAGAATTTATTTCTATTTTTGATAAATGCAGGAATCTGAATCATTTTTCAGTATTATACCTGAAAATTAAAAAAGATTTATACACGATATATGAGATTTATAGTTTCGACTTCGACCTTATTAAAGCAATTGCAAGCAGTAAACGGAGCATCAAGCAGTAGTACTGTTCTCCCGATACTGGAAAATTTTCTTTTTGAGATAAAAGACGGCATCTTAACGATCTCTGCTACCGATCTTCAAACCAGTATGACTACTACACTTGCGGTAGAATCAAAAGAAGACGGCAAGATTGCTATACCCTCCAGGATTTTACTGGAAACGTTGAAGACTCTACCCGATCAGCCGATTACATTCAATGTGGATGATACTACATTTGCTATTGAAATAAATGCAGGTGATGGAAAATATAAGCTGAGTGGTGAAAATGGAGATGATTTTCCAAAGATTCCGAGTGTGGAAAATGCTTCGGCAGTTAGTCTTCCTGCATCCGTATTGGCAGAGGCGATCAATAAAACCATTTTTGCGGTAAGCAACGATGAACTTCGCCCGGCAATGACCGGTGTTTATTGCCAGCTGAACTCCTCAAATTTTACTTTTGTATCTACTGATGCGCATAAATTAGTCCGTTACCGTCGTAACGATGCAAAAGCAGAACAGTCAGCTTCTTTTATATTGCCGAAAAAAGCACTTACCTTACTTAAAGCATCCCTGCCTACAGATGACGTATCGGTAGCTATCGAGTACAATAATACCAGTGCATTTTTCAGATTTGGAAATATAAATCTGATTTGTCGTTTGATCGATGAGCGTTATCCGGATTATGAGGCGGTCATCCCTCAGAATAATACGAACAGGATGACAATTGACAGGAGCTTGTTTCTAAGTTCGCTACGTCGTGTGGTTATTTTTGCAAACAAGACCACACATCAGGTTCGCCTCAAGATTACAGGGAGTGAGTTAAATATATCCTCAGAGGATATTGATTTTTCAAATGAGGCACATGAGCGTTTGAGTTGCCAGTATGAAGGTGATGATATGGAAATTGGCTTCAATGCTCGTTTCCTGATTGAGATGCTTAATAATTTAAGTGGCGAAGAGGTAACTCTTGAAATGAGTACAGCGAATCGTGCAGGTTTATTGGTACCGCAAACTAACGACGAAAATGAAGATGTTTTGATGTTAGTTATGCCCGTTATGCTAAACACTTATGCCTAATTTTCTATACATAACCGGTTTTTTAAAGTATTAAGAGCTGCGGTGCTATTTATTAGCTGTGTATGTTTTGCAATAAGTTGAATTTCAGATTAATAAACATAAAAAAGAAGAAG
>NZ_AQPN01000028.1 GCF_000403135.1 Arcticibacter svalbardensis MN12-7
ACTTTTCTTTTTGCTCTTCTTTCCATCTCTCTTCATCTTCTGCTCCGCCTCGCGCTTTGCTTTTTCCCCCTTCGATTTGGGATTGCAAAAGTGCACATTTTGTAGCAATACTGCAACTATTTCTCAGTCATTTGCTCAGAAATACAGGCCCTAATCTTAATGAACAGACAGGGACGCTTATCCGACAGCATGTTAACAGGTGAAAATAAAATCAATTATTTGTTAATTTAATGTATCCCAAAAAGGGCAACCCTTTATATATAGCATAAAAGATCCAGTACAAAGCAATAAAGGTAGATTGGTATCTGACAAAGGCAAGCCTATGTATACGTCAAAAGAAACATTAACACATCTAGAATCAGCCAAACCCACATAATGAGGACAATTACAAACCCTGCACCTTTCTATTCTTGGCCATCAATCTTTACTGATCCATCGCAAATTAATGATCTTTCGCTAGTCCATTCTAAATGCCTGAAATGTTTGAATAAATAGTCCCCTAACACACATTATAAATGGAAAAAAAGCCTGTTATTAATAATATATACAATAGATATACTATTCAGCTATAAGAAAAAATCCAGATTTGAGTGCTTATTGTGACCTAGTAAGATCTTTTTCCTGTAATATTTCCACGGATTCGCTGAATTCGTTCATGCATTTAAAACTGTAAAAAGCAGCATCCTATATATGTTGATATTTAAGGCATTCCTTTACCCCCTGCAGAACCATAGATTTGTCCTGTTGCATAACTAGCGTCACTTGCAGCAAGCTGTACATAAATAGATCCAAGTTCAACAGGCTGACCAGGTCTTCCAAGCGGTGTATCACCTCCAAAACCTTTTAACTTTTCCTGGGTGGCTCCTCCGCTAACTTGCAAAGCCGTCCAGATTGGTCCGGGTGCTACTCCGTTAACACGAATACCTTTGGGTGCCAGCTGTTTAGCGAGCGACCTTACGTAATTAGTGGTAGCTGCC
>NZ_AQPN01000029.1 GCF_000403135.1 Arcticibacter svalbardensis MN12-7
TTACGGATGTATTCTGATCAGGGATCTGGTCATTCAGCCCTAAACCTAAGAAACGCATGAAAGTCAGACGGTCTACGATCTGAAACTCGGTCTGGGCATCAATAAACCATATAGGTTCTGCAGCACCAGGATCTTAAACAACATCAGTTTATCATAAGGTGGGCGGCCTCCTTTACTATAATCTATTGTTGCAAATCCACTCTTGATTAATTCACGGAATCCCTCCCAATCTATATGCTCATCAAGTGTTTTTAAAGGGTCTTTATAATTGCCTAATTTATCCTGATGATCCATAAAATCAAAGAGTGTGCGTTCCCGTTTTTTCATATCTAAATTTAATCATTTATGCTCGTTTATTCGCTTTTTTGTACTTATAAATTAAGGTAGGTTATTAGGAACCCCCTTATATAAGTACCCTTAATTAATTTAGTTTGTTGTTTTAATTGGTATAGCAATGTTACCACTTACGCCTTTGTCTTTAATTGCTACATAAAGCATTATTGGCTGTCCTTGTTCATTGGTTAAAACAAAAGGTCTTTCCATGCGCTCTGGTTTCCATATTTCTCCGTTCTCAAGTTTAATATCTTTCAAAGTAAATACTGGATTTTCTGCAGGCATCCATTGCCTGCTATCTTTTGAGGTAAGCAATAATAATTGGCGCTGACCTAATTGATGGCAAACCATATAAAAACGAGTCTTTATTTTGTCGTACCAAATGGTAGCATCTTCTGTTTGAGCATCTTTATAAACCGGAGTTTTCTCAAACTCAAATGGTCCTTCTGCATTTTTAGAATTACCTACTACTTGGATTCTATAAGTCTTGTCATGTTTAACGTCGTCACCTTTAACTATGATTGTAAACTGGTTATTTATAAAAGCAACCGCTGGATTTACGGCAATTGTTTTAAAAATACCTTCTTGGGGTTCTACTACTGGTCTTGCTTTTCGTATAAAAGGACCCGATGGGTTTGAAGCAGTAGCCAAACCAATACGCTGACTATTTCTGGCGATATCCCAATGATCACTTATCCATTTTGAAATAGGATATTGATCCTCATTTTCGTGATATATTGTTTTAAGATCTGTTGAAATATAATAGAGGTTTAGCTTGTCATTTGCTACACATATATAAGGGTTATGGGCAGTTGCAGACTCCCAACCTAATTGATTTCTGCTTTCGAGAATAACATTAACAAAATGATAAGGTCCTTCTGGTTTATCAGAAACACCATGTACAATTTCGCAATCTGTTAGCCATGCGTTAAATCCGGTTTCGTACTTCCACCGCGAATAAAAAGCATGGTATTTTCCATCACTCCATTTGATAACCGATAAGCCCCATGTCCAATAATTGGGATTTACCACTATATTTTCAGAAGTTTTTCCGTTAAAAAAATTATCTTTTACTGTGTTTGGCAAAGGTAGTAATGTAAAAGTAGGATCTGGAGAAAACGGTTTTTGCGCAACTTTTCTTACTTCTATTTTTTGTTGAGCAAAACCAGTATTTGCAAATAGAACTGTAAAAGCAAAAAAAAATGCTAAATAACTGTAACATCTCTTTAAAAAAAAATACTTCATAATTTATTAGATTTTCGGTTTATCATAAATAATCCTTGGTTTATAAAATTTCTATTATAAAAATTGTTGATTATTAACTTAAATTACTCTTAAAAAGAAATAATATTATATCACTTATTGATACCATTTTATGGTTGAGTTTATTTAATCGAAAACTCATTCACCAAAAAATTAGAGGATTTTTATTTTTCTTTCTGATATTTTAATACATAAGAATTGGTACCGTCACTACCATCAATTGCTACTCCGCTAGGACAATAAAGGTATTCTGGTTCATTATTAGCGTTCATTAACAATTGAGGTCTTTCAAATTTAACATTATTGGTATAACGCATATTTGCTTTTTCTGGAATAATCCCTTTAAGATAAAATTTTTCGAAATTGTGAAATCCAGAAAGTGGTTCAGCTTGAAATGTAAGTCCATCTTGAGATACCCAAAGCAAGCCTCCTCCTTCTTCTAAGATACCATGATTATCTGTAGTCAACAAGCAGATGTGATTTCTCCACAAAAAGACATAACCATCTTCTATTGCTGTTTTATTTGAAGTAATCGGATTTGGCTGAATAATATATGGACCTTTTAATTGATCTGAAATTGCAAGTCCCATGCTCACTTTTCCCTTTGGACCAGCCATTGCCTTAAAATACAAATAGTATTTTCCATTGGGGTGTTTTATGATACTGGGATTATTTACACCAACACCGCTATTATAGCACCAAATACTGCTATCGGCTGGTGGGCTTAATAATGGCGTATCTTCATTTGGGATTTCAAACCATGGCCCATTGAGGTTGTCACTTACAAGGATTCCTATTCTTTGGTTGGGTCCATGTTCTTTTGCACCATCATTGGCAATATATGCCAAAACATATTTATTATCAATTTTTCTAATATTAGGATTATGAAAGCCAGCTGAGTTCCATTTGTTGTTGTTTTTACCTTTTCCAACAACTTTAATAAACTTAAATGGCCCTTCAGGACTTTTTGATACATAATGTGCAATTTCACTTTTATATCGCCAAGCTGTTTTAAAAGGAGTATCTGACGGCCATCTTGCACAAAAAAGGTGTATGTTCCCCTGATCATCTCTTATTGGAGAACTTCCCCAAATATCATATCCAGGTTCATTTATGGCTTCTCCAATAAATATCCATTGGTCAGACATAGCTGTAGGGACTAGTATTGAGCTTATAGCGTTTTTTGACTGGGTTGTCTCGCTTTTCTTGTTCTTTCTCAATTGGCAAGAAAGTAAAATAAAAGAGAAAGCAATAATCATTAAAATGGATGTTCTTATATTTCTCATAAAATAATTTTAAATGGTAAATTTTAATTAATAGAATAAAGCCGGATTACTTGGTCGACTTTATTCTGATTTATTTTATTTTAAAATATTGTTGTCCGGTAAAACCGGGATTCGTAATTTTTAGTTGGCGCATTTGATTTGATGGGCTATTTTTTAGTTATTTTAGAAATT
>NZ_AQPN01000030.1 GCF_000403135.1 Arcticibacter svalbardensis MN12-7
ACCGTTTTTCGATATAAATTAAGATGAGTATTTGATAAAACTCTCGGTTTTTCAAGTGTACCTTCCTGTTTATTAAAGTGGGAAAAGACTATGCTTTACTTTTAGTAGGCATATTTATCTATTTGGTGACGAGGGCCCTCACTTGAAACAAAAATAACACTACAATCAAGTAAACATACGCTATCCTGCTGAAGGTCAGTTTTTTTTATGGGAGAATTCACACACACACACAAGGCTTCAAGTGGAATTACAAACATGTACCTATATTTCTATAAACTTTTGGTTAATAGAGTATTTATGCGTTTAGAAATTTGAGCTTGTAAATTAGAATAGTAGTGGATGGTACCTTTAAAGTTCTGTTATAAAGTTTATAATTTCTTTAAAGGTCACTACATTTTTGCCATTTATCTTTGATGTCCACTCATTATTTAAAAAGCAATCCTTTTGGAAGAATATGCCGCCAAGTAATTGTTCCGCTATTATTCGACCACCTAAATCACCTAATTTAGCACCGTCATTTTGAATTTCAGCCTCTCTCAAAATATAATACCATAGAGGTGTTTTAAAGTTTCCATCAATAGTAAATAACGCTCTATTTGCTTCATCAGGTTCAATTTGCTCTAGTTTCAATCTTTGAGAACTAGGAAGTTCATAATAATCTGCAATATCTTCAGCAGATCCAATTCCTACTTGAATACTACGAAGTAAATTTCTTTCAGGTAAATTTTTTACTTGCTTATTTTCATCCGGTATTGCGCTATTAGGGAGATCAAACACTTTACGTGTAACT
>NZ_AQPN01000031.1 GCF_000403135.1 Arcticibacter svalbardensis MN12-7
AATAAAAAAACTAAAGTACTAAATGATCTCATAATAATTACCTGATTCGAATTCTTAACAGAAATGGCAAAGAAAGGTGATTATTTTAGTATTACTTTATAGTAACTATTTTATTACTCGATGCTCACTGTTAAGCCTTGTTGTTGAAGAATTTTACGGTAAACTTCTACTTCTGTAAAAGATCCTTCCAGGATAGCACATTTACCCTTACTGTCTACGATGTTTGCAATTCTATCAGCCTGTAATTCAGAATAATCAAGGTATACTACAAGGCACTTGATTACATGATCAAAAGTATTCACATTGTCATTCCATAATATAAGTTTATTACTTGTTTTTAAACTAGCTAAAACTTCTTCAAGTGTGAATGTCTCAACTTCCGTTTCTATACCTGCAAAATGGATCTTCATAGAAGACAAATTTAAATAAATTACCCTGTTTCGGGAAATAGAAAATGTTTTAATAAATATATTCTAATTTACAATAAACCTATAAATTTGACGAAGCAGACCACCATTAGTATCCATTCCCTCTACCGTAACCTTATATTCTCCTGGATCATCAGCAGTAAAATAATTGATCGTTGCCTTTCCTAAAGAATCGGTAATGACATTTGGAACCCATAAAATGGTAGATCTTAAATCAGGAATTGCAGCATTGATTTTAGGGTTTCTATAATTTGGTGAATAAAATTGGCGTCCAATGGTGTAGCCTTGCGGATTATAGGTGATAATACCAGGAGCAAAACTCCGGTATGAATAACTTGAATCTCCTCGTTTGGTGGTAATCAATAATACTCCACCGCCTCCACGCGAGCCATAAATGGCGGTATTGCCAATTGTTCTCAATACTTCAATAGATTCTATCTCCTGTGGGATCAGCGAGGTAAGATAATCTGGCTCTACGTACATTCCATCGAGAATGAGTTGCATAGGCGTTCCCATGCTCCTGGTTGAATAAGCAATTCCACCTTGAATAATTACACCAGCAAGCAAACTCTGCAGGCATTGATCCAGTGAAACACAATTTTGTAAACGGTCGGCAAGAATCACGGCATCTGCATTTCCTGCACCATTCAAATTACTCGAATTCTTAACCGTGGCTTTTTTCTCAGATATGACCACCTCATCAAGTAAAATATTCCTTCTAAGGAATCCTTTTTTGCGCAATTCATCCGACTCAGCGCGACGAACTTTAAGATAAGAAAGAAGGGTCGCATTTACGTTGATTTCTACATCGGGACTATTTTTGCTTTTTGTGACTAATTGACCGGGTACCTGGTCGATCTTGATATCCACATTCTTTTTGTTTTTTGAGGTTCTAGCCTGAACAACAAAACGCGTGCTGTCATTAAACTGCAGGTTATCAAAATTAAACCTTCCATCTGCTCCGGTAACGGTGTTTAATATAATGCCGCTTCCATTTGAAGCAAGGATCATCACTTTACTGCCCTCAACAGGCTTTTTGCCATAATTTGTAACTATCCCACTAATGGATAAGCTTTTCTCTGGTTTAAATGGAATCGGCGGAAATGCTTCAGACATTGTGCTTTGCCACGTAAATCTGCTCCAGCCCTGAGTCATCATCAAGATATCCAGCTGCTGATCTTTTGTGTCAGTTAACTCTGTGAAATAATAATTAGGCTTTTCAATATAACCTTTCAAATCAGATGACAACAGTAAATCAGATAAGATGGTAGTCTCATCTTCTTCTTTAGATGGGACCTTTGTTTCGTTGACTATTGCCACTGAGAATACACCCTGAACAGGTTTGTCCAAACTATCTTTCACAGCGATAGACATATTTACTTTTTCCCTTTGCGCATAAGTTGTCTTATCGTTTTTGATATCCATTTTTAGTGCAGGTGCATGTCTTACAAAAAGCAGCCGCTCAGCTACTGGCACATAAGTAGCAGAGAAAACAGTTAATCGCACAATTCCAGTAGGAAACCTATTTTTAGGAATACTGGCAGCGATAGTCGATTTATTCAAAGTGTTTCTAGCTACAAACAGGACCTCTTCATTCGCCTGGGCAATAAGGGTAACCGATCCGGAACCGACAAGATCAGGACTTGCGGATATCCGAATATTCATTTCATCTTTGTCCGAATTGTTTACAATTAAGGAATAACCTGATGAAAGTGCAGCAGGAAGTGTAATGCTTTTTTGTGAACCATCGTCAAAAGTAATCTTGGCAGTATACGTTTTACCCGCATCCGGAGTAAGCAGAAATGTTCCCATACCTGCATGCAGCGATTTAAAATCTGTTATTACTTTATTTTCATTATCCGTTATTGTGCCCGAAAGAGGTCGGCTTAATCCATCAGATCCAACGGCCTTAAATGCCACTCGTCCCCGAATGCCATTTATCAGCTGTCCCCCTTCAGGAAAAAACTGTACATCAACCTGCGAATTGGTTGATTTAATGACAAATGTCTTCTTCTTAAAGCGGTTACTTGCCATTTCAAGCGTAGTAGTAATTTTGCCCGCTTTCAGAAGGAAGGGTTGCTTGTTGATAAACCTGACAACTAATTTACCTTCACTGTCTGTTGTCCCCTTGCCATGCGCAACATTGCGGTTATCCAGCTCCACCACATATCTTACTTCTTTCCCAGATATAGGTTGTCCCTGGTTATCCGTGTATTCAATGTTTGCACTAACCTCTTCATTGGTCCCCACCGTAGAGTAGGTATAACTAACCGTGCTGAATACCTGATTGGTGTAGGAACTTCCAATCCTTATTGTTTTGTTAAAATAGTATTCCTCACCAAAATTACGCATCCAGTTCGTATAGGCCCTTAACCGGTAGTTGCCCTCAGGCAGCGAATCCAATAAGGTGAAATCTCCTAAGGCCAGTCCGGATATGACTGGTAAACGGAGCTTTTTTTCTAAAGAATCTTTTTCATTTATAAGATCAACATAGAGAATTTGACTGAGTCCGGATAACCTGTTCTGTCTGGCATTAACAATATAAGCCTTAAACCAGATGGTATCTCCCGCCACATAATACGGTTTGTCGGTATGAATATGTACCTTCTCCTGCGGATATTCATTCAGTATTTTATCAATTTTTGCAATGATTTTATTCAGTGGATCATCATCAGTTTTAATGCTAAAACTATAAGCAGAGCAAATAAAAACAGCAAGGATAAGGAAGTGAAAACGTCTCATTAGTACAGGTTCATAAAGGAATACTAATCTACTAATAAAAAGCGCCTTGCAAGTGAAAATTAAAAAATATTCTTCCACATCATGCTCTCAACCGGACGGGTGGTTTTACGACTGTATTTAGCATCCCCTTTTGAGTTGTACAGCGTCTCGATTTCTCCCTCCACTACAAAATAAATCAATTGGCCAATAGGCATCCCTGGGTATATTTTTACGGGTTGTGTAACCGATATTTCAAGAGTCCAGGTATTGCAGAAGCCAACGTCTCCCTTTCCTGCGGTAGCATGAATATCAATTCCAAGTCGCCCTGTACTTGATTTCCCTTCTAAAAAAGGAACATGCTGATGGGTTTCCGTGTATTCTAATGTAACCCCCAGATACAACGTATCTGTTTGCAGAATAAATCCGTCTCTTGGAATTTCAAAATGAGTGATCTCATTATGCTCGCGCGCATCAAGGACCCGGTTATTGTAGGTAGCTAAATACTTGCCTAAATGAACATCATACGAATTTGTGCCTAAACAATCTCTTTCAAAGGGCTCAATAATGATGGTTCCCTTTTCTATTTCTTCTAAAATTCGCTTATCGGATAGGATCATAATGCTGGATACTTTGGGCCGAAATTAGGTATAATTTAGAATTTCCTGTAATTTTAATACTTGTTCTATCATTATTGAAGCTGATTATCTTAATATTGTATTGTTTTCAAAAAACGCATATAGAATCAAATAATGGGGTTAGCTTATCAAAAGAAAATTGATGCCAAAACATGTTTTGCGGTATGGAAAATCGAAGAAACAGCAGAAGATCTATTCTCCAGACTACAGCTGAATGATATAGAGCGTGCCTATCTCGAAAGTTTGAACAATGGAAAAAGGAATCTCCATTGGTTAAGTACCAGGGTGTTATTGCGCCAAATGCTGAATACGGACGAATATATTGATTGTCGGGTAGACGAACATGGAAAACCTTACCTGGCTAATTTCCCTCATCATATATCATTTAGCCATTCTTTTGATTATGCCGCAGTTATGATTAGTAAGGATAAACCGGTAGGCATAGACATTGAACTCGTTAAAAGTAAAATTATACGAGTAGCAAATAAATTTATGTCCCCAACCGAACTTGAATTTATTGATCCAAACCACACCATTCCTCATTTATACATTTGCTGGTGTGCCAAGGAAGCTGTATATAAATTAAATGGGCGGGGAAACGTCTCCTTCAAAGATCATATTCACATTAAACCCTTTCTATATGCAACTAAAGGTAGTTTTGCAGCGACCTTGGAGGTGGAAGAAGAAAAGCAAATAGACGTTTGCTTCGAAGCATTTGAAGACTACATGATCGGTTACGCGGCTGCATACATGCCCTAGACTAAATAAAAAGCAAATAGGAGGATCATGCCCGTTCTCATAAAAATGAAGACAAGCATTCCTAAATGAATAGCCGCTTCATATGATCAAAAAATAAATTATTCTAATGAAAAATCATAACGTAAACTTCCAGGACTGGGGGTTAATAGATTATCAGGAAGCATGGGACAGACAGGAAAATACCTTTTCAGCTATCGTTGCTTCCAAACTAACAAACCGCGATAATAACACAACATTTCCAACATCAAATTATCTTGTTTTTGTAGAACATCCACATGTCTATACTTTAGGAAAGAGTGGCAAACAGGAAAATCTACTTCTTGACGATCAGGGTCTTATCGACAAACATGCATCCTATTATAAGATCAACAGGGGAGGAGACATTACCTATCATGGCCCGGGACAAGTTGTAGGGTACCCCATTCTTGACCTTGATAATTTCTTTACGGATATTCATCTTTATCTCCGGACGCTCGAAGAAGCCGTGATATTAACTCTTGCTGAATATAATATCAAAGCAGGCCGGTATCCTGGATATACCGGTGTCTGGATTGATCCTGATAATGAAAAAGCCAGAAAGATCTGTGCCATGGGTGTCAGATGCAGCCGTTGGGTAACCATGCATGGGTTTGCCTTTAATGTCAATACAGATCTGGATTATTTCAAAAATATAGTTCCCTGTGGTATCGACGACAAAGATGTCACCTCTATAGCCAGAGAGTTAGGACATGCCGTACCCGTTGAAGAAGTAAAGCAAATTCTGAAGGAGAAAATAGCTGAAGTATTTCATATGCAGCTTATTTAATACGATTCATTATTTCTGTTAAATGTTTAAAAAGTTAAATTTGATCCAAACTAAATCATATGATTAGAAATGAAGATTCAACTAAAAAAACCATGGCTCTATGCAGCCTGTTTATTGAGCTTGGATGCCTGTACAAATTCAGGGACAAAACAAACAACAACAGGTGTAACTGATAGCCTGGATGTAGTAATCCCCGCAAAGGAATCATTCGAAAGAACTATGGATGGAAAAAAAACCGATCTTTTTATTTTAAAGAATAAGAACAATGTACAGGCCGCAATTACAAATTACGGTGGCCGTCTGGTTAGTTTAATAATGCCGGATAAAAACGGAAAGATGTTAGATGTCGTCAATGGCTTTGACAATGTAGACGATTATACCAAAGGAGGAGATACTTATTTTGGTGCAACTATTGGTCGTTACGGAAATCGTATCGCTAAAGGTAAGTTTACATTGGATGGAAAGCTATATACACTAGCTACTAATAATGCCCCTAATCATCTTCATGGTGGGCCTGGTGGCTTCTCAAGAGTAATCTGGGATGCTAAGCCAATTGGCGAAAATCAACTGGAGTTGAATTATTTATCTAAAGATGGCGAAGAAGGTTACCCGGGAAATTTGACTGTAAAAGTAACCTATACGCTTACAGATGATAACGAAATCAAAATTGATTACCTGGCTACAACTGACAAAAAAACCGTTCTTAACTTAACCAATCATTCGTTCTTCAACTTAAACGGTATAGGTAGCGGATCAATTAACAAGCATTTTTTACAAATCAATGCCGATTCATATACACCGGTTGACTCTACATTGATCCCAACTGGTAAGATAGAAAAAGTGGCAGGAACCCCTTTCGATTTCACAAAGCCAACTACTATTGGATCTAGAATAGACGCCGATAACGTTCAGCTGAAGTTTGGTAAAGGCTATGATCACAACTTTGTTCATGCCATGAAGAAATCAGCAGTCCTCGATGTTATTGCTACAGTAGTGGGCGATAAATCAGGTATTGTAATGGAAGTACTCACCAATGAGCCAGGCGTACAGTTCTATGGAGGTAATTTCCTCGATGGTTCTCATTCCCTAAAACAAGGGTTCAAGGATAATTTCAGAACAGCATTTTGTCTGGAAACACAACATTTCCCTGATTCTCCAAATCAAACTGCATTTCCTTCTACTGTATTGAGTCCCGGTGATACCTATAAGACCACAACAGTATATAAGTTCTCTGTGAAGTAACACACACACAAATAAGTTATATAAAAAT
>NZ_AQPN01000032.1 GCF_000403135.1 Arcticibacter svalbardensis MN12-7
TAATTATTATAAAATATATACGTTTATTAGGTTTTCATCGAATTGTAAAATGGCTAGGACAATTGCTTACCTCCGAGTATCTGCCTTGGATCAGAATCTCGAGAAGAATAAAGCAGACATACTGCACTTAGCTAATGATAAGAGTCTTGGCCCTGCAGAGTTTGTTGAAGAAAAGGTTTCAGGAAAAATTCCCTGGAAGCAAAGAAGAATTGGGCCATTGCTTCAGGAGTTAATAAAAGGTGATGTGATTATCCTGAGTGAATTTTCCAGGTTGGGACGGAGCATGTTGGAATGTATGGAAATTATTTCAATAGCAGTACAAAAAGGAATACGGATTTATACTGTTAAAGGAGGATGGTCGTTAGATAACACAATACAGAGTAAAGTAATGGCTATGGTTTTTTCAATGGCAGCCGAAATTGAACGTGACCTCATTAGCAAAAGGACAAAGGAGGCTTTTCAATCCGTTAAGCTTTCCGGAATTAAACTGGGTAGACCGAAAGGGCCAGGTAAAAGTAAACTAGATATTTTGCGTCCGGAAATAGAAGCTTTATTGAATAATGGAACTTCTCAAAAGTTTATTTCAAAACGATACAATATAACCGAATCCACACTCTCGAATTGGATAAAAAAGAACAGCATTAGAACTTTGACAAATATATTCAAAGTTTTATGATGATGGCAGAGGTACGAGCCGTGACGGATTTGTTCCCTTTCTTTAATTTACCCCAAATTTTTTGAAACACCTAATCTAATGTGTGTTTGCAGTTCTGTCGGTGTCTGTCCGAATTGTTTCTTGAAAGTGTGAGAAAAATGTGACAAGGTTTCAAAACCTAATTCCAGATAAACTTCAGACGGACGTTTATTTTTTTGTGTGATCAAAAAATGTGCTTGCGCTAATCTTTCTTTTTGTAACCACTTTTCGGGTGTTGTACTGAAAATTTCCAGAAAATCACGCTTAAACGTAGACAAGCTTCTTCCTGTCAGTTTAGCAAATTGTGCCAATGGGATGTTGTATGAAAAATGCTTGGTCATATATGCTTTCAAATCTATTTTGTGTGGTTTGCTGAAATCAAACAATAAGTTTCTCAATGCAGGATTTCGAAGCAAAATTTCAAGAGCTTCAATGATTTTGACGTACTCTAATGTTTGCGTTAGTTTCTCCGGTTGTGTAAAATAAGGCATTAGTGAACTGAAATAGCCCTTCATAAACTCATCATTTTCTAACATTACATTTGGTTCGCCAATGTAAATTCCATCAGCTGCTACATCATGTTCCAAGCTGTATTTTTTAAGGGTTTCTTGGTCTAAAAAAATGTTGATGGTAGTAAATGGTTTTCCCTCGAAAGGTTTTTTGATTGTTTTCATCAATTGAAATCTCTTAAACAAACACACTGTGCCAGCCGTGTAAGTTGTAACCCCGTCTGGTGTATAATGTTCAGCTATACCAGACGTGATTAAGCCCAATACGTGATCATGGACAAAATGGGTATGACCGAACTGTATATCGCCTTCACAAGCCTGCAAGATAATACTGCGGCTTTTTTGCTCTTTTTGCATACTGATAAAGATACCTTATTTCATTTGGCTCATTAATATTCTATCAAACATCTTATCAGACAAGATGCTTCGTAAAAACAACATCGGCTTTGCCATATAACCACCAGCATACCTTGTTTTCGGATTTTTTGCTTCTATACTTTTTTTGATCAATTCCGCAATTACAATCGGCTCGGGAACATTACCTGCCAATTTTTTAAACGATTTTTCAAAAGCGGTTACCAATCGGGCGTATGCTGTCTTACCCGAAACTCGCATTAAACTTTCAACCGCAATGTCGCCCCATTCTGATTTTGTGCCTCCCGGTTGAATCACAATTACGTTAATACCGAATTGCTTTACTTCCAATCGCATTGCATCACTTAATGCTTCAATTGCAAATTTACTTGCGTGATACCATCCGCCTAGGGGAGACGCGATTTTACCGCCAACCGAAGAAAGGTTTACAATTTTACCGTATTTGTTCTCCCGCATTTTTGGTAGTACCAGTTGAGTCAAACGCATTGCACCAAACACGTTTACTTCCAACTGATATTTTGCATCTTGCATTGTAACATCTTCAATTGCACCATAAGAACCGAAACCTGCGTTGTTTACCAAAATGTCAATCCTTCCTGCTTCCTTAAAAATCTGTTCAACACAAGCCGTAACGCTTTCGTCATTTGTAACGTCTAATGCAATAGGCTTAATGCCGTAATTTATCAGGTCTTGCATTTTTTCTGTCCTGCGTGCCGCACCATAAACATTGTAGCCGTTTTGTGCTAATAAAATTGCAGTTGCTTTTCCAATTCCTGCTGAAGCCCCTGTAACTAAAACTGTCTGTACCATAATTATTAAAATTTTTATGGTGTAAAATTAGTTATTGCTAGTCCATCTAGGTATCCTGAAACGTCCAAAGTGCTATCTTGAGACGTTCAAAATTACCAGCGGAGTACATTGATTTTTTTTGTTTTATCCGTCTTTAATGCTTACATGGTTGATAGATTTCTCTTTCAATAGCTCATATGATTCTATCAATATTCCCTAATTATTTGGTAACAAGACAGCCAGTGTCCCAGTATTCCACCGTTTATTGGTAGAAAATGAGATGAGTATTTGAGAAATGATATCTTATCGGGTAAAATAGAACGGTAGATCTAAGTGTACGGATAAAAGGGAGCGTAAAATGAACTGTGTCAGCATCACTTCATATTAGGTGTTGGCTTTTTCAGCCAACACCTAATATGAAGTCTCCGTTAGGTTTCAACCTTTCCCCAAATTTAATGTACAATTGAGACATTGTCAAGCCCCAGTTATGTAAAGGTGCAGTCCACTTTTTAGAGAAGTCTTTAAAGGCCAGGTACACCAGTTTTAGCAGTGATTGATCTGATGTGAAGGCTCCGTCTGCAAAACAGAATCCTCAATAAACCACACGGCACCCCAGCTTGGATATTTTGTAGTTCGACAATACAATGTATTAGGCTTTAGAATTCATATCTTTATATAAGATATGATGATAGAACGTATCACTTAAAAACGATCTATATGAGAAAAATAAGCGAAGATTATTGGATACTCTTTTTGTTGATGGGTGGAGTATTTTCGGTTAATATCTTTAATCATGGTATTACCGACTTTATAATGAAAGTTACGATGTGTTTGACCATAATAATCTTTGCCTTCGGAATTTTTGGTTTATGTAAATACTTGGAGTCCAGCAGAAATGTTTAAATTGATAGCCGCACAAAAAGATAAAGACCTTTCAGACCACTAATGTAGAAGAGGACCTACAAACTCCAATTTTCTCTGCCTAATAATTACAACGCTAATGCATTCGTTTCAAATATTTGCTTCATGTGTTAACCCCTTTATGCATTTTAGATACACTTTTGCAGATAATAGGTAGTAAGACTTTTACCCCAAGCTGGATCTAATGAAGTCATTGATTGCTGTTTGATATAATTTACTGCAGCTTTCTGTAAAAAAGGTTTAGCCTTTGAAGCACCACCACCTAGAAACGATGGTTTATGAAATAATTGTATACCCTCCAGCAAATTAAGACGTGGATTATTGGGGTACAATTTTAATAAATCATCAATTTCCGAACTGGTTGCCAGAAACGTTTTCAAACGTGCCATGGGAGAGGCAAAAAAATCTGATTGATGAATATATGTTTGTAGAATGGCTAGCTCTTCTTTATCACCAGATTGGTCCTTCGCTTCGTTAAAGTATCGTTGAGCCACCTCTAGTGATTTGTCCTTACTATCGGTTTCTTTCTCAAAATGTGCCATAACTGTATAAGTGTAGCTTACATAATATTTCGGAAGCCACCTGTCTTTTTCAACTTTTGAAATGGCTTCAAATTTATTAGCTAATGATTTAAAAGTCATAAGGTTCTCTGCTTTATCAAGTGCATCGATAGTTGTTTTCATTTCCTGCTCATACCTTGTTTGAGCATTTAGACCAAATGATGCTATGGTCAGTGCTAATACTAATACTCTTGTTTGTTTTCTCATCATTTGTTAAATTAAAAGGGTTTATATTACAGGCTTATAAACAGTGCTGCTAGATAAAATCTATTAGCTTGGGGCGTAACAGGAATTAAATCATATTTATTACTGGTTGAATTAAATGTATTATTGTAACCATACACATTATTGTTCCCAAAGACATTACTTACTGAAAAATAAAAGGTGACTGGAATCTTGGTAAGGCTCGACAAGTCATAAGAGTAATTTACACTTAGATTATGGTAAGGCGTGGTTTTATCAGAAAGGAACAAATTTGCAGGTTTATTGGCATCATAATAAGGACGCCCGGCTGCATAAGTGTAGGAAATTCCTATAAAGCTTTTGAGTTCAGTGATCCACTGTTTATAAACAAGGTTGAAGTTATGCTTTGAGAAAAATTTTGGAGTTGTGTACAATAAGTAATCTCGATAAAGCTTTTTTGTATCTAAATAGGAATAGCTAATCCAAAAGTCTCCGTTTTTTATAGACTGACTGTCACGATAAAATGCATCAAGTCCTTTTGCATAGCCGTATCCATTGTTTGCATAATTTGCTGGGTCTGGAATATCAGGAACGCTATAAGTTATTAAATTCTTGTAGTCTTTATAAAAAAGCTCAATTCTAAAAAGTCGGTCTTTTACTTTGTACTGGTAATTTAAAATAAAGTGATCAGCTCTTTCTGCATTCAGTTCATTAGTGAATTTCAAATATTGGGTCTGAGGATTCTGGTAAAATATTCCATAGGCTGCTGAGAATTGGCCATGATCAGAAATCCGGTAAGCAGCAGACATCCTAGGCATTAATCTAAAATTATCCTTTATTATACTATTTTCTACCCTCACCCCAACCCTAAAAACTAGTTTTGAAGAAAGATTATATTCCGCTTCAGTAAAAAAAGCACTCTGAAAATCATTAAATCCAAGTTTTTGTTGTACCTCCATAATTTTGATGTTTTCATCAAAGTTTTTAAGCAAAAGATCTCCTCCATAGTTTAAGCTTATTTGTTGCAAAACTCTTGTAACCAACGCTACTTTAATCTGGCCTGAAATAAATTTGTCATTGATTATCAGGCTATCCAGACTAAGATCATTTCTATCTAAACTGAATCCTATGCCCGTTTTAAGCATGGTACCATTACTTAGGTTAGTTTGAAAGGAATTTTTAATGAAAATATTCTTATTATCAAGCGCCAATAATACATTTGGTTTGCTGTAGCCATAATAGGGGTAATCTAAAGCCGATCGGTCATCATTATATGAAAAAAGGGTTTTACTTAGCCCACTTCCGATGTGGTTGATGACATTGAGCGATCCGGAGCTTGTCTGGGGTGCTTTTACCCAAGTTGTGTTTTGCGGAACAATTTTAAAATAAGGGCCTAAGTTTGAATAATCAAAAGCAGCTACATAAGTAGATTTCTTTAACTTCTTTGTGCCAGCTATACCAAGACCAAGGGAATATAAGTTTATATTAAGCTTGTCGCTTGCAGGGGCGCCATCAGTTTTTAATAAAACTACCGATGAAAGAGCCTGGCCATACTCAGCCGAATAGCCACCCGTACTAAAAAACGTTCCGGAAAACAGCATTGGAGAAAACCTTCCTTTTGTCGGGATTCCTTCGAGGCGTTGCTGATAAGGAGATTCTACCTGTAGTCCATCAATAAAGGTTCTTGCTTCGTAATCATCCCCTCCTCGTACAAACAATTTACCTGTTTCACCGACAGTTTGTGTCCCGGGTAACGTAGATAACGCTCCATAGATGTCGCCACTTGCACTTGCTGTCGTCACAATATCCATCGGCTTTAAGGCAACTGCTTTTCTCTCATCGCTGGCATCAAAAGAACCAGCGACTATCGATACCGTTTCTAACGTCTTTTCATCTTCGTATAAAACATATATCGGCTGTAAGATATCTGTGGTCAGCTCTATTATTTGCTCTATCGATTTGAAACCGACTGATTGGATTGTAATGACCTGCTTTCCCTCTTTTGTCGTCTTAAATGCAAATGTCCCATCAGCAATAGAGCTTGTACCATCATAACTACCTTTGAGATATACGCTAGCACCAGAAATGATATTACCATTCTTATTTACAATTTTACCAGCCACTATAAATTGCGCTTTTGAAGACCATGATAAAAAAAACAATAATGTAAATATTAAAAATGTTCTCATATATACTTTCTCAATGTTTTGTCGAGATACTTTTTGAATGTTTTAGAGGAAACTTTTTGTCTTTAAATACAGCAGTTACGGTTAATGCTCCACTTAATTGCACCATAAACGCCAGACGAGGTGATGTCTGAACCTGTAACATTAAACTCCAAAGGTGTAAGAAATTTATAAGCCCGCAATAAATTGATAGACCGATTATAAGTGCAAGTGAGCCTGCAGAGACGTGAAGAATTATGTTGCCTTTACGAAGTAGAGAAATAAGTTCCATGTTGTGTTTTGATCACAAAAGAACTGCATTGCTGTTTATACTTCGCCTCATCCTACACAATAGGACTACTTTTAGTACTGTTTTTTCGCTGGTAATCCCGTGGACCAACACCTACCTGTTCTTTAAAAATACGGTTAAATGCTGACTTCGAGCGAAAGCCACAATCATGTGCAATGCCTAAAATGGAAAAATTAGAAAAGGAAGGATTCAAGAGTTTTGTTTTAACCTCTTCCACTCTGTAAGCGTTTACAAACACAAAAAAGTTGCTTCCAGATTTCTGGTTGATTACTTGCGAGAGTTGGTTTGAATTTATAGACAGCTGATTTGCGAGTTGGGCAAGACTAAGATCATCACGAAGAAAAGGCTTTTGAGTTTCCATGTGGCTTAAGAGACGCAGGTATATGTGCTCAACCGCAGATTGATCAATACCGGATTTTTTGTAAGGAGCATCTTTCGTCACATTTTCTGCTGTCATTTTTGTTATAGCCAACATTAGGATAGTGCTCTGGCGCAAACCGAAGTATCCTATAAGGAAAACGTATAGTGACAGTAACGCACCGACGTATCCAAAGAGGGTGTTTCCGGAAATCAAATGTAACTGAGTGCCAAAATGAATAAATAAAAATAACACAAGAAACAAGACCAGTATTGTAAACACCAACCATTTAAGCCAATTCAGATTGATGGTTTCAGTGTATGAATACTCGTCGGGTAAACTTTTCTGATAACGGAGCAAGACTACAAGTCCCATGATAGCATAGAGCCCAGGAATAATGGCCATGGGTAAGGTAAATACGTAAACAAAAACTGACGAGATATTGGACGAAAAATGGGGATAACCAAATTTCATGAAAATATCAAGGGGATGGCTCAGTTTTATCCAACCCGTCAAAATCATATAGGCGAGCCAGGGTGTGAAGTAAACGACAAGGCGTTTATAATCTATCTTTTTACCGAATGAGAGGCTGCAAATGTACTGGAAAAGTATCGGGCCGCTAAGTAGTGGTATAGAGAACGCCAATATTCCCGAAACCCCACCGGAAAAGGAGTTCGTTTCCTGATTATCATAATAGAAAAAAAGTTGTATGCTTACCAAAAATAGCCATAGCATAAGCCAATAATCCGAGTGAGAACCTTTGTTTTTAGATCGAAAAAGCAGAATTAAGAAAAATCCGTGCACAGCACCTGCAAATATTATGGATCTGAGAAGCATTTAAACTTTAAGTTATTTCAAATCTATACAATCATTTGAAATAAGAGGAACATACTTTTGTTACATGTCATCAAGCGATATGTATATTTATTCATTTGTAACGGTTAAAACTAATTCATGAATTTGGCCAAAACGAAATCATGAAAAGTCTCTTCCTAACATTCCAAGAAAACGACCGTTTCTTGATAATTTGATTGCCTACATTAAAATTATATTTAGATGATTGCAATGGCATTTTGTTCGCGATATTAGGTTGGATAAATGGAATCCTGGTCTTTTTTGTTATCTAGGGGTTAATTAAAGAAAAGTACAAAAATTACCACGACTTCGCTGTAGGATTTTTTTTCTTAAGAGTCTCCTTGAATATTCAATTCTCAGCGATTAGGTTTAACTGCTTTAAGGCATTAAAGTCGAATATTTAAATTCTTTGCCATCCGAAAAGTCATAAGCGATGGAAATAGACGGCCAGACGATCAGCAGAAGAAAAGCAAAGAGAATTGGAGAAAACAAGGAAACATCTGATAATTCATTCTGCAATAACAACATCACTGAATTTTTTTACAAATGTAACCACCAGTACATAAATTACGCTTTATTTTTACGGTGTCAATAAATTGAATCAAAATTCGATAGAGCAATTGTTGTATTTATGATGATAACAACATCTAACTTTTAATAAAGATATAAACCATGGTTAAACACCAAAATAACAAGATTACCTTTTTAAAGCGTTATTCGTTTTGTTTAATCATTGTATGCATGATTATTGCCTGCAAAAAAGATCCATCAATTTCACCTGAAAAGAAACCAGATATCACACATAAAAGTTATGAAGATTATGATTTTGGCTCAATGGTGGCAAGATCAGGTTTCTATATTACTGATACCATATGGAATAAAGAGGACATGGCAAAGTTTACCATACGTAAGAGCCCAAATCAGGAATATGTGTATCCTCTTAGTGGTGATGTAAGCAATATTTATCTAGGTTCTGCTATTGATGGGAAGTATTTCATGGAAAATAATGGCTCATTAAAAGCATATACAAAGTTCCAAAAAAAACCCTTATATACGGTTACATCAAGCGCTTATAATTTGAATCTCCCTCGTGTTAGATTAGATGTGCCACTCGATAATAAAGCTGCAATGGATAGCCTGGTAAAAGTGTACTTATCCGGTGCAAAGCCAAGCATTTACGGCTTTGCGAGATACGAATATGTTCCTTTCTCAAACTATAATCAGCTTAAATTATTCTTTGGAGATGATATGGACGTAAGGAGCCTTTTTAATATCAATTCAAGCGATGATATGTCCAATGTAGAAAATGGCCTGGTTTATTACTATATGAAAGAAACTTTTAATTTTCGCTTGTTTTCAGAGCTGAAGCATTTTTTTAAACAGCCTTTTAATATGACAGAGGTGCAAAATGATGAAGCTGGATATATTAATAAAATTACTTATGGCAAAATCGGTATAATGACAATTGATTCAAAACTTAAATGGAGGGAAATGAGGACAATTATATCAAAGATTGAAGATAAGAAAGTACTTTCATCCAGCGAGCTAGCCGTATTAAATATGGGAAAAGTTCATACAAGCTTGATAGGCTATAGTTTAGGAGATCAGGCAGCTGTGAATAAGTCACCTGCGACTAATGAAGAAAAGGTTATTTCCTTCTTTTCTATTTGCACCCCACCAAAGAACTTTGAGACTACCGGAACATTCAGCTATGGGGATCATGGAGTACCTATATTCTTTGAGCTGAAAAACTTGTATTCCGGAACAACATTCTTAGAAGGTTTCAATTTTTCTAAAACCATAAACCTTTAAATTACAAAAAAGAAAGTAGGTCCGCATTCGATGGTAGATAACCTCTGTTGTTAATCATAACTCATTTACCGAGGTAAGCTCAGACGAATATCCTTTATGTGTTATTTTGAAATCATTGTAGTTTCTTATATTGCAATCTCTATTATATAGGAATAAGATGGTCGGTTAAATATATGGGAAAGAAAACTTACGAAGGAGTTATAAGAAATAAGGAAAGAACAAAAAGAAAATTTCTTGATGCGGTGGGCGATATCATACGTAGGGAAGGTCATCAGCATTTGGGAGTTAATAATATTGCCAGGGTTGCTTGTGCAAATAAGGCATTAATTTATTCTTATTTTGGAAATGTCAACAACCTTATTGATCAATATGCCAGGGAAAATGATTATTGGTTGCTGTTTAAGGATAGCCTAGAAGAGCAACTGCATGATAAAACCTTAAATAACAAAGACCTTATAAAAAAGGTGCTCTCCATGCAATTCGATTTTGTGAATTCAAATTTAGATATGCAAAAGTTTATTATCTGGCAGGTTACCAAAAGAGATGCCTTTATAACAGATATTCTAAATGATAGGGAAACGATAGGAAATCAATTCTTTAATGTAACAGATCAAATCCTGGATAAAAAAACTGATTTTAGGGCGATATCGGCACTGTTAGTAGCAGGTATATATCACCTTGTCTTATATTCCAAAAATACATCTGCCACCTTTTGTGGCATAGATTTGAACACTCCAGAGGGGTCTAAAAGGATTAAGAATGCGTTGAGTAATCTTTTAGATTTGGTATATGAAGATAGTTCAGTGAGTACTATTTAATAAGAGGTAAGACGAATAACGTTGACAAATGATAAAGAAGGATATTTTTTTCATTTTTGAATCTTATTACATAAAACGTGCTACTATGTTGAAAGGAACAGATAGCGCAATTTGAAAACTTGAATTTAATAGTGACAAATGTAACCACTAGTACATGCAATCGGCCCGAGGAATTTAAGATGTGAATGTTCTAATTCATTATTCCCACCTTATTTGGTAATAAGCAAATGACAGTCTCTGTTTTCCACCGTTTTTTGATAATGAATAGAGTTCAGTATTAACATCCCCTTGGTAGACTGGTTTGGAGATTATTGTATATTCGTATTATTAAAACATTTCGTCAAATAACATGAACAGTGGATCCGGGTATGTAATTATAAAAATCCTGCTCGGTCTTTAAATCTCCTAATATGATCCAAGTGCTGCGATTTCTCGCTATTACAATCCTAATATCCAGTACAAACGTTTGCTATACCTTTGGCCAATCAGTTGCGGAGCAAATCGTTGGTCTTAGTGAACACATAATTCCTTTAAAGGGAGACATTGCGGATTTTGAGATTTCAGAATATCAGAAACTTGGACCAAGTATAGCTGATAAACAAGTCATAGCACTCGGCGAAGCTACACACGGTACCCGCGAATTCTTTCTTTACAAGGCTGGATTGTGCAGATATTTGATAGAGGTGCTTGGCATGAAGACAATCATTATGGAATCGGATTTTGCAGGGACCCAGCAAATAAATGATTTTGTAGTGAATGGAAAGGGCAGTGCTGAACTAAGCATCTGGCAAATGGGCTTTAGCGGTACCACCCAGGAGTTCATTGATTTTGTTAATTGGGTAAGAGCCTATAACAAGAACAAAAGTGCTATTGATAAAGTCGTTTTTTATGGTTGCGATATGCAATATCCCAGCTATGCTGCAAATACTATCAAGGATTACCTGGTTAAGCGGAAGATGATAAATCCGGAACTTTCTAAGGGCTTTGAGACAATGAATAAGTTTCTTCCAAGCTTGACCAAAGATGATAAAGTCATGATTCGGAAGATTGTATCATCGCTGGCGAGTGTAGACTTTGCAGATCAAGATCCAAATACACGATCGTTATACAGGCACGATGTTAGAGTCTTAGAACAGTTCGTTGACTACATGGATGCACAATCGTCTTTGTTTCCCGCTAAACAAAGCGATCTACGAGACAAGTTCATGGCGGAGAATTGCAAATGGATATACGATTATAACAAAAAGGGTAAAACTGTAATCTGGGCACACAATGAGCACATCAAAAAATCGAAAGGTAGTGATGGGTTTATTAGAATGGGAATTAGCCTTGCCGAAGTCTTTAAGGATGACTATTATGCGATTTGTTTAGATTTTTATAAAGGAACAATGCGGTCCTTTGACATTAAATTAAAGAAAAATATACCAGTAGAGTTACCACCTGGGAAAGTTGGTTCAAGTGGTGAAGTTTTTTCGCGCTGTAATGTTCCTACTTTTTTTCTTGATTTTAAAACAGCGGAAACGAGTATGGGGGTTTATAAATTCCTAAACGCTAAAATTCCGTCTGTGTTTTATGGTGGTCACTTTGATACAGGCCAGCCAGTACACTACGTAAACAATAAGCTTGGCGACGCCTATGATGCGGTTGTTTTTTTTACGCAAACGACTGCAGCCTCAAATATCAAGAAATCTGAGTAAGATATCACTTTTGTGCTAGAAGAATATAAAGTGGGATAAAGACGAAGTGTTAGAAGCTAGCTTCATATTATCTATAGTCCTCAGCCTTTAAATCTCTTCCAGCTCCATTAAATTGCTAGCCTTCATCCTCATCATGATAAACTTGTAACTATACTTGATCACATGTTCTACAGTAGAAATAGTCGTTATTCAGGACATCTTTAAACTCGTTAGCCTTACCTGTAAAATGCTTAGCAAAACCAGTATTCGTCTATCAATATTCCCTCCTTTAAAGACGGCCCTGGCTGATCTGACCTTAATTAAAGCTTTACGGCAAAAAGAGAAATTTCGGTTTGTGCGATAAATCTGGCTTGCGTTAAATCTTGTATTCTCCATTATTCCACCGTTTTTGATCCATTTTTAAGCACCTGTAATTGACCATTTTCTCCGCCAAGTTTAATCAAGCTTGACCTGCCTCAACACTACCTTTTCATTATTATATTCTAAGGTTCCCCTCCATTTGCCTTTAACTACGGTTGACTCACCAGTAATCTCGTTTACGATTGTCATCGTACATGAAGCTAGTAATAACTTCTCATCTAATGAACGATAAACAGCTATCTTAGACTTTGAGGGTACCTTTATGGTTGTTAAGTGTGCAGTATTAGCTACATAAGGCTTCTGTTTCTTTTCTTCAGAAAAAGGCCATTTGTAAACGCCCAAATAGACCTTATTTGCAACTACCGTGCCCGGTACAAGCACTTCCAATTTGCTTAAATCCATGTTTGGTGGAAGAGAGCCGCTGAACTCAAATTTTGACGACATCAAAAATCCATCGTACTTTTCTTCGTATTTCACCTCAAAAATAGTTTGGCCATAGTTGTCGAACGTTTGGGGCTTAACTTCATGAGTGATAATAGTAAGCGAATCTATATCTTCAATGAAATAAGCAATTTCCTTAACGGAAAAAGTGGGGGATTGGGGTTCAATGATATCCGTGTGATTATCTTTCTTACAAGCTGTAAAGGCATTTAAACATACCAATATCCCAAATAAAAATCTTCTCATGCAACTATCTTTAAAAGTAAAAACTTATATAAAGTTAGTGATAAAATGCAAACTTGGTTATAAACGCTCGAATTTACTTGCATTAAATTCGTCAGCTGTTTCCATGTCTGTACCAGACTTATACCTTTGATAGTGGGTTTATCATTATTCCCTCCTTTTTTAATAGATGATTGTTGTCCCTTAGGCACCGCAACTGAACATACCAAATCTTCCCCAATTAAGCCAATTCGGTCTTTTTGTTTTTTGCAGATTATCATAAACTCATTCCATTAATCAAAGCCTTTTTTAGTGTTTTTGATAATGAGTTTTTGATAATATTTTAGAAGGCTCAACCATAATAGTTGTCTCTCAAAACGAACGTTTAATGGCACTCAATTTTCAACCTTCTCCCACGGTGTAAAAAATGCCTTTCCAAGCTCTGAGGTAAGTTTGCATATTCTCTTATAATGGTGCCACAAACTCTTCTCGTAAATTGTGTATTTGAGAGAAATATCGCCTAATATGAAAATTGATTAAGCAAGAGTCAGTACCGCAGACCAAAATTTAGACATGCAACTTAGGCAAAATTATAATTTAAACCTTCCTTTAAACGATAATTATAATTTGATAAAATCAGAGTAATGATTATAATAATTGTTATAATTTAAGTCCCTATAACGTGTTGTGCGATTAAAAAGCGAGTGCATATTTAAGCTGATTAATGGGTTTGTTGTTTTTGATATTGATCGCCTGCAAGCAAGTAACAGCGGCAAGCTTGGCAAATATTCTCATAGTTAAACCCTTCAAAGATTTATCATAATTTCTTTTAAGCATGAACTGGTCGCACAGCTGAGCGAATAAGGTTTCAATCCTTTTTCTGCATTTCCTGAATACAGGCTCAAATGGTTGTTTGTCTTTCTGATTATTACGCATAGAAGTCTTTAACTGTATTGAATAGATCTAACTGACTGGTTTTGAATAAATACCCCCTGTCACCAATCAGTGTACAATTGTTTAATCCAGAGTGCTTTATGTCATTCAGATAATGGATGTCATGTACGCTTGCTTTACTGATGTCCATGAAGTAGAACACCCCTTTTACAGAAGTAACCAGATGAAGTTTATATCCAAAATACCAAGCCTTGTTCACTGCGGAATACCCTTTATCAGGAGCTGTATCAAAGTTTTCCCTGCATATTCTTGAGGATTATTCCCGAACGATTTTACAGATTGGAACAGGAATAGAATCAATAATAAATACATTTTCTCCTTCATTCATTTGTTTGGCCAGGTGTTCATTAAGCTGCCGCAACCAGGGAAAGATTACTTTTCTTCTCCGGTTAAAATTGCAGCGATGGATTAACCGTGGAAATTCAGTTGAATAATCGTGTTTAAGCTTGCCAAACAAGTATTTTCCTAAGTCAATACCTAAAGATTCAGCGGTTAATACCAAGGCAATAATCTCACAATCAGATAGTTTTGGTTTTCTAGGATAAAATCTAAAGTTATTGTCCTCATTAATAGAGGATTTAAAAACAGATTTGGTAATTTCTAAAAATTGATTGAAATTGATCGAAAGGTTGTGCATAAAGAGTAATTTACTTGGTCGTAATTCCTCTTCAAGATACTGATTTTCAGTATTATGCACAATTTTTTTATCCATTTTCGTCTCTTTTTTTAATCACACAACACGTTACCTATAATAGGTTTTCATCAAATTACAAAAACGCTAGGACAAGAGCTTACCTCTGGGTATCTACCCTTGATCAAAATCCGAATAACAATAAAGCCGACATAATGAACTTAGCCAATAACAAGAATCTAGGCCAGGTAGAACTTTTTATTTTCCTTTTAAGGAAAACTGTCCCCCACCTTACATTTACCTTACTCAGCCAAAGTTTTCATCCATGGAAGGGCATCAAGTACCATAGGGACAACACTAGTTGTATGGGTACCACCTGGAATTGGAATCAGCGTGAGCTGCTTTGATCCGGCTGAAATGAATCTATTATATGTCGTTTGCGATGTCTCAAAAAATACCGCTTCATCGGCTAAGCCATGATACATGCGTGTTGGACATACCGGATACCAGTCAGGGAAGCTATTGATCGCTATTTTAGATTTGAAAGCAGTTTCTGCAGCTGGGTTACTTAGGCTACTAAAAAAGGCTGTATTTAGAAGAGCCGAAGGTGAAGTGCTTAACTCCTGATCAATCTGCTCACGGGTTTTTGAACCATCCAGCAAAGCAGGAATTTTAGCAGCATATACAGGCATAAAATAATCTGTCAACGAGCGGTTAAAGCTATAAGTAGTATTGTAAGACTGGATAAACAAAGCCAAAAACGATGGGGTTGCATACGTCGGAACGCTTGCCACTTTTGCCAACATGGTAGTCAGATCATATCCACCGGCACCTTCCGCTGCGGCTGTTAAGGTTAGTTTAAGATTTTTGTTGGTTTCGATCTCTTTCTGGGCAGCCATTGTCACATAGCCACCTTCTGAATAACCCATCAAAAACAGTTTATTGTTAATGGCTATATCTTCTGATTCGAGGTAGTATTTGGTCGCTTTAATCATATCTACGACTGTAGCGGCAGATGACTGCATGTCATAATAGGGATGAACAATATTTTTGGATTCGCCATAGCCTATAAAATCAGGTATGATAGTTACAAACCCGGCTGAGGCTCCTAATTCGAAACCACTAAAGGTAGAAGGGAAATTCGACGGGGCATCAGCATCACTAAACATCGTACCGTGCTGTGCGCTAAGCAGTGCAGGTGTCGTTGGCATATTTTTGGGGATGCCAAGCAGTCCAGAGGCCAGTACTTTGCTTCCGTTTAAGGTAGTATAATAGGTGATTTTATAAAAATCTACATCGTACTGAATCAGCGGCACAAAGCTGCCGAAACCTTTAAGCACTGCTACTCCCTGCAACTGTAACTGGGTGAAGCTACCAACAGAAGTGGCGGAAACAAAAAGGTCTTTTCCATCGGTTTTATCGGTTATATCATCATCTGAATTTTTTTTACAACTTGCAAAAAGGGTCAGGCAAAGCAATACGATGCTAAAGGTTCTAATAGATGTTTTCATAGGTCGAGATAGTATACTTAAAATTAGGATTAATTATCTAAAAACCAATGTAGTTTTTCTAGAAAAAAAGAAAATATTGTATTACAAACGCCTCGTTTATAATACAATACCTAGCACCACCCGGCCTTTTTTAAACGAAACCCGCTTCCCTGGCAAAACATCCGGAATCACCTCCATTGACTTTACCGTTATAGCGCTATCCTTTGCCTGTTTTCTTATTCGGTAATTTAGGCCCAGCATGAGGAGATTGCCTTTATAAGACATCTCTTTGATCGTTTCTCCTCTGCCCAAGTAGTTGGAGGGTTGATAGTTTACTGCTTCCCTGGGATATTCTGAGGAATTCCCGGATTGGAAAGTTCCGATGATAGCACAGGGACTGAACGCTGCACTGTTCAATAAAATACTTTCATTGGTTTGGCTAAGCTTTGAGTACAACATCAGCGACATACTTACCAATGCCAAACAATCATCTGGAACCGCTTCTTTAAAGGTGATAAATTGACTTTCAATGGTTTGATACCCTTCTATGTCAACGTCCTGAAATCCCAGGTTTTCATAATATTCTTCCCTGAAGTTAAAGGCAACCAGCATTAACCGGATCCGGTGTTTCATATAGGCCCCACTCAAACCTTTTGGCCTTTTAGTCCCTGTTTGGGTATTCAAAGATCCAAGGGTAACACTCACCACACCTTCCAAACTTTTACTTACTGAATGGCTCATTTGCAGCACCTCATTTAGTTTACTGTTCGCATTAAAGTCCAGTCCCTCTAAAAAAGAAAGGTCTGCATCATGCAAATCCCGTTTCCCTTTCTCTCCGCTTACATTATTCAATATCGACCTGTACACCAGTTGTGTACTTCTGTAAGCTGCCGTCCCATCCTTAAAAAAATAAGCCGACTCAAATGCAGTTCTTATCACCGCTGCCGAAGAACTCGAAAGTCCAAACTCACAAGCACTCAATTTAGTTTTTTCGGTTTGTATAAATGCTTTTGCCTTTCCCTGGATGATGTTCTTTCCCCGGTACTCCCTGTAAATCACTGAACCTGTGGTTCCGTGTACCATTCCTTTTTTATCTATTGTAGCCATATCCTGATGATTTATATAAGTAAAGAACTCACTTAACGATCATAAAAGCGAAAGAAAGACTAAATCTTCCTAAATCTTCTTTCCTACAACAGATTCTTCCTGAATACGCAATTAAATTATTTTAAAAAGCATTACGTTCACCATTTAATCACTCGAAATCTTACCACCCAGAATCAGTTGAACTCTTGAATTGGGGGATCCGAACTGATCGCATTATGATAACAACGATAATTGATTATAACTAATAGCAAAAACAACCCCATAAGGATCTAGCCTAAGTCCGACTTGAGCTAGACAATACTGGACTCACTAGGGATCCTTATTGCAGTTTTAATAGATTCAATTACTACCACAATTACCCGAAATGCACCAAACCCTAAAACTTAACCTTGAAATCTTCCTTCACCTGTCCCTTCCTGAAAAACACCAGACCGATCCAGAACAAATCAACAGTAACTGTTACCTCCGAATGTGCTTTAATTTTCACCCAAGCTTCCTCCATCCCCTTACTCCAGTAGATATCATCAAAAATCAGCACCGTATTTTCATTTACCTTAGGCAAACACGCTTCAAAATAATCCAGCGTAGCTTCTTTCCTATGGTTTCCATCAATAAACACAAGATCTAATGAAGGCAAGTCAGCGATCACATCCAGTAACACCGAATCAAAGTTCCCTGTAACAATTGACGCATTCTCAATGTGAAGCGATTTCAAGTTTTCACGCGCAACAGCAGCAGTCTCCGGACACCCTTCAATACTTATAATTCTGCCCTCAGGTACCGCTTTCGCAAGATATGAGGTGGTTAAACCCAAACATGTTCCAAGCTCTATACTATTAGCGGGTTTAAATTCGTTTACTAATCTGTATATTAGTTGGGCTAGTTTTGGTGTTTTTAGTGCATTTTTCGCAAGTTGCTTTATTTGCTTTTGTTTGTTATTATTGATATGTGATCCTGCACCCAGATCTGTTATGGTGATATAGCGTTTATCTTTCAGCAATTGATGCCTGAGCAACTCTATATCGCGGTAATCTGAACGGGGTTTAAAGTCATATATCACCTTATCAATTAAATGATAAACAAAAGGAGAATGCACACCATGACGGGTTTTAGCAGTTAAACGGTGTTTGATGTAGGATTTGAGTAGTTGAAAGTTAATCATGAAGGCACAAAATCAGGTAAAGCGTTTATTCGTTTAGAATAAGAACATAAATGGCCTCAAAAATAGCATAAATCAATGAATAAGGAGTTAGAGTCGTTAGTTAAGTTGCTGGATGATCCCGATGAGCAGGTGTCCAGAAATGTGGAAGAGCGGTTACTTTCTTATGGAAATGAAATTATCGATTATCTGGAATCGGCATGGGAGCAGTCTTTTGATGCCCTGGTGCAGCAACGGATTGAAAATCTTGTTCATAAAATTCAATTTAATGATGTTAAGAACGATCTGACGCTCTGGTATCAGGGTGGAGCATTTGACATCCTGGAAGGGATGATTATCATTAACCGCTATCAGTATCCGGATATGGATTCCCAGAAAATTGTCTACCAGATTGAAGAGATCAAACGGGAAGTATGGCTGCAGATCTTATACAGCATGAGCCCGGTAGAAATGATAAAACTATTTAATCATGTGTTCTATAACGTGTATGGTTTTACTGGAAATACAGGAAATCATCAGGACCCGAATAACTCCTATATCAGCCAGGTGCTGGAGAGTAAAAAGGGAAATCAAATCTCTTTAGCGGTAATTTACTCCATTATTGCACAAAAACTGGATATTCCGGTATATGGCGTGAATCTGCCGCAGCATTTTATTCTTGCTTATGTGGACGAATCGCTTGCTGAAAGTCCACAAGAGGAGGTTTTATTTTACATCAATGCCTTTAACAAAGGTTTTATATTCGGCAAGAAGGATGTGGATTCCTTTCTGAAGCAATTAAATTTGCCACCGGAGGTCCAGTATTACCAGGCTTGTTCCAATACCGATATTATTCGCAGGGTATTGCGGAATTTAACCTCTTCTTATTTGAAATCGGGTAATGAAGATAAAGTGACGGAAATAGGCGAGCTACTTAAAATAGTAGAAGATCAAGGTCCGGCTCTCTAAAATAAGGCCCCCAACTCTATAATTACGAGAGCTGGGGGCCTTATGATGTTTAACATATCCTGGATTAAACTTTGGAGTAAGCTTTTGAACTTACTTTAAAATTCCATTAAATAAGCCTTAAGAAATTCATTCAGGTCGCCATCAAGAACGGCCTGTGCATTGGAGGTTTCATGGTTTGTACGTACATCCTTCACCATCTTATAGGGATGGAGCACGTAGTTACGGATTTGTGATCCCCACTCAATCTTCTTTTTCGCACCCTCGATCAATGCTGAACTTTCACTGCGCTTTCTTAATTCCGCTTCGTAGAGCTGCGATTTCAATAGTCGGATAGCATTCTCCTTATTTTGTAACTGAGAACGCGACTCCTGGTTTTTGATCACAATACCGGAGGGTTTATGGTATAACCGTACGGCTGTCTCCACCTTATTTACGTTCTGACCTCCTGCTCCTCCGGAACGGAATGTCTCGAACTCAATATCAGCAGGGTTTACCTCAATCTCTATCGTATCATCCACCAAAGGGTAAACATATACGGAGGCAAATGAGGTATGTCGCTTGGCATTGGCATCAAACGGAGAAATACGAACTAAACGATGAACTCCCGATTCTCCTTTCAGATAACCATAAGCAAATTCACCTTCTATCTGAAGCGTAACGGATTTCACTCCGGTTACCTCCCCTTCCTGCATATCCTGCTCGGTTACTTTATACCCGTTTTTCTCTGCCCACATGATGTACATACGCATCAGCATATAGGCCCAGTCGCAACTTTCAGTACCACCGGCTCCCGGCGTAATCTGCAATACGGCATAAAGCTGATCTTCTTCGGAACTGAGCATGTTTTTAAACTCAAGCTCTTCCAGTTGATTCAGTGTAGCTGTATATTGTTTTTTTAGCTCTGCTTCATCGGCTTCACCCGCCTGAAAAAATTCGAGCATCACAGCGGTATCTTCTATGGCGGTATCGATTTTAACGATACCATCTGTCCAAACCTTCTTTAACTGGATCGAGTGTAATACTTTCTCCGCATCCTTTGGTCTGTCCCAAAAATCAGGTGTTAGGGTTAACTCCTGTTCCTGGTGTAATTCATCAAGCTTCCGGTCAATGTCAAAGGTACCTCCTCAGGGAAGTTGCTCTATCCCTTAAATCCAGCAATTGCTCTTTAGTCATAACACAAAGATAATTATAAAGGAAAAGAAAATTAAAAAAGGAGTCCTATATTCGCTTTAAATTATCATACTTATGCTACCAAGAATAAATTTTACAGATACAAAATCATTCCAATACCTTACAGATCACTTCATTGACATCAGTGGCAAACAGTTGAAAGATCTTTTTACAGAAGATCCTGCACGGTTTGAAAAATTTTCCGTTCAGTTCAATGATATCATGCTGGATTATTCTAAAAATAGAATAACAGATAAAACAATGGCCCTATTGATTCAGCTGACTACGGAATGCGGACTGAAAGAAGCAATCAACGCCATGTTTAGTGGTGAAGCGATCAATGAAACAGAAGGCCGTGCGGTTTTGCACACTGCCCTAAGGAATCAGAGCAATTTGGAAGTGCTGGTTGACGGTAAAGATGTAATGCCTGACATCAATGAAGTGCTGGGTAAAATTGAAAAATTTACTGATGCTGTAATTTCCGGAACCTGGAAAGGATATACTGGAAAAGCGATCACTGATGTAGTGAATATCGGAATCGGTGGATCGGATCTTGGTCCGGTTATGGTTACAGAGGCTTTAAAGGCTTATAAAAACCACCTGAACCTGCATTTTGTATCCAATGTAGACGGTACACATATCGCAGAAACATTAAAGACCATCAATGCGGAAACTACCCTTTTCTTAATTGCTTCCAAGACTTTTACCACACAGGAAACAATGGCAAATGCACATAGTGCGCGTGACTGGTTCCTGGCTGCTGGTGCTGCTGAAGCAGACGTTGCCAAACATTTTGCGGCCTTATCTACGAATGCGAAAGCAGTTTCTGCTTTTGGGATTGATACCGCGAATATGTTTGGGTTCTGGGATTGGGTAGGTGGTCGGTACTCCATCTGGAGTGCTATTGGTACTTCAATTGCATTGGGTGTTGGCTTCCAGAATTTCAAAGCTTTGCTTGCTGGAGCTCATGCAATGGACAATCACTTTAAGAATACCGAGTTTGACCAAAACATCCCCGTGATATTGGGTCTTCTGGGTGTATGGTACAATAATTTCTTTGAAGCGGAAACCAACGCTATTTTGCCATACGATCAGTATATGCATCGTTTTGCTGCCTATTTCCAACAGGGTGATATGGAAAGTAATGGTAAACATGTGGACCGTAATGGTAATGACGTCAGTTATGAAACTGGTCCGATTATCTGGGGTGAACCCGGTACAAATGGTCAGCATGCTTTCTACCAGTTAATTCACCAGGGAACGAAATTGATTCCTTGCGACTTTATCGCTCCTGCTCAATCGCACAATCCATTGGGCGAGCACCATACGCTGTTGTTATCTAATTTCTTTGCACAGACAGAGGCTTTAATGAACGGTAAATCTTTGGAAGAAGTGGTTGCTGAATTGAAGGAATCTGGTAAATCTGATGAAGAGATTGAGAAACTGGCTCCTTTTAAAGTATTCCTGGGCAACAGACCAACGAATTCTATCCTGGTTAAGAAGATTACACCTGAAACACTTGGATCGCTGATTGCCATGTACGAACACAAGATCTTTGTGCAAGGGATCATTTGGAACATCTTTAGCTTTGATCAATGGGGAGTGGAACTGGGAAAACAACTTGCCAGTAAGATTTTACCTGAATTGAGAAGTGATGACGAGGTTCAATCGCATGATTCTTCTACTAACGGATTGATTAATCTGTATAAAAACTGGAGATAAGGAAATAGGGACATAAGTGTCTATTTAAATGAGAAATCCTCAAAATAAAGCTTGCTTAAGCTTTTAATTTTGAGGATTTCTCATTTATAGCCATTCCTTTAGGATCAGCAAACTTGCAAATTTTACTTTTTTTCAACCAACTTAATCTGGAACAGCGTATTCCACTTTTTGCCTGTAACGAATAAACGTTTGCCATTCGCGTCCCAAGCTATTCCATTCAGTACATCAGTGTTTTCAAAATGATCTTTAGCCGGTAGGAGTCCGCTCATATTGACATCGCCTACTACAGCACCAGTCTGGGGATCTATGATCACGATGCGGTCTTTTTGATATACGTTAGCATAAAGTTGTCCATCGATCCATTCGAGTTCATTGAGCTCATTTACGGCACCATTCTGATCGTAAACTTCGATGTATCCTTCTTCCTGATAGGTATCTTTATTCAAAAAGTAAATCCTGTTGGTACCATCTGATTTGTATAATCTTTTACCGTCAAAACAAAGTCCCCAACCTTCCGGACTAGACTGGTAAGGAAATTCTTTTACTTTTTTAAAGCTATCTTTTTCATACACTATTCCGATCCGGTTTTGCCAGGTAAGCTGAATCAGTTTGTCGTCCACTAAGGTTAATCCTTCGGCAAAGACGTTTTCCGGCATATCGAGACTCTTTAGCACCTTACCTGTAGTGGGCTCTACTTTACGAAGGCTTGAAATACCTATACCGTCAGTAGCATTTCCTCCGGCACTCTCATAAAAGTTCCCTTCATGGAATTCGAGTCCCTGGGTATACGAAGAGGTATCATGCGGAAATGTATGCAGTACTTCGAATGAATAGTTGACCGGATCTTTCGCAGGAAGCAATACAATATTAGTGGTAGTTTCTTTAAATTCTCCATTCTTAAAGACACGGGCGGTAATGACCTTGATGCCTAATGATAGGCTGTCCGTTTTACTGCGAAAAGAACTGGTATCTATTTTCGTTCCCAGGTATGTGGTATCTAACAGGTACCTCACCGAGTCAAATGACCCAGTTTCTGCAGATAACTTTAAATTTAGATCATGACCTTGTTTCAAGGTACTTCCTTCTTCGGGTAATACAAAGTAGGTAGATGTGGTGAGTTCCCGCTTACAGGAAGAGAAACCAAGGGCAAACAAAACAAATAAAAGAGCAATTTTTCTCATTTCTATTCTTTGACAAAGGATGTTTAACCCCAAAAGGCATCCTCTATATGATTAATTTTAAATTTTCCGGTTTCATCAAACAGGATGGAAACAATATCAAAGCGAACCTCCCCCTGGTATTTGAACTGGTAAATATAACCTTCAGCAGCCCATTGTAATCGTTTTTGTTTAGAAGGTGATACAAAGTCTTCAGGCTGACCAAAATCAGTTCCTGACCTTGTTTTTACTTCTACAAAAACCAGGTATCGGTCAAAAGATGCGATGATATCTACTTCAGCCTTACCATAGGTCCAGTTTTTATTCATGATCCGGAATCCAAGGTCCTTCAGATAATCTGTTGCGAGTTCTTCTCCCCGTTTTCCAAGATCATTGTGGCTTGCCATTATTTTACAACTACAGATCCTAAAAATGCAGAGATTCCTTTTTCCACTTCCTTTACACGCATATAACGCTGCAATAAAATAGTCATGTTATCCTCATCGACTTCCTTCTGTATTTCCTCCCTGATGTTCTTCAGGATCTCTTCTACCTTTCGTTTTTTAAGATGAAAGATTCCACCGAGTATCGTTGCGCGCATATTTTCTGTCTCATTGCGGACAAAGATCTTCCTTTTATCATACCAGTTATCGCTTAAAACGTAGGGAGAAGTAACCAGGGAGATGGCCATATCGGCTATCCGCTGGTCCCTGCTTTGTATGAAATCCTGCACGGTAGGCAATTCTCCGTCATCAATCCGTTTGGCATATTCGTCAATGATCAACTTACAAACGGGGTCTTCAAAGGTTACGTCTGCCATATTAGAGATCGCATAAGGCGCAATGTAGGTATCGGTTACCCCGTCCCAATTAACCAGTTCATGTCCATAGTTCAGCAGAAGCCGAACTACTTCCTGTTCCTGAACTTGTGCAAGAATGCTGGGGATATCCGCATACTCCATTCCATCCGGAGGTGGTAGTGGATCAGGTTCATCCTGGCGGGGGGCTTTATATTTCCCCTGTTTAAGTTTATTGAGTTCGGTAATTAATGCGCGCTCGTCGATCTGCATCAGCGTGCTGCATTCCCGTATAAAAACCGATGCTTTGATACTATCCGGAATCTTAGCAATACTTTCTACTACTTCACGAATGACTCCTGCTTTTTTGATTGGGTCGGTGCCAGCATATTTTAGTAAGATAGTAGTTTTGTAGAGGATAAAGTCTTTCTGATTCTTCTCTATGTAATTCTTGAATTCGGAGCTTCCTAGTTTGCGGACGTAGGAATCGGGATCATGTCCGTCGGGAAATAATACAACCCGTACATTCAATCCTTCTTCCAGGATCATATCCAATCCGCGGAGGGAGGCTTTGATACCTGCCGGATCACCATCATAGAGAATGGTAATATTTTTGGTAAACCTGCCGATTAAGCGAATTTGAGCGGTGGTAAGTGAGGTACCGGACGATGCCACCACGTTCTCAATGCCAGCCTGATGTACGGATAATACATCGGCATAACCTTCTACCAGGTAGCAGTTATCTGCGTCGCGAATAGCCTTTTTGGCAAAGTAAAGACCATAAAGCACATCTGATTTATGGTAGATTTCACTTTCCGGAGAGTTGACGTATTTAGGAACCTTTTTGTCGGTCTTTAAAGTACGTCCGCCGAAGCCAATGATTCTTCCGGTGAAACTGTGGATTGGGAATAAAACCCTGCCCCTGAAGCGGTCGTATAACTTGCCTTTGTCATTTCGGATAGCCAGACCTGCATCTTCCAGAATCTTTTCATTGAACCCTTCCTGCAGTGCTTTCGTGATAAAGGCATCCCATGAATCAGGAGAATAACCTAACTCAAACTTTTTAAGGACTTCGTCCCGGAAACCCCGCTCTTTATAATAGCCCAGGCCTATGGTTTGTCCTTCCTGAGAGGTCCACATACTGTCCTGAAAAAAGCGGGCGGCACGTGTGGTAACTACATATAAGCCTTCGCGACGAAGGTCAGCCTCCTGTCGTTCCGGCGATTGAACTTCCTCAGCTATTTCAATCTGGTATTTATTGGCAAGGTACTTTAACGCTTCGGGATAAGAATATTTCTCATGGTCCATGATGAAACGCGTCGAATCGCCACCTTTCCCACAGCCAAAACATTTAAAGATTCCTTTGGGAACTGAAACGTGAAAGGATGGTGTGGACTCGTTATGAAAAGGGCAAAGACCAATGAGACTGGTTCCTCGTTTTTTAAGCGCCACAAAATCGCCCACTACCTCATCGATACGTGCTGTTTCTAAGATTTTGTCGACGGTCTCTTTAGGAATCATGAAAAGAATTTAATACGGCTTTAAATTATAAATAAACTGATATATAGGAACGTATTAATGTTCTTTTTTATATCCTTTATGCAGAATCAAAAAACTTGCCCTCTCTTCTTTCTTGAATGGAACGTCCCAGTTTCCCTCATAGGTTATTTTAGTAGGCAGGATGGTCTCTCCCTGATCAAAATAGCCCATCTCAATATTCATCTTCACGTCAAAGTCGAACACTAGATTACCATAATTCATGGTGACAGAGCGCCCCAGAATCTGCATATTTCTTTTATCGAAAATGGTATTGAGCTCCTTGATCATTAAGCCGCTTTTTGTCCAACCGGATAGATCATCCTTCACTTTGACCCGAAAAGTATAAATGGGAATAGTATCCAGGTAATTCCCACTATAAAAGGTGTAGTCATAGTATTGCCTCATATTGGGACTAAAAATCTGTGTCTTGCTTCCTATCAGAGGAACCCCTTTTACCGGTCGTCCGGGAGTGAATAATAAAGTTTTGAGTTTGTCTTTATAAGACTCGTTGCCTTTTTTGTCGCCACTTGCGGTAGCATCCGTTTTTACAAAATCAGAGTTATAGGCATTCATGAAGATGTAATCGAACATTTCCACGGTATAAAGCTGATACTTGCCGTTCTTCTTGAAAAGTTTTCCGCTGTCCTGTTTGGCGAGGTACTGCATTTTATACTTCCCCTGGTTGTTGTGGAAGATTTTTCGGTAGATTTTCCCTTCCACCCTATTTTTCTTATCGAAAGTAAAAATGCGGTTTTCGGCAGTGAAACTATATTGTTTCATTTTACGGAAGGCCTCATAAAAGCTGGTATCGCTGGTTACTTTGTTAATGAACATCTGCACATTAATCCGTTCCCCTTTAATACTTACTGCTGAATCAAGTCTGATGGTAAGAACTGTATCCGGGTTGAACCGTTGTAATTCCTGAGCCTGACAAATGGATGTGCCCAGTATAAAAAACAAGATCAGTCTTTTCATAGGAGGATTATTAGAATTAGGGTGTTTAATTACCTAAACGCTTTACAGCGAGATAGGCCATTAAGCCGGTACTGCAGATCAGCGCAGATTCGTCAATATTAAAAGTTGGGGTATGCACCGAAGATGTTATGTTCTTTTCTTCGTTACGAATACCCAAACGGTAAAAACAGGCATCAGCAGCCTGCGAATAATAAGCAAAATCTTCCGCTGCCATCCATATATCAAGATCTTCTACGTTGTCCTTACCTAAATAATCCTCGGCATACTCGCGTACACTGGCGGTTAGTTTTTCCTCATTGACAAGGAATGGATATCCATGGGCAATTTTGAATTCACATGTTCCACCCATGGCTTCAGCAATGCCTTCAGCCATTTTTTTCATGTGTTTATGTGCTTCATAGCGCCATTCTTCATCAAGCGTACGGAAGGTACCTTCCAGATAAACTTCATTCGGAATAATGTTCGTGGCACCATTGGCAATTACTTTTCCAAATGATAATACAGTAGGGAGACGGGGATCGGCAACACGGCTCACAATCTGTTGCAATGCGACAATAATGTGGGCAGTGATTAAAATAGGATCAATATTCTGGTGCGGTTGAGCACCATGACCACCTTTTCCTATCACGGTTACATAAATTTCATCCGTAGATGCCATATACTTTCCGGAACGGATCCCTATTTTTCCCGCATCGATTAAAGGCATCACATGCTGACCTAATACCGCAACGGGCTTAGGATTTTCCAGCACACCTTCTTTGATCATGAGACTTGCACCACCGGGAAGTTTTTCTTCAGCAGGTTGAAAGATCAACTTGATGGTACCGCCAAACTCAGCTTTTAATGTTTGAAGAATGCGTGCTGTACCCAAAAGAGAGGCAGTATGAACATCATGTCCGCATGCATGCATGACACCTTCATTTTGCGACTTGTATTCCACATTATTTTTCTCTGTAATGGGAAGCGCGTCCATATCTGCACGAAGGGCAATAACCACATCAGAAGGAAGATCGCCTTTGATAATGCCTACCACACCGGTATCAGCTAAAGCATGCCAGCTGATGCCTAAATCATCCAGGCATGTCTTTACAAAAGATGATGTGTTATATTCCTGAAAAGATAATTCGGGGTGGGCATGCAGAAAACGGCGATGTATAACCACATCGCCGTATATATTCTCCGCCAATTGCCGGATTTTTTCTTTTAACATAGTTTATTATTCCAGACCTGCACCATGGCAGTTCTTATATTTTTTGCCACTTCCACAAGGACAAGGATCATTTCTACCGATCTTTTGTTCTACGCGAATAGGCATTTGTTTCTGTGGTTCACGCGTATCTTCCATCCCTATTGTATTAGGATCATCGGATACCGTTGCAAGCTGAGGTTTAGAAACTTTAAGTTTCGACATATCCTGCTTAGGCTGAGGACGAGCCTCTTTGACATCCTCTGACTCCTGCATTGGAATTCCACCTTTAAACAAGAAACTAACCACATCTTTATTCACCGAGATGAGCATTTGCTTGAACAGATTAAAGGCTTCCATTTTGTAGATAACCAATGGATCTTTTTGTTCGTAAACGGCATTTTGAACAGACTGTTTCAACTCATCCATTTCGCGCAAATGTTCTTTCCATGCGTCGTCAATCAGGGCAAGTACCACTGTCTTTTCAAACACTCTGAATACTTCATGTCCTTTAGTTTCGACTGACTTCTTCAAATTTGAAGCAACCTGTAGATTTCGTATGCCGTCGGAGAAAGGAACGATAATATTTTCAATCACATCGCCTCGCTCATGATAAACCTGATCCAGGATCGGGAATGCCTGAGCAGCTATGCTGTCCTTTTTACGGGTATAAAAATCAGATACCTTCAAGAATAAGCGTTCTGTCAGTTTACTTATAGAGCTTTCTGTAAACTCTTTTGCATCAATCTCTGCATCTAAAGAGAAGACACGGATAATTTCCAGTTGAAAACCTTCGTAATTCGCAGTTTCTTTATATTCAGAAACGATATCTTCTACGGTATCATAAAATGTATTACTTAAGTCAACTTCAAGACGTTGGCCGTATAAAGCGTTCCGGCGTTTAGTATAAACCACACTACGCTGGGAGTTCATTACGTCATCATATTCCAGCAATCGCTTACGAATACCATAATTGTTCTCTTCAACTTTCCTTTGTGCTCTTTCGATTGACTTGGTAATCATGGAATGCTGAATCACTTCGCCTTCCTCAATACCCATACGCTGCATAATGCTGGCAATACGTTCTGATCCGAATAAACGCATCAGGTTATCTTCCAGAGAAACGAAGAACTGAGACGATCCGGGGTCACCCTGACGACCGGCACGTCCACGTAACTGACGGTCAACCCGTCGTGATTCATGTCGTTCTGTACCGACTATAGCTAAACCACCTGAATCCTTAACGCCTGCACCCAGCTTGATATCCGTACCACGACCAGCCATATTGGTTGCAATGGTAACGGTTCCGGCCTGACCGGCTTCGGCAATAATGTCAGCCTCTTTTTGATGCATTTTCGCATTCAGTACATTATGTTTTACACCACGGAGTTTCAACATACGACTTAATAGTTCGGAGATTTCAACAGATGTAGTACCAACAAGTACTGGTCGGCCTGCCAGAGTTAAAGCGGTTATTTCATCCACTACTGCATTATATTTCTCTCTTACTGTACGGAACACTTTGTCCTCCATATCTGCACGGGAGTTCGGTACGTTGGTAGGAATTTCTACAACATCGAGTTTATAGATCTGCCAAAGTTCACCGGCCTCAGTTACAGCAGTACCAGTCATACCACAAAGCTTGTGGTACATTCTAAAGTAATTTTGGAGTGTTATAGTGGCATAGGTTTGACTGGCATCTTCAACCTTAACATTTTCTTTTGCTTCAATTGCCTGGTGTAAACCATCGGAATAACGACGTCCGTCCATAATACGGCCTGTCTGCTCATCTACAATTTTGATTTTACCCTCATCAATGATATATTCTACGTCACGTTCAAATAGAGTGTAAGCCTTTAATAGTTGATTTACCGAATGGATCCGCTCAGATTTAATGCCGAAATCGCGCATCAAATCTTCTTTCCGGGCAATCTTATCTTCGTTACTTAAGTCTGATTTTTCAATGTCAGCAATCTCTGTACCGACGTCAGGCATAATAAAGAAGCTGGCATCTTCACCGGAAGTAGTGATCAGTTCAATTCCTTTTTCAGTAAGTTCTACCTGGTTGTTTTTTTCATCAATAACGAAGAACAGTTCCGAATCGGCGTTAGGCATTTCCTTATTCTGATCCTGCATGTGATAATTCTCACTCTTCATCATGATCTGTTTCACACCAGATTCGCTCATGAACTTGATTAAAGCCTTGTTTTTAGGTAAACCACGATGCGCACGCAATAAGGCTAACCCACCTTCTGTAGGACCTGTTTTACCTTCGGCAACTAATTTTTTGGCTTCATTTAAAACACCGGTAATATAATTACGCTGTACACTAACAAGGCGTTCAATTCTTGGCTTAAGTTCATAGAACTCATGCTCATCACCTCTTGGAATAGGTCCGGATATAATTAAAGGAGTACGTGCATCATCAATCAATACCGAGTCAACCTCATCTACCATTGCAAAATGCAATTTCCTTTGCACCTGACTTTCTGGATTCTGAGTCATGTTATCACGCAGATAATCAAAACCGAATTCATTGTTGGTACCAAAAGTGATATCGGCAAGGTACGCTTTACGGCGTTCTTCAGAATTAGGCTGATGTCTGTCGATACAATCTACCGATAGACCATGGAATTCGAATAAAGGACCATTCCATTCAGAGTCACGACGTGCCAGGTAATCATTCACGGTAACAATGTGAACGCCATTTCCAGCAAGGGCATTTAAGTAAGCAGGCAAAGTTCCAACCAACGTTTTACCTTCACCAGTAGCCATTTCAGCAATCTTACCCTGATGAAGAACAATACCACCGATTAGCTGAACATCATAATGGACCATGTTCCATACTACTTCTGTTCCGGCAGCAAGCCAGGTATTACTGTGAATAGCTTTATTGCCTTCAATAACCACATTGGGTTTGCGGGAAGCAAGTTCCCTATCGAAGTCTGTAGCAGTAACTACAATCTTTTTGTTCTCTGTAAATCTTCTGGCAGTTTCCTTTACTACGGCAAAACCTTCAGGAAGAATTTCAAGTAAAATCTTTTCGAGTTCTTTATCGCGATCCTTCAACAGCTTATCTACCGCCTCATAGAGATCAGTTTTGGCATCTACAGAAAGAGTTGGTGATTCGGCTTGTTCTTTAAGGTCTGTAACCTCCTGATCGATATCTGCTAATCCTTCTTTTATTTTGTTCTTAAAAAAAGAGGTCTTTTCACGGAGTTCGTCGTCAGACAAAGTGGCTAATGTGGGATATACTGCCTTAATCTGTTCAACAAGAGGTTGAATTTGTTTTATATCGCGATCAGACTTACTTCCGAATAGTTTATTTAAAAATCCTAACATGTGTATCTTGAATAAATTCTAGTTGACCAACAATTGCGCCATTAGGCCCTCATCAGTCAATTTGACATAATAACGCAAAACTAGTAAATTAGTATTGATTTCGATGCTTTACTCCGACTACTTTATATAAATTAATACGTTTTTAACATCTACAAAATCAGATCAGATTTCAAAACGGCTATATCAGCGGGCTGCAAGATAAAAGATCCGACAGTTCGTACTAATTTAGAGCTCTAATCCTGATCCTTTTCCTATATATTTGCTTCCATGAACATTCTTTTATTAGGTTCAGGTGGAAGGGAAAGTGCTTTTGCCTGGAAGATTACTCAAAGTCCGCTCTGCAGTGAATTATTTATTGCTCCAGGTAATGCTGGCACAGGTGCGTATGGTCAAAATGTCAACTTGCAACCAACGGACTTTGAAGGCATCCGTGAGTTTGTATTAAATAACGATATAAACATGGTGCTAGTGGGGCCGGAAGAACCTTTGGTAAAAGGGATTCACGACTTTTTTCTTGCTGATGCGGAGTTAAAAGCAATTCCTGTCATAGGTCCACAGCAGGAAGGCGCCAAGTTAGAGGGGAGTAAAGAATATTCGAAAGCATTTATGCGCAGGCATTTTATACCCACTGCTGCATCTGCTACGTTTACCGTTAATTCGCTAAATGAAGGTCTTGATTACCTGGAAACACATAAACTTCCTATTGTACTGAAGGCTGACGGACTTGCTGCCGGTAAAGGTGTGTTGATTTGTCAGACGCTTGAAGAAGCACAAACTGAATTAATTGCCATGCTTCAGGATGCCAAATTTGGTGAAGCAAGCAGTAAAGTGGTGATTGAAGAATTTCTGGACGGGATTGAGCTTTCTGTGTTTGTACTAACAGATGGGCATTCATATAAAATACTACCTGAAGCAAAAGACTATAAAAAGATAGGTGAAGCAGATACCGGCTTAAACACCGGAGGAATGGGTTCGATCTCTCCTGTATCATTCGCCGACGAAGCATTCATGCTGAAAGTAGAGAATGACATCATCAAACCTACTATATATGGGTTAAAGATTGATCAGATTCATTATAAAGGATTTCTCTTTATTGGTCTGATGAATATTGACGGCGAACCTTTTGTGATTGAATATAATGTGCGGATGGGTGATCCTGAAACAGAAAGTGTCATTCCAAGGATTGAAAGTGATTTCCTGGATCTGCTTCTAGGGGTTGCCAATGAAAACCTGGCTGAAAAAGAATTGGTCATATCTAAGAAAACAGCCGCTACAGTAATGTTAGTTTCCGGAGGTTACCCCGGAGAATATATAAGCGGTAAAACAATCTCCGGAATAGAAAACCTAAGAGGCTCACTTGCCTTTCATGCAGGAACTACTTTGGAGGATAACATTGTGAAGACTTCGGGAGGCAGGGTTTTGGCTGTCACCTCTTTACAGGATACACTTTTTAATGCGGTACAACAGGCAGTAGCTGATGCAGGAAGGATTTACTTTGATGGTCGGTATTTCCGTACTGATATTGGGTTTGATTTGCTTTAAATTAGAGCGGTTAAATCACTATTGCGGATTTGGGACTAACCTTATTAATCAGCTAATCTCAATCTGATACAAAGGACTGAAGTTGGAAATTCTACTATACTTGTAATAATTGAAAATAAGCACAAAAGGCTGTTTCCTAATACTAAGAAACAGCCTTTTGTGCTTATTTTGAAAATTTTATATTCTCTGTTAAAGGATCTCTGCAAGTTTTTGATCTAATTCAGCTCCACGTAAGTTTACAGCAACGATCTTACCGGTAGGGTCAATTAAATAATTCTGAGGAATTGAGCGGATCCCATACAAACGGGCTACATCATTATTCCAGAATTTAAGATCGGAAACCTGTGTCCATACCAGACCATCAGTTTCAATAGCCTTTAACCAATTCGCTTTCTGATTCTCACGATCAAGTGAAACACCTAAAACAGTGAAGTTTTTGTTTTTATACTTGTTATAAGCAAGTACTACATTGGGATTTTCCTGGCGGCATGGACCACACCATGATGCCCAAAAATCAAGCAGTACATATTTACCTTTAAAATCAGATAATTTAACGGGTTTCCCATTGATATCATTTTGCATAAAGTCCATTGCAATAGCACCAACTGAAGTATTTTTAAGGGATGCTAAACTTTGAATCAAAGGCTGAAGTGATGCACTTTTTTGAAGTTCGGGACTTAGTGATTTAATTAAAGGGTCTATTTCTGCATATTGAGGATCCCTGCCTGCCATAGCAATAAGGGCACTTACACTAACAAAGCTAGCGGGGTGTTCTTTAATAAATTGTTTGAAAACTTCATTTTGTTGCTGCGTAATCTTCTCAAAGCGGTTTTGCAAATCCCCCATAAAGTCAGCATTGCCTTTTTGATCTGCCGAAGCTTTTTGATATTCGGCATTCAATGCTTTAAAACCATCGTTTATTGATTTAAGACGAGCTGATAAAAGCTGGTTATCCGTATTCAGTTTACTACCTTTTATTATTGCTTTAGATAAAGAGTCCTTGCTTTCAATGGAGTACTCTCCTTTTTCAACATAGAACGAGGTAAGATCAGGAGTTCCTATTGCTTTTAACGAATCAAGACCAACTCCTTTAGGATCAAGAATCAAAATCCCTGAACTGGGCTCCGCAATGGTACCCTTAAAAGTAAATTTGCCATCCTTCATTGTCGCAGAATCTGTCATAGGCTGACCTGCAGCACTATATAACATATACACTTTAGCAGGCACATTATATTTACCAATTGAACCTTTAACCGTATATGCACCCTGCTGAGCAAAAAGCATCACAGGCGACAATGCAAAAGTAATAAACAACGATTTTTTCATTCTCCAAATTTGTTAAATAAAAACGTATTTTCCCATTAATGTTTGCAATTGTTACTTTCGCTTATTTAAATTGTTACTTTCGCTCATTTAATATGAAGTGGAATATATCTCCTTTACAGGGTCACCTGTTCTATCAAATACGGTAAGGTATATTTATGTGATTGAAGCTTAAAAGCTACCACCTTGCCATCTGCTTCCTCTCATTCGTTATAAAGTAAGTGTTTCTGTATACATATGGCCGAAAAGATCTTTTGCGATTACCTTAATGACTTTAGCGTTCAAAGTCGGTTTCGCAAAAAACAAATGATCCGTTAGAATAGGGTCCACCCATCCACGAGGTTTAGGTTTCGAATCCCCTTCAAGTAAATCAAAGGCCATTGGATCAAAAGCTGTGCGCTGCTCCGGTGTTCCCAATGATTTGCCATCCGCAAAACATTCAACCTGCCATGTTTTATCCCAGTTCCATATATTGATACAAACTTCTGTATTGAACTCGGCATGTTTTCCGGGAGGATAAATCCTGATCTGATGCGTTTTAGGCTTCCCGGTTGCTTTATAATACCAACTTAATTTACCGCCGTCCACTTCGTAAACGCCATATCCGTTAGGGGTACCATCACCACAAATGTCACCTGTCCACCAACCTCCACAAACCGTTCCATGAACATGTTCGGTGATATGATCTTCCTGCCAGATTTCATTGAAATGGGTATGTCCCGACATGATATGCACCTGGTATCCTTTAAGCATTTCATAAAGCAGCTTACGGTTCGCCACACTGCCACCCAACCCATCATCCTTTGATTTCTCTCTGCGGAGCTGACCGGTGAAGGTAGGAATGTGCAGACTTAAGACTACAGTGGATCCTGATTTTACTAGTTTCAGATCCTGCTCCAGCCATTGCAATTGGGTTTCAGTGATGTAACCAATATATTTTTTAGTAGCACCTAAAAAAAACACGTCATCCAGTACAATGTAATGTACCTGACCACGATTGTAAGAGTAATAAGTTGGTCCGAAATGTTTTTTAAATGTATCTGAAGAGCCTTCATCGCTACGAGCCTCATTATCCATGTCATGGTTTCCGATCAAATTAAAGAAAGGAATCCCACTCATGCCAATAGCTTGTTTATAATCAGCATAAAGTTCGAAGTTATCCCATACCAGATCACCGCATCCTATTCCATGAATTAGCGCATCTTTCGGATAGGTATCGATCAGTGCTTTCAAATCAGGCGCTGAGTGTTCTAATAGCAACTGAGCATCTTGCTGATTCTGGATCTGCGGATCTGAAAAAACAATAAAAGTATGTTTGTCATCGCTTTTAGAGAGTTTTTTCAATTCAAAGTCGGCATTAAACTCATTCTGTGTATGAACAATCTCCTTAAAGAATTTAGCCAGACTCTTTTCATGTGGAAACTCATATCCGGAAGGCATTGAGATGTAGACAAACTTTGTCGTTTTGTTGGTCAATAAATTATACTCACCGTTTGCATTTGTTACCGTAACATTCAATCCATCGGTGACTGCAATTCCTGGAATTGCTCTTCCATTTGAAGAAACACGGCCCTTTAAAGTAATAACGGATAGATCTGAACTGCCCGGTTGGACAACTGCAGCGCGAACTATGGTTATGGGTGTAGCAACAGCTACCCCCATAACACCTATATTTTTTAAAAAACTTCTACGTTCCATTTTTTATTTATGTGCTGATTACTTTTCCCACCAAACTTTTGTATTTATATCATCGCCACCCATTGATTGTACGGCTAACTTATAATTATCTGTATTTGTGGACGCTACCGTAGTGGGGTATTTAAAACGAACAGGCATAATGCCATTGTTCATCAACGATGCTCCTTTAGGAAGAATCGGTAACCCTGTCCGCCTGTATTCAAACCATTGTTGATAATCATTAAAAAACAAAGCATAATATTTCTGCAGCATGATGCGGTTTAAGGTTCCGTCATATGCCGTATAAGCCGTTGTAGTGGCATTAGTAAAGTAATCTGCCGGCATGGTATAACCCCATTGTTCGATTGCAGCTTTCACTCCAGTTTCATAACTGGTCTTTGCATCTGCTGTAATAACCCCTTTAAACGCTAATTCGGCTTTAATAAACTGAACTTCGGCATAGGTCATCAATACAGAAACCATGGGCACAATAACTAAAGCTTGGGACATGTTAGATGGCGTGTAATCAAACTGTGTATCGCCACCTGAATAAGCACTGGGAATTCCTGTGTAACCAATTGCAACGGCCTTTTTAGTAGTTGGATCAACACGTGTAGCCTCAGTAATGAATTTCGGGCGACGAGGATCATTGAAGCTGTTCAGGTTATCTACAAAGAAAGAAGCGGCTGCACGTGCGTTCGTAAAATCAATCGCTCTACCCCATGGTGAAACATTAGGCTCAACTCCTGTCATTTGCAATACTGCCGCATCTGTATTACTTGCGAAAACAGGATATTTGGTCGGGTTGTTAATAATTTCGGCCATTTTAGCATTTGCATTAAGTTCTGTTCGTTTTGAAACTCTTAAGAGTAGTCTCAGATATAACGAGTTACCAAACTTTTGCCATTTAGGAATATTGTTGGCAAACAAAATATCAGTACCATAGATCATTGTTCTGCTTACATCAAACAAACTGTTTGCAGTTTCAAGGTCTGCCAGAATTTTAGTATAGATCTGTTGTTGTGTATTGAAGGCCGGACGCAGGATACCTTCATCCCCTTTCGATGCTTCATCCATTGGAACGTCGCCAAAACAATCGGTCAGTTGAGCATATGCCCAGGCATTCAGAATTAATGCCACCGCCTGGTAATTAGGGTCCTCTATTGCATCTGCTGCACCTTTCATCTCCTGAATATTCTTAATCCATTTGTAATAGGTATTCCAGGTTGAATTACCAGCAGACTCACTCACATCATACCTGTGAATTCCACCTGCAACACTTGGAAAAGGCAATGCATTCTGCATGATATCGAATGTAAATCCATCGGCTCTCTGCATATTGAAGGCAGCCATGCTATAAATGATTGGATTTAACAGAGTTCCGGGACTTACCCTATCTAATCGATTAGGATCGGTATTTAACTCCTCAAAATTTTTGGTACAAGATATATTGATACAGCATAACATCAGGAATGTAGCTGTTATTGTCTTTATTGTTGTCATGTTTTTTTACTTATGATTGGGATAGAAACGAAGTCTTTAAATCCGGTTAAAATATGCTAAAATTTAAAAGTCAGGTTCATCCCGAAAGTACGGGTTGTTGGCATTTGACCCATTTCCACGCCAGGTAAAATACTTGATCCGTTTAAAGCCGCCGTCTCAGGATCGAACATCGGGAACTTAGTAATCATCGCCAGATCGCGTCCATACACAGCAAAGCTGGCGTTATTGACGTGCAACCTGGTTGTTATACTTTTAGGCAAAGCGTATTCAAAACGAACTTCTCTCAACTTAAGAAATGATGCATCAAAAGAGTTGGCTTCCACATTTGCCCTACGGTAATAATCAGCGTAATAATCACCCACACCTACCTTGGTCGTATTTGGAGAAAAGCTTCCATCTGCATTTTTAACCACACCATCTCCAATAATAAATCCATCTTCTCTACCTGCCAACGTACTTTTCAACTTTCCTTGCTCACTCATTTTATGATGGGTTTGCGAATAAATCATACCACCATATTGGCCATCCAACAGGAAACTGAACCGGAACTGGTTATAAGAAAACTCATTCTGGAAACCACCCTTCCAATCAGCGTAAGCATCGCCAATGTATTCTATTTCAGCACCACGAGCAGTTAAGCCAGCAGAAGTATAGATGATCTGTCCATCAGGAGCACGTTGGAAATTGAATCCATAGATCGCGCCTGTAGTACCACCAACGCGGGCTTGAATCGTTGCATTTCCTCCATAACCAATATCCTGTTTTAAATCCATTCCTTCGGCAAGCGAAAGCACTTCATTATTATTCTTTGCCCAGGTTATCGTTGAATTCCAGTTAAATCTTTTACCACTTATCGGCTTTGCATTGAACACCACTTCAATACCTCTATTCCGTACCTCTCCAGCATTCAATAATGCTGTTGTAAACCCGGTTGATGACTCCAAAGGAATCTGCAGAATCTGATTTTTCGTGTTATTGCTATAAAGCGTCAAATCTAAACCTACACGTGCTTTAAAAAGTTTCAATTCTAATCCACCTTCTAAATTTCTAATTATTTCAGGTTTAAAATTCGCATTGTAAAGCAAGGTCGGAGCTACTGCTGAACTTGGGAAATTACTGATGTCGTAATATTTACTAGTACCATACTCGTCTGTATCATTACCCACTGCTGCTGCTGATAACCTTAACTTAGCATAAGATACCGCCTGAGGAAGTGTGAAGATTTCATTTAAGATAAAACTTGTACTTAATGATGGATAAAAGAATGAACTATTAGCTACTGGTAGGGTACTCGACCAATCATTTCTACCGGTGATGTCTACGAATACTTTACTTTTCCAGTCAAAAGCGACCAACCCATAGACACTATTTACTTTTCTGTTTATATAATAAGAACTGCCGACTGGCGAATTTCTTCCATTAGCAAGTTTGTACACTCCCGGAGTAACCAACCCATCGACAGAGCGGCTTATATCTTTACCATGCTGGGTCCTAAAGTTACCTCCAAAAGAAGTCGACATTTTAATAGAAGAGCTTAAATCTTCCTTGTACGTCAGTAAGGCATCATTATTAATTTCATAGCTGTAAACATTCTGTTGTCTATAATACCCATTCTGAAAGTTTGCCGTACTATAAGGACGTTTAGTTTCCCTGTCTTCATTAAGCATATTGAGTCCTGAACGAACCATAAAGCTGACCTTTTTTGAAAAGTCATAGGTAGCAGATAGGTTTCCTACTGTATTGTAGCTATTCACACCGTTAGTCATTTCATTCGCAATCAGAAAAGGATTATCGATGAAAGAGCTGAATGGATGAATCTGTGTAATCTGATCAAAGCCTGTTTTCCATCTATCTTTATACCAATCTAAGTCCACATTGGGATTCTGAAAGATCATGAAATAAGAAATCGTTTGATTATTATATCCCGTAGCAGGAAGGTTATCACTGCTCTTGTTCGTAAAATTAACGCTTGAATTCAGCTTTAAACGGTCGGATATAGCGTAATTCATACTCAATGCGGCTGTAATACGCTCATATCCTGTGTTCGGCATGATCCATTCATTTTTAGAATGCGTGATGGACGCACGGGCTGACCCTTTTTCATTTCCACCTTCTAAGGCGACACTATTTGTAATAGTAGAACCAGTTCTAAAAAAGCCCTTTACATTATCCTTATAGGGCTGCCATAAAGTGCGTTCTGTACCTCCAGTCTGTGTTGCGGGATCATATTGATAATACATCTGACCGTTAAAAGCAGGACCGAAAGCACTGCTTGTGCCACTGGTACTTGCACCGTCTTCTGTAATACCATATGAATAATACCGCTGACTTGCAGGGATAAAGCCTTGTTGAGTGGTCATCGTTCCCTGACCATACTCATGTTGAAAATCAGGCCATTTCAACACATCATTAAAGCTGACGTTTGAATTTACCGTAACCCCTATTCCACCATTATTATTTGAACCTGATTTAGTGGTAATGATTAAGGCTCCATTTCCAGCACGACTTCCATATAAAGCGGTAGCACTAGCTCCTTTTAATACAGTTACACTTTCTATATCATCAGGATTAATATCCGCAATACCATTTCCAAAATCTATTGGGGAATCATTACCTGAACCTGCACCATATCCGTTGTTCACACCAGAAGAGGTCAATCCACTAATCAATGGTACTCCATTTAAGACGATCAACGCATTATTTCCACTAGGACTTAAGGAGTTATCACCACGAAGAGACACCTTTGTAGAGTTCAGAGGGCCAGACCCTGACGAAAGTAACCTTAAACCTGCCACCTTACCTGATAGAGCAGCGATAAAGTTGTTAGAACGCGCATCATTGATCTGTTTCGAATCAATCGTTTGTGTCGCGTACCCAAGCGCTTTTTGTTCTCTCTTGATACCCAAAGCAGTTACGACCACTTCATTAAGTGATTGCAAATCTCCTTTCATCTGCACATTAATGCTGGTGTTGCCTTTGTAAGGTACCGATACTGTTACAAAACCAATATATCTGAATTCTAAAGAATCCTGATTGGTAAGTACGCGATTTAAGGATAGGTTATAAGAACCATCTGCCCCTGTAGAGGTCGCTATTTTACTGCGTTTTAATGCGACCCGAACTCCCGGAAGAGCAATATTTTGAGCATCAGTAACTTTCCCTTGAACCGAAAGCAACTGTGCGTCAGCCGTTTCTGTCAAGAAAAACAGTATGTAAGCTAGCGTAAAGGCTGTTTTAAATACTAATTTGATAAAAATCTTCATATGTTCCCCTGTTTTCAGAGACGAAAATACCTGCAGTATGTTAAATAAATGTAAAAGCAAAATTAACCTTGTATGACTCCTAATACATTTTTTACGTATTGTTTAAAGAAGGGCTCTTTAGATTTTATTGTTTCCATCAAACGTTTGACTATTTTGAATAGTTGATTTTTGTTTTCATGCATACAGTGCCTACACTAACCCCAGTGTTTACATGTCGCCCTAGCATAAATATGCTGATTTGGCTAATCTTATATAGATTAGTTCTAAATAATTTGATTCATAAAGAAAAGAATGCTTTATTTGTAGCGATTTAAAATGCCTTCAATATTTTGGATAAATACTTATACAGCGGATCATATTATCCCTGGTAAAAATTCTTTAACTGCCACACAAAGGCTCACCATAATTTCAGATTAAGTTTAGCATACAAGTTTTAATACATGACGTTCAAAAAATTAACAGGAAAATTACACTTATGGCTCGGATTAATATCCGGTATATTGGTGTTATTTTTAGGCATTACCGGATGTATACTTGCATTTGAACGCGAAATTGAAAATGTCACTCAACCTTACCGATTCACAAAGGTTGAGCAGAGTCCTTTACTCCGGCCCTCCGAACTAAAGAAGATTGCCGATCAGGAATTGCCTGGCAAAGCAGCACACAGTATCGGATATGAACCCGGCAAATCAGCCACAGCCGTATATTATGGTGATAAGCCGGAAGCCTATTATTATATCGTGTTCCTGAACCCTTATACGGGAAAGGTCCTTGAGGTGAAAAACATGTCCGATGACTTCTTTCGCATTATAATCATGGGACATTTCTACTTATGGTTACCTCCTCATATCGGGCAGCCCATTCTTGCCTCTGCCACACTTGTTTTTGTACTGCTCATGATAACCGGGATCATCCTATGGTGGCCCAGACATAAGGCAGCCCTTAAACAACGTTTTACGATTAAATGGCATGCCCGATGGCGCAGAAGGAATTATGATTTACACAATGTATTCGGGTTTTATGTTACATGGGTCGCTATTTTCCTAGCTTTAACTGGCTTAGTAATGGGCTTTCAATGGTTCTCTAATTCTGTATATTGGATTGCTTCAGGAGGCAGACAGGAAGTAGCATACCAGGAAATCTATTCTGATTCCATCCGCATAATGAACAAAGCCAGTAACATTCCAGCGATGGATAAGTTGTGGTACAAAACCATGAAAGAAAATCCCGGCTACAAAGGAAGCATAGAAATACATCCACCCGAAAATGCAAAATCTGTAATTGAGGTAGCCATGAATCCAAACACAGGTACCTTTTGGCAGTATACCTATCTATTTTATGACCAATATACCTTAAAGGAGAAAGAAGTTAAACACAGGTATGGAAAGCTGCAGAATGCTTCTATTGCTGATAAAATCATGCGCATGAACTATGATATTCATGTGGGAGCAATCGGTGGAATTGCAGGCAAGATCATTGCCTTCCTGGCTAGCTTGATAGCCGCCAGTATGCCCATAACCGGGTTCTTAATTTGGCTTGGAAGAAAAAAGAAGTCCTGTAAAAAGCTAAATCTTTAACATTGGTATCAATCTATTTAGTTATTCACATGCAACTTTAGTCGCTGTTTCTTTTAGAAAATCTATTAAAATCTGTAAGCTAATTGGTTTACTGATGTATTCATCCATTCCAGCCTTTATACAAGCTTCACGATCTTCAGGCAATGCATTAGCTGTCATCGCTATAATGTTGGGTTGAGATATAGCACTCGCCCGAATAGCCCTTGTTGCTTCCAGCCCATCCATTTCTGGCATCAGCATGTCCATAAGAATTAAATTGTATGTTTTTACCTGCATCATTTCTAATACTTCTTTCCCGTTGTTAGCAATATCTGCCTGGTATCCTAATTTATTCAGTATCCGCATTGTCAACTTCTGGTTAATCAAGTTATCCTCAGCAATCAAAATACATAATGGATAAATCAGTGCAAAATCATCCGTAATTGGTTTTACTTTTGCAGTGATATCCGAAATCTCCTTAGTTTGCTTTAGCTCCATCTGAACAAGCTTAAAAAGCTGCTGTAGTTTAACTGGTTTAGTGATTACAGAGCTAAATAAGTGAGGATATTTAGATTTGCTTTCGTCTCCAACTGAACTTAAAAGCATAATTGGAATGGTAGTGATTTTTTTCTTTATTGCTCCCGCCAACTCAATACCATCCATATCAGGCATTTGCATATCCGAAATAATGAGCTGAAAATTTCTATCATTTGTTAAAATTTCCAAGGCAGATTTTCCTGACACGGCCGTTTTAACCTCTAATTTCCATAACTCTAACTGGCTCTTTAGAATAGTCAGGTTAGTCAGATTATCATCTACAATTAATACACGTTTCCCTTCAGTCTCCTTACCGAAACTGACATACTTCTTTTCCGAACTTTCTGCTGCCTTAGTTTTGATGTTAAAGGAAAAAGTGGTTCCTACTCCTTCCTGACTGTTTAGTCCTATCTCACCACCCATTAGCTTTACAAGGCGCTCACTGATTACCAATCCCAATCCAGTACCCCCATATTTTCGGGTCGTAGAAGAATCAACTTGTGAAAAAGCTTTAAATAACCGGGATACTTTATCCTCTGCAATGCCTATCCCTGTATCATGTACATCAAACCGAATAGATATGCCATCAGTATTTGTACTTTCTAAACCCACTTTTACAAATACTTCTCCATATTGAGTGAACTTGAGCGAATTGCTGATCAGATTAACTAATATCTGACGAAGTCTTAAGCTATCTCCAACAATCATGACAGGCAGCCTATGGTCAATCTGGTATACCAGATCAATTCCAATTTTCTCCGCTTTCCCTCCAAAAACATCCATTACATTTTCTATGCACTGGCGTAAATCAAAAGGATGCAATTCAAGCTCTAAATTTCCGGACTCTATTTTAGAGAAATCAAGGATATCATTAATAACGCTCAATAAGGCATCCCCGCTTGTATTGATAATATTTACATAATCTTCCTGCTCCTGATCTAAATTAGTCTGGGCCAACAAAGAAGCCATACCAATAACACCATTCATTGGAGTACGAATTTCGTGACTCATTGTAGCCAGGAATACACTCTTAGCCTGGTTTGCTTTGATAGCCTCTTCCTTAGCTATTTCAGCTTCATTACTCTTCTCGTGAAGCTCTTCATTCAGTATCTGTAAGTGTTCTGATTGAGATTGAAGTTCTTCAGCCTGACTTTGTAATTCCTCGTTTATTAACTGCAAATTATCTGCCTGATCATTTACGATCTTAGATTGCTCCACAACTTCTGCAGTTCGGATGAGTACTTGCTCCTCCAGCACCCTTTTCTGATTCTCTATCCGCTTAAATCTGAGTTTTATACCAAGATAAATGAAAAAGGCAATCACAGCCAGAACTAGTATTCTAAACCACCAGGTAAGCCAAAAAGGGGGCTTGATGATTACTTTAATGGAAGTTCCTTTTTCATTCCATAACCCATCATTGTTGCTAGCCCGAACTCTGAATGTATAGGTACCCGGATCAAGGTTAGTATAAGTAGCAGTCTTTACATGCCCAACTTGCATCCAGCCCTCATCAAATCCTTCCATTTTATAGGCATACTGATTCATTTCAGAAGAGGTATAGTTCAATGCGGCAAACTCAAAAGAAAACACGGATTGATTATGATCTAAAGTAATTTCTTTGGTCTCTGTGATATCATTAGTAAGAGGCGAATTCTTTTGATTTGGAATAACCTGCTTATTGAAAATCTGTAATCCAGTAATATAAACAGGTGGAATAAAAGGGTTTCCTTTAATGCTGTCTGGCTGAAAACTAATCATGCCCTCTAAACTTCCAAAAAACATCAATCCTTTATTGTTCTTAAAAAATGCACCTCTTCTAAACTCATTCTCTTCGTCCTCTTTCGCAGGCTTATAGTTAATGCAGTTTTTCGTCAAAGTATTAAACTTTGCAATTCCATTGTTCGTACTGATCCATAAATTATCTTTATTGTCTTCAAGAATCCCATATAACACATCATTTGGCAAGCCCTCTTTTTCTTTAAAACTGGTAAATGATTGATCTTTAGCATTAAAAAGGCTCAATCCTCCCCCACCAATTGCTAACCAGATATGTCCTCTTTTATCTTCGTGAATACAGTTAATTATACCATAGCTAATGCTTTTAGGATCTTTTTTATTATTCAAGAAGGTTATCCTTTTCCCTGTTTTACCATTAATAAAAACCAATCCTTTCTGCGTACCCATCCAGCTATTGCCCTTTGAATCAATTCTAAAAGCAAAAATTCTATTTAATTCTGCGCCCTTATTGCTTGAATAAATGAACTTCCCGGTTGTTTTATTGTAATGAAGCAACCCCTTGGTGGTACCAATCCATAAATCGTTCTTTTTGTCTTTAAAAATGGTATTTACAGTTGCAGGATACTTACCATTTGCTTCCAGCTCATAAAAGGGATAATGGGTGAATTTACCAGTCCGCTTATTATAGAAATCAATACCTCCTCTAAAATACCCAAATACCAACGTATCCTCATTAAGCTGGCTTATAGCATAAATTTTATTACTTGCCGGACTATTCCTATTTTTACTGTCACTCTTTAAAATGGTATAAATACCGGTTTTAGTATTTAGATAATTCAGATCATCAGCCTCAGTGCCCATCCATATATCACCATCCGTATCTGTATAAATACTTCTAATGGAATTGCTGCTTAATGTGTTCGGAGAAAGAAGGTCCTGTTGATAATATTTAAACTTTTTAGCATTTCTTGAAATAAAAAGAACACCACCGGAATGCGTTCCAAGCCATATATTTTCACGATTATCCTTATAAATAGTCCTTATTGTTTTATCCTTATTGTTATATGCGTAAGAAGTAAAAAGGTTAGTTTCCGGATCAAACTTACACAGCCCTTTGCTGTCCGTACCAATCCATATTTTACCATCTGAACTTACATTTAACCCAGTTAAATCATCGTAAACAAGTGAGTGCGAATTGCCCGGTACATTACGGAAGTTTTTAAAGATTTTAGTCGAAGGATTAAACATGGACAATCCTTCGTCACGAGTTGCAGCCCATATATTTCCTTTTTTATCCTTAATAATATGCCTTAAAAAATCACCACTAAGTGAATTTTTATTTTTCTTATCATTCTTGTAAGTAATAAGTTTATGTGTCTTTAGATCGAAATTCCCTAAACCACTACCAGCCATTGCAAGCCAAAGGTCACCGCTATTTCCTTCAATAATTCGTGCAATCTCATTAGTAGTAAAGTTTTTAAACTTCTTCCCATTATCGAATAAAAAAAGCCCCCTTTTTGTTGCAATCCACAGGTTCCTTTTACTGTCTTGAAACAAATCCCTTACAATTACTGAGTTCCCAAACTTATCAAAATGGCTAAACGATGCTGTTTTACGATTATATCGATCCAGTCCTTTTTTCGTTCCAATCCACAAATCACCTGCTTTATCTTCAAAAAGAGCATTGATGTAGTTGTCATTGATCGTACGGTCATCTGCTGGGTTGGTTTTATAAATAACCATCTTATACCCGTCGTAACGATTAAGACCGTCTCTTGTGCCAAACCACATGAAACCTTCTCTATCTCTCAAAATACATTGAACCGTACTTTGTGATAGGCCATCTTTAGTTGTAATCCTTTTGAATTCTAACTTTTCAGTTTGGCTTAAGGCTGGTTTAGGAAGAAGGTTTATTAATAGAATCAGATAAAAGACAAAGTCTTTTATACCTTTAAACACACTCATACTTTATAATAATCCTTCTAAACTAATGAGAAAATATGATATTCCGCTTAATTAAAAAAAGCTCTTAAAAAAATAAATTTCAATTAATTACTAAGAAATACAAAAAGGAATATGGTACAAGCAGAGGAAAACTTATATTAGATTTTTATGACACAATTTAATGCTTTAAACAAGTTAAAGTTCGATTGATCTCATGGAAAACAAAACGCATAAATGATAAATATATGAAAGAAGAAAATATATCAGTTTTTGATATGTTTAAAATAGGCGTTGGTCCCTCTAGCTCGCATACACTGGGTCCATGGAGAGCCGGAAATATGTTTATAACAAAGCTGGAATGCGCATTCCCATTGGACCAAATAAAATCGTTGAAGGTTCATTTATATGGATCACTTGCTAAAACCGGTATAGGTCATGGAACTGATATTGCAGTAATGCTTGGTTTATGTGGTTATGGAGCAGAAACAATAAATACCGATCAGATTCCAATACTGATTGAAGAAATCAGAGCGAAGCAGTCGCTACTGATAAATGGCCAACATGCAGTTAAATTTTCTGCCGAAAATATTATTTTTCTTTATCAGGAATCGTTGCCATTTCATCCTAACGCTTTGACATTTATTGCCGATTTGGGCGATAAGGGAGAATTTATAGAAACCTACTATTCTATTGGGGGAGGTTTTATAATCACTGAAACACAAAGAAATCGCGAGCAGACCTTTAAAGAATCTCTACAATTACCCTATCCAATAAATTATGCATCCGATCTTTTATCATACTGTGAGCAGACCTCGCTGCCCATTTCTGCACTCGTTTTTGAAAATGAAAGATTATGGAAAGATGAATCTGCTATCCGAAAGGATCTTCTACATATTTATAAGATCATGCAGGAATGTATATTTAAAGGCTGTCATACCAATGGAGTATTACCAGGGGGATTAAATGTGCAACGAAGAGCTGCCCGGATGAATAATGATCTTCTAAAAGCTGAATCCTTTTCAGAGTACCCGGAATGGCTTAATGCGATTCAAAAAACCGGACAAGGCTTTAATTATACGCTCGATTGGGTAAGTTGCTTTGCATTAGCCGTAAATGAAGTGAATGCCTCATTCGGGCGCGTAGTTACAGCCCCTACAAATGGCGCAGCTGGAGTAATACCCGCTGTTCTTCAATATTATATTACATTTTGTGAGGGTCATACTGAAGATAAAATCATAAACTTTCTTCTTACCGCAGCAGAGATTGGCAGCATTTTTAAAAAAGGTGCTACTATTTCAGCAGCTATGGGAGGATGTCAGGCAGAAATTGGAGTTTCCTCCGCAATGGCTGCTGCTGGCTTAACCGAAGTACTTGGCGGCAGCCCTAAACAATGTTTAATGGCAGCAGAAATTGCCATGGAGCATCATTTGGGCTTAACCTGTGACCCTATAGGTGGTCTGGTTCAGATTCCTTGTATCGAACGCAACGCAATGGGTGCCATAAAAGCCATAACAGCTTCACAACTAGCACTAAGGAGCGACCCTCAACTCGCAATAGTTTCTTTAGACCATGTAGTCAAAACCATGTGGGAAACTGCAATTGATATGAATTCCAAATACAAAGAAACCTCTGAAGGGGGATTAGCTTTAAACATTCCAATCAGCTTAAGTGAATGCTAATCAGGAATGGCATTAAACAAAATAACCCGTCTCAATTATACACTGAGACGGGTTACAAAAAATCATAAATCCTTAATTAAACAGATACCTGATTCCAAGTTGTCCCTGCCATCTAGACAATTGACTAACATCGTTCCTGGTTGAATTAACAATAGGAATGACATTAGTAGCATCAAGATAAGGAAAAGCATAAGTTGCTTTTCCTGTAGTAGCATCCAGCCCTTTGTATGTCAGGACAGTTGCTGATCCAAAATTATTTCCATTAAATGCTGTTTTATATAATCCCCAATCGCGATTCAGGAAATTACCCACATTAATAATATCAAAAGAGATTCTTAATGTATTTTTAGTTTTTCCACTTTGAATAAAAAAGTCCTGTGTAATATTCAAATCAGCCCTTTTAAAGTACGGAAGAATACCTGCATTTCTTTCTGCAAACTGTCCACGGTGTTTGCTCAAATAAGAATCCTGTCCAATGAAATTATTTAACTGAGTCCAAAGCTGATCAGGAGTACGCAAATCAGTAACTGCATTCGGAACAAGAATGATATCCCCCTTATTTTCAGGAATGAACATCAAATCGTTTGTAGTACCACCATCATTATTTATATCTCCACTTGTTACATAAGATACCGCACCATTATTAGCAGCTTCAAAAATTATACCTACCGATGTAGCATAATTCTTCAGGTACTCTTTGCGATAAGATAGAGAGGCAATAACACGGTTTGGCTGCACATAAGAGCTGTTTGATAATACATCAGCATTTGGATCGCCAGCTACAGGTCTGCCACTCCAGATCGAACTTGCTGTTGAACCTCCATCATTAACGTCCTTTGATCCACTATGCGTGTAAGCTACATTGGCATAAAAGCCTGAAGCAAAATTTTTCTGCAACTGTGCAGTAATGAAATAAGAATATCCCTTTTTAGTATTCCTCATGTAATACAATCCTGTAATTCCAGGGTTTGCAGCAGTAGCCGCTGCAGCTGCTGGAGTTCTATTTTTAGAGGCATAACGAATTTGTCCTTCCACACCAGGAAGTACTGTAGTTTCATCTGATAAAACTAAATTCTGATGATAGATCGCATTCAGATCTTTTGTATAAGCACCTTCCAGGGTTCCGATGATCCCCCATGGAAGACGTTGATCTACGGCTAAATTTGTACGGAAGATCTTCGGGTATTTAAGATTAGGATCAGCGACATCCAATTCGTAAGAAGTATTTGCAGTTGCACTACCTGCGGCAGGACGATTTGCATCCACATCAGGATTAAAGATCAACCTTGAATCAGTAGGTGTAGCTGCCTTTGTAATAGTATATGAGCCAAATAGCAATCCATTATTGGATGCCTGGTTGGAAATCCATACAAAAGGAACAGTACCTGCAAATAAACCTGCACCACCTCGAACTTGTGTAGTTTGATCAGCATTTACATCCCAGTTAAATCCTATACGGGGAGAAACCTGGATCCTATTTTTTGGAAGCTTAGAAGGGTCAACCTTTACTCCTTGTTGAAAAGTTAATGCCGCAGCATTTGGATTTTCATCAAGGGTTGTTGGAAATGCATCGTAGTCTGCCCTTACTCCATAAGTTAGCTTAAAGTTATCGGTTACACTATACTTATCTTGTACATATAAACTCCAGATAGAAGCTTTGATTTTAGCAAATGGAAATGATCCATCTGATAAGGCTGAAAACCGCGTAGTATAAGCTGCCGCTGGTAAACCGTTTATAAAGTCGGAAGCTGAATTGTAGGTATACAAGCCATTGTAAGTAGGAGCAAATCCATTTTCATAACTTTGACTTTGGAAACTGGTTCCTAATGTAAACTCATGTCTACCGGAATACAGAGTAAAGTCGTCCGAAAACTGAACAATATCTGTATTCAATAAGTTTCCTGCTGTATAAAGCTCATATCCAAAACTGGTGGCAGTAGCAGTAGCTGCTGTGGTAACCACTCCGGCAGCACTGCTTGTTCCATTACCAATATCAACCATTGGCAAAGAGCCTGAACCTAGAGAAGTACGAAAATCGCGCAAAGCCGAATAACCAAAAGTCAATCTGTTTGACATACTGTTACTAATCCGGGTGTTCAACTCCACTATACCAATGTTAAAGTTATTGTTGATGGTGTAACCAGAGCCATAGAAAGGCAGCGTATTTATACCTGGCGCACGGGTACTACCATAGCCAACTCCTGCATTTGAAATACCTGAATTACTTGCAGGTTGATTACGATAAGATTTCAAATAAAAATACTTCGCACTTAATGTATTCTTACTGTTGATGTTCCAGTCTAATTTAACTGTTGCCTTATCACTATAGGTATCATAGTTATAATTTTCATACGGTCCCGGATCATAACCATATTTTGTTGTTAATGTATTGGCAATATCATCCAATGTGGATGCCTGTACCTGCGAAACATTCGCACCACTCAGGCCACTTCTACCAGCCAGATAATTTGTTACTGGTGGCTGACTGATCCTTTCCTGCTCTCCTGAAACAAAGAAAAATAGTTTATTCTGAATAATGGGACCACCAAAACTAGCACCTGTTTGTCTGTAATCAAATGGAGTTTCAGGAATATCGGTTACTCCAGCTTTATAGCCGGTCAATGTAGTACTGCGGATATAATCATATACTGTAGCCTTGAAAGTATTAGTACCTGATTTAACTACAGTATTCACACCTGCACCTGTAAAGTTTCCCTGTCTTACATCAAAAGGGGCAATATCAACCTGAATCTGGTCAATTGCATCTAATGATATAGGCTGAGAACTAGTTTGTCCTCCTAAAGTACCCGACAAACCAAAGGAATTATTAAACAATGCACCATCAACGGTAATGTTGTTATAAAGGCCACTACGACCTCCAAAGCTCAACCCATTTGCTGAAGGAGTAAGTTTAGTAAAATCAGTAAGAGATCTGCTGATTGTAGGTAAACTCTCAATCTGTGCACGACTAATCGTTTCACGTGCACCTGTACGGGAGGAATTAATTACTTTTCCAGAGTTTCCTGTTACGGTAACTTCCTGAAGTGTTGTATTATCCTCTTGAATGCGGGCATCAATCCGCTGTTCCTGACCGATGGACAAGGTAAGGTCCTCCCTTTTAAATTCTTTGAATCCGATATAGGTTACACGAAATGTATAAGGACCACCAACTCTTAAATTTGGCAAGTTAAACCGTCCATCTGAGCGACTCATAGTAGAGTACAAAGTACCAGTAGGAATATGCGTTACAATTACACTCGCACCTGGGATTGACTGTCCCTGACTATCAGAGACTACACCGCTCACACTAGCAGTAGTAACACCTTGAGCAACTGCCTGTTTACTTATGAAAAAGCAAAGGCCTGTCACTAATAAATACAGAAGTAAATTCTTCTTCATTTCTTGATCGCGTTAATTTTAATTTCCAGCAAAGAAGAAGTAATAGTACTAAATTAATGTTAAATTTAAATTAACTTTCTGATTATGTTACCATAATGACAACAGATGTAACATATTTTTTTAAATATTAAATTGACTAATAAATGACAATATTAATAATCAGGATAATTAAATCCTTCCCTACACTCAGCCCATATCGCAATAAATAAGCTGTAAAATAATAAATCCTCAAAGCAACACCTTTAAAAAAGATGTTACTTTGAGGATTTATGCCTTAATGAGAATCAATCCCGAAGGCGACTCTCGCACATATACCTGAATCAAAAAGCCTTAGCCCTTATTTTGCAGGTGTTAAAGGAGTAGCAGGTGCATTAGCTGCTTGAGGTTTGTAGATTGCGCCAGTAGCAAAATCAACAATCGTTGCAGGCAAGAAAATAATAATATCCGCGATCAAAGCTCCTGCCCGAATAGGTCTTGAAGGTTCTCCAGCAGCAGGTTTAGTTCTTTGATATTGATTAACAGGTCCGCCAAATAAAGTGGCACATGAACTCATTGAGCTGATTAGCAATACAGCTACTAAAAGGTTTGATAAAGTTTTTTTCATGATTAATATTTACATTGAAGTCATAAAGAAACAATAGATTAATTTTTGCTATTACCTTTCCTTCAATACGCCGTGAAAGTAGCACTTTATTGTGAAGGAATAAAATTATATTATTTCACAATTTTCATATTACCATAAGAAGGCAATGCGTCGTAAGACCTCAAACCTATCGTCCCTTTAACGAACTCGTTATCGTTTATTTTCAACACCGGTTCCCGTTCATTATCCAGAAAAACACGAATATCAGCACCCTTTGCTTCCACCTTTAACTTATACTTCTTTTCAGGCTCCACTTTCCTTTTTATCTTACACATCAAAGTAAGCTAAAATCCAATAAACAATAATCTTAATAGTTGGTCTATTTGTCTCATTTTGATTGTGGTCATTGGAACCCACAAGTGATTGAATGAGATGACAAAAAAAATTATCTTTGAGTACATGACAAGTATCCAATAGGTATACAGGAAAACCAAGCTAAATCAT
>NZ_AQPN01000033.1 GCF_000403135.1 Arcticibacter svalbardensis MN12-7
GAGTAATTGATTTAGTATCGGCTGTCCGCTAAAATTTGTATTTTTAACCATAGTTACTTTTACTTTGGTAGTGTCGTAACTTCAAAGGTAAATTAACTGGTTGGCGCTTGCGCCAACCTTTTTTCTTTTACCGGACAACAGTATTTTAATATATAAGCAGCAATGGACAAACCGTTCAGATTGAAGCTTTCTGAATAAATGAAAAACGTGATAATATTGGGTACATAAATCGCCAAACTAATTATAACTTCGCTAAACAACGATCATCAAAATCCTAACAATGAAAACAGTTACGCTAACATCCTTCATCATTACGCTCTTACTCATCCTATCCGTTCCTGCTTTGCAAGCTCAATCTGTACCGGGGGCAGGAAATCCTTCCTGGAAGACTAATGAGCCATGGAAGAATAACCAGTTGATGCAACCTTCTACTCTGGCAGCAATACTGAATAACCCTAAAGCAAAAAAGCCCCTGATATTTAATATAGGGGTAGTGGAAAATATAAAAGGAGCGCAAAATATTGGTGCTGCAAGTGTGCAGAAAAACCTTATTGCTTTTAAAACTGCACTTCGAGGAGTTCCTAAAAATGCAGCTATTGTCGTGTACTGCGGATGTTGCCCTTTTAATAAATGTCCCAATATTCGTCCCGCTATCACTGCCTTGAATGAACTTGGTTATAATAATGCAAAGCTGTTAAACCTGGCAACAAACATCAAAGTAGATTGGATCAATAAGGGTTATCCGCTGGCTAAATAGATCCAATGAACTACTTATACAAATTAAGTTTACTGGCTTCTTTCTGAAAAATAGTTTGTGGAAGGTTATAAAACCGCATAAAATCGGGCGCAGATGCGTGTCCTTTATAAGGAACATAATACTCAGTTGATTTATCACCTGGTTTATACCCGGCATTTCTCCAGAAGAGGGTATACGCAAAATGATGTCCGCTGAATGCTTTAGCTACTGCTTCTGTAAACCATTTAGAATAAGGAATTTTCGAAAAGCCCATTTCAGCAACAGCAGGAATCTTATTCTTTTCTTTGGCTACCGCCTCGATAATAGTCAGATGATGGTCAAGATCCTTAATAAAGGCACTATCGATTTCCGCTTTACCACCTTGATAGGTATCAAATGAAACGACATCAATCAGATCGTCCCCAGGGTAACGCTCCAGAAACTGTTCTGCGTTATTAAACTCTCCGCCTGTATTATATACATACAACAGATTATGAACCTGTTTTACATCTCTCAGCTACTTCACCGTATACTGAAATAAGGTTTTAAATTCGTCTACCGAAGAACTCTTTGCTCCCCACCAAAACCATCCTCCTGTTAATTCATGTAAGGGTCTGAATAAAACAGGAATTAATTCACCTTTTGGACCTTTCAGACTCAATAGAAAATGTGCTATTTTATCCAGTTGCGCTTGATAGACGTCATGCTTTTCAGCACCGGGAAGTATAGCTGCAACAGTTCCAGGAGTTGGATCCCATGCTGTTTTGCCTGTATAGGGATTTGTTCCATGCCAGCTGATCGTAATTACACCACCCCGGCGATAGCCTTCCTCAATATAATGCCTCATCTTATCAAATGGAACACTATCCAGATTCATCTTTGCACCAAGCTCTAATCCTCCTAATTCCCAACCATATAAGGCTGGATAATCACCTGTTACATCTTTGATATCACTTCTACCCGGCTTATATTTCCAGTTCACTCCATATGCAAGAGCTCCCTGATGGCCAACCAGATACCCTTTTTTCATTACATTTTTCAGATTAGTATAAAGATTGACGGTCTCTTTGGTAGCTTTTGCATCTGATGGTTTCACCGGCTGGGCATCACTATTAAAGTAGCATAACAGGAACGAAAAAAAAAATAATATACTGCTTCTCATTATCTAAATGAATCAAATGGTCTGAATAATATAAGTATGATGTAAGCTTCAATATTTCAATATATCGTATCGGATTGATTTAAAGATTACACTGGTCTATTGTTTAGCATCACAAACTTACAATTATGTCCCTCATTAATATGATAGTTTTATATCCGATCATGCAACAATCTTAACCTAAATATACTTTGCCATTCTGAAAGGATTGAATTGGATCAAGCTATCTCAGGCCTGCCAAATGGCTATACTTTGTTATTGTACCGGAAGGATTGAATTAAACTGATTAAAACACAGAGGGGATGAACTAAACTGGCAGATGTACTTATTTGTGAGACATCACAATTGATCAAATAAACCGGCTTTAAACATACTTTATCAGCATGCAGTAAAGGGGATTTTGTTACTATGTTTATGATCGTCCTGCACTTCCTCTACTTGCGCTTTCAACTTAGGGTTTGAAGATGATCCGCATCCAGTCATAAATAAACTGATTAGTAATTCTGCCTTTCCCATCGGAATCAAAGAATATTAATTTCCCTGATTGCAAAGCCATTGCTATACATTTCAACACAATATCCTTCTTATAAAATCCTTTTTCGAGAAATAAAAGCCACTTGAACATCAATCTCTTCAAAAAACACTCATAAAATAAATAAAAAGAAAGAATTATTACCAAATACGAATTCAAATATCTAAAAATCAGCTTTTCAATTCATTTTTTAATCCAAAATAAAAAATAAACTTCATTTTATTAGTTTAAAGAGATTAATTACTTAAATATTGATCAATATATATTCTATTTCATATATAAATGCTTATTATTGCTATTAAATACTGAAATAATATATTACAAATCGCATATTTATATATTATTTGATCTCAATGCTCTAAAAACAGAAAACATGACAACAACAAAGCCCGCTGTAGTTATTATTGGAAATGGAATGGTGAGTTATAAGTTTTGTGAAAAGCTTATTGCTAAATCTTCCAACTTTGAAATTATCGTATTTGGAGAAGAATCCCGTCCTGCTTATGACAGGGTTCATTTGAGTGAATATTTTAATGGAAAGTCAGCCGAAGATCTTTCGATGTCACCATTAACCTGGTATGCGGATAATGGCATACATCTTCACCTCAACGATCCTGTTCAGGAAATCAACCGGGAAGAAAAAACCGTACATACATTAAAAGGAATCAATCAGCATTACGATTACCTGATACTAGCAACGGGCTCATCTGCTTTTGTTCCAGATATTCCGGGAGTTGAAAAGCAAGGTGTATTTGTATATAGAACCATTGAAGATCTTGACCTGATATTAGCTTATGCGGCAAATGCAAAGGAGGCTGCTGTAATAGGTGGCGGACTTTTAGGACTTGAAGCAGCCAAAGCATTAATTGACCTGGGAATAAAAGAGCCTCATGTGATTGAGTTTGCTCCTCGCTTGATGCCAAGACAAATTGATCAGGCTGGAAGCAAAATGTTGCAAATGAAGTTAAATGAATTAGGGCTAAGGATTCATTTAAACAAAAGCACATCGCGCATTGGCGGAGAGGACAAAATAGATGCATTACATTTTGCGGACGACACGCAAATCCATGTAGATATGCTGATCATCTCGGCAGGGATTCGTCCCAGAGATGAACTAGCACAACTTTCCGGACTAAAAACAGGCACACGAGGTGGCGTAGTTGTAAATGATTACATGCAAACAAGTGACGAAAGCATTTTTGCGATAGGAGAATGTGCCCTGCATGAAGGGATGATTTACGGTCTTGTTGCACCCGGTTATGAGATGGCCGATGTTGCTGTAAACACGTTATGCGATAGCGAAAAAAGCTTCAGCGGTTACGATATGAGCACAAAATTAAAACTCATCGGTATTGATGTAGCCAGTTTCGGAGATCCTTTTATTGCTGAACCCGATTGCAGATCCATTGTTATGGACGACAGCCATAAGGGTGTTTATAAACGGATTAACATTAGCAACGACGGCAAGCACCTATTGGGAGGAATCCTGGTTGGCGATGCAACATCATACAATATGCTGCTGCAAACGGTTAAAAACAACATCATATTACCACCTAATCCTGAAGATTTAATTTTAGGCTCAAGAGGCGAATCGGCAAATGACGGTTCAGGTGCGATGTCCCTTCCTGATGATGCTTTAATCTGCTCTTGCGAATCAGTAAGTAAAGGAGCAATCCTTCATGCGGTTAAAGAAGATCACATCACTACACTGGATGGTATTAAAAAATGCACTAAAGCAGGAACATGCTGTGGAGGATGCGTACCGATGGTAAAAGACCTGATTGCAGGTTCATTAAAAGAAAGCGGGATCTACGTAAAAAATGTAATCTGCGAACATTTCAACTATTCACGTCAGGAACTGCTTGATGTCATCAAAATAAATAATGTAAAGATTTACGATGAGGCGTTGGATCATTTTGGAAAAGGTGATGGATGCGAAACCTGTAAACCTGTTGTAGCGAGTATCCTTTCCAGTTTATGGAATGATGTGATCGTAAAACAAGCCCCTACTCAGGATAGCAATGACCGCTACCTGGCCAATATTCAAAAGGGAGGCACTTACTCTGTGGTTCCCCGCATTCCTGGTGGTGAAATCACTCCTGATAAACTGATTATATTAGGTCAGATTGCTAAGAAATATGCTTTATACACTAAGATTACAGGTGGTCAACGAATCGATATGTTCGGCGCACATGTAAATGACCTGCCTGATATCTGGGAAGAGCTGATTGATGCCGGTTTTGAAAGCGGACATGCCTATGGAAAAGCATTACGTACGGTAAAAAGTTGCGTTGGAAGCACATGGTGCCGGTTTGGCCTTCATGACAGTGTTTCTTTTGCTATTGAAATAGAAGAACGTTACCGTGGAATCAGAGCGCCACACAAGATAAAAGGTGGTGTAAGCGGATGTGTCAGGGAATGCGCAGAAGCACAGTCCAAGGACTTTGGGATCATTGCTACTGAAAAAGGATGGAATTTATATATCTGCGGAAATGGCGGTTCTAAACCTCAGCATGCACAACTTTTAGCTAGTGATATCGATAAAGAAACCTGCATTAAATACATCGATCGCTTCCTGATGTTCTATATTAAAACAGCAGACCCGCTCACGCGTACTGCAACCTGGTTGAATAAAATGGAAGGCGGCCTGACCTATTTGAAAAATGTAATTCTGAATGACAGCATTGAAATTTGCGGACAATTAGAAACAGAAATGCAAGGCTTGGTTGACAGCTTCCATTGCGAATGGAAGGAAGTAGTGACCAATCCCGAACTAAGAAAACGTTTCGTACACTTTGTTAATGCCCCTGAAAAGAAAGACCCAACAGTAGAATTTGACACCTTCAGAACTCAGATAAAAGCTAAAGACTGGTTATAAATCCACCCTTAAAATTTAAAGATCATGATAATAAATACGGATATAGAATTACAAGCTGAGGCTTCAATTGAATGGTTTTTGGCTTGCAATGAAGAAGATGTACCTGAAAATGGAGGAGCATGTATTGATTACAAGGGCGAACAAATTGCCATCTTTAATTTTACACGCCGCAAGGAATGGTATGCCACACAAAATCTTTGTCCCCATAAACAACAAATGGCACTGTCAAGAGGTATGATTGGCAGTGCGGGAGAAAGCTGTGAACCTAAAGTTGCCTGTCCCTTTCATAAAAAAACATTCTCACTTTTGAGCGGAGAATGCGCATCAGGAGAAGATTATACCATAAAAACATATCCGGTAAAACTTTCCGCGGGTCAAGTGTTTATCGGGATACAATAACCCTGATAAATTTTACCAATATTTGTTCCATGCGCGATATAACCGGCAAGCAGATTACATTAAGAACAGCGAGGGCGGTAGCTGTAATTTTCTGTTCAGCAGAAACCACCGAACTCATTAAAAACAATCAGTTGCCTAAGGGCAATTTGTTTGACGTTGCCCGCGCTGCCGGTTTCATAGGAGCAAAACTAACACCACAACTTCTGCCCCACTGCCATCCGGTTTCCATTGATGGCATGGAGATCTCGTTCAGCTTTCTCTCCTCAGAAGAGCACCAGGAACATTTTGAACCCTCCGTATTGGAACGACAAGGCATTGTCATTTTAGGAACGGCAAAATCTATTGGACGAACCGGCATAGAGATGGAAATGCTTACAGCCGTTTCTGTTGCTGCACTCGAAATTTACGACATGTTAAAACCGGTAGATACTGCCCTGGAGATCGGTCATATTAAACTTCTGGAGAAACGTGGAGGTAAAAGCGACCGCAAAAACTTCTTTAAAACTTCTTCCACTTGTGCTATTCTGGTTTGTTCAGACTCTACAGCAGCCGGTAAACGGGAAGACAAAAGTGGTAAGCTCATTCAGGAAAAGCTCGAATTAATTAATGCACAAGTTGTAGATTATAAAATAGTTGCTGATAATAAGGATGAGATCCAGAAGCAAATAAAAGAATGGGTGGCCGATGATGTACACTTCATATTTACTACCGGAGGAACAGGATTAGGTCCTCGTGATCATACTGTTGAAGCGGTGAAAGAAATCCTGGAACGCGATGCAGATGGAATTACAGAGGCAATGCGTGCTCACGGACAACTGCGCACTCCCTTAGCCATGATGAGTCGTGCAGTAGCCGGTTCAATAGCTCAAACTTTAATTATCACCCTTCCGGGAAGCAGTAATGGGGCTTCAGAATCATTAGAAGCCATTTTACCAGCTGTATTTCATGCACGTAAGATGATGAAAGGAGGAGGACACTAAATTATGATCAGCTTTCCCGATGCTTTAGCCGCTATTAACGTTCTTGCAAAACCTTTTGATAAAGAATTCTGCCCGCTTGAAGATGCAGACGGAAGGATTTTAGCGGATAACTGCTTTGCGGACCGCAATTACCCTCCCTTTAACCGGGCAGCCATGGATGGCTACGCCATCATGTATAACGATTGGGAAAATGGGTTAAGAGAATATAAAATCACGGAGGTAATCTATGCAGGTCAGGCATCGGAACAAACCATACATTCCGGTTATTGCTATAAAATCATGACTGGTGCAACTACACCTCCTTTAGCCACCGTAATTATCAGGCGGGAAGATTCCATAGAACAAGATAACGTAGTAACACTGAAAGGTGAATCTCTAAAACCCTATCAGAATATAGCCAGAGAAGGGGAAGATGCAAAAGCTGGAGCTTTAATTTTAGAAGCACCCTTACGCTGCGAGCCTCAGATTATCAGCCTGTTGACTTCCATAGGTAAAACACAAGTGTCGGTTTATAAACTACCAAAAGTTGCTGTAATTACAACAGGTAATGAAGTAGTTAAGCCAGATGAACCGATTGCCGCATTTCAAATACGAAATAGCAATCAATACCTACTCCGCGCTCTGTTGAAGAAATGGAATATTAACGAACCGGTTTGTATCCATGTTCAGGATAACAAAGACGCTTTAAGAGAGACTCTTCAGCAAGCTATTTTATCGGATATCACAATCATTAACGGAGGTGTTTCAGCTGGAGATGCAGATTACGTTCCACAAATCTTACATGAACTGGGGGTAAAAGAAATCTTTCATCAAGTGGCTATGCGGCCGGGTAAGCCTATCTGGACCGGAAAATCCCCATCAGGAGGAATGGTCTTTGCCCTTCCGGGAAACCCACTATCCTGTCTTACTACTTTCACTCTTTTTATTGAATCATATCTTTATAAAAGCTTTGGGTTTAAAGAAAGAATTCCCTACAAACTTCCTCTCCTTGAAAACAGAAGCAAAAAAAACAAGCTAACTGAGTTTTTCCCGGTACGAATAGCTACTGAACAATTTGGACTTCATCTTGTAAAACACAATGGCTCGGGAGATATCACTGCTGGATTACATGCAAACGGATTAGCAGTACATGCTGCTGAAAAAGAAAGCATAGTAAGTGGCGAGCCTATTGACTTTTATCCTTTTAACAACTATTTATAAAGTCTTTTAACAGGAATAGTGATAAACCGGATACTTGAATCATTTCAGCTAGCCAGAAATAAATCTATTGCATCTTACTTGTTTTCATATCTCCCCGAACCTACTGATCTATTCTCCTATACAAACAAAGCCTAAAGAACCTCAACCTATTGTACTAAACATTTCAATTTTTTGTTCATACTTGAAGGCAAAAAGTCAATTATGAGTACTTAATTAACCAAATATTTCTTAAAAAAGCCTAAAAATCAAAGATTTTAAATTATTACTGAATAATAACAAGCATTTTATCTATAAAATTGAATAATAAATTCAAAATAGAACAACAATGGCTTATAATATTAAGTGAAATCAGTTAATATTAAAATATTAGCCTATTAATATTATATAAATCATATTTTATTAACATTTATCACCAATTAATGCTTTATTACCATCATTTATCTTATATTTATAATATTATAAAGCAACAACGTTAAGATTAAAATACGATTACGTACTCAGCAAGAATATTAACAAAAAGAGCGCAGCTAGTTCAGCTAAATAGTTTAAGAAAATTTAAATCAAGATGATGACTGAAAACTTCAACCCCTTAAACAAACTAAATATCTTTTCCACAAAGGGTATTCAAATGCGAACCTTCCACATTACATGGATCACCTTCTTTTTCTGTTTCTTTGGATGGTTTGGAGTGGCTCCACTGATGCCATTAATTCGCGAACAGCTACACTTAAGCAAGGATCAGATTGGTAATATCATTATTGCATCCGTTTCAGCTACTATTGTTGCCCGGTTAATAATCGGTAAACTTTGCGACACATTAGGTCCCCGCTTATCCTACACTATACTTCTTGCAGTTGGCGCGATTCCTGTCATGTGCATAGGTCTCAGTAACAGCTACGAGAGTTTCTTACTCTTCCGTTTTGTCATCGGTATTATTGGCGCCTCATTTGTCATCACCCAATTTCATACTTCTATGATGTTTGCCCCCTCTGTAGTTGGCACTGCCAATGCAGTTACTGGTGGCTGGGGAAACCTTGGAGGAGGGGTCACCAACTTAGTCATGCCCTTAATAGCTGCCGGATTTGCCGGATTAGGCTTAGTAAGTCATGCTGATTCATGGCGTTTAGCCATGGTCGTTCCCGGAGTGATCCTGTTAATTATGGCTGTCATTTATTATAAATACACCAAGGATACTCCACAAGGGAACTTTTCTGACCTGCATAAAACTGCAAAAAAAGAAAAGAAAGGCACCTTTTTATTGGCAATGAAAGACTATCGTACCTGGATCCTGGCATTAGCATACGCCGCTTGTTTTGGTATAGAGATTACGGTGGATAACGTTGCAGCAACCTTTTTCATGGATCGTTTTGGTACCACAATGATTGTAGCAGGTGCACTTGCCAGCATATTTGGTGGCATGAACATCTTCGCAAGAGCTTTAGGAGGTTATGTGAGTGATAAAGTGGGCAAGTCTTATGGATTAAAAGGTAAAGGACTCCTTTTGGGGGGTATGCTTGTTCTTGAAGGAATTGGCATCACGCTCTTTGCACAATCTCAAAGTTTAGGGATGGCAATTGCCTGCATGTTACTCTTCGCCTTATTCCTGAAAATGGCCAATGGAAGCACCTATGGCATTGTTCCTTTTATCAATAAAGATGCCATCGGATCGGTTAGTGGCATTGTAGGTGCAGGTGGAAATCTAGGCGCTATGCTGGTAGGATTTCTATTCAAATCGGCCAGTCTGACCTATGCGGATGCCTTTCACTATATCGGCATTGGCGTGTTAGTCATAGGAATAATCGTATTCATTACCAAGTTTCACATAAGGCAGACAGCTGAAACAAATATCTTACAACCGGCACTTCAAGAGGCCTGATTTAAACAAATTAGAAGCTAAACGCGTATGTCTGTGGAGAAAGATAAAATATTTAAAAGTACCTGTTGTTACTGTGGAGTGGGATGCGGAGTAGACGTTACCGTTAAAAAAAACAATACCGTTACTGTGGTTGGCGATAAAGATCACCCGGTTAATCGTGGCATGTTGTGCAGCAAAGGCATGAATCTGCAATACACGGTAAATGATGTAAGTGACCGGCTCCTTTATCCTCAGATGCGTTATAATAAAAACCTGCCCTTACAAAGGGTGAGCTGGGATGATGCACTAAACCGTACTGCAGCAGTATTTAAGACTTTCATCGATAAATATGGACCAGACTCGGTTGCTTTTTATGCTTCCGGACAGTGTTTAACTGAAGAATACTATGTAATCAATAAACTAATCAAAGGATTCATCGGTAGCAATAATATCGACACCAACTCTCGTTTATGTATGAGCAGTGCAGTTACTGCTTATAAAATGTCCCTGGGTGAAGATAGTGTTCCGGTATGTTATGATGATATTGAGTTAGCCGACTGCCTCTTTGTTACAGGAGCTAACCCGGCATGGTGTCATCCTATATTATGGCGACGGGTGGAAGCGCATAAAGCAGCTCATCCGGAAGTAAAAATCATTATCGTTGATCCGCGTATTACGGATACCTGTGGGATCGCTGATTTACATTTACAGCTTAATCCAGGCACTGATATCACCCTAAACCATGCTATTGGAAGAGTTCTGATAGAAAACGGCGCTATTGACCTGGAATTTATAACCCTTCATGCAGAAGGTTTTGACAGCTACCGGGAGCTTGTATTTGAACGTACACTTGCTGAGTCGGCATTAATCTGTGGCGTTGATGAGGAAAATATCCGATTAGCCGCTACCTATATAGGCGCAGCAAAAGGCTTTTTAACCATGTGGACCATGGGACTCAATCAAAGTTCCGTTGGCGTAAATAAAAATTTAAGTCTGATTAACCTGAATCTGATTACCGGACATATTGGTAAACCAGGTTCGGGACCTTTCTCTTTAACCGGACAACCTAATGCCATGGGCGGTCGTGAAGTTGGTGGTTTAGCCAATCTGCTTCCTGCGCATCGTGATCTGGCGAATGAAGAACACCGTAAAGAAGTTCAAAAATTCTGGGGAGGCACAACTATTTCTGATAAAGCAGGACTTACAGCAACAGAGATGTTTGAAGCATTACATGACGGAAGGCTGAAAGCAATCTGGATTCTTTGCACCAATCCCTTAACTAGTCTTCCTAATTCACGTTTTGTTGAAGAAGCGCTAAAAAAAGCAAAGTTTGTAGTCGTTCAGGAAGTAAGCAACACAGTAGAATCATTACAATATGCAGATGTAATTTTACCTGCGGCAGCCTGGACAGAGAAGGAAGGCACTATGACTAATTCCGAAAGGCGCATCAGTCATTTAAATAAAATCATTGATGCTCCAGGAGAAGCACTATCAGATGCAGAAATAATTTGCATGTTTGCCAGAAAAATGGGGTATAAAGGATTTGACTATGCCAACATGGAGGAGATCTACAAAGAACATGCAAAACTAACCTCTAAAACTAATATTAATATTAACGGACTGGATTACAAGTTACTCCAGAAGCACAACACCCTTCAATGGCCTTTTAATAAAAAGACAGAGATGGGAACAAAGCGTTTGTTTACCAATCACTTATTTTATACTCCTAGTAAAAAAGCAGTCATATATAGTCCCTCCGATCAGCTGAACAGTGAAATGCCTGATCAGGATTACCCTTTTATTCTGACTACCGGCCGCGTTCGTGATCATTGGCATACCATGAGCAAAACAGGTAAAGTAAGTAAGTTGAAGCAACACACGAAAGAAGCCTTTCTGGAAATTCACCCTGAAGATGCGGAAGCAATTAAAATCGAAGACAACCAGATCGTGATTGTACGTTCCCGACGTGGTGAAGTACAAGTACGGGCAAAAGTGACTACAACAATAAAAAAAGGAGTAGTATTTCTGCCTATGCATTGGGGTAAAATTCTGGGTAACGACCTCAACCGTGCTAACAATATTACCAGTAACCTGATTGACCCACTCTCAAAAGAACCTGATTTTAAGTTCTGTGCGGTACAGGTAGAAAAGTTCATAAAACCCTTTCAAAAGATTGTCATCATTGGTGCAGGTGCAGGTGCTTTTGGCTTTGTCAAATCCTGCAGAGAGATCAATAAAGAAGATCAAATAATCATCTTCAGCAAGGAAAACTTTCCTTTTTACAACCGGGTGATGCTTCCCGACTACATTAGCGGGACGCAGCACTGGGAACAACTGGTAAAAATGAAGGATGATGAAGAGCCGGAATACAACATACGTCTTTTAAGAGGGGTAAGTGTAGAAAGCATCAACAGAACGGAAAAATATGTGATTGATTCCAGGGGACAAAAAACGGAGTATGATGTATTGATCATGGCGACTGGTAGTCGGGCAGCATTACCTAAAAACGTTCCCTCCTTGCCAGGCATCTTCACGATGCGTAGCCGTGTAGACGCAGATAACTTTAAAAAACATACCCCGAAAAACGCTCATGTCCTTATTGTAGGAGGTGGTTTATTAGGTTTAGAAATGGCGGCATCTTTAAGGGAAACCGGTGTAAAAATCACCATCGTACAACGTGTATCGCGATTCCTTAACCGACAATTGGATCCTCTGGGAAGTCAGCTTTTGCACGAAGAAATGGTAGACCAGGGATGCGATATTTATTACAACGATGAAGTGCAGCTTTATTATGGCCGATCCAAACTAACAGGAATAGGACTTAAAAGCGGACGCAAGATCAGCTGCGATGCCATGATTATTGCCATTGGTACTACGCCTAATATTGAACTGGCAAGAGCATGCGGATTAGAATGCAAACGTGGTGTGATTGTTAATGAACGACTGCAAACCAGTGATCCGGCAATTTACGCCATTGGAGAGATTGCAGAATTCAAGGGTATCTTATATGGAATAACAGCAGCAGCAGAACAACAAGCCGATATCGTAGCCAAATACATGAACGGCGATATCAGCAGCTATTATAAAGGCAGCCTTTTTATGAACATCATTAAAATACATGGATTTGACCTCTGTAGTATTGGTTTGCCCGAGTGTCCTGATGATAAAAATTACGAAGAAATTGTTTTTATTGATAAAGCCAAGCGGTACTATAAAAAGTGCATCATCCATCAGGATCGTTTAGTAGGCACTATTTTAATTGGCGACAAGAGTGAATTCCAGGAATTCAGGTCGCTTATCGCCAACAAAACAGAGTTAAGCGACAAGCGGTTGCTTTTACTTAGAAGTGGACAAATAGCAGAACCTGTTTCCGGAAAACTGATATGCAGCTGCAACAATGTGGGCCTTGGGAACTTACAAACGAAGATCGCTAAAGGTTGCCATGACTTTAATGAATTATGTACTTCAACAGGTGCCGGAACAGGATGTGGATCATGCCGTCCGGAAGTTAAACGCATACTAGAAGACGCTTTGAAAGAAGAACTTCTTGAAAATATAAGCTAACATGGAAGGGAAAGAAACGACGATATATACCATAAAGGTTAATCTTCCAGGAGGTATTGTATCTGTAGGAGATTTCTATGAAATCCTTAAGGCTGCTGAAAAGGCAGGCATTGATACCGTTCGGTTTGGAAACAGACAACAACTTTACCTTCAGGTTAGCCCGAAAAGCTGGAAGATCTGGAGCATCATTTCTTTATTTCAGACACTGAATATGAGATAAACACAGATGAATTCCCAAATATTATCAGCTCTTATGTTGCAGAAGATATCTTTGATAGTTCAACATGGTTGCGTGAAGGGGTATATAAAGATATTTTAGATGCCTTTAACTACAAGCCCGAACTTAAGATTAACCTGGTAGACAGCACTCAGACCTTTGTGCCCTTCTTTACCGGGAACCTTAATTTCATCTCCTCTGACGTCAGCAATTACTGGTACCTCTATATTCGTTTCCCTAAAACAAATCAGATCTATTGCTGGTCATCGCTCATTTATTCCGAAGATATCAGCTCGCTAAGCAAACAGGTAGAAAGTTCAATTCTTCTTGATAGTGATATTTTCTATGACCAGGAAAATATCGATGGGCAGCTATTGGAAACTAAAGTCAATTCAGCAGTAAACTTCTTTCTTCAACCCCTTTCTGTTCCTCTGAAACATCCCGATTTCCAGCTGCCTTATTACGAAGGATTCAACAAGTACAATGACAAACACTGGCTGGGGATCTATCGGAGGAATGAACTATTCTCGGTAGCCTTCTTAAAGGACATCTGCACCATTTGCATGAAAACCAGGATTGCCCAAATTTACACTACAACCTGGAAGTCTATCATTATTAAAGGAGTAGAAGCAAACGACAGAAAGTTATGGAATGTCATATTGGGAAAACACCGGATCAATGTACGACATGCATCAAATGAGTTAAACTGGCAAAGTGAGGATCTTTGTAACTATGCGCTGGACCTAAAACTAGAGTTGATCAAAGAATTTGACAAAGTAGATCTCCGGACATTTAAACTTTGTTTTGCCATCAAGATCAATCCAAAGACAGGTTTATTTGGTTCAGTCATCATCAGGAAACATCCTTCAGAAAAGGATTCAACGGATCTTATAGCAGATCAGTTCGATGTGCTGCATACCGTAGACTTCAACCCTAATTCTAAAAATTTTATTCCTTATAAAGAAAATATTTCACGAGATTTACTCAGCAAGATTTTAATTGAACTATCCGATTACTATTATCAGCAACAAGCCATTACAGATACGAACACGGGGGATACTTATTTTGAAGAGGATACGTTCATCATTACAGAAGAAGCGCAAGTACTTGTTTATCAATGCACACATTGCCTGAGTATTTATGATGAATCAGTTGGTGATGCATACAACAACATTCAGCCGGATACTCTTTTTAAGGATTTGGATCCTGAGTACTGTTGTCCGGTTTGTGAATATGGTAAGAACGATTTTATAGCTATTGACAAAACAATCCTTGCTTAAGTCCTGTTAAACGCAATGCAGCAGGCAAACTAATATTTTTATGCGATGGTGGAAATCAGAGATGAATTGGGCAGGTCTTTCAAAACACTCCGGATAAGTTTGCTTAATACCTGCAACCTTGCCTGTGTGTATTGTAGCTGTGGAAATGAAGACAGCAAGCAAAATCATATCCTGGCAAAAGATAAGTCTTTAACCGCCACTGAGCTCTTGGCTCTTGTTAAACAGCTTCATGAACGATTAAACCTGACTACAGTGCGCTTTACCGGTGGCGAGCCTTTATTATATAAAAACCTTGCAGAGCTTGTGGAAGGCGTTCATGACCTGGGTATTAACGACCTTAAACTGACTACAAATGCTTTATTACTGGAGCGCCTTAGTCCGTTGTTAAAGGCTGCAGGACTAAAATCCATCAACATTTCTCTGGATGCCATTGATCCATTGATATTTTTTCAAATGAGCAGACGTCATGATCTGACCCGCACATTAAAAGGCATAGATGCAGCCTTACAACAGGGAATTGAAGTCAAGATCAATTCAGTAATTATGAAAGGGCTCAACGACAACCAGATCATACCCCTATTAAACTTTGCTTTTGAAAGAGGATTAACCATTCGGTTTTTGGAAATTATGTCTATGGGACATCTCTATGAAAATTCAGATGAACATTTCTTTTCCCAGGAGGATATATTGCAGTTAATCAGTAAGCATCATACCTTTGTGCCCTTGCTGCGTACCTCCTCTTCAACCGCTAATTACTGGCAAACAACAGATGGCAACCGTTTTGGTATTGTAGCCAATGAAAGTCAGCCATTTTGTTCCGATTGCAACCGTTTAAGACTGGATACTTTTGGCAATATATACGGCTGTTTAAGCAGCAACCATCCTGTACCAATTAAAGAAGTCCTTAACCCAATAGAGCTGGAAGGCAAGATCAAAGAAGCACTGGCACAGAAACAAGCTCTAAAATTTACAGGAAGCACATTAAGTATGCTTCATATCGGAGGATAAACCCATGAAAATAGAAGTATTCGCAATCTTAAAAGACTATTTTAAAAAGGAATTTGAAATTGCAGATCAACTTGATACCATTGCTGACTTGAAACAACATTTAATTGCCATCAACCCTTCTTCAGTAGAAGTACTTTCAAGATGTCGTTTCGCTGTAGAGGATGATTTCGTGGTTGATAGTTATAAAATAACAAGGAACGATAACATCATGATCATTCCCCCAAGCAGTGGAGGCTAATATGAAATACATTACAGAAGAACCTATTGATTTAGTGGGAATGCTGCAAGAGACCCATCATCCGGCAGCGGGTGCAATTGTATTATTCAGTGGTGAAGTGAGGGATCATAATGGAGGAAAATCTGTTGCCTACCTGGAGTATGAATCGCAAATTTCCATGGCTTCCAAAATGATCGCCCTTATTTTAGAAGAAGCTAAAAGCCGCTGGAACTTAACAATTGCTACAGCACAACATCGCATCGGAAAGGTAAAAGTTTGTGAGTCGGCAGTAGTGGTATTAACCGCCTCTCCCCACCGTACAGAAGCTTATGCCAGCAACCGGTATATCATCGACCGCATCAAACACGAAGTGCCAATCTGGAAATGCGAATACTTTACTGATGGCACCAAAGAATGGGGTGGAAATTGTAATTGCCATAAGGAGACTGGTGATGTGAATAAACATATTTATGAATCAGAAAATCCATAAAACCAAAAGCCTTTTAATCAATGAAATCCTTGGAGTAGTTCTATGCGGAGGCGAAAGCAAGAGAATGGGAAGCGACAAAGGGCTTCTTACACTGCCTGGAACAACCCAAACATGGGCACAACAAGTAGCAGAAATACTTTTTAATTGCAATCTTCCCTTAGTTATTTCGATTAACAAAACCCAGCATTCGTCTTATAGTCCCATCTTTCCATCAGAGCACCTCATTCTGGACCAAATCAACGTAAGAGGCCCCTTAAACGGTTTACTAAGTGTGCATCAAGCACATCCCGGAAAGGACCTGTTACTTATTGCCTGCGATATGATCCAAATGGATCAGGAAACATTAAACCAATTAATAGCGATCTACCAAGAGAATCCCGAATTTGATTATTACGTTTATGAGCAAGATAAATTTCTTGAACCTTTATGTGCCATCTATACCTTCAAAGCATTAGATGCGATTATGAAAAGACTCGATACGAATGAATTAACATCCTTTGCATTACATAAAGTGATCTCTTCCTCCAATTACAAAAGCATACCTGTTAAAGATAAAAGGGCGTTCACTAATTACAATACAAGGGATCTTACTTCATAAACAACTTATTTAAACATTAGAGAGTTTAGTGTTTAAAACCGTTCTAATTAAATCACGAAAAGGTTCCTCTTACTATTGTACTTTATACTTCTATGCTTATGACTTAAAAAGTTTAGTAATTAAGAACCGATCCCCTTAATGTTTTACTTTATAGAATTTAGCACCAAATGCAAAGATCACAAGGTAACATATAATCGGCAGGTAATACGCATGCGCTATTCCTACAGTATCGGCCACCTTACCCATAATCAGCGGAAATAACGCTCCTCCTACTACACCCATTGAAATAAAGGAAGAAGCCTGTTGAGTATGTTTTCCCAGGTTCTTGATACCCAAACTGAAAATTGTAGGAAACATGATACTGAAGAAAAAGTTGATAGCCAGTAAAGCAATAAACGAAGGCCATCCCAAGCCTTGAGCGACAATGATACACATCACGATATTGGCTAATGCAAAACCAGCCAGTAAGGTTGGAGGTGCAATAATACGCATCAGGAAAGTACCGATAAACCTTCCCGCCAACATCATAGCCATAAATAGAACCAGGTAAGTACCAGCTGTTGCTTCACTGAAGCCCATTTGCTCATGACCATAGTTGATAAAGAAAGCCCAGGTACCACTTTGTGCAGCCACATTAAAAAACTGTGCCGCAACTGCCCATCTGAAATGGACATGCTCAAATAACTTCTTGCCCGGTGCCAAATCTACGTTCACCGCATCACCATTTGCCACTATAGTATGTGGATCCGTTAATGGGGGAACTTTCACAAAGGAAAAAGCAACTGCAATAAGGGCGATCACACTGCCGATCACGAGATATAATATTTTAACTGATGTCAGGTCGGTACTTCCAGGTACATTATGCCGCAATAAAAAATAAGAACCTATAGCAGGGCCTAAAATAGCGCCCAAAGCATTAAATGACTGTGCAAAGTTAACCCGCTGGTCACTGGTACGCTGATCGCCTAGAGATGCTACAAAAGGATGTGCAACCGTTTCCAGAGTAGATAAACCACAACCCAGAATAAACAAAGCCACACCAAAGAAACCAAAGGATGCTGTATTAGCTGCCGGTACAAACAGAAAGGCACCTGTTGCAAACAGGGACAGACCCAGTAGTACCCCATTTTTATAACCAAACCGCTTCATAAACAATCCCGCAGGAATGCCCATCACGAAATAAGCGCCAAAGATAGCGAACTGAACAAAGGCTGACTGCGTCCTGCTCAGACTCAGTACGTGCTGAAAATGCTTATTTAAAACATCTCCCATCGTAATCGCAACTCCCCATAACATAAACAAGGAGGTAACGAAGATCATGGTGGTAACGAATTTTTTACCCGTAAAAGCAGGCTTTGCAGCTATAACAGGAGGAACAGGGTTACTACTGTCTTTCGATATTGTGTTCATTTATTTATTGGTTTATAATATTTATATACAAATCAGAGATTAAGTACAAACCTTCATTTGATTCATCCTTCAAACTAAATAGAATCAATTAATCGATTTTATTCTGCAATTACTGCCTCCAAATATATAAATACCAAATCTATTCTTACATGAATTAATTGAATAAAATTAAATAATTAAACGATAAAGGTCTGAGATAATCTGTCAATTCATCATTTTAAACAGATGCTGCTTATATAATTTACCAACGGGAATTTGAATTTTCTCTATTTCTATAACATCAGAGCTAAAGGAAGTCACCTTATTGATAGCCACAATATAAGACCGGTGAGCACGAACGAAAGCATCTTCAGGAAGCATTACCTCTAAAGCTGTGATGGAATACTTCGTAATCACCACTCCCTTCTCTGTAAATATTTTAACATAGTCCTTCAAACTTTCAATGTACTGAATGTCCTTAATCAACACCTTAACCATCTTCCGGTCTGCCCTGAAATACAGGAAAGTCTGATTTGGTATTACCGATTCCTGTTTGCCCTCCTCATGATAAGGAGTTACATCCTTTGGAAGCACCTTCATAATCGCCTTTAAGAAACGGTCGAACTGAATAGGTTTCATCAGATAATCCGCTACGTTAAGCTCAAAAGCCTGCAACGCATAATGCTCAAAAGCAGTCGTCAGAATCACCACTGGAGGTTCCCGTAATGATTTTATAAGCTCAATACCACTTATTTGTGGCATCTGCACATCCAGAAAAAGCAAATCAATGGCATTCGTTTGTAACACGGCCAAGGCCTGTAGTGCATTGCTGCATTCATCTGCCAATTTCAACATAGGCACTTGCTCAATGTACCGCTTTAAAATCTCTCTTGCCCGAGGCTCATCATCAACGATCAGACAGCTGAATGTTCTTTCTGCTTTCATTAAAGTAAATTATAGGTTCTATAGGTTTATCGAACGGTGCATAATCCAGCCAAAGCTTTAAATTCACGATGTACATATCCTCTTCATCCAAGGCTTGAAACTCATATTTACCAGCATAAATCAGGTCAAGCCGCTTTTGTGTATTTGCAGTTCCTATTCCTGAAGGGGATGCCTTTACGCCGGGTGTCTTGCCATTAATCAGTTTCATTACTAATAAGTTCTCATTTAGAGTCAGCTCTATACTGATCCACGGATCACGGATCATCTTACTGGCTCCATGTTTAAAGCAATTCTCTACTAAAGGGAGTAATAACAAAGGTGCTATCCGGAGTGTTCCTGATGATGAGGGCATATTTACTGAAAGGTCAAGATGCTCATCATACCTAACTTTTTCCAATGCAATATAATCCCCGATCATTTTTAGTTCTTTATCCAATGGCACAAAAGGCTGATTACATTCATACAACATGTAACGCAGCAGTTCCGATAAACCAAATATCATATTGGAGGCTACTACCGATACATCCTGCGTATAACTATAGATATTATTTAAGGTATTAAATAAAAAATGTGGATGCAGTTGTGCCTTCAACATTTGCAGTTCGGCACTTACCTTATCCTTTTCCATACTTAATGCCGCCTGCTCTTTTTCGTAAAAACATTTCATGAGTTTGATGGCAGCGGCTAGTCCGCCAATGGTGATACTCCCACGCAAACCGGCTAGCATCGCCCCTCCAAGTGGTATATACAATGGTTGGCTATGAATAATATTTTGATTAGGGATAAATTGTTGACTCCGGAAATTCCTTAAATATTCGATGATGGTTAAAGATAAAAGTCCTGAAATAAAAGCAGTAATCAGGAATATGATGGTAGTTAATACCACAGCTCTTCCATATCTCCCAGTAATTACAAAACGTGGTATGACCATATACATGAGCGAATACGCCATAAGTATATGTGGAACCAAATAGATTAGACTCTCTGGTGCGGTAAAGTTAATCCGTTCCAAAAAAGTTTTTTGTTGTAAAGCTGGTGAAGGTGAAAATGAATATAAAAATACCTGAAAAACAAACCACAAGAACCAGAATACCACATGACGTAATACCCGCCATTTAGGTTGGTTAGAAAAAACGAATGGTAAAGAATCCATAAACTGCAGCTTTGTTTAAAGATACAACTCTTCCTATAAAAAGATTTACAACCTGATGATTATTAGACCAATGTACTTAAAAAAGGCACCAAATACTTTGGTCGACGATGAAATGATTTAATACAATCAAGATCACTATATAACTACTTCAAATTCTTGCTGGTCTACTTTCCAAAAAACTAATTAACAGGCCTATTACCTTTGAATCAGCAATAAGTCAAACTCTTAAAATTAAACATCATGAAAAATCTATTTATTACAACTGGTATGGTCATCATGACTTTATTATTCGCATCAACAGGAAATGCACAAAGCCGATCCGCATGCATCCCTAAAACAGGATACTGGGTTTTAGTTTCTAATATCCATGCAAAAAAGGCAACCACTGTTCAGTTTTATACCGATGCCCACCAACTTATTTATGAGGAACAGGTTAAAGATCAAAAACTAAATCTAAACCGTCTAAAAACACTACGCTGTCTTCGAAAAGGGTTAGACTCTGCACTTATTGCCTGGAATCAGCAAAAGAAAGCATTATACAATAAGAATTGGATTGCTGCCAATTTGAAATGACCAAAAAACTCTGCCTTCTTCAATCTGACAATAACGTATCCATGTCTGATTAAAGAAGGCGGAGTCTTACTATGGGAGAGAAAATAATATCATCAGATTGTCCAGGCGATCAAAAAAATCCACACTGTTTAAAATAACTATTGACTACCCTAAAACATTAATTCAACAATAACACTTAAAATCTCAATTATTTATACTTTTTAAAAGTACCAACTCCTTTCACAAATGGCATAAAACTAACAGCAGCTCCCCCTCCTTTTGCAAGATTAAGTTTCAATTTAGTAACACTCGTTACTATATATTGATGGATAGTGTAAGCTTCTGGGTTTTCCTGCCAGTCAGCATACTCTGCATCAGCATAAACCGTTGCCACATACTTCCTGCCTTTATCTAAAAAGTTAAGCCCTATCTTTGTCTTTCGCGCATTTTCATCCGTAACTGCACCTAAAAACCAATTGTCCTTCCCTTTTTCTTTGCGGGCAATCGTAATATAATCCCCAGGTTCAGCTTCTACTATTTTTGTGTCGTCCCAATCAACCGGTACGTCTTTAATAAACTGAAAAGCATCCATATGCGCATCATAGTTCTCCACCTGATCCGCCACCATTTGAACCGGACTATATAGCGTAACATAAAGCGCAAGTTGTTTTGCTAAGGTAGTATGGACCTGTCTTCCGCTAACACTGGAATAACCTTTTAACTTAAATATTCCGGGAGTATAATCCATCGGACCACCCATCAGGCGTGTAAACGGTAGAATGGTTTCATGTTCAGGGGGATTTCCATCACTGAAAGCATTGTATTCATTTCCTCTTCCTGCCTCTGAAGCCATAAAATTAGGATAAGTGCGATGCAAGCCTGTAGGCCGAACAGCCTCATGTACATCTACCATTACCTGATGTTCTGCCGCTTTTTCCAAGACCCGGATATAGTGGTCAACCATCCACTGCCCGTCATGGTGCTCTCCTCTTGGGATAATTTTCCCAACATAGCCTGTTTTTACAGCCGGAAATCCGAATTTATTCATAAACCTATAAGCCGTATCCAGCTGACGCTCATAGTCGGTAGCTGCTCCTGATGTTTCATTATGCATAATCATTTTCACCCCTTTTGAGGCAGCATAGGCTGTCACTTCATCCACATCATAATCCGGATAGGCTTTTACAAAATCAAACACTTTTTCTTTCCAGTTGCCAAACCAATCTTCCCAGCCAATGTTCCACCCTTCTACCAGAACTCCTTGCACACCATGAGCAGCTGCGAAATCTATATAGCGCTTAACATTTGCCGTATTTGCACCATGTGTCCCATTGGGTATCAGCTGACCTTTGGCATTTAAAGTATCCGACCGGTTCGCATAACTCCAGGTACTCTTTCCAGTTTGCATTTCCCACCAAACGCCCACGAATTTCATCGGTTTAATCCAGCTGGTATTTTCAATAACAGAAGGCTCATTTAAATTCAATATGGTTTTAGATGCCAATAAATCAGCAGCATGATCACTTACAAGAATAGTACGCCATGGCGTCTTACAAGGCGCAACTAAATAAGCCTTATTGCCTACTGCATCAGGTACCAAACTTACAGTCAAATTAAACGTATTTTTATCCACATGTAACTGCATAGCGGAATAATCCTGAAGAGCTGCCTCATGAATATTAATATAAAGCCCATCAGCTGACTTCATCATCAATGGCGTTTGAACTCCCTGCTGATCTGGTGCCACTCTCACAGCGATATCAGTTGCGGCCTTAGTTACCTTCCAGGAGTCCACTTCAGTCAATTTGCTGGTAGTATACTTATATTCATTCGTGTCATAATCCGCAGGAATCCAGAAAGTTTTATGATCACCGGTCAGGTGAAACTCAGTCCGCTCATCACTTACAATAAAGTATCTTAACCCAGGCTGTTTAGGAAATTCATACCGAAAACCCAGACCATCTTCAAACACGCGGAAGATGATATTAATTAAGCGGTTCGGACTGTTTTTTTGTCTCAGTTGAACTACCAGCTGCTCGTATTTATTTCTAATGGTGCTCAGCTCTCCCCATACCGGATGCCACTGCTCATCCACCTGTGTGGTTTCCGTCTTAATAATTTCCAGTTGCTGATCAAAAGCAGTATCATTTAAGAGATCAATACCGAGATGTGAATTCGCAATAACCGCTTTACCTGCGAAAGAAACAGCATAACATGCCCTGCCCTCCGGATCCAGCATAAATTTAAGTTTTACCTTATCCATGCTGGCCTCAATTATTTTATTTTGCTGCGCAATCACATTACCGGCAACGGTAATCATCCATAAAAAAATAAGTAGTTTCTTCATTTAATGGCTTTTTAATCTTTTAAATGCTTCGTTTAAAATTAATTTCATTTGTTATTCTCATGGAAATCAAGATTATATTCGGAGGAATATAGAGGCTTAAAGCCTTTATAAAGATCCTTGTAAAAAGCCTTGAATTCACTGCTATAGGTATACGTTATGCGGTCGGAGCGATAAGGTTTATTTGTGATCCCTTCAGGCGTTAAAAAACCAAGAACCTGATGCTGATCTCTTAATACTGCTACCTTTATGTTGCCATTTTCCATGGGAAATTTTAAAACAGATAACCCACTCGTACCCTTTTTTAGGTTACCGTTCAGGCTAATAAAAGCAGGCGCTTTAAGCAAGGTTACGACTTCAATAGAGTCTTCCCATTCCGCTGGTATAACCTCTTCCTGGAAAGCCACCACTGGAATATTGAAAGGCTTTGGTTGTATCGAATGCTTGTATTTTTTAAAAAACACAATAGCCACATCTTTATTCTTGTAAGGTGAATCTAATCGCTCCCAGACGCTTTTATAGTAATTCAACAAAATAGAAAAACCTTCATTATGATTCACTTCAGGCGCAAGATGATGCCCTTCTGGGTAATCGTTCCAGGTAATTACATTAAATAGAGACACATCCTGATCAATCCCAAATTCTATTAACTTTCTAAAGTTATAAGACAGTCCCGTTGTAATATATTTCCTTTCTACATGCGTAATACCTGCCTGCACTGCATCTTCAACATGGTGATACATATCCCATGTCCCTTTTTTAAGTAGCTTTGACGTGTAAAAATCATTAAACACAGAAGCGGTAAAACTCCGTTGTCTCCGTTTGCATTCTGCAGCAACCATAAAGCCAATATAATTCTCACCAGAATAAGGTAACGTCCAGATCCATGTAGCTGGAAAATAATCCATAAAATCATTCAACTCCGTTTTACTTATTTGTTTGTTGATCGTAAATACGCAGGCAAAATGCTCATGTACAGCATCAGCAAGACGCTTATAAGCTCTGGCCATATAAAATTGATCAGGTAAACGCTTTTCCCCTGAGGGGATATCTGCCAGCGGCTCACCATCCCAAAGGTAGACGATTAACCTGCCGTCAGGTGTACGAAGCCAATTTGGATTATCTCTTCCTGCTACATCCAGAATATGATTCATTCTTGATGCAAACTCCTCAATTTTTAGTGCCTCTGTTTTGCCATTAGGATGTGATATACAAAATGTAAACTTGAACTTCATGTTCTTTTTTTCAGCTACCCTAAAATAAGCCAGGATGATTTCATCGTCCGTAGTACTGCCTAAAGTATAATAGAACTGGAAGCCATCAATACCCGAACGCAAAGCAGCACGCATCTCAAACTCCACTGATTCCTCAAGGGACGCATTGGCCATTAAGCTATCTACCATGACTTTAACTTGTGTCAGTCCCCCTAAAGGTGCCGAACTATTCCCTTCTGCCGTATAATACTTTGGATTGCCACTATCTTCTAAAGGATGCCCTTTATAGCGGATTATATTAGTCATACAATGTGCAATAACCAGTTTTTCCGAGCTTATTGGCAAACTTAATTCCGGTAAGTTTTTTAAAGAGTCTTGGCCAAATAAGCAATTGCTATACAACAAACACAAAACATAAAAAAATCGCAAGCTTAAACTCATCATTACATACTGTCTGTTAGTGTTAAACAAGAGCAGGGAGCATTCAGATCTCCCTACTCTTTCTTATTGTTTAGTATCCTGGATTTTGCTGACCTGCAATCTTTTCATTAGCATTAAACTCTGTTAAAGGAATTGGCCAGGAGTAACTTTTAGACTCATTAAAAGTTAAAGGAGTAGACAGATTTCTTGCTTTTCCGAAAAAGGCTGCTTCCTGAGGACCTAAGTGCCAGCGACAAATATCAAACCACCATAAACCTTCGTGAAAAAATTCAGCCCAACGTTCATAGCGCAAGGGATTTCTTCCAAGCACAGGATCATTAATAGCCGGAGTAACAGCTGTAAGAGAAGTATAGTCCCTTGCCGATGCGGTATTGATTGGCAAGTCGTACGCTCTGCGCCTCACCTTATTGATGTATTCCAAACCGGTTGCAGCATCACCTGCGCCAATATTAGCTTCAGCATACAAAAGATACACATCAGCCATCCGCAGGAAGTACCAGTTCCATTTATCATAGTTCACGTTATTGATGTGGTAATCAATAGCAGCATATTTTCTGAATCCCCAACCATACGTATTCGGTTCGCCTGCTAAATAATCAGGTTTGGATACAGGAACATCCTTCCTTGGCCCTCCATTCCAATCAATATTCAGCACATCAATCCAAGGTTGTACGAGATTAACATATAGGCGAGGATCGGCAGTTTTATTTGTCCGTACCGCTACTGCTTGTGCCCGGTAAGCAGGATCCATAATTCGCGCCGGATTATCCGGACTTGCCGGCAACTGACTGTTGTATGCCGGATTAGCAACAAGCGTATAATACCCCAATGGGTATCCAAAACGAGTTATATTCTTATCATGAACACCCAGATTACCGCCATAACCTAATGCTCTGGAACCTGTCTCAGTACCAGTTTCACTCAATATATAAGGTGACCAGATCACACCATTCAAAGTAGACGCATTCGGATTACCTCCCCAGGGACCATAATTACCGTTATTATTGGCATCCACATTCAACTCAAACAAAGACTCTTCATTAAATTCATTCGCCGTATTTCCATTAAAAGCATCTTTGTATTTTGCAAAAGGCATTAAGGTTTTGCCACTGTTATTGATGACATCCAATAAAGTTGTTTTTGCATTGGCCCAATCCTCCGTAAACACATAAGCTTTTCCCAGCAGCGCTTTAGCAGACCACTTAGTCACTCTTCCAACCTCTGTTGCAGGCCAAACTGTATTTTCAAGTAAGACAGTCGATTCTTGCAGATCAGTGATAATGAAATTCCAAACATCACGTGCAGATGCGCGACCCTGTTGGGTAGCTTCTAAATTCTTAGGCACCTCTTTATACAAAGGAACTCCCATTTTAGCATCATTTGCCCCTCCAGCCTTCAAATAGGCTTCACCGAACAGGGTTTCCAATTGAAAATAATAGAAAGCACGCATAAATTTAGCCTGTCCACGTACAGCATCTATATCCGCTTTCTGCGACGCTGTAGCAGAATTTGCTTCAAAGAAATCTGCCGCTTCAAGCGTTACGTTGCAGGTAGTCACGCCGGCATACAATGCAGTCCAGGCATCTTGCGACCTGCTATTTGTAACACTCAAGTTATTTGCAGTCATTTCATTCCATGCCTGATCACCATTATAGTTTGCATCACCCGCATGTACCGCATCTTCCAACGCTTTAGGCATGAGGTTAAAACCATATAAACCCACACTTTTTAAATTACCATAGGCAGGGTTTAATATCGCATTCAAATCAGCAAGTGTGGTAGGAAAAGATGAAGTTGACAGTTTGTCTGTAGGAACTACTAAATCCGGATCATTTTTACATCCTCCTATACAAACCAGCACCAGGAGTATTATATATATCTTTTTATACATCTTATTTATTTTTAGGTTTTGTTAAAAATTCACATCTACACCAACAGAGTAGATCCGCGTTTGAGGATATTGACTCACTACATCTATGCCTCTGGAAGTTACACCCGAATAGCCTGATGGTGAAAAGGATGCTCCCAGTTCAGGATCCAAACCGCTGTATTTCGTGATGGTGAATAAGTTATTGCCCATTACAAATATCCGTGCACTTCGCATTTTCACTTTAGTAAGCAGTGCGCTGGAAAAGGTGTAGCCAATTTGCAGATTTTTAAGTTTCAGGTAATCGCCCTTTTCAACAAAGTAACTGTTCACTGTACCGTAATTCCCATTGGGATCTAACTGAAATGAACCATCCGCGTTCACTACCCCTAATCTAGGCTGACTGGTCAGTTCATTTCCACTTAAGAAAGAAGCACCCCACACTTTAGGAGAGGTATTACCATCAGAAAATGGACGCATTTCATACGCTTTCACCCCATTGAAAAGATCTACTCCCGCTACTCCGCTAAATAAAAGTGCGGCATCAAAACCTTTAAAGTTCAAACGGATATTCGCGCCATATACTAATTTAGGATTTGGATTTCCGATAACCTGCCGATCGAGGTCATTGATAGTTCCATCATTATTTAAATCTTCAAAATGAAGATCTCCCGCATGTGCCGCAATGCCTCCTACCAACTGACTGGATGCTTCAGCATCTGTTTGAAAGATCCCTAAAGATTTGTATCCATAAAATGAACCAAAAGGCAATCCTTTTCTGGTAACCGTGATAGTTTGGTTAGGCATAATCTGAAAGGCCACATCCCCATTATTATAATAGTTGTATCCGTCAGTCAGCTCTGAAGTAGTTTGAGTAGTCAGTTTGGTTACTTCATTCTTATTCAGGGCGCCCGTGAAGTTAATATCAAAACCGAGCTTACTTACTTTTGACCGGTAACCAACCATCAACTCTACTCCCTTATTACTTACAGAACCGATGTTGGTTAAATAAGCTCCGGATATTCCTGCACTAGGTGCCATAGGTAAAGCATAGAGCATATCATCTGTCACTTTGTTATAGTAATCCGCAGAAAAGTAAAGTTTACTACTAAAGAGTTCACCATCTAAACCCAGGTTGGTTTCTTTAACAGTTTCCCAGTGCAGATCCGGATTAGGGATAGCACTGTATGTGGTTCCAGGGATGATAGTTCCGTTAGGTGAAAAGTTTGCACCTCCAGCACTTCCATTTCCGAAACTTGCAAATGGCTGGTAGACAGAAAGGAACGAATAGGCAGCAATATTGCTATTTCCCAATTCACCGTAACTTGCTCTGATCTTCAGCGTATTTACTGCAGGAATCAAAGACTTCAAAAAAGGTTCCTCAGAAATATTCCAGGCGGCCGATACTGCAGGAAATACACCCCTTTGTTTGTTGGGACCAAAAACGGTGAAGTTGGCATCCTGCCGGATAGAACCAGACAGGTAATACCTGCTGTTATAGTTATAATTCAAACGAGCAAAAAGCGATTTAACCAAGCCATTATCATCTTTCTGCCCTGTATAAAAATAGGTAGTGTTTGCAGTCGGAATAAAAGAATACTGTTCAGCAGCATCGGTAGAAACATCGCTTGCTGTTACGTTGATGTTATTAAACTTACTGGTAATCTGTTCATATCCACCTACCAAATTCAAATTATGGTTATTGAACGACTGGTTGTAGGTTAGGATATAGTTTGTCAACAAAGACTGACTCTCCACCGAAAGCTTATTCAATGAGTTTTTCCCTATCCCTACTCCTCCAATTGAAAAGGCATTTTGAAAATAATTCTGTTTCTGGTTGTAAAACGAATAACCTAAATTGCTTCTAAAAGACAAATTCAAAGGAAGTTTTATCTCCGCATATAAATTTGACTGGAAATTATTCCTAAAATCTTCTACATGTGCATTATCGATTGCCCCAACAGGATGCGTTCCTGAAAAAGCAAGACCAGGATACCCAGTGGGCAAAGTACCATAAGTTCCATTCGAATTGAACAATGGAATAATTGGAAGCGTCCGGAAAGGAGCATTATGCAACTGCGCTTCCACACCAACGTTTTGCGGATTAGAGGTACTTCTTCTGGAAACCGATACTTGTTCTCCGAATTTAAGCCAGTCGCCTATTTTAAAATTAGTATTGATTCGAGCGCCACCAATATTAGAGAAATTATGACGGGCAACTCCCTCCTGTTTGTTATAAAAACCGGAAATCAGGTAATTGACAATTGGTGCAGAACCACTGAAAGATAAGTTATGATTCTGTTCTGAGGCGTCATTAAAAATCTCATCTATCCAGTCTGTATTAGCAAGTGTATCCAATCGGTCAGCATTGGCAAACCTGGTTGGATTAATGATATTCTGTAAACGAATGTAATCGTCCTTACCAAGCAGGCTTCCCACTTTTGCGGTAGTTTTGCCATAACGATAGTTATAATTAAACTGAGGAATAGTTGTTGTTCCTTTTTTCGTGGTAACCAAAACAACCCCTCCTGCAGCAGCTGCACCATAAATAGATGCTGCCGCTGCATCCTTTAACACATCTATCGACTCAATATCCTGAACGTTTAAGTTAGAAATATCACCCATTCGGATTCCATCTACAATATACAATGGATTCGGTTGATTCAAGGATGACAAACCTCTGATCACTATGGAAGGAGAGGCATCAGGAGCCCCGGAACTCTTTACGACATTGATCCCAGCCACACGACCTTGTAAAGCTTCAACCGCATTCGTTATTGGCTGACTGCTAAACACATTTCCTTTTACCGAAGCAACCGAGCCTGTAAGATCTTTTCTTCTTTGCGTACCGTATCCTACGACAACCACTTCATCCAACTGCTTCGTGTCTTCCTGCAAGCGAACATTGATTACCGGACCTTGCGAAGCACTAACTTCCCTGGTTGTAAATCCAATCATGGAAAATATTAATACATCATTTACTTTATTTACCTGAATCGTGTAATTCCCGTTATTATCGGAAGATTGACCTGTTGAAGTACCTTTCAGCTGGATATTTACACCTGGAAGCGGTTGGTTTTGGGAATCTGTTACTTTCCCTCTAATTCTTGTTTCCTGTGCTTGAGCTACATAAGAAAACAAAAGAAAAAACAACAGAGCCATGCTCTATCTACTGATTTTTTAGTCATAATGGTTATTCTCTTAGTTTATAATTGGGTAGTTGGATCTACATTCGATTAAATCACAAATGCAAACCAAAGGAATAACTTAAATGATAACTTCGCAATACCCCTTAATGAGAATATAGATGGAATTTAGAATTATTATTATTAATAATTTGAATAACAATCACTTACAAACCTAAGAGATAAGTAAAATATAAACCCCAAAAGTAAAATAACCTTATACAGCCTTTATGAAAGGATGGCTTTTTCAAATTCCTCGTTAGCTATCATGGATTTATTTTTAATTCGGGCTTTATAATTATAGATGGTGTTCATGGAGTACTCCAAAATGGAAGAAATCTTCTCATTTTCAGTAATTCCAAGCCTGATTAAAGCAAAGATCCGCATGTCGGTATTCATCAGCTGACCAGGTCTGAGCTTTACCTGATGCTCAGGCTCAAAAAAGGAATTGTATGTTTCTACGAAATTCGGGAATAGAGTTAAGAAGGCTTTATCGAAATTTAAAAAGAGTTCATCTCTTTCATCTTTCAGGTTTATGTTACTAACGAGCTTTTGAATGTCATCAAACTTTTTAGTGATGAGTTTATTGCTCACAGACTTCTTGAATCTATCCAGTTTGGTAATGTATTCCGAAATCAGGTTAAAAAAGTAGCCAATGTACTGCTCTTTAATCTTTTCTGCTTCGTTGAGCTGATGTATCGTATCTTCCAGAGACCTATTTGTTTCCAGAATAATTTTGTCTGCTTTTTTTAATCTTCCCAATTGTCTTGAAATGATGATTACAAAAAGTACAACCACAACGACAAGTAGAGTTAGCAGCACTACAAAAATGATTAGATTTCTACTTTCTTGCTCTACCGAGTTTACTTTACCACCTGCAATCAACATTAAGGCATTACTTACCTGAACTTTTCTATGTCTTGAGCCATAATAAGTGGCATCATTCATGGCTTGGTTAATAAAAGCATAGGCATTTTTGATATCTCCTTTTTGGTACAGGAGCATCGCCAGGTTAAGCATTGCAGCAGCTTCTTTCGTAGAAGCACTGATGTCGGCCTCTGCAGCCTGAAGCAATAGGTCTATTGCCTTATCAGGATTATTTTTCCGTATGTAAATATCACTCAGCGTAGAGTAAGTGACCGCAATCTGATGATCATTCAGCGGATAGTGATCTATTAACTTTTTAAGATAAACAGCACCTAGATCATTTTTACCACTTTTTATTAACTTCAGTCCATTGTTATACTGATACTCGTAAGATTCAGGATCTGACAAAGCCAGTGCTGAATCAATAAACTTGTCCGCCCTTTTATTATATAAAGGGGTATAAAATTTGTCCTTATCAAAATCTGCTAAATCATAATATGCATGCGCATTTAAATAATAAAAATCCTTTTTAGTGCTATCCGGCAATATGTTCACCTGAATTGTATTCAATGAATCAAAGGTTTCTTTAAACATCCCTGCAGAAAGTAGCACAAAACCTAATTTTATCTTCCCAGTGGCCATTTTAACTGGATCCTTTAGCTTTTGTCCAGACTCCTGCATCTTGTGCGCATAAAAAAATGCTTTATCATAATTGAAAGATTTATACTCATCATAAAGCCTTGAATATATAACATAGGTGCTAACCAGATTTCGATTTGACTTACTCTTCAAGGATTTCTCCAGGCTATTGATACGGGCTAACTTTTGATTATCATAGTGATCCTTTATTGCGATGTTTTGATTAAGCCGGGATAACGACTGCTCAAAATTTGATTGTGCCCAGGCGTAATTGGAAAGAAATAACAAAATTAATATAAGGATCTCTTTAGTTGATCTTAAACAGAATAGAAGTTTCATCATTAGGTTAATCTGGTTTCACAAAAGGCAAGGACTGTTGGTATTATTGAATACATACCAACTACCAAATCTATATTATAATATTCAAATTTTTCAGATTCTTTGTTTCATAACAAAATGAACTGAGCAAGGCAAGGAATTGCGTATAGAATGTAATCTCGGCATTAAAGATTCCAATAAGACAGCAGTAAGAATCCAGTATAAGTCCAACTGTAGGGTCTTTAAGTCGGACTTTTGTCGGAAACATACTAGTATAAATTTGCTATAAATAATAATGTCTTACCTATGTTATTTACTCTTTGTAGTAATTTCATACCGTCTTCTGGCAGATCTACTTTTCCGAAAACCATAAAAGTAGGGCAACTATAGGTCAGAAAGCAATGATCCAAGGAACAGCAGGTTCGGTAATCAAGAATTTAGATTATACAACAAAACCAAGCTGGCTCTATAATAGCCAGCTTGGTTTTGTTAATTTTTTACTAAGAAGGAGAACTTGTTAGTAGTTATTGTAAGCTCCGTTCACATTGACATACTTACCTACTTTATTACCTGTTCCAATCAATGTATTAGCAGAAGCACTGTTACCATTGGTTGCTGAACCATCAAAAAGTACTACCCCATTGTCAGGTCCTAAGCTGGTATTAAAAGTATTTTTAGTGATCGTGTTCTTGATACTTCCAGCTCTTGCATAGAATGCATTTCCGACTTTTACTTTACCTGTATTACCTGAAATCTTTCCTGATCTGCAATTTACAAGCATCATAGCCATTCCATCAGTGGTAATTTTATTGTTGGTAATGGTAAAATTGATTGCGTCATTGATTTCTATACCTCTGATTTTGTTTTTGTCAGAAGTAGATCCGGTTAGTTCAAAAACGTTATTACTAATGGTCCAATTCGATTTTGTTCCTGCTGAACCTAATATTCCGGTGAAGCCATAATTATCAGAGTGAAAGTAATTATTATTGGTTTCCAATCCTATTGTACCTGCGTTTTCAATTCCATAATATATAAAAGGGGAACTTTTCATCCTCATGTTATAGAATTCATTGTTATTAATTTGTCCGTTTGTTGAATATCCACTTACAGATACACATGATGGTGCAGGACCTGATTGTATGGTTCCTATATCAAAGAAGTAATTATCATGGATATAGAAATCTTTAAATCGGGCTACATTCTGGTTAGCATGATTTTGAAATTCGATAGCCATACGTCCGATACTTTCAAAGCGGTTATTAGCAACGGATATATATTTTACCATGGAGTTAGTACCCTCACTCACTAGTTTAATACCGTTTCCCTGTGATTCAGGGTTAGTGAATGTACATTTATTGATGTTTATACCATCCATTAAATCATTTGCTCCAAAAGCAGCGATAAAGATTAATCCTTCAGCATCATTTACAGTGCTTACGCGGGTAGATTTAAATGTAATAGAGGAAATTTCAATATTGTAAGCATTTCCTAAGAGTGTAATTATTTTATTGGTGGGGGAAACAAATATAGTTCCTGCTTCACCGTAAATTTTAAGATTTGTAATGTTTTTGATGTCAAGGGACTTACTAATCAAATAAGTTCCTTTAGGGAAGAACAACGTTTTATTACTACCAATAAGAGCCTGAATTTTAGATTGTTGATCGCTTTTTCCATCATTAGTGATGCCTAAACCTTTTACATTCGAGGTGGCAGAAACCGTTTCTGCAGATATTGGACTGGTTGTTGCTGGTTGAAGATCAGCGTCTTGTTTACAACTGCTAATTATAGCGAAAATTGAAACTATAAGAATAATTCTTTTCATTTTAAGTAATTTTTGTGGATGAAATTCTTTTAAACTTTTAAATTGTATCCTTCTACTTAAAAGAGGATCAATGGGTTACGAATATTTTTTATTTTTAGTTTTTTTGGCACGGCATATAAATTTTCCATTTGACCTAAAAACAAGAAAGTGCTCTTATTTTAGGTCAGTGAATATATTTCCTCAAAGCGAGCAATATCATCCCCTAACTAATTAAACAAATTCATCAATTAAGAGACGTTAATGCGTGACTAATAATAATTTAAGACCCGTAAATTTGAGAGTGACAGGTTGTAAATAAGCAGCAAAAAAGCCAGTAATTATTTTAAAACTACTGGCATAATATTTGCGAAAACGCCGAACAATAATTACTATAATTATTTTTAAAAAGGTTTTGATTTTTTGACAAGATTTTTTTTCCGCTAATCATTATGATAATGTTCGTATGAAATAGTAAGGTTTTTGACTAATTAAATATTTTGATTTAAATTAATATTTGGCTTTAATTAATTATGATACTTGGTTACGGTACGAAATGCCTGGTTTAAATGATGATTATAATTTCTCTTGCAGTTAACTGATAAAATTGTTTCTTTGGCTTTCCTTTTCATTGTATAAACATCTGCCACGCCCTCTTCAATATCCTTAATGATTAATGGAATTTCCAAAATAGGATCGTTTACAATAAATCCATTTTCCCTATGTGTGATCATTTCTTTCAAGATATCGGTTGACGAAGCTATAATAATTTTATTGTTGTACATCACTTCAATCACAAACAACTGACCAGCTGCACCGGAATTACTTTTAATTAGCAATAAACATGCTTTTGACCTTCTAACCAGTTCTGCAAAATCCTCTCTCGACACATCGTGCAATAGAATTACGTTTGCAGGGATGTCTATAGACTGTATCTCAGTATTCATTCCGGAGTAACAGATGACCAATGTGGCATCTATAGTTCTGAAAACTTCAATGAGTGTGGCATAATCCCGATGACTATATCCGCCTGAAAAGTAAAACTCATCTGGAATCTTGTCCCAATCCGCCTTTTTTGTATACTGATTAAAAAGTATTTCTTGTGGTTTAGGTTCAAAAACCAACGGAATGTAATGAATATTAGAAATGTTTATATTGAAAGATTGAGAATAAAGATCTCTTTCAAACTGCGAATAAACAAGAAGGGCATCGTTCTGCCTGAAAAGATGCCTGAATAGTTTTTTGAATAGAGAGAAAAACTTCTGGTTATGCAAAAAAAAACCTTCCCATATAAATGAAATCTGTTTTTTTAACAAACCTAACTTTCTGAAAAAAAGCAAAGGAACTGTAATATAAGAAACACTAATAATAGTATCAGCACTTCTTAATTCTTTTAAATGGCTTAAACTTTCAATAGAATCCGTGATCAGCCGATAAACCAAGACCCACTTGGGTTCTATAGAATTCATATCACGATTTAAAATAATTGTTTTTATCTCTTTATCGATACAATACTCCATTAGATTACCTGGTAAAAATCTGGAGGTGATTGTCATAATCTTCATCCAATATCAGTTATGATTCTTCAATCAAATTATACCAATAACTTACACACACCCCATAATCCGCACAATGGATAAATACATAGCACCTTTTTTTCATACTTCTGATTAGTCTCTAAACCACTATATTATTTGTTCGATTTAAAAATAATACGATTTTTGCTACGGTTTTTTATAAAAGTTTCATCTGTATTGGCTTTGTGTATTAATATGGTAGAAAACGAGTAATAATTCTCACAATTTTATAATGAAGTACACATAATTTTTATCTATGAATGGTACATATTTTTTTATAACTTCAACCGAACATATTTACACACAAAAATTATTAATCGCTCTCATCGATTCATAATTTTAAAGCTTACTATTTTTTTTCTAATGAAGGTTAAAAAACCTGCTTTTATAATTTTATTACTACTTTATTGTTGTTGTTTTAATTTAGGATGCACTCCGCATCATAAAGATGTACCAACCGCTACAAATGGCGTCATTGATTTACGCGGGCAATCATTTACTAAGGAAATTGCTCTTGATGGAGAATGGGCTTTTTACTGGCATCAATTATTGAGTCCACAGGACGCTGTGTTTAGTAAAGCAGACATGATCCATTTCCCTTTTAGGTGGGATGGTTATACATTAAATGGAAAAGTACTACCATCTTTCGGTTATGCTACTTATAAAGCAACTGTGCTATTACCTAAATCAGCGGAACCTTACCAAATTGTGGCACCTACTTTATATTCCTCTTATCGGCTATTTATAAATGGAAAACAAGTTGCCGAAACAGGAAAAGTAGGAACTTCCGAAAAGAATACTATACCATTTTGGGAATACAAACCGGTAGATATAACGGAGACTAATGATACATTAAACTTGGTATTGCAAATTGCAAATTTCACACATAGCAAAGGAGGCATCAGTAAGTCTATAATGATTGGCAAAAAGAGTATTGTTGAATTGAATAGAAATCGTGATGTAACGATGAGCCTGTTATTAACAGGATGCATTATAATGGGTGGCCTTTTCTTCTTAAGCTTATATATAAATGAAAACAGAGAAAAAGCAATCTTGATGTTTTCGCTATATTGCTTCACATACAGTTACCGAATGATCGGTATGGACAACAGTATTGTCTATTCGCTTATGCCAGGTCTCAGTTGGGCTTTCTTTCTACGCTTAGAGTTTATTGGCTTATTGCTAAGTATAGGCCTTTTTAGCAGCTATATTAAAAACCTATACCCTAAAGATGTAAACAAACGAGCTGTGAATATATTGAGTGTAGTTTGTCTGATCTACACTATTATAATTATTTTCACAAAACCAGTGTACTTCAGTAGCTTATTAAGCCCTTTTTTAATTTTTGTAGCGCTTTACTTACTCTATTTCCCCTTTGTGCTTACAAAGGCATACAAGAATAAAAGACCAGGCTCTTTATATTCCCTGTTAAGCATGTTTGCGCTATTTCCAGCTTTTCAAATTTCTTTGTTGCATTTTTGGGGATTTATTCCATTGCTACCGTTTACTAATTTTATTTTATACTTAGCTTTTTTCTTTATGCAATCCATGGTTTTATCTCATCGGGTATCGTTTAAATTGAAAAAAGCTAAAGCGGAAGCAGAACAAGGGTTAGTAGCTAAAAGTGACTTCTTAAGCAATATGAGTCATGAAATAAGGACACCACTAAACTCTGTGATTGGCATGAGCCACCTTTTGCTGAAAAATAATCCAAGAAAA
>NZ_AQPN01000034.1 GCF_000403135.1 Arcticibacter svalbardensis MN12-7
AAGGTCTACACCTCCATTAATTGTCGCTGTTTTTTCCCATGTGAAATCAGGATCAATTGGGTTGGGAGAACTCAAATATTGTGCTTTGTTTCCATTAAGTATGTAAGTGCTTATACCGGAGTTGATTACTGGAATATATGGATAGCTACTACTAATTTGTTGGTTTCCTAAAGAACCGTATGAACCTCTTAGTTTTAAATTAGACATTATAGGTTTCAAAGGTTCAAAAAACGATTCTTCACTTATACGCCAACCGGTAGAAACAGATGGGAAGAAACCGAACCTATTATTTTTAGGGAAGCGAGACGTTCCATCGTATCTTCCGTTCACCTCCAATAAATATTTGCTTTTAAAATCATAATTTATTCTACCGAAAAATCCTAGTAATCCCCATTCACTTGCACTACTACCTACAAGGGCGTCACCAGTCCCTAAATCAAGTTCATTAAGGTCTTCTGAAAGTAAATTATACCTTGTGGCTGTTGTGGTATGGAATTTTCTGAGTTCTTGATTATATCCAGTGGTCAACTTTAAGTTATGCTGACCAAAACTTTTTTCATAATCCCCAAAAGCATTAACAGCATGATATTGATTATTATAAGTGTTTTGACTCAATTGATCGTTTCCTACATAACTAATCACTCCAGGATATACAGACCAAGGTGCTGCGGTTTTTCTTAGTTGGGTTGTGTATGGGGTTAAGTCATAAGTATAATTACCTGTGAAGGTTATTCCCTTATTTAAATTTATTTTGACACCCAAAGTGTTCATAAAATCGTAATTTATTTGATTTCCCATGGATTTATCATGTAATAAATTTGCGGCAAGCCCATCTCCAATGGTAGCAGCGTTGATTTCGGGTCTGTAGGTTGCAGTTCCATCCGGGTTAACAGGTACATATGATGCCAGTTCATGAACACTTGTAGAAACAAAGTTACTGTTATACCCAAATCCTGGATACGTATAATCATTAGCTATAAACTGTGTATTTCCTGATAATGTAAACCAAGGGGTTAGATGGGCGTTTATTTTAGCTCTGAAATTGTATGCATTATACTTGTCTTGGCTGATTTGCATAATTCCTTTCTGCTGATAATATCTACCAGATAAAAGAAAATCCATCTTATCGCTACCACCTGTGACACTTAGAGCATGTTCAAGAGATGGCTGTACATCTCTAAAAAAAGTACTCCACCAATCAGTATTACCATAATAGATATACATGTCTTTGCCATTTCTATTATCGATGACAACAGAAGGCAAGGAAGGGTCTGTTTGTCTTTTCTTCAGTTCCTCGTAGTCTTTCTCTGTGTAATTTGTAAAACCTGCACCTGTGGATCTTATGAAAGCTTCATCAGTTAATTTCGCCTGCGTATATCCGTCGGTCATAAAATCAGTATTAGTTGTAGGGGTTTGTAAACTAAAGTTTGTGCTATAGTTCACAGAAAGTTTTCCATTTTTTCCATTTTTTGTTGTAACTAAAATAACTCCAAAGGCACCTCTTGCACCATAAACTGCAGAAGATGCTGCATCTTTTAATATGGAAATTGATTCAACATCATGGGGGTTGATGTTATTTATATTTCCTGGAGCTCCATCTATTAATACTAGTGGCGAGCCAGTATTGTTGGTGATTGATGCAAATCCTCTGATATTGAATGTCCCTCCGCTACCTGGATGACCATCATTGAATGTGATATTGAGGTTTGGAGAAACTCCCTGAAGAGCTTGTGATAAATTGGCTACAGGCTGAGATTCCAATTTTTTCGCATCTATTTGATCAACTGCACCAGTTAGATTTTCTTTTTTTTGTGTACCATAACCAACTACCACCACTTCACCTAGGCCAGTAACTTCTGGTTGCATGATGATATTCAATTCTTTCGAATTATAGAGTTTTATTTCCTGATTTTTATATCCAATATATGAAAATGTAATGATATCCTTTAAATCAGATTTGATAGAAAAATTACCATTTTGGTCTGTTAGGGTAGTTCCTAATTTATTTTTTAACCATACGGTAACCCCAGGTATTGGCACTCCATTTTCATCTACAACTTTACCAGAAACGTCAACATCTTGAGGTATTGATTGATAGTTAGTTTTGCGTTTAATAACAACTGTGTTTTTAAAGATGGTAAAGTTTAAAGGTTGCCCTTTGAAACATTCGTTTAAAACGTTTTCTATGCTTGCATTTTTTACTGAAATAGTGATAGGATTTGCCTCCTTAATCATCTGGTTATTATATAAGAAATTATAACCGCTTTGATTTCTTATATCTTTAAATATTGTCCCAAGAGAAGCATTTTCAGCAAGAATAGTAATTTTCTGTGCATATCCAGCAGCGTTTACCTGCATGAGTGCAGCTAACATTATGATAGCAGTAAGTTTCATAATTAGCAGTGGTTTTTGTTTCGAAAATGATAATTTGAATTTTGATGAATGGTGAAATTTCATACATTTGAGTAATTTAAGTGGTGTTGATTTTCCAATGATTTAATTATATCGATACGGTAGCTTAAATGAACGAGGGCGTTGCTGCGCTCTCGTTATTTTACTTTTCTTAATTATGTGCCCACTATAATCCTCCTTCCCTCAATTTTAAAGTTTATGACTTCGGTCAACTCCATGAGTTGTAGAATCTGCCTAACATCTTCAAATTTTGAAATACTACCTGTGAAGGTTAAGTCTTTCAAATTCTTTTTATATTCAATGTCCACATTATACCATCTTGATACTTTTCTCAAAATGCTGGCTAAATCTTCGTTTTCGAATATGAAATAACCATTCTTCCAGGCCACACATATCTCTGTATCTACTTTTTGGATGGATAACACTTGATTAATTTTTGATAAAATAGCTTGTTCTCCGGGCTTTAAAACGGATTCGCCACCATTGAAAGATAATTTGACCTTTCCTTCAAGCAATGTGGTTTGTATACGTTTTTCATCATCATAAGCCATTACATTAAAATGGGTTCCAAGGACCTCAATATTTAGATTTTTTTTACTAACTGGATCTTTTACAATTACATGGAATGGCTTTTTGGTGTTTTTTGCTACTTCAAAATATCCTTCACCTTTCAATTCCACTTCACGGATATTCCCCTCAAAAGCTGTCGGGAATCTTAAAGACGATCCTGCGTTTAACCAAACTTTGGTCCCATCTGTTAAAGAGATTTGGAATTCTCCTCCATTGGGTGTCGAAATTATATTGTATCTTATTTTAGAGGAGTTTTCTATAGATGGAGCAAACTCATAAGAAACTTTACCTGCCGTTTTCGTTATGATCATTCCATTCTCTTTTTTCAATCTCCCATCTTTTAATTGATCAAGGTTGACCACTTCTCCATTGCTAAGCGTAAGTATAGCTTTAGAACTTCCTGGATTCACAGCCTTGTTTTGATTGGTTACGATTGGAGATGTTTCTTTTTTAGTTAAGTTGTAGCCAATGAAACCGATTGAAAAAAAACATAATAGTATGGCGGCATATTTGAAAATGGGAATCGTTTTTTTTCTCTTTTCATGGAAGTGAATTTTAAAACGATTAAAGGCATCATCAATGTTTTTTTCATTGAGATCTGCATGGGGTTTTTGCGATTTCCTATTTGATATTTCTGTAAAAAGTTGTCCGTTTTTGGGGTCGTGATGAATCCATTCATTCAATTCCCCCTGTTCAATTGGAGACAACTTTTCCTTTTGAATTAAAGCGAGAATTCGTTTAGCTTTTTTAATTGCTTGTAGTTCTTTTTCCATTCCTGATTTCTCTTTGTAAGAAACCCAAATGGTATAAAAGGATGACAACGAGTATGAATTTATTTTTAAAAAAATATAAATTTTAATACAACATTAAAATTGTGGGCGTAGAATATTTCGTAGAGATTTGATAGCTCTTTGCTTCTGAGTTTTAACAGTATTGATGGATATTCTTAGTTGGTCGGCTATCTCTCCATTTTTCATTTCTTCCAGATAACTCATTTCGGATATCTGTTTGCATGACATCGGTAGTGATTGTATTGCGGCATTTAGTTCACCTAAAATTTCAGTTCTGATGATGGCGTCTAATACGCAGTTTTCGGTTTCATCAGTAGATTGATATCTATGATAGCGATCAACAACTTTTTCATGCCTAAAATGATTTAAAGCAGCATTCTTTACTGATTTATATAGAAAACTTTTAATGATTTCATAATCTTGCTTAATGGATGAGCTTTGATTCCAGTAATTAATGAATGCTTCTTGAACTAAATCTTCCGCTAGGTCATCATTCTTTATAAGGTCTAAAGAAAATTGCAGTAGTCTAGGGTATAAATTTTTGAATATAAATTCAATTCCAAACTCTGAACCTGTACGTTCATTTTTTGTTTCTTTACTCATTCAAACCAATTTGCAGAAATGATTTTGTCAAGCAAATCTCTTAAATGGCTATTAATTTAGTGTTAAGGTAAGTTCAATATATCTCACATAGAGATTTTAGTTTAAGAA
>NZ_AQPN01000035.1 GCF_000403135.1 Arcticibacter svalbardensis MN12-7
ACATAGATATGGTGCTCCAGGATCTGCAGGAAATACTATATATATGATGGTAACTGGATATACAAATAATACTATATCATTGCAATGGACCATTAATATAAACGCTTGGACTATTCTTTTAGGGTTTTAGTGTTTTGAGAACCAAAGGGGCTTAAAAAAGCTGTTTGTGAAGTATAATTGATATAAAGTTTTGCAAAATGAATAATTTTAAATGTAATGCATGTTTGATTGGGTTTTTAATGTTAGCATTTATTAATTGCGATGCTCAAACTCCGCTTAATGGCTCGTTTTTTCTAAATGGAGTAAGTGAAACTCCATCTACTCCAACATCGCAATATACTATCGAGGGTATTTTTACGGATCCTTTTTATTTGTTTTTTGCTTCGGACATTAAAAAAGGGGATATGATTGCAGATCAGCAAGGTTTAATATTTAAAATAGATAGTATAACAAGTATTTTTGACAGTCAAATTACTGTAGATGTATCCTATGTAAGTGGTTCAATATTTGCTGGAATAACATATCCTACAGCATTTGCAAATGGCACTCTATTTCGTCCTACTTCAAATGGATATCCGATTGCTACCTATGATCCTGTTAATCAAAATGAGAGTTTAAAGATTGCTGTGCAAAACGCCGCTGTTCTAGCTATTGATGCAGATATTTCTAAATATATTTCAGGCGCTCAATTTCCTACTAGTTCAAAACTTGGTGATGGTTTTTATAACACTGCAGAAAATAAACTCTATATCTATAGCGGCACCACATGGATTCCGGTTGGTAGTGGAATAATCCCTTCCGGTAGTACTTCTGAATTTCAAAATCCTGCCAAAGTAGGTGAAATGTTTTTTAACACAGAGGATAACTCATCTTACATCTACAATGGCACCATTTGGCTAAAAATTTCAACCAATGGATCTACTCCCAGCGGTATTTTTAATCCTGATCCAGCAACCGTTACTGTCAATGAAGGAAGTTTGTTTTACAATACTTCTGATCATAAACTTTATGTATATAATGGCACTATATGGATGCCGGCAGACAATATCTTGCCAAGTGGTCAGATGTATGTAGGTAATACGACTAATGTTGCAACTCCAGTATCTATGTCTGGCGATGCAACAATAACCAACAGTGGTAAGCTCACAATCAAAAATGGCGCTGTAACTGACGAAAAATTAGATAAGTTAAATATTCCATTAAATGGATTTGCCAATCCAACAGATAATGTTTCTCTAGGAGATGGAACAACAAACAATAGAGTTGTAAATGTTGCCAATCCTACAGCTGCACAAGATGCTGCTACTAAAAATTATGTAGATGCTTTGTTTACTAATCCTACAACTTTGCTAACCTTGCCTTATGGTAATCTATTTATAGGAAATATATCAAATAAAGCAATTGCCATTACCAAGAGCAGTATTCCTCTTAGTGGGTTTGGTTCTGCTGTTTCCAATATACTATTAGGAGATGGAACAACGAACTATAAAATTGTGAACCTTTTAAATCCGACAGCCGCACAAGATGCTGCTTCGAAAAATTATGTTGACACAAGAATCATTGATCCGGCAAATATCACCTTAGCAACGGGTAATCTCTTTGTGGGTACTGCCTTAGGGAAAGCAGGTGCTGTTGCCAAAAGTACTATTGCTTTAAGTGGTTTCGGATCCCCATCGAATGATATTTCATTTGGGGATGGAACAACGAATTTTAAAATAGTAAATCTTGCCGACCCCACAGCAGCACAGGATGCCGCTTCAAAAAGTTATGTGGATAACAAAACTCTTGATCCTTCTAATATTCCATTAGCAACTAACAACTTCTTTGTTGGTAATAGTTCAGGAAAAGCCACTTCAACTTTAAAAAGTGCCATTGCTCTCAGTGGTTTTGGTACAACACTAACAGATATTTCCTTCGGTAACTTTAAATTAACCAATTTGGGTACTCCTCTCACTGATAATGACGCTGCTACTAAAAAGTATACTGATGACTTGTTTATGACTCCTACAACTCTTTCTCTTGCAACCGGAAAATTATTTATAGGTAACAGTTCTGGAAAAGCTTCCGCTACAACAACCAGTGCAATTTCTGTGAGCGCATTCGGTAAGGCTGCAGCCACTATTAACATGGGTGATTCCGGAACAATGTACAACATCAGTTTTCTTGCTGAGCCCTTATATCCACAGGATGCTGCAACAAAGAGTTATGTGGATTCTAAGATTGCATCTCCTGGAGCTCTCGCACTAACTGCGGGGTCTGTTTTTGTAGGGAACTCTTCTAATCTAGCAGAAGATGTTGCCAAGACCAGCGTCCCAATCAGTGATTTCGGTGTTGCTACAGCAGCAATTTCCTTAGGCAATGGAACTAATAATTATAAAATAATTAATCTTGCAACTCCTACTGCTGATAATGACGCGGCAACCAAGATCTACGTAGACAGCAAATCAGGATCAGTTCCAAGCGGTACTACAGCCCCATCAAGTCCTGTACCGGGAAATACATTTTATAACACAACAGATAGGATTTATTATGTCTATGATGGCACTCAATGGGTTCCTGTAGATAATGCCCTTCCTTATGGTCAGCTTTATGTGGGTGATGCTTCAGGTAAGGCGGCTGCAACTTTAAAAAATGCTATACCTCTTAGTGGTTTCGGAGCTGCAACAGCAACTATTTCATTAGGGAATTTACAAA
>NZ_AQPN01000036.1 GCF_000403135.1 Arcticibacter svalbardensis MN12-7
CTGGAATATGATGAACTGCCAACGCTTTACCCGTGGATGGCCTTTACTGGAACAAGGGTAAGCGAAAATACCCTTTACCATGTTGAACGTTTATATACGGATGAAGATTTTATCATTACACCAAATACGAATGGAACTAATTCATATAAGTTAAAACCAGAGCTTCCATCGGTAGCATTGCAGGGATTGCTGGGCCCCGGAGATCTAAAATTTCAGGATGTTAACAATGACGGGATCATCAATACTTATGACCGTATACGTGGAGTAGGAAATCCCTATAATCCAGAAATTTCTTATGGGTTTGGTCTGAATTTCGAATATAAGCGGTTTTATATCAATTCATTTTTCCAGGGGACCGGCAATTCTTCTGTTGTGATTAACCAAAGCGGTGGAAATTTTGCGCCATTCGCCTGGGGATATGACAAGTCAAGCTTTCGGACTTTATTCTTAGACCGCTGGACGCCTGAAAATCCCTCACAAAATGTAGTGTCTCCCCGGTTGCACAGCAACAATACAACCAGTATAAGTAAAGAAGGGTCTGATTGGTGGTTGCGCAACGGAAGTTTTATCAGGTTCAAGAATTTGGAAGTAGGTTATAACATCCCGGAGAATTTTCTAAAAAAAGTAAAACTTCAAACAGTTCGGGTTTATGCGTTGGGATATAACCTGGCCGTATGGGACGATATTAAATACTGGGATCCTGAAACAGGTTCTGACAATGGAGGGATGGCTTACCCACTTCCACGATCCATTACTTTTGGAGTTGAAGTAACCTTTTAATTAAAATTAATTTTTATGAAAACAAGAATTTATAAATTTTTAATGATTTGCTGTTTATTCAGCATATCTGCATGTTCTGATTATTTAGATGTGTCAGACGAACTTGCCGGAGGATTGACTTCTACAGATGCGATTTTTGATAATGTGTCGTATACCAAAAGATGGTACAGCAATGTGTTTACCGGTATTCCAGACTATTCGATGATAGTCAGTCAGTCGGATGCATTTAATGAAGCAAATTCGGGATTGTTTAATCCATGGACTTCACTTACCGATGAGATTAATTCTAATGGACCTTACTATGCCAAAATGGGCATCTTTGACTGGAATGCAAGTACCACGAATATGCAGCGTTGGGCTTTTCTTTATAAATTGATACGACAGGCGAATATTTTTCTGGAAAAAGCCAAAGTTATAGAAGCTACTGGAACCAATGCTGAATTTTTGCCAGCTGAGGATCTTGCTTTATATAAAGCCAATGTGCGGTTTATGCGCGCCTACTATTATTATCTGCTAATGGAACAATACGGACCTGTTCCTCTTATTACAACAGCATCCGCGCTAGCAGATGACTTGGATCAGGAGAGACGTCCGATCGACGAGTTGGTTAATTTCATAGACGCGGAACTAATTGAAGCTTCGAAAGGAATGTATGGGGCAGCGCAAACTAACGAGAACCTCAAAGGGGTACCAACAAAAGGCGCTGCATTAGCTGTTCGGGCAAAATTATGGATATATGCCGCCAGTCCTTTGTTTAATGGTGATTTTGCCGAAGGCCTTGCGCTCCCAAAAACTTCAGATGGAAAAGCACTTTTCGCTCCAAAAGATGCTACAAAATGGGCTAAAGCAGTTACTGCATGCCGAGATTTTCTTGACTTTGCCGAAGCCGGAAATTATTCATTGTTTAAAGAATATACCAATTCAGTTTACGATCCTGATAAAACAATTTATGATCTTTTCCAGGTGTACAACGACGAAATTATCTGGGCAAACGTATTAACCGGCTGGGGAGGAATGACTGGGCAACTATTTGATAGAAGAGTTACCCCTATTTGTGAGCCGAGCGGGATCGGTAGTGTTGGTGTAACCCAGGAACTGGTTGACGATTTTTCGATGAAGGATGGTTTGCCCATTAAATCAAAAGATTATCTATCGGCATCCCCGTTGTACGTTGAAGATGGAACAACAGCGCTCTACAATGGCGTTCAGGTTAATAAAATGTATTTGAACAGAGAACCCCGATTTTACGCTACTGTATTCTTTTCAGGCCGTAAATGGCATATTTCGAACAGGGAAGTTCAGTTTTATCTTGGTGGAAATGCAGATCGGACCAAATCATATTACAATCTTACCGGATACGCGCTTTACAAACGGTTTAATCGTACCGTTCATATGCAAGCGCCTGGCGTAAGTTCAAAATTCCGTCCTTCGATTATTTTCAGGTTGGCAGAGTTTTACCTACTTTATGCAGAAGCACTGAACGAAGTGACTCCTAACGATCCAAATATCCTGAAATATGTGAATTTGGTTCGTGAACGCGCTGGCATTCCTAATCTTGAAGTGCTTAATCCGTCAATCAGAGGTAACCAGGAGCTGCAACGAGAGGCTATTCGCATGGAGAGTAGAATAGAACTGGCCACTGAAGGACAAAGATATTTTAATGTACATCGCTGGATGATTGCAGAAAATGAACCCGGTCAGGGAGGTGAAGGGGGCGATTTCCACGGAATGAACCTCGATGGTAATGCACAGACCTTTTACCAGCGAACCAAATTTCAGACACGCATTTTTAAACGTAAGAATTACTTTTTCCCTATCCCGTTGATAGAAATGCAAAAAAGTACGAAGCTGATTCAAAATCCCGGATGGTAATTTTCTCTATGAGGTAGTCCATAAAAGTTGACTTACAAACAAATCCACAAATATAAATTGTATGAAATTAAGATCATTAATATTAGCGATAGCACTTTTCATGGTTACAATTGGTAGCCATGCGCAGTCCATCACCGTAGGAACTTTTAATATCCGATATGATAACCAAGGCGATACAGGTAACTTATGGGTGAACAGAGCCCCTGTAGTGGCCAACCTCATCCGCTTCCATGGCTTTGATGTACTTGGAATTCAGGAAGGATTAAAAAACCAAATTGACGACATCAGTGCTGCCCTGCCTGAATTTGCAAGATATGGCATTGGTCGTGAAGATGGTAAGGATGCAGGTGAACATTCAGCTATATATTACCGGAAAGATAAGTTCAATTTGTTAAATAAAGGAGATTTCTGGTTGTCAGAAACTCCTGATGTACCTGGACTAGGTTGGGATGCCACCTGTTGCAACCGCATCTGCTCCTGGGTTTACCTTCAGGATATAAAGAGTAAAAAAACATTCTATATGTTCAATGTACATTTTGATCATCAGGGTGTGATTGCTCGCATGGAAAGTGCTAAACTGATCTTAAAAAAGATTAAAGAAATAGCTAAAAATGAACCCGTTTTATTTACCGGCGATCTGAATGGTGATCGCAGTAGCAAATGGTATCAAATACTAGCCAATTCTGGTATTTTACAGGATGTACATACTAAAGTGAAATATCCTTATGAGAATAATACATCTCTTAGTTCTTTCAAAACACCGCGTGGAATGGGTGTTATTGATCATATATTCATGACTAAACAGTTTACTGCAATAAAATGGGGTATTCTTACGGATACCTACTTCGGTAAATTTCCATCAGACCATTTTCCGGTACTGGCAGTAGTTGAATTATAGGGTTTTCGATCAGCAAATAATAAGATGTCAAAGTATAAAGGGATCCAGTTAATTACGTGTCCCTTTATACTATTTTTCTACTTTTTATAAAGATTCTTTGGATCTGAAAAAATGCACAACATCTTTAAGTTGCAAATGTAGTACCAGCTATTACTGCCATTTGTAAAATGCTTTATTCACAAATAATGCGAAACAAGGGTGCCCACCATTTTTTCAGAACGAGAAGCAGAATCAAAGGTTAAAGCAGAGAAGTTAAATAAATTCGATAACTAAACTTTTAGTTGTCTTAAAGTGGTAAAATTAAATTGCACTTAATTAGGGAAATGGATGTGCAGAAAACTGGCGGAAATAGATTTTCAATTTACAACTGTAAAAAATTCGAACAGAATGGCTTTACATGCTTTTAGTTTAGGGTATTCCGATAGAATACTTAACCCTTGAATACCTGGTCCTGATGCCATTTAAGATTTTCTAACGCAGGGCGGAATTGTAGTGCCGTTGGTAGAATGAGCTTTTGCCCCTTTAACTAATTTAAGCTATAGGCATTTATAATGTCCTCATTAATATGTTTGGATGTAACTATTGAATAGGCCGATTCGATAGTAATCAATCCTCTGTCAAAGGCACGATGCAAGTTAGGACATAGCGCCAAACCATTGTTTACTATATCATCATGGGATACACTAAAAGGCATAATATGGCAAGCATCAATAAAGCTGTGCCCAAAAGTGCTTTCCAATCTCATTCCCGTGATGCAGCAAGTGTTATTATAAACTTTAGGAATCAGTTATTAAACAAGCCTCCCCGAACGAATACATCTTCCTCTGTTTCAATTCTAACCGTTTTATACTGTACCTCTGGTTCATTTAGCACATATTCCTTTAAATCATGATAGTATCCCTCACCTAATTGTTTGTTTTCAAAATACAACTGCTGTGTTTCTGAAAAGTAAGTGGAGAGCAATCCTGATAATATAGCTTGACGGGCTGTTGGTTCGGCTAGTATTTGAAATAATTCAGGATCGAAATGCCCGTACTCCAAAACATGGATCAGCGTATTGATACTTTTAATATGGGTGTTAATCTGGCAACCAGGTTAGGCAATTAAGTGCCAGATAGAGTTGCTGCCAATCTTTTCACTCTGCAGGTAATAGAAAGGTTGTGTGAAATCAGGTTGGTGAAGGGTATTTACCAGTAACCGCCAGTTCTAGACAAAGCAACCATTAGAACCTGTATTCAGGAAATGCAGAAAAAGAATTGAAACCTTATTCGCGCAGCTGTGCGATCAGTTCATGCTCAAACAAAATTATGCAGAATCTTTAAAGGGTTTAGCCATGCGAATATTTGCCAAACTTGCCGCTGTTACTTGCCTGCAGTATATCAATAACAACAAACCCATTAATCAGCTTAAATATGCACTCGCTTTTTAATCGCACAATACGTTATAAATTATGTATGCAATATAACTAAATTAGCCCTATCACTGCAAGCAATAGGAGTGGATCCATTTCGATCTTCACAAAACGATATGGCACTTTAGTATTATGCTAAAAATAGTGTGTGATTACATTTTTCAGGATTTACTATCTAATATTTCAATAAAAATGAATGTTTTTGTAACAAGAATCCTTCCTCAAAAGGGTCTAAATAAATTGGAAGCTGCCGGATGTATGGTGAAACAGCATTCCGAAAAACGAGAACTTAGCCAACAGGAGTTGATTGACTTATGTCAGGATCAGGACTTTTTATTAAGCGCTGGGCCAATTAAGATCGACGCTAATTTCTTACAACAATGCAGTCATCTGAAAGGCATTGCATTGATGAGGGTAGGATATGATAATGTGGACATTCCCGCTGCTACTAAAAATAATATTCCGATCAGTAATACTCCGGATGTATTGAGTGAAGCCACATCTGATATTGCTTTTCTACTTATGCTGGCTGTATCTAGAAAGGCTTTTTTTATGAATCAGAGTATTGTTAGGGGAGATTGGAACTTTTTCGAGCCGACAGGTAATCTAGGGTTGGAACTCTACGGGAAAACACTGGGCATCTTTGGAATGGGGCGGATCGGTTTAAGACTAGCTGCAAAATGCAAGGCCGCCTACAACATGAATATCATTTATCATAACCGGAAACCTAATTTGGATGCTGAAAACGAGCTAAGTGCGAAATATGTTTCCTTTGATGACCTTTTAATGGAAAGCGATGTAATATCCGTTCATGCAAATCTCTCAGATCAGACTCAGGGATTATTTGATAGCGCAGTATTTAGTCGTATGAAACCATCTTCTATATTTATTAATACAGCAAGAGGTGATATCCATAATGAAGCAGATCTAACGGAAGCAATACAAAATAAGGTGATTTGGGGTGCCGGTTTAGATGTGACACAACCGGAGCCAATGGATCGAAATAATCCTTTGCTCTTCATGCCTAGTGTATGTGTCTTACCTCACTTAGGGTCGGCAACTGTAGAAACAAGGGATAAAATGGCAGTAATGGCTGCTGAGAATATTATTGCTGCTCTCCATAATCTACCTATGCCACAGATTCTTAATCCGGATGTTTATATTTCCGGTCATTTCGATTGATGGCATGCAAATAACCTAATGATGCTTTTTGTGGAGCTTCGGTTGCTTCCATAAAAAAAGGTTGCTCCTTTTTATGGAAGCAACCTTTTTTAATTAAAAATACTTTAACCGTTTAACCTTTTTCCCTCTTCAATATTGATCTTATGCAGTCTTGTGAAAAATATTCTACAATATTTAACACGCTAAGAGTATCGGCAAAACATCTTTCCAGTCAAAGCACAAATATTGTTTTCTTTATTTATCCAAATTAGTATTATTTAACATTCCATTTGAGGTGTCCAGAAATATCTTTTAGTTTCATTGATCCAGGACGAAGGGCTAAGGGTTTTAAAAAATACAATCTAACCTTAGTATTAAAATTCAGCAACATCCATTAAAGGCCTTTCTTCTTCCACTTTAAATTCAAATAATCAATATAATACAGAACCTTCACTGAGATACTATTATTCTGAGTTGCAGATAAAATACCATCCAGATTATTTGAATATTTTCGAGTATAAACATTGCTGCTTGTCTCCGCAGCATCTTTATAGGATAAGGTAAGCTCACTACCGGGTGCAAATTGCCAGGTGTAAATTAAATCTATATTGAATACATTATAATTCTTATCCAATCCTGTTAATGCGGCACCCTGATAAACATTTAATCCCCCCTGGTGATTCAACAAGTAAAATTCCTTATTCCTCCGGTCGCTCCAATAATGGCGCAGGACTACTCCTAATCCCATTTTATTACTGAAGCTGTATTTAGAATCAAAGGAGTTTTCTACTGTCTGCCGGTCGTACTTGGAAAAGACAGCCTGATCTCCCTGTGCTGTTACCCAGTTTACATAGTTATAATTGGGGTTAAAATTAAGATCTAACCCAAAGGAAAGTTTATCATTCCATCTTAAATTCTGGAAAAAATAGAAATTATATTCTTTTCCTTTCAATAAATCCTGATGCCTGTAACGCACATTGCCACCAAAATTATAAGCTTTTGCACGATTAGGATTCACATAAATCGCTATGTCGTAGTTCTCGGGAGTCTTATATACCTGTCCATTGCGTGCCTCGTAAAAGTCGTTATTCACAGCATTATAATTCAGGTCAACCTCTAAAGACCAAAAGCTTTTAAATTGAACATAAGAGCCGGCATATGCATATAAACTTTGATAGTCTACAGGAACAACCCTTCTCGAATACGTTAAGCCAGTCCAGCTTTGCCATTGATTATACCATTTATGGGGTTTGTAAATATTGTAAGCCAAGTTTAAACTATGATTTAAAAAATTGTTATTCGTAAAGAAGCCCATATCCGATGGATCAAATTGATCATCAGCATATTGCTGCAAGTAACTCCAGATAAAATTGCCACTTTGTTTACCTGCCTTGAATTCATAATTGAAACCCGTACTGCTGGTTGTCCCTTTTGTATAGCTCATTTTGCCACTTCCATTCACAAAATATACGTTCTTTTTATCGTTCAGATTAAATAGCAAGCCAGTTACATTGGCATCATAAGTTGAGCCGCGTCTCAACACATTAGTATTGATAAATGTAGCAGAGCTGTTGTTTTTAAGCGACTGATCAAATACCAGGATATTATAATTCGTTAAAGGCTGGGTCTCCACTTCCCTGGTATTCCCTTCCTGATCTTCCACCAGGGTCTGCATGCTGTTGGTTATCGCATTGAATAAACCAACTCCAAAACCTTTAGCCGTACGCCCTGAAATCTTTGTAGCGTTAAGTACTTTTGTTTCAGTCTGATCTTTAATTACTTTCTCATCGTCTTTTATTCCCGAGTCATTGTAATACGAAGGAATAGAACCGATCCGTTTTGAATAAAATAAGTCCCCTTTATTAAATAATTCAGTTCCTTCCGTAAAGAACTGCCGGTTCTCATTAAACTTTACCTCAAAAGGGGTTAGGTTAAGAATCCGGTTATCTGACTGTACCTGCCCAAAATCAGGAACCAAAGTCATGTCTAACGTAAAGCTGTTATTAATGCCATATTTAACATCCATACCCCCGTTAAACGAGGAAGTCGTGTTTTTTACTCCTGGTAAATTTGCAGGATAATGGGTCACGTAGCTGGATATATAGGGCGAAAAGGATAACCGCAGCGGTGGCTTGATGTCTTTTAACCCTGTGAGTGTACCTTCTTGATTTATAAAGCCATTTACCTTGGGATCTACAAAGTTCCAAAAGGTCTTCACGTTCGCTAAAGCTCTTTTCCTGCACATGTTTACGCCCCAGTTTTGTGTCGGTTTACCCGAAAAGCGTAAAGCAGAATAGGGAATCTTCATCTCGCAGGTCCAGCCCAGACTATCAATTTTTACTGCACTTTCCCAAACTGCATTCCAGTTAGGATCTTCATCCATATCCGGTGAATATTTAGCGTCAAACTGCACTCCTGCAGCAGTTACAAAGAATCCATTAGCATTTCTTTTATCCAGGAAGGTGTCGAATATGACACTTATAAAATCTGCAGTGCCTATATTGTCACGTGTGACGAGTTCATGCGCTACACTATCCGGGCTTTCATACATCCGAGCATAAAAATACACGGCAACATCATCATATATCAGTTTAATCTCTGTTCTTCTGTCCTTTGTTTCTATCCGTCCTGGTACTGGATTTGCCTCCACAAGGTCTGTCGCTATAGGCAAGCCGACCCAGCAATTATCATCTAGAATCCCATCTATTTTGGGTGTCTGCTCGGTTCGGCTAGCCGGAAATTCTCTTGGTTTAGCCAGATTCTGACCAAAGGCATAACTCGAAATAAGTAGCAATAGTATTAGAATTTTCATATAAGATTCAATAGGGTTATGATTGCTCTTTTCAGCAGAAGGGTACAACAAGTCAGGGAAATATTTTAAGGCAAATAAGGCAACAGTATTCCCTTTGTAGCTCTCTATATACTCTTAACAGGAGTGTATATGGAGCGTACATCGGTATACGACCATCCAGAAAACGTTGATTATTTCAGGCCTAAAGCCTTAATTTCCACATATTTTTCGACACTTGATAAATTGTGCCCTTTTTTCTTCATCGCAGCAATATAATCAGGAGTAACTCCTACTGCTTTTGCTGAGGTAAGTTCATCAACAGTGATATTAGGATAGCCAATCGTTTTATATTCTTTTATTTCTTCGGGAGTTACGCCTAGTGCCTTGAGGGCAATCACTTCCTCACTTGAAATGTTTTTAAAGCCAGCCGCCTGTAACTTGTTTACAAAATCAGGCGTAACATTCAATGCTTTCATACCTATGAGATCCTCATTTGAAACCGCATAACCAATTTGCTTAAAGCCTTTTATATACGCAGGATCAATATTCATCGCCTTCATCGCTACCAGATCATCAATTGAAGGTAACTCCGAATCAGATTTCAATTCCTTATCCTCACTTATTGCCGCCTTATCTTTCTTTTGCGTAGAAATATCTTTTAATCGTGTTGCCTGGTCTGCTTTTCTAGAATTTGCTATAAAATCTCCATCAATTCCCTGCGATTTGAATGTGATGAGTTGGGATACCGTTAAATCTTTGTATCCCGACTTTTTGATATCCTTAACATATTCGCCGTCTACTCCCAATGCTTTTAAAGTAACAAGGTCTTCCAGACTCACATCTGAAAATCCATTTGACTTGATATCCGTGATAAATTTCTCATCCACCTTCAAAGCAACCAGTGGAATCAAGTTATCTTTAGTGAATTTCTGATATCCTTGCTTTTTTAACATCGTGAAATACGATTTTTTCATATCGATAGCGAAAAACATAATCGCATCCTGATTCTCATTTAAATCAATACCTTCTTTTTTCAGATAACTAAAATACTCCTTGTTCGGGTTAAATTTATAAGTACCCATCCCCATATTACCATTGAATTTCCCATTGAAAAGAATTGTTCCAGCTTCTCTACTCAATTCAAAATCACCTTCCTTTTCTCTTGGCAAGCTTTTAAACTCATCCAGAAGGAACGTGGAACTACTGCTTTCTTTTTCTTCCTGATCCTTCTCAAAACGGATCAGTACTTTATTGTTTTTGATCGTAGCAAACCATACTCCCTCATTAGCAAATGACTGATTGTAAGTTAAGCCTTTATCATGCGAAGTAATGAGCATATCTGGTGTTCCATAAGCAGCCGGCTCATTCAGAAAGCATACAAATGCCATAAATAAGGGAACAATACATAAATATTTCCAGGTGGTATTGAGACTTGATTTTTTAGCGTTCATCATGATTAAGCGTTTTTTTAATACAGACTGATTGTAATTTGTAGTTAGACTCACAGGAAAATGAGGAGCAGAAACTTTCACGAGGCTCAACTGATAACTGCCAGGATCTACCTCCTTATGTTCGAGCAGTTCATTATCTGTTAAAAACTCCAGGTTATCTTCCACCGCTTTGCGGTAAAGCCAGGCAAAAGGGTTGAACCATTGAAATACCAATGCCAGCTCAGCAAAAATAATATCGTAACTATGTCCTTGTTGTATATGCACCTTTTCATGCAGGATGATCTGGCTGTAGGTATCCCAATCATATTTTTCGGGATTGATGAATATGGTATTCCCGAACGAACAAGGGGCTTGTTCACCCGAAAGCTCCACTATCCTGAATCTTCCATCCTGTATTACCGGTCTCGAATAGGATCTGTAAATCAGGGTAATGAGTTGTACGATAAAGTTGATCGAAAATATAGCTACTCCAATCCAGTACAAGCCTATCAGCAGGTCAGAAGACGAAATATTGCCAAAAAAGCTGTTCTTTACTGGAACCTCATTTTGGACTACAACCTGAGCTCCAGATTCCTCCTGAGTAACCGTATTTGCATCAGGAATTTGCTTCATTACAGTGGTTTCTGTTGCCGATTTCCTGAATGACCACTGTGGTGGCAAATGAATTAGTGGCAACAGAAAAGCAAACATCAGACAGGTGAGCAGCATAAATCTGTTGAGTCTGAAAAATGTTTCGTTATGTAACAGCACTTTATAAAAAACAAGTATGATTCCGATTATAAGTGCAACTTGCAGCAGGTATACAATCATGGCTTTTTAGATTTAATGAGTGTTAGTATTTCTGAAAATTCTTCTTCTGAAAGGTTTTGTTCCTTGGCAAAAAAGGCTAGCATTCGCGGATAGGAATTGTCAAAATATTGATTTACTACATCTTTAAGGGCAAATTTCTGATAGTCTTCTTTTCCAATCACAGGGTAGTAATAAAACATATTGCCGACGATTTCATGGTTTAAAAATCCTTTTTCTTCAAGAATTTTGACCATCGTAGCCACACTGTTATAATGTGGTTTCGGTTCAGGCAGCAATGGGATGATGTCTCTTATAAATGCTTTTTCGACTTCCCAAAAAACCTGCATAATCTGTTCTTCTCTTTTTGCTAATTTGACCATCACGCTAATTATTGATATACAAATGTACTACTAATAGACTAATAGTAAAACTAATAGATTAGTAGATATGTAACATTGTTGATACATATATTTATATTCAACTGATCTAAAGATGATTGGTAGAAAAGGAAATAGCTTGATGGGGTTGCATCAAATCGAAAAAGAGGATCGGAGCATTAAAATTGGCTTACTTATTAATGGAATATGGGGTCTAACCTATCTTAATTAAGGTGCTTATGGCCGTGCTTTTTTAATGATGCCCTTAATTACTTTATCTAATTGGTTGCTGCTTTCTTCCAGCATTGATAGTATAGAGTTTAGATTAGGGCCTAGATCCATGTTTTTCATGATATTAACCAGTCCCATAATATTAGCCAGGGGGGCTCTTACAATATGAGATTGTTCGAATGCAATAGCATTTAGTTTCTCCTTTTTATTTTTTAAAGCTTTTTCTATGGTTAAAACCTGATTCTTTGCATTTGTAAATTCTGTAATATCATAACCCAGGCAGAATACCCCGGTAGGTTCACCATTTTCAACCATTAAAGTAAATTCCCATTGCGTAACAATATAACCTCCCTCTCCATCATGCTTGCGCAGTGTAGCTGGAAAGAGTTTACCAGGTTCATCGTAACATTTCTTGCCTACCTCTTCGCAAATTTTGGTATCATCAGGATGCATCGTGATGTAATAAGGGTGCCCGACAAAATCTGATTTTATAAAATTGAAACGGTTAGCGTAATGGTTGTTGATGTAGCTGTAGTTGCCAATATTATCTGTACAAATAATATAGTAAAACTTGGAATTGTGAAGTAAGTCCTTAGTGGCTTTAAGGTCAAATGCAGCGTGAATAGCACTCATAGTACAAGCTTAATCATTTAGTGGGTGTAATAATTTGTTAATATGAATTACTTTAAAAAATAGTTTCATGGGAATTGTAATCTGCTAATAGGTAACACCATGGGAATGTAATTATTTTGTTATGTGGAATAAAAAACATCATTTCTAATTGAACAAGCTTATGAGGAGATTACAAGTTTTTGAGCAAACATTTCACTTAATCTTTGATATAGGTCAGGATGTTTATCTTGTAAACGATCGGGCTTTTCGAAGAAATACTCTGCTGCTACAGCTAAAAACTCCGCTTCATTGGTTAAGGCATAAGGGTTTATGTCCGATTTGCCGGTCTCTATATGATGCATTTCCTTGTGCATCATCTTAAGCCAGGGAAGAGCATAGTCATGTGTCATGAGCTGCTCAGGAACACCATCGGTTGATCCATCTGCTTTATCCAGCAGATGTACAAATTCATGAATAGCTGCATTCTCTTTGCCCGACGACTTAGAAAACCCTCTAATCAAAGCTTCTCTGGATAAGAGCATTTGACCATTCATATACCCCGATCCTACCATGCCCATAATATTGCGACTTTCGCCTTCAAACTGAAACTCACCATTAAAGGTATCTGGATAAAGAATCACATTCGTTAGATTTTTGTAACGCCATTCTTTAAAGCCAAAAATGGGAATCACAGCACTTGAAGCAATCAACGTACGATCCATGTCAGTGATTTCAGTTCCTACCCCTTCAATCCGAACGGCCTTTAAAAACTCTTGTACCATAGTCTCAAAGGATGCTTGTCCGGTTTGATCCAGCTTTTGGTAGTAAGCAACATTTTCGGCCAGCAAATCCTTATAATTAGCAGGAAGCAATTCAGGAGTCTCAGCTAGCGGTTTTTTCCTGAATATAAAAAAACTGACAATTGCCAGTAGAAAAAGAATAGAAAATATGATGGCCATGGTTCAAAGTATTAAGAGGTCAGTAAAGATTCCAGTTGACTAGCAATAGCTTTTAATAGATCAATGTTGATTTTTTTGCCTTCTTTTTCTAAATGTCCAGGACTGATCAATGCCCGGTAATGGCGCTCTTCATCAGGTTCAAAGGAGATAAGAAGATCATTTACCAGAACTTCAATTTTATGTAAGTAGCCGGTTTGAACTAAACGGGCCTCGAATTCAAGTTCATTTCCCTGATAATTAATTGGTATATAAAAAGAATCATCCATAAAAAATTGTTTGATTTTGAAGGTTTAAATATAAAGGATTCTATTGCATTTATTGGATTAATATTAGCCTGTATAATGAAAGGAGGAAGCCTGGATATCAAAATACTACTTTCTGAATCGCATTCAATACTCCCTATTAAGCATTCATTCTGCATTTTAATTTAAAATTTTACATTTAAACCATGGAATTATAATCCATGGATTGTAATTTTGAATCAATGGATATCGAAGACGAATTACACCATCATTTCATCAATCCACAACAAAAGGTTGCAACGAATATTATATTCACCTCTAACTGGATTTTGAATAGAATAGCAGTTGCGCTAAAGCCTACAGGACTGTCGCTTCAACAGTTTAATGTGTTGAGCATTTTACATGGGCAGCCAAATCAAACGGCTACGGTTAACTTAATTAAGGACCGTTTGATTGACCGGATGCCTAACGTGTCACGCCTGGTAAACAAACTCATGGAAAAGGGTTTAATTGAAAAAGAGCGGAATGTACTGGATCAGCGCGTTGTTTATATCAAATTAACCGCAAAGGGGCTGGTATTGAAAGATCAGGCGCGGGGAATTATCGACCAGGGAATTATTGAACTGAACAAGGATGATTCGAACGTATTAAATACGCTATTAGAAAAAGTAAGGAAAGAGAATACATAAATAATTTTGGCATGGATCTGATCCGTGAAATAAAAAAACAATCATGAATAAAATAATTTTATTAGACAAAAGACCCGTTGGCAAGGTGAGCCTAAACGATTTTAAATTTTTACAAAGTGAAATTCCTCAACCTAAGGAAGGCGAGATCTTATTAAAAACTTTGTATGTTTCTGTAGATCCTTATTTAAGGGGACGAATGAATGATTCAAAGTCATATGTACCCCCTTTTCAGCTTAATGAGCCAATACAATCCGGTATTGTAGCAAAGGTTGTCAAGACCAATAATGCGGCATTTAAAGAAGGTGATATCGTTTCGGGTAGCCTAAAATGGCAAGAATACCAGGTTTCTGCAGGTACAGGTTTAAACAAGATTGAATCAGATGGAAATAGTTTGACAGCCTACCTGGGTATATTAGGTATGACAGGCCTGACCGCTTATTGTGGACTTTTGGAGATAGGCAAACCAAAGGCAGGCGAAACTTTAGTAATATCAGGAGCAGCCGGAGCTGTAGGTAGTGTCGTGGGTCAGATTGGTAAACTATTAGGTTGCAGAGTGGTAGGTATAGCAGGAACAGATGAGAAAGTGGAGATGCTTAAATCTGAATTTCATTTTGACGCAGCTATAAACTATAAAACTACACCTGATTTGAAAAAAGCAATTCAAGATGCTTGTCCGGATGGAGTAGATATTTACTTTGATAATGTTGGTGCTGAGATCTCGGATGCCGTATTAGTAAACATTAACAAATTTGCAAGAATTCCGGTTTGCGGAGCTATCTCGCTTTATAATGGAGACACATCATCTAATGGGTTACGCATATCGTCTGTCCTGGTAACGAAATCCGCGCTGATGCAAGGTTTTATTGTATCTAATTATGCGGATAAATTTCCAGCGGCGATTAAACAATTGACGGCATGGGTTAAGGAAGGGAAGCTAATTTCTTCAGAAACAATTGAAGAAGGGTTTGATCATATTCCGCAGGCTTTTATCGACCTGTTTGACGGTAAAAATAAAGGTAAAATGATTGTTGATTGTACAAATTAATAAAATAAGACATGTTAAATTTTGAATTTAAGAATCCAACTAAAATACTTTTCGGGAAAGGTCAGATAGCAAATCTTGCGAAAGAAATACCACAGAACGCTAAAATATTAATGTTATATGGCGGAGGAAGTATTAAGAAAAATGGAATCTATGAAAGGTAAAAAAAGCGTTGACAGGTTTTACTGTTGTCGAGTTTGGTGGCATTCCAGCTAATCCGGAATACGCGGTTTTAATGGATGCACTACAAATTATCAAGGAGCAGGATATTACCTATCTGCTGGCTGTCGGTGGCGGTTCTGTAATTGATGGTACTAAGTTTTTATCATCTGCAGCGTTGTATGAAGGTGACAGTCCCTGGGAAATTTTAACCAATAGTATTAAGACAGAGAAGGGAATGCCTTTCGGTACCGTGCTTACTTTACCGGCAACAGGATCGGAAATGAACTCTGGAGCAGTGATTACCCGTGCAGAAACACAGGAGAAGTTTGCTATGGGAGGTCCGGGTTTATTCCCTCAATTCTCTATCCTTGACCCTGAAGTGGTACAGTCTATTCCCAAACGTCAGTTGGTAAACGGAATTACGGATGCATTTACTCATGTTCTGGAGCAGTATATGACCTATCCCGCTCATGCTAATTTGCAGGATCGCTTTGCTGAAGGTATTATGTTAACCCTTATTGAGGTTGGACCTGAGGTGATTAAAAATCCTTCTGACTATGATGCTGCTTCTAATTTTATGTGGAGTTGCACTATGGCTTTAAACGGATTAATTCAAAAAGGAGTTCCTACGGATTGGGCTGTACATGCAATGGGTCACGAGTTAACAGCCCTTTTTGGTATCGATCATGCCCGTACACTTGCCATCATAGTGGCCAATCATTACCGGTATAATTTTGAGTCTAAGAAGGAAAAGTTAGCTCAGTATGGTAAACGTATCTGGGGAATTACAGAAGGAACGACAGATGAAATCGCCGAAGCGGCAATTGTAAAAACAATAGCGTTTTTCCATTCGATGGAGATTAAGACTACCCTTTCTGAATATACGGATGATTTTGAAGGTACAGCAGCTAAAATTGCACAGCGATTTACAGACCGTGGCTGGTTGGGTTTAGGGGAGCATAAAAACCTTAAACCTGCAGATGTTGAACAGATTATTGAAATGAGTTACTAAAACTAAAAGAAAAATATATGAAAGTATTAATGGTATTAACGTCACATGGTGACCTTGGCAATACAGGTGAAAAGACAGGTTTCTGGATTGAAGAGTTTGCGGCTCCATATTATGTCCTTTCTGATGCAGGAGTAGCCGTAACGATTGCCTCTCCAAAAGGAGGACAGCCTCCTATTGATCCTAAAAGTGCTTCCCCTGATGCACAAACTCCTGCTACTATTCGTTTTGATCAGGATCAGGATTTAAAAAGCAAATTAGCTAAAACACATATCCTTTCTGAGTTGAATGAGGGCGATTATGATGCTGTTTTCTATCCCGGTGGACATGGTCCTTTATGGGATCTGGCAAATGATACGGATTCCATTGCTCTGATTGAAGCGTTCTATAAAAATAATAAACCTGTTGCTTTGGTATGTCATGCCCCTGGCGCATTGATTAAAGTGAAAGCGCCAAATGGTGATCCTTTAGTAAAAGGAAAAGAGGTAACTGGATTTTCAAATACAGAGGAAGAAGCAGTACAATTAACTAAAATAGTGCCTTTTCTACTGGAAGATGAAATGAAAAAGTTAGGGGGACACTATAGCAAGGGACCAGATTGGGGAGTTTATGTGAAGAAGGATGGTCTTTTAATAACAGGACAGAATCCGGCTTCCTCAGAAGAGGCTGCTAAACTGCTTTTAGAAACGTTAAAAGAGAATAAATAATTGAAGAGGTTATTTCGTTAATTAAAATAACCTAGCATTTAATTTTTGATTTACTCCTATTAAT
>NZ_AQPN01000037.1 GCF_000403135.1 Arcticibacter svalbardensis MN12-7
TTTATTAATTTACCTGACAATCAAGACAGGATTCTTTGATTGTGAGGATTTATATATGCGAAAAAGATTAATTAAAATAATGGCGATTCTATTTACTACTGTGTTTCTGATAGCTTTTGCTATCCTGATTTTTATGCGCCAACCTCAATTTGGTAAAAGTCCTTCAGGAAAACGTCTGGAACTTATGAAACAATCGCCAAATTATAAAGACGGGGCATTCCAGAATATTCATAATACTCCTCAACTAACAAAAGGCTATAGCTACTCTATGATATTGTATGAATTCATATTTAAAGTAAATCCAAGGTTGTGTCCAGTGGATTCCTTGCCCTCTGTTAAAACTGATTTGCTAAATCTTCCCCCGGATAAAGATGTATTGGTCTGGTTTGGACACTCTTCTTATTTTATGCAGATCGCGAATAAACGGTTTCTTATTGACCCGGTTTTTAGTGGAAGCATTTCACCAGTACCAGGTGGTGGTAAAGCATTTAAAGGAGCGGATATCTATACTGTTGATGACCTGCCTGAAATAGACTACTTGTTTATCTCGCATGACCATTATGACCATCTGGATTTTAAAACGATAATGAAGTTAAGGTCAAAAGTAAAAAAGGTAATCTGTGGACTTGGTGTAGGGTCTCATCTCGAATATTGGGGTTACTCAGCAGAAAATATTATTGAAAAAGACTGGGATCAACAGATTGATTTGGGCGATGGTTTTATAGTCAACACAGTTTCTGGGCGTCATTTTTCAGGAAGAACATTTAAACGCAATGGTAGTTTATGGATGTCTTATGTATTGAAAACACCTGCACTTAAAATATTCATAGGCGGGGATAGTGGGTATGATACGCATTTTACAGAGATCGGAAAGAAATTTGGCCCTATTGACCTGGCGATTTTAGAGAATGGACAATATGGTGATGGGTGGAAATATATTCACATGACCTCACAGGAAGTGCTTCAAGCATCAAAAGATCTAAAAGCTAGAAGAGTTTTTCCTGTTCATTCTTCCAAATTCGCATTGGCTAACCATCCATGGGATGAACCGCTAAAAGAAATAACTAAACTTGCTCAATCGGAAAGCATTCCCCTGGTTACACCAATGATAGGAGAAGTCGTTGATTTAATGGATGATAAACAGAGTTTTACCCAGTGGTGGAAAGGAGTAAACTAATGTAGCCTATTTGGCTATGTTGTCGTAATAGTGATAAATATAAATTATGAAAGCCTTAGCCAACCTCTTTGTTATTACCTTATTATTTTTAGTTTCTTCTTGCGATAAAGCAAATCTTAAAAAGGATCATATCCTATAATTGGTGCTACAGCTGGCAATATTGTTTCCATGTTATCAAGTGATTTTTTGATACTGGTAGTGATAGCATCTCTTATTGCTATTCCTTTATGTTTTATTTTGATGCATAACTGGTTGCAGAATTTCGCTTATTGTACTTCGATTAGCTGGTGGACTTTTGGTATTGCTGCAGTACTGGCCACTTAAATTACTATTATCACCACTAGTTTTAAAGCGTTGCATGCAGCATTGGTCAATCCTGTAAAAAGCTTAAGAAGTGAATGATTGCTATATTTGATCTAGCACAACACCACTTTATTCATTTGTAAGTTAGATTTTTTGCATGGATATTCATTTATTTTGGAAAAGAATAAACAAGTAAGATCTTGAGAAAAATTAACTAATTACTTGTGTGAACTAAGCTAATTTGAAAAAACGTATATTTGTTAAGTAGAATAATTTAAATTTTAATCAAAATATTCTACAATAAGCTTTTTTAAAGAAGATTTTATATACAGTAAATGGATCCATTCTATTTGATTTTCGGAACATTAATTCCCTCTTTAATTAGTCTGATTGCCATTCCCTTATTACCCGAGAAAAACAAATCAGCAGGAGCGTTTATCCTGGTCTTTTTAACAGCACTGATTTCTTCTATACCTGCCATACAGGTATTATGCTTTCATCATATTGTTGAAGCGGAAGTATTTTTAAATTATCCAATAGGAACTGTACTCCTGCGAATTGATCCTCTCTCTGCCTGGTTTATACTGATAATCAATCTAACCTGTCTTTGTGGGTCGTTTTATGGGATCGGTTATATGAGTAGCTACAAGGATCAGAAAAACAATATAACGCTTCATTGGATCATGTATGTGATTTTGCACACTGCTTTAATTTGGGTATGTATGGTTCAAAATGGTCTTGCCTTTTTATTGGTTTGGGAAATAATGTCTATTTCTTGCCTGTTGTTAATCATTTTTGAACATCAAAAGTCCGAAACCCTTAGGGCCGGTTTGATCTATCTGGTGCAAATGCATATGGGTGTTGCCCTGCTGTCTGTTGGTTTTATATGGGTTTATATCGCAGAAGGCTCATTTGACTTTGCTGCAATAGGTACTTATTTTAGTCACAATAGTCCAATCATTTTGTTTCTGATTTTCTTTATTGGCTTTGGTTTTAAAGCAGGGTTTTTACCACTGCATACCTGGCTGCCACATGCGCATCCTGCCTCTCCTTCCCATATATCCGGCATTATGTCTGGAGTAATTGTAAAAATGGGTATTTACGGCATACTCCGGATAATCACTTACCTTGATTCCGAATGGTTGCGAATAGGTATTGCTATGCTGATCCTTTCTCTGCTTACTTCTTTTTATGGAATTTTAAACGCTGCAGTACATCGTGATTATAAGAAAATGCTTGCTTTTTGTACTATTGAAAATATAGGAATCATAGGAATGGGAATAGGGCTGGGATTAATAGGTAAAGGCACTGGCAATGATTATTTATTTTATCTTGGATTCAGTGCTGCATTATTACATACTCTAAACCATTCGCTCTACAAAGCTCTTTTGTTTTTTACTGCAGGAAATATTTATCAGCAAACACATACCCGTAATATGGAACAGTTGGGTGGCTTAATTAAAGTAATGCCGGTAACGGCCATCGCATTTTTATGTGGTTCCTTAGCGATTGGAGGCTTGCCTCCTTTTAATGGTTTCATTTCAGAATTTCTTATTTATACTGGTTTATTGGATGGAATGAAATCTCCGAATGTGGAATTGAATGTACTGATGATTTTAAGTATTGCCGTTCTGGCTATTGTTGGTGGCATTTCTATGCTCACTTTTACTAAATCGTTTGGAACTATTTTTCTGGGATCTCCTAGGAAATCTTTTGATCATCCTCCTAAGGAGGTATCTGTTATTATGCAAATTCCAATTGGGATTATGATTGGAATTATGTTGCTGATTGGAATTTTTCCCAATTATCTATTACTAATTATCCAGCCGGTCGTACAGGTTTTTAATTCAGCATATCTTCCTTCTCCTGCCCTGGCTGTGTTAGATCCTACTTTAATGATGGTTGGCCGGATTTCTTTCTTGTTGATTGTCCTGGTTGCCCTGCTGTATTTTATTCGTTCACGCCGGACAAAAGCTACTGAGGTTATTTATGGACCTACCTGGGGCTGTGCCTATATTGTACCTAACCCACGCATGCAATACACTGGAAAATCATTTACAAAAACGCTTGCAAAAATGTTTTCTGTTTTCACAGATGAAAAAAAGGAATACAGAGAACTACAGGATACGGATGTGTTCCCTACTACTGAAACGCATTATATATCGCATTACAATGAGTTCTTTGAGACGCGTATTATAGATCCGTTGGATAAACGTCTGTTAAGATTGATGAATTATTTCTCTTTTATCCATAATGGAAGAACCCAGATGTACATACTGTATGGACTCCTGTTTATTTTGGTATTCATTGCAGCCACATTTTTGAATTTAATATAGTTTAGAGGTATGACCATGGGAATACTTATTTTTTTATTAATTTTAATGGTAAGCTGCTTTTTTGGTGGGATTGTCATCCGTACTAAAAGTGTTTTTGCCGGTCGTAAAGGTCCAGGCATCTTTCAACCACTTAAGGATGAATGGCGACTATTTCGTAAAGGCTCTGTTTACAGCAATACCAGCAGTTTCATCTTTCAAATTGCTCCGACAGTCTATTTTGTTTCCATAATTCTAGCGATAACAATGATTCCCTTAGGTAATCATGCAGGACTTATTTCTTTTAACGGTGATTTTGTCTTTTTTGCTTATCTGCTAACGATTGGAAAATTCTTTAATATTATATCTGCTTTAGATACTGGAAATAGTTTGGAAGGTATGGGTGCGAGCAGAGAAGCTTTGTATTCTATGTTAGCTGAACCTGCATTTTTTATCCTGATGGCTTCATTTGCCTTGTTAACCGGCCATACGTCCTTTCAGGGGATTTTTGGCTCCTTACATTTCTACACCTACATTTCTTATGCAGTGGGTTTCCTTGCTGCGTTTGTCTTTGTCATCATTGCTTTAATTGAGAATAGCCGTATGCCGGTAGATGACCCTAAAACTCATCTGGAACTGACAATGGTACACGAGGTGATGATCCTGGATAACAGTGGTTTTGATTTAGGACTGCTACTGCATGCTTCTAATTTGAAGTTTGCCATGTATGGTGCCATCATCTCAAACTTTTTTCTTACTCCAGGATCAGAGTTATACTACACCATTCCCATTTTTATCTTAACTCAAGTCTTATTTGCGGTACTTGTTGGTTTTATTGAATCATTTATGGCGCGGTTTAGACTAAACCATAATCCTCAATATATTTTTACACTTACCTCAGTTACCTTACTTATTTTTCTGGGAGTAATGCTCATGCTTGGGAAAATTGCTTAAAGAATAGAAGAAAATGACTAACATTATTTTAATCGCATTCATTATTACCCTGGTTCAACTGGGCTTGTCAAAGAGATTGAGTACCTATATCCGGGTTTTAAGTATTCAGGGCATTCTATTATTTGGTGTGGCCTTTATTGAACTGATCGAAATCAACGTAATTAACCTACTGTTTGTATTGCTGGAAACTGTTGTGTTTAAAACCCTTATGATCCCTTATTTTTTAAGCTATATCATTAAAAAAATAAGATTACGCATGAGGCTGAGCCTTTTCTGCCCGACTTTATGTCGGTCGTCATTATCACAAGCATCATTATCGGATCATTTCTTTTAGCAAATACAATAGGCGATCCGCATGTTAGGAAGATCTTTTTTGTCACTGCTTTATCTGCATTGTTTACTGGGATGTACTTCATTATCTCCCGTAAAAAGATTATTACCCATGTCATGGGTTTCCTGATCATTGAAAATGGAGTATTTGTTTTATCCCTGGCTGTTGGTGCTGAAATGCCATTCCTGGTTAACATTGGAATATTGCTCGATATTTTTGTCAGTGTATTATTGTTAGGGGTTTTTGTAAATAAAATAGGTGACATGATTGGAGAGCAGGATGTGGACCAGTTAAGTAGTTTAAAAGATTAAGGGACAATGATTGGAATCTATCTTATTGGTGCAGTATTCATTAGTTTGTCTTTATTCTTTAACAGGAATAAGAAGCTTCATTATTCCTTAGTTAGTTTGTATTTTGTTTTACAATGCACATTAACCATTTACGAATATGTTCATCTGAATGAGGTACAACTGGAGTACTTTACGCCGGACGCTTTGGGAATTATCTTCCTGGTTACGTTAAGTTTGATCTGCGGACCTGCTTTATGGCATAGTTATGTCTATTTTGAAACGGGAAAAGATATCCCCCGAGAAAGGAGCATTTACTTTGCGGCTATGGTGCTTTTGCTTACTGCATTAAGTGCTGCCTATTTGTCTAATCATATTGCCATTACCTGGATTTTTGTTGAATTGACAACACTAAGTTCATCTGCACTAATTTATCACCGGAGAAACCTGCATACCATTGAGGGCACCTGGAAATATCTATTTGTGTGTACTATCAGTATAACTTTGGTTTTTATTGGAATACTTTTTCTTACACTAGCTATTCAGCAAGATGGTATTAAAGATCTGAATTATAAGGTATTATTTAGTCAGGCTCCTACTCTTAACGTGTTCTGGCTGAAGTTGTCTTTCCTTTTTGTCTTTACTGGATTTACCTCTAAAGCAAGTTTGGTGCCTATGTATACCGCAGGGATCGATGCAAAAGATAAAGCTCCTTCACCTGCTGGTGCATTGTTTAGTAGTGTACTCATTAATATGGGTTTTGTTGGGATCTTTCGTTTATATGAAATCATTAGTCACACCTCTATTTTACCCTGGACTAATCAAATTCTTCTCATTTCAGGTGTATTGTCTGTTTTTGTAGCAACTGTTTACATGTTGAAGGTGAAGAATTTTAAACGAATGTTTGCGTATTCCAGCGTAGAACATATGGGGCTGATTATGTTGGGACTGGCTGCAGGTGGCATCGGGTATTATGCAGCGATTCTACATCTGATACTACACTCCTTTACCAAATCAGCTATGTTTTTCCAAATCGGTCAGGTCTACCGGATTTATAAAAGTAAAAGCGTTTATGATGCTGGAGACTATTTTAGATACAATCCTACGGGATCGATGATCTTGTTATTAGGCTTTTTTGTGGTCACCGCTATGCCTCCTTCAGGGATGTTTGTGAGCGAATTTCTAATCTTTACTGCTCTGTTTGAGGCGAACCATTTTTGGTTACTGGCAATTATATTGTTGCTGCTAACCTTGATCATCTGGTCGTTGGGAAAAACTATATTCAGGATGATCTTCATTAAACCTATTGGATTTAATGATACTGATGTTAAAAAAATTCCAGTAATAGAATCACTAAGTCAACTTGTTTTTCTTGGGTTTGTCATTTATATTGGGGTTAATACTCCTACTGTATTGATCAATCTTATTCACGTGGCTATTCAGAATTTACCTAAATAACATGGAAAATTTTATCACCTTAAAAAACAATCAGACCATTCCCTTGCAGGATATTCCAGTATTGGCATACCCTGAGTTCCTGGAGTTAAATATTTCGTTGGTTAAGGAAGATGCTAATCATTGTGTAAATTATTATGGATTTCCGGTATTAAATACAATTAAACTGATATGCTGCATTGCTGATGATGCGAAACAAAATATTTACGTATCCTCTTCGGTAATTGAAAAAGATAGGCAGGAGCCATTAACATCTTTTACTGCACGAAAACTTTGTTTTCATCTATTTGAACGCGAGCTTCATGAAAATTTCGCAATCCCTTATTATGATCATCCCTGGTTAAAACCTGTCCGATATCCTATTGATCGGCCTAATCAAGAAAACACGATTTCCAATTATCCCTTTTATCAAATCCATAGCGAAGAATTGCACGAAGTTGGTGTAGGGCCAATACATGCCGGGATTATTGAGCCGGGACACTTTCGTTTCATTTGCAATGGCGAGCAGATTCTTCATCTGGAAATTCAGCTTGGGTATCAG
>NZ_AQPN01000038.1 GCF_000403135.1 Arcticibacter svalbardensis MN12-7
TTTTGGCTAAAAATCAAAACCATGAGCAGGTGTTTTTCAGCTATGATCGAGATCTGTACGAATAGATTATTAAAAATAATGGCCAGTTGTAATCAAGCATACACCAGCCATTATTTTTGAATGTTAAAATTATATAGTTGAATTAGACTTTTGAGTTTTTCAGCAAACCCTATTTAACTTTAAGACGACAATTTTTGAAGTAAGTAACTTCTCTATTTTCATCTGTTCGTTTATTTAACACATGCATAGGCCTCAAGTTGGTTTACTTAAGATTTCACTAATTGTGCCTCACTGTGAAAAAAATGCACGCCCACTTTCACAGTATCCTTACTTGCATTGTTTCAACATCAAGCACTACAGGTTATTGCATCCTAAAAAGTTAAAATGGCAGTTTTTTACAGCTTACACAATAGAGCTACTTTCAAGGAGGTTATTGCATAGTCAGCTTCTATTTATCAGTAAACCAAAGGCTTTACTTCTAATCATATAAGCTTGAATAAAAGCAACACAATACTTTCTTGCTTATAAAATGATATTACCCCTGGACTATTAAAACAAATAGTCCCGATCTTTCGGTCGGGACTATTTAAAGACATTCAATAATTGAATGTCATATTAATAAATTCAAAGGTTGTAATATTTGAACTTCAAATACTACTATAATACCTTTTTTAACTATCGTGTGCCACCAGCCCACCATACAGCTTCAGTATAAGCATACTGTCCATCACCAAATATTGCCTGAATGTTTGGATTTGTTGTTGTATCATCACTACCATAGGTAAAACGTAATGGAAACTTTCCAGCGTTTTTCAATACGATTAAGTTTTCACCTAAGCCCTTCAAACGTCTGATATCGTTATATGCTTCAACTGATTCACCAGAAGCTCCAAAGAATGAGATGTACTTCTGATTCATAATCTCTTTCAAAGGATTTGCAAGGAATAAAGGCAAAACACTAGTGTCAAAATAGCTTGCTGCTTCTGTAGGATTAATTGCAGCACTAGTTTCTTCTAAATCTCCTACAGTCGGAGCATGTAAGCCTGCTTCTACAGAAATCTCTGAATTAGCAATGGCGGCAACAACGGCTTCTTTTAAAATCGAAGCAATTGCAGCACTGCTCTGTCCTAGTCTTGACATTGCTTCTGCTTTCAAGAACAATATTTCATGATAACTTAACAATAAAGTAGGTGCAGTTTGAGAAAACATAAATACAGAAGTATTGTAAACATACTGCGCTTCATCGTTTGCCCCATTTATAGCCATAAGCTCATAAGCGTCATCACCAGTAGTAACAGCCGCAACTTGCACCCAGTCAGCATCTATAAAGTCACGACGCAACCTAGGGTCATTTCTTTCTATAAGCTTGTCAACCATACTACGACTTGCTGCCAAATCATCACGGCTCCATTGAAAATCAAATGTTGGATTTATATTATTTTCGTCATATATCCCAAATGCAGCTTGATCTGTTACTGACGCAAAGGATTGATTTACTTCATCTATAACCGTTTGTAAATCAGCATTTACTTTTGTGGATTTTTTAATTAACCGCATTGTATAACGAGCTTTCAATCCATGAGCAAATTTTAACCATTTAGCTTTATTACCACTATAAAGTAAATCATTTGAACCTGGACCGCCTGATAAATTGCTATCTGTTTTTTGAAGATCTACAATAGCGCTATTTATATAAGCTAGAATAGCCTGATAAATAACTTCTTGCTTATCAACCTTAGGAGTAAGACTTACTGAATAGTCTCCCGCTTCAAGATAAGGAGCATCACCATACAAATCAGTTATCAATGCTAAATTATAGGCAGCCATTACTTCTGCCATTCCTTTAGTAACATCATTGCCTGCCTCAGTTCCACCTTCAGAACATTTTGAGATCACAACCTTTGCATCTTTTAGAGACGTATACAATGATCCCCATGTATTATTATAGGTAGAAGAGGAAGATGGTTGGCTTATTCTATGCTCTGCATCCCATAATTGGCCGTGAGTTCCTACTTCATGTTCCACGTAAGCAGAAGCATAAGTATTTGCCTCACCCCCTGCATTAGAAAAAGCAGTTCTTGTAATTACATCTGTTAAAACATATTTAGCCTTTGCATCAGTAGTATGATTGACATCTTTATTGACCTCATCCATTGCATCCTCAGAACAACCCGTGAACAGGAGTGGAATTGTGGCGACTAAGATCCACGAATATTTTTTTATAGTTGAAATAATTTTCATTTTAAGATTTTTTAGAATTTAACATTAATTCCTAAACCATAACTAGACGTTCCCGGTAAAGAAAAGCGTTCAAATGCTCCTGTCATATTTGTATTACCTTGAGATGCTTCGGGATCTAAGCCTTTAAGCTGTGACCATACTAAGATATTTCTAGCAAAAGCATTCAAATTGACGTTTAACCCTTTCTTTGCATAAACTGGATAACCTAATGAAACTTCCCTAAGTTTAATAAAAGAATTATCATAAATCATTGATTCAGATATAGCATTTAGATTAGTAAAGTAATTTTGAGCATTAGCGCTACTAATCATGATATCATTCTTAGCATAAACATTCTTTCCAGCTGCATCTGTTCCTGTAACTTTCACTGCATCCTCTGGAAACAAAAATGAAGTACCTGCTTTACGCACATCACCAGAATACTTACTTACACCATAATAATCCAAAAGCCCCAAAGTACCACTGTACATTTGACCTCCTTGTTTCCAATCTAGTACAGCTCCAAGTCTAAATTTGAATAATTCTACAGATGTATTGAAACCTAATTGAAAATCTGGAGAAACACGTCCAATTACCGTTTCTGCACCTGCCTGTGGCATCCCTGCTTCATCAACAACAATTTGACCTGCATCGTTTCTCAAATAACTTATTCCATATATAGTAGGAAACTTCTCACCTATACTTGCACGTACCTGTGGTTCAACAAATCCTCCTAAGAAAATACTAGTTACGCCTGTTGCTAACTCATCAACATAGTTATCAATCTTGGTGAAATTGAATCCAAGATCCCACTTTACATTTTCTTTATTTATTGCTTTGATTCCTACTGTTAACTCATGTGCATTCGTATGGATGGAACCTCCATTAGTTACAAGAGAAGCTGAACCTGTTGATCCAGCTAAAGGAACTGAAAAAATCTGATCATTCACATTTTGACGAGAGTAAGTATACGCCAATGTTACAGCTCCATTAAATAAACCAAAATCTGCTCCAAATTCATATGATTTGGTATTCTGTGGTTTTAAATTAGCATCATATATTGTTGAGTTTGGCGTAAAGGATACTACACTTCCAATAGGATATTGGATAGGCGTTCCAGAAGAAAAGCCTCCTCCAAAAACTGGAGTTGAGTAGTATGAATCAAGATAATCTCCTGCTTGACCAACTTCTGCATAAGAAACACGGAACTTACCATATGTTAATATGTCATTCTTTAAAGTTGGAAGCTCTGTAAAGATCCATCCTAATGAAGCTGATGGATAGAAGAATGAACGATTGTTTCTAGGCATGGAAGAAACCACATCATTACGTCCTGTAAAATTTAAATACAGCATGTCTTTATATGCAAGCGCTAAATTTCCAAATGTACCAACGGTACGACGTTTACGATATTCTTCAGAAGCATTATAATTTGATGCATTATCCATATGATTCCAACCCGAAAAATTGAAGTTGCCACCATAAGCATAATCATATTTAGTTGCTCTATTGATAAATTCATTACCAACTAAAGCATCCAAGACTAAATCTGTATTGATATTCCAGGTATACATAGCAGTGAATAATGAATTAAATTCATTCACATTATAGCTGTACTGTGAAATCTCACCTAAGCCATTTGCATGTCCATAACCCCATAGGTCAGTATAGTTAGTGGTATATGAATCTACACCAATCTGATACTTTAAATTTAATTTTTGGTTGTCTGTACCTAAATCATTAGTAAACTGCAAATATGAGTTACCAAAAAATCGTTGATTCCTTTCTGTAAATTCATTGTTCTTAACTCCCCAATAGGCAGCATCAAAGCCACTAGTACCACGATACGTATTTTGAGTGTATGGATCACCAGCTATATTAGAAGGGATACCTGCCAAATCATAACTTGCTGGGGCTCCATATACTGTAGCTACAATTCCGTTATTGGCGGATGATTGTTTAGTGATTACAGAATTTACATAATTACCTGAAAAACCAGTTTTCCAATTTTTATGCAATTGAGCTTCACCTGCTAACTTAGCATTATAACGATCCAAGCCTGTTGAAGGGATTATTCCGTCAGAGTTTGTATTTCCAAAAGTGAAGGCGTAATTACCTGTATCAAAACCCTGTGCAATATTTACAGAGTTACTATAAGTAGTTCCTACATCGAAGAAGTCTTTTGCGTTATTATAAGTTTGAGGAACAGCCCAGGGATCTAAACCTGCAAGTGCTCTTTGTCTTACATAATACTTACCTTCTTGAAGGCCACTAGCATTTGTATAAGCGTTAGCCGTGTTACCACCATAAGTTGGATTATTCGCTAAATCACTTATCAACGATCCCCATGAAGTGGATGCAGTTGGGGTATAACCCCCCTTAGTTCCTTGAGAATATTCAGTTTGAAAATCAGGCAATATCGATACAACATCAAAAGAAGAAGTTGAATTTAAAGATATTTGAGGTTTACCTTTTCTTGCACCTTTACCACTCTTAGTGGTAATGATAATCACACCATTTGATGCTCTCATACCGTACAATGCAGATGCAGCTTGACCTTTCAATATATTGATAGTTTCAATATCATTAGGGTCAATATCCATTCCCCTATTCGCATAGTCAGTTCCTGTTACAGAATTTTCTGTACTGATATCAATAGCGGAATTAATAGGCATCCCATCAACAACATATAAAGGAGTATTATTTCCTGTAAATGAACGTGATCCTCTAATTGTGATCTTTGATGATGCTCCTGGCATACCAGATGATGGTGCAATTTCAACTCCTGAAACTTTACCCTGCATTGAACCAGCTAAACTTGTACTAGCACCCTGAGTTAATTGTTCTGAATTTAAGCTCTGTGTTGAATAACCTAAAGCCTTCTTTTCTCTAGTAATCCCTAGCGCTGTTACAACCACTTCACCTAATTGTGTTGCATCAGTACTTAAACTTACATTCACTACACTTCTAGAACCAGCATTTAATTCGCTTGTTGTGTAACCAATATAGGTTAATACTAGAATTGCATTGTTTCCAGGAACTTTTATAGAATACTGGCCATTAGCTCCAGTTTGAGTTCCAATCGCTGTGCCTTTAACTCTGACACTAACACCAGGAAGCGGCAGGCCGTCATCCTTTCCTTTTACAGTACCTGTTACGATACGGTCTTGCGCTATTACACTTGTACATAATAACATCAAGATGAACAAATTTGATAGAATTCGCTTCATATGTGTATTTTTCAATTAATGATTAAAGCATAAAAATGCTGAGTTTATTTCAGTTTTCAAACTTTTATTTACATTATTTTAATAATTCTCTAACAAATCTTCATTTTGGGCTAAAAATTATCATTTTATTTTAAATATTTCCAATTTCCAATTATGAAATAATGAGAAAATTGAATTCTAAAAAAATTCAACCACCTCCATTTTATTATTCATACTCCGCTCAAACGAACTTTTACCATTATTTGTCATTCTTACGCTTATCACTTTATTTTTCTCAGCTCTTTCTTTATAAGCAAATCGCAATTTATTTAGTACTATGTATTGCATAGTACTAAATAAATAACATATCTTTGTTTCATGATAGTAGAGAACACCCAAACACAAATGAGGAAAGGAGTACTGGAGTACTGCATCCTATCTATTATCTCGCGTGGCGAGATATACGCCTCCGACATTATTAATGAGCTGAAACAAGCCAAAATGCTCGTCGTTGAGGGTACCCTTTATCCATTACTAACCCGCCTGAAAAATAACGGGCTCCTGAGTTACAACTGGATAGAATCCACTTCCGGGCCACCCCGAAAATATTATCAACTCACCGAAGCTGGAAAAACTGTACTCCAAAAACTGGATACCACCTGGGAAGAACTAAAATTCGCTGTCAAAACCTCTATTGAAGGAGCTCCTAATAACAAATCCTCAAACCTGTAATATCATGAATAAGACTATAATCATCAACATTAACGGCATCGTTTTCCATATTGAAGAGGATGCCTACGAAGTGCTCCGGTCCTACATGACCGAAGTTAAACGCCATTTCGCTTTCTCATCCGACAACGACGAAATTGTAATGGACATCGAAAACCGCCTGGCCGAAATGTTTACCGAACGCCTCGCGGAACAAAATAAACAGGTTATCGTGCTGCAGGATGTAACTGACATCACCGCAAGAATGGGTAATACCAACGACTTCGACATTGATAGCGACGAAACGGAATTTTCTGCCATCCCCAAAGCAAGCCGTACTTTATATAGAGATATGGACGACCGCATGGTTGGTGGTGTTTGCTCCGGTTTAGGTCACTATTTCAACATAGAGGCTAAATATGTTCGCTTAATTACGGTACTTGCCACTATTTTCTGGGGCACCGGACTAATTGTCTACCTAATTTTATGGATTGTTATTCCCTGGGCTAAAACTCGCACTGAAAAAATGGCCATGAAAGGTGAAGCAATCAACTTACAAGGCTTCAAGCGTAATTTCGACGAAGAAGTAGACGCCTTAAGACAAAATATAAGTGATGCCGGCACACGTATGAAACCTGGTTTTAATGCCGCAGAAGACTTTTTGAGGGATGCTGGCGAACACACCGGCTCTTTCATCACCAAATTTCTGAGCATTATATTTAAACTTATTGGCGCCTTTGTCATTTTCGTCTGCTGCAGCTTACTGTTTGCTTCTCTACTAGGCCTCCTGTTTGTAATGGGTTTCATAAATGGAAATGAGATGGATGGCTTCCCTTTTAACGTAATTAATCCGGAATATCAATCCCCTATTTATTTTAGCGCCGCTCTTCTGATCGTTATTCCTCTTATTGCCCTCATATTATTTGCCTTAAAGGTGCTGTTTAACAGAAAAATTACTGGAAGAACTACTTCATTTGCGCTTTTAATAATTTGGCTCACCGGTTTAGGTATGGCTGTTTATTATGGTGCCAAGGTCGGTGCTGAATTTAAAACAGAAGCCAACTTTGAACAACAATCGTTAATAAAGTCCTATCCTGTTTTTTATTTAAAGCTTAATGAGGCTCGGTTTTTATCTAAAGGGGATAGCGTAGACTATAATATTACCTTCAACGGTCGTCGTGGCCGGGTGAAAATGGGTGCTGATCTAGGAGAAATTGATTTCTATGTTCAAAAAAGTGATGATAGTCTGACTGTCCTGGTGAAAGATTTCTCCGCTCGTGGACGGGATTTCCAGTCTGCTTTGACGAATGCACAGCAAAGCACCTACACTTTCGTTCAGGCTGATTCCATTATTACGCTCGACAAATATCTTTCCTTCCCGCCTAAACAGGCTTTCCGCGATCAGGATGTGAATGTCACACTAAGGGTTCCGGTTGGTACGCACCTGATTATTGATGGTGACCTTAACAATATATTCCATGATGTTAATTTAAGGGATTGCCTCCCTGAAGATAGCGACTGGAATACGCCTTCGGAGTGGATCATGACGGAAACCGGTTTAAAATGTGCCGATGAAGCGCTGTTTAAAAAGAACACAGAGCCTAAATAATTGCTTACCTGATTTAAGTTTAAGAATGATGAAGTGATCATCAGATTACCCTTGATGCAAGGGTGAGGCCACAGTGAGGCCACAGTGACGCCACGTTTTAGCGGGAAAAGGTGGCCTCACTGTGGCCTCACTGTGGCGTCACTGTGGCCTCAACGGTAATCTGACCTTATCCAAACCTTAGTTTGGTCTTTATTATATTGAACTTAGATCGAAGTTGAACAAAAAAAAACGGCTGCCTCTATTAAGAGACAGCCGTTTTTTTAAAAGTATATGCTAATTATTCTACAATAGTTACACGAATCATGTTGGTTTTACCCTTCTTTTCGATTGGCATTGCTGCTGTATTGATCACTACGTCTCCTGGCATAATCAACTTTTCTTCTTTAAGAATCCGATTTACGTCACTGATGGTTTTGTCAGTGCTATCGATCTTATCGTAATAAAAGCTTCTTACTCCCCAAAGTAAACTCAATGTTCCTAATAATTCTACATTATTGGTGAAAATATAAGTTACTGCTTTTGGACGGTGACTTGAAATTTCGAATGCGGTATATCCGGATGAAGTCATCGATACAATACCCATAGCTTGAGTTTGTGTTGAAAGATGAACGGCTGATCCACATACTGCATTGGAAATAAAACGGGGTGATGTTGCGTCTAATTTCTTAGGTGTATGGTAAGGATATGCTGTTTCTTCAATGTTCTTGATGATTTTGCTCATGGTTTCAATAACAATGACAGGGAATTCACCAACTGAGGTTTCTCCGCTTAACATCACTGCATCTGCTCCATCTAATACTGAATTGGCAACGTCATTCACTTCTGCACGTGTTGGGCGAGGAGTAGTGATCATACTTTCCAACATCTGTGTAGCTACAATAACTGGTTTTGATGCTGCAAGACATTTTTTTACAATCATTTTTTGAAGTACCGGAACCATTTCCATTGGCATTTCAACACCTAGATCTCCACGGGCTACCATCACTCCGTCTGTTGCGGCAATGATTGCGTCAATGTTTTCAATTGCTTCTGGTTTTTCAATCTTAGCAATTACTCTGGCTGTTTTTCCGCTCCTGTTAATGATGCGTTTCAAGTCAATGATATCTTCTCCTGTACGTACAAATGATAAGCCAATCCACTCTACATCATTTTCTAATGCAAAAGCTAAATTGTCTAAGTCATCTTCTGTTAAACTAGGGATAGATACTTTAGTATTTGGAAGATTAACGCCTTTACGTGATGTCAGGATTCCTCCATGAACTACTTCGCAAATTACTTTATCCTTGTTGTTGGTATCTACAACGCGCATTTGAAGTTTTCCATCATCTAAAAGAATGACTTCGCCTGCACGAACATCTTTAGGAAAATTAGTGTAAGTAATGTAGATCTGCTCGTTATTACCAACCATTTCTGTGGTAGTAAGAGTGATCTGAGTACCGTTTACTAATTTAATTCCACCATCCTGTACCATTCCGATACGGATTTTAGGTCCCTGTAAATCTGCAAGAATACCAACATGAAGTTTGTATTGATGATTGATTTCGCGGATTATCGCAATAACCTTTTTGTGATCTTCCTGACTTCCGTGTGAGAAGTTTAAGCGGCATACGTTAACGCCTGCTTTAATCATGCTCAGTAATGTTTCTTTACTAGAGGAAGCCGGCCCAAGGGTGGCAACTATTTTTGTCCGTTTGTGAACTTGTCTCATCTTATTATAAACTATTGTTATTTGTTAAAGTGTATCTGTTACACCATTTTTAATTTATTCCTTTAAAATATTAGATTCTCTATTGATTTAATTTTCTGTGGACTTACTTCTGTTGCGTTCAAGATATCCGGAAGCTTGTTTAATCCTTCAATTATAAACTCTAAGTCGTTTTCGTCCATATAATTTTTAATTAAAATAAAGTAATCTACGTTTTTCATTTCGGGGATCAAATAACCCTCCGTACCTTTGTTGGCCAATAAGAACAGATCTGTTTCTGATTCAGGTAGTTGATAATAATACCTGGAAAAGAACACATCCCCAATATTGGTCAAATGAACAGATAAATCTTCTATACGGGCAAAATCAGTGAAGATTTGCCGGTTGATTTTGAAACATAACAGATAATCTTTTAAAGAAGATGTGACTGCTATTAAAACAAAATCTAGATCTAATTCGTATTTAAGTGTAAATTTGTTCAAAATGGTATACGAAAACACCGCGAAGGTACAAAAACATACCAAAAGCTTATTATGATGCTTATCATTTTTAACCGAAATTAAAAAGGTTTGATATTTATCATTTTTTATTTTTCTTTGCAGATAATTAATAACCATATAAAATAATAGAAACTATGTCTGATATCGCTTCAAGAGTAAAAGCAATTATCGTGGAAAAACTAGGTGTGGATGAAAGTGAAGTAAACCCTGAAGCATCGTTCACAAACGATCTAGGAGCAGACTCTCTGGACACCGTAGAATTAATTATGGAATTCGAAAAAGAATTCAATGTCGCAATTCCTGATGATCAGGCTGAAACAATTGGCACTGTAGGCCAGGCGATCGCCTACTTAGAAAAGAACGTAAAGTAATCCCGCTTTCAGAGCATAAATGGAGCTGAAAAGAGTTGTTGTAACAGGACTAGGTGCGCTTACCCCAATAGGAAATACGGTTCCAGAGTACTGGAACGGCCTTCTGAATGGAGTAAGCGGAGCTGCTCCGATTACAAGGTTTGATGCAAGTAAGTTCAAGACGAACTTCGCTTGTGAGGTAAAAAACTTCAAACCTGAAGACTTTCTTGATCGTAAAGAAGCAAGGAAGTTAGACCCATTTGTACAGTTTGCACTTGTTTCAACTGAAGAGGCTGTTATCGATTCCGGAATGGATTTTGACAATCTGGATACCAATCGCATCGGAGTAATCTGGGGCTCTGGTATCGGAGGGTTAAAGACTTTTCAGGACGAGGTAACTTCTTTTGCAAAAGGTGACGGAACGCCGCGATTCAATCCTTTCTTCATCCCAAAGATGATTTTAGACATCGCGCCGGGACATATTTCCATTAAGTACGGGCTGAGGGGTCCTAACTTTTCTACAGTAGCTGCTTGTGCGTCTTCTACAAACGCACTGATTGACGCATTTAATTACATCCGACTGGGTATGGCCGATGCAATCATCTCTGGTGGTTCTGAATCTATTATCCATGAAGCTGGAATGGGTGGCTTCAATGCCATGCACGCCCTTTCAACCAGGAACGATGACCCTGCAACTGCCTCGCGCCCTTTCGATTTAGATCGTGATGGCTTCGTTACAGGTGAAGGTTCGGGTACTATTATTCTGGAAGAACTGGAACATGCACTTGCCCGCGGTGCGAAAATCTATGCAGAGCTGATTGGTGGAGGTATGAGTGCTGACGCTCATCACATTACAGCCCCTCATCCGGATGGATTGGGTGCCAAACTGGTGATGAAAAACGCATTAAAAGATGCTGGACTTACTACTGCTGATATTGATTATATCAATGTGCATGGTACGTCTACCGGTCTTGGCGACAAAAGTGAATCTAAGGCTATCGTGAACGTTTTCGGTGAAGACGCGTATCGGTTAAACATTAGTTCAACCAAGTCGATGACCGGACACTTACTTGGCGCCGCTGGTGCCGTGGAAAGTATTGCAGCTATTCTTGCGGTTAAAAATGACATTGTGCCTCCTACGATCAACCACTTTACGGATGACCCTGAGATTGACCCTAGATTAAATTTAACGTTTAACGTTGCCCAGAAACGCTTAGTTCGGGTGGCCCAAAGCAATACTTTTGGTTTTGGCGGTCATAATGCTTCGGTTATTTTTAGAAAGTACGAAGGTTAATCAAGGAGTACCAAATTACCTTAAGTCCCGGGTCTGCTGATTTGCTCTCCTTATAAATTTATTTTATTACAAATAGATTTATAATGTGTTGCTCGTCTTAAGACTTTGGGCTTTTGACTTTAGACAAAGGTCTTATAAAAACGAATGCCAATATCTTCCATTTATAAGCTATACTTCTCTCCTCAACGTAAGTACGTTGCGTTGATGAAGAATTTACTTGGCTTTGTTCCGGGTAATATTAAGCTTTATCGCATGGCTTTCAGACACCGTTCTGTGGCCATAATTTTAAAAAATGGTACCAAAAACAGCAACGAGAGGCTCGAGTTTCTTGGTGATGCTATTTTGGGTGCCGTCATTGCAGACGAATTATTTAAGCGTTATCCTTACAAAACTGAAGGCTTTCTGACCGAAATGCGCTCCAAAATTGTGAGTCGCGTGAACCTGAATCAGCTTGCCAAAAAGCTGGGTCTCGATGAATTAATTGAGTTTGATAACCGCATTGTTAGCTTTCCTACCAAACAAAGTTCGCTTCTTGGTGATGCTTTTGAAGCCTTAATCGGAGCGGTTTACATGGATAAAGGCTACGAATTTACCCGCAATTTCCTTCTGGATCATATTATTAAACCTCATGTTGATATTTTGACCCTTGAAACTACAGAAACTAATTTCAAAAGTAAGCTGATTGAATGGTGCCAGCGCCAGGGAAAAGAGGTCGCTTTCGAAATTGTGCCGAATGCAGAGGGTGAAAGTGCTAAACTTTTTACTGTTAATGCCCTGGTTGAAGGGGAAACTAAAGGTATCGGAAGAGATTATAACAAGAAAAATGCAGAAAAATTGGCTGCAGAAAAGGCTTGTACCATCATGGGAATTTAATTTTCGTCTTCAAACTAGCTTTTTTTAAACAGAAAAAACTGTAATAATCTTCTCTTTTTCAATTATTAATTAAGTAATTGGAGGGCTTTTTATTTAATTTGTAACTCCTGCACTCCATAATGGGTGATTAAATCATTACCAAATGCAGGAATCGAATACTTTTTGCTAGTTTTTTTATTTTTCTTCTTTCGCTTCTTCCTTTGCTTTCTTTTTGAAATAGCCTTTTAGAAGGAAATTATGTTGTAAAGCTTCCATGTTATCATCAAGCTTAGCGGAGCTGGATTCGAGGTTAAGCATGGTTTTCTTTAAACTTTCTGCTGTTTCCTGGTCATTCAATAAGACCCCTATTGCATTGTCCTTATCATTCAATTTCGCGCCTGCAGTGGTTAAATCATTGGAAAGTGATGCTGCTGCAACAGATAGTTTTTTGATCTCACCTACGGAGCTCTGCAACTGAGAGAACACTTCTGTATCCGTCAATAGCTTATCAACTAATCCTCCTTTGTGGTTCAACTTGTTTGAAAAAGCGGAGAGGGATACTGCTGTATTATTTATATTGTTGGAGGCTTTGCTTAAACCTGCCATTGTACTACGCAGGTTGAGTGCTATGCTTGAATCGGTAAGTAATGCGCCGATAGATCCTTTACCTTCCACCATGCGGGTAGTAATTACACTCAGGTTTCCGGTGATGTCAATCAGGTTTTTATTGTTGGCCTGAAGATCTTCCATCATCTTATCAGTATCCAATGCTTTTTTAACACCGATCCGATCACCGGATTCGACATTGGGAAGGTTCAAACTTCCTCCATTGATTACAATGATCCTGTTCCCGATGATTCCTTCGGAACTGATCTGGGCAGTTGCGTTCTTATGGATGTATTTCTGGGCTTCTTCTTCTACATTCATCAGGATCTTTACCTGTGAGCTGCCATAAAAGTCAATTTTCTTAACGGTTCCGATCTTGACACCGGAAAACCATACGTTATTGCCTATTTTAAGTCCCGCTACGTTATCAAAGATCGCATTGATGTTAATGCTCTTGACGAACCGTTTCTGCTGACCAGCGAGCGTAAAAATGCCTGCTACGAAAAGAATGATTCCTAAAAAAACAAATATTCCGACTACTACCGAGCGTTTACTTTCTGATGCTTCCATTAAGATGTAAAATTATATTTATAAAAAGTTTGAATCCGCTCATCTTCGCTGGCAAAGACTTCTTCGAATGTTCCTGTTTGGGCAAAACGCCCTTCCAATAACATCATGACACGATCGCCGGTTGATTTCGCACAGGTAAGATCATGGGTGATGATAATAGAGGAGGTATTGTATTTTTCCTGAACTTCGTTGATCAGATTATTAATTTCGATACAGGTGATGGGATCCAGTCCCGCTGTTGGCTCATCATATAACATGATTTCGGGCCGCATAATGAGTGTTCGGGCTATTCCTATCCGCTTCCGTTGTCCTCCTGAGAGTTCGGATGGCATTTGATTGAGCGCTTGCAGAAGGCCTACTCCCTCGAGCACATCCTCTATTGCGAATTCGATCTCTTTCTTTGTGAGATGGGCTGAATTACGTACTAAGGGAAACTCCAGGTTCTCCTTTACCGTCATACTGTCGTATAAGGCACTGCTTTGAAAGGAAAAACCGATCTTCAAACGGAGCTTCTGTAATTCTTTGATGGAGATCTTGTCTACTTCATATCCTAAAACTTCTACCATTCCTTCATCAGGTTTAAGCAAACCGGATATGATCTTGATCAAGACGGATTTTCCTGTACCTGAACGTCCCAGAACAACGAGGTTTTCACCTTTATAAAGTTCGAGGTCAATACCACGGAGGATATGCAGGTCGCCAAAAGATTTTTTTAGTCCTTTGATCGAAATAAGATGCTGACTCTCATCAATGGGTGTGGATTGTTTCTTCATTAGCGTATGGCGTTTACGATCTGCACAACAAGTATTTCTTCAATAAAGATCAAAAACATGGAAACCACTACTGCTGAGTTGGCGGCTTTTCCTACACCTTCTGTTCCTTTTGATGAATTATATCCCTGATAACACCCTACGGCTCCGATAGTGAACCCGAATATGGTCGTTTTTATGATGGAAGAGAATAAATCGAGAAATGATATATTTTGCAAAGCGCTGACTACAAAGGAAGAATAACTGGTTTGTTCATTCTGGTTGACATTAATATAGGACCCTAAGAGACTCACGATACAGGTGTAAACGGCTAATAAGGGAATCATAAAGGTGGTGGCCAGCATTCGGGTGACGACCAGAAACTTAAAGGGATTGGTTCCGGATACTTCCATGGCGTCAATTTGTTCGGTCACATTCATGGATCCTAACTCGGCACCTATTTGTGATCCAACTTTACCTGCTGTAATTAAGGCGGTTACCAACGGGGCTAACGCTCTTATGATGGCAATTGAAACCAGACTGGGAAGCCAGGAGGTTGCTCCAAAATCGGCCAGTGAGGGGCGCGATTGTTTGGTAAAGACCAATCCGGTAATAAATCCGGTAAGTGTGATTAAGGGAAGGGACTTGTATCCGATCTCATAACATTGCTTTATAACCTCTTTGAATTCGTAAGGAGGAAACAGAACTTCTTTAAAAAAGCGTAGGATGAACTTATAGACATCGAACAGATTTATAAAAATCTGATCTATCTTTTGTGATACTACATACTTACCTGATCTCTTCATTGAGGAAAATAATATCTTTAATTTCTGCATTCCTGACTATTATAGTCGTTTGTTCAGATATTAGTATTTGGCGCAAACTTAAATTAAAATAAAATAGCTTATATCAATATTTGCTGTTTTATTATATCATTTGATATTAAGATGTTTTAATAGGGTAATTGTTTTAGATAAATGCAAAATGAGTGATAACATGTTTTAATTATTACAATTACTAAATATATTAGTATTTTTGATTTATGCCGCATGAGAATAACGATCATTACTTTAAGGGCAGGGGAGCCCAGATTAATACGCATAACCGGTTTTCGAAAACAAAGTATGTGACAGAACATATTGAGGGTTTGGATGAGGAGATGTATGAAAATTCGGCTACACAGCTGATTGAGACTTTTCCTAAGACTATAGTGAGCCGTTCGGAGAGTCCGGATGTAGGTTTTAATTATTCGATTAATCCGTATCAGGGATGCGAACATGGTTGTTTATATTGTTATGCGCGGAATTCGCATGAATACTGGGGCTTTAGTGCGGGACTGGATTTTGAGCGTAAGATCATCGTTAAACGCAATGCGGTTGCCTTGCTGGAGACTTTTTTGAATAAACCGGGTTATCAGCCGGAACCGATTATGTTATCCGGAAATACGGATTGTTATCAGCCTGTGGAGCGGAAACTTGGGATCACAAGGGAACTTTTAAAAACTTTTTTGAAGTACAGACATCCGGTAGGGTTGATCAGTAAAAACAATCTGATTGTGCGGGATGCTGATATTCTACAGGAACTGGCCTCTTTAAACCTGGTGCATGTGGCCATTACCATAAATTCCCTGAATGAGAGTTTAAGACAAAAAATGGAGCCGCGGACGGTAACGGCTAATAGCCGGTTGAAAGTGATTCGTTGTTTGAGTGCTTTAGGGGTGCCGGTACGGTTGATGGTTGCTCCCATTGTTCCGGGATTAAATAGTGATGAGATTCCTACATTGATTAAGCGTGCGGCAGAGGAAGGGGCTAAGGCTGCTTCTTTTACATTGATTAGGCTAAACGGAATGATTGCGGAGGTATTTACAGACTGGATCCAGAAAGCTTATCCTGACAGGGCTAATAAGGTGCTGAATATGATTGCCGAGTGTCATGGCGGGAAGCTGAATGATAGTCGCTGGGGGACAAGAATGCGGGGCGAGGGGAAGATAGCGGAAAGTATTCATACGTTGTTTGCGCTTTCTGTTAAGCGGTACATGCCTGATAATGGATTACCGGGGTATAATTTGAGTCATTTTATCCCTGCTTCGGGAAAGCAGACTTCAATGTTTGGGGAGGGGTAAAGTTTTGAGGCATAAAAAAAGGCCGGGTGAATAACCTGGCCTTTTTTATGAATCCTATGCAGATAGGGATATTTTTATCGAATTTTAAGAATACAATTCTTCTTCTTCAACCGGATGCTCACCACTTAAAGCTTCATCAACCAGGATTCTTCCGCAATGCTCACATACAATAATTTTCTTATGCTGACGGATATCCAACTGACGTTGAGGAGGTATTTGGTTGAAACAACCAGAACATGAATCACGTTGAATGGTTACTACTGCTAAACCATTCTTAGCGTTTCCGCGAAGGCGTTTGTAAGCAGTTAATAGTCTTGCATCAATTGATAATTCAGCTTCATCAGCAACAACGGTAAGTTCTTGCTCTTCTTTCTGAGTTTCAGATTTGATATTTTCTAGTTCTGAATTTTTAACTTCAAGGTCCTTTTTACGTTCTTCAAGATCAAAAAGCGCTTTTTCATACACTTGAGTCTTGTTAGATATTTCAAAGGTAAATTCCTTTATTTTCTTTTCGCTAACCTGTACATCAAGTCCCTGGATCTCTATTTCTTTAGAAATAGCGTCATACTCACGATTGTTTTTTACTTCGTTAAGCTGAGTTTCGTATCTCTTGGTATTAGCAAGAGCATCCTTAATCATGTTTTTCCGGGAAATGATAGAATCTTCCAGATCATCAAGATCAGCTTTGATTTTTTGTATACGCGTTTCAAGACCGGCAACTTCATCCTCAAGATCAGAAACTTCCATAGGAAGTTCGCCTCTTACCTGTCTGATCTTATCAATCTTGGTGTGAATTGTTTGCAGTTCGTATAAAGCCTTAAGCTTCTGTTCTACGGTTTGTTCCATTAAAATATGTATTTTATGGGGTTTGTGTCTATTGATGTTAAATGGATTGCAAAGTTAGGAAATTTTTTCTGAATATTTTCAAATAACAATTCCTGTGTAAATTGCTCTGTTTCAAAATGTCCCACGTCTGAAATGACAATTTTACCTTCGGCGTCAAAAAACTCATGGTATTTAAAATCTGCGGTAACGAATACATCCGCTCCGGCAGCAATTGCAGCTGGTAAGAGAAAGCTTCCTGTGCCTCCACAAACAGCTACCCGTTGCACGTTTTTACCTCTCAGCGCAGTATGACGGATTACTTTGGCATTCAGCGTTTCCTTTACAAAACGAAGAAATTCCATTTCATCTATCGGTTTATCAAGTGTGCCGATCATTCCTGCTCCTGCTTGCTGGTATGAATTGCTTAAAGGATATAAATCGTAAGCCACCTCTTCGTATGGATGTGCTTGCAATAAAGCGATTAATATGTTGCGTTCCAGGAATTCAGGGTAAATGGCTTCGATGCGCAGTTCTTCTTCGCGGTGTAATTCGCCTCTTTCACCCACAAAAGGGTTTGCATTTTCTGATGCTTTGAATGTACCGCTGCCTGGTGTACTAAAACTGCAATCGGAATAATTTCCTATGGAACCGGCACCTGCCTGAAGAATGGCTGCTCGTACCTGATCAGCCTGTTGAACGGGACAAAAGGTAACGAGTTTCTTCAGGGTGTTTTTTCGGGGGGATAGAATCCGGCATTGTTTGATTCCTAATTTGGCACATATTTTTGCATTGACGCCTTCTATGACGTGATCCAGGTTGGTATGAATGGCATATAGGGCAATATCAAACTTGATCGCTTTCATCACCGCACGCTCTACATAATTCTTTTTATTGAACTTTTTTAGTCCTTTGAACACGATGGGGTGGTGGGATATGACGATGTTACAGCCTTTTGCAATGGCTTCATCAATAACAGCTTCGGTGCAATCCAATGAAATCATCGCAGCGGTAATCGTGGTATCAGGTTCGCCAACAATCAATCCGGAGTTGTCATAATCCTCCTGCAATGACAAGGGGGCTAATGTTTCGAGAAAAGTGGTTAACTCAATTATCTTCATTTGGCTTTTTTTCATCATTTTCCAAAATATTCTTATACCAGCTGATCTTGGTCCAATAGGTGATAAAAAGAATGATTTGTATGATGCCGATGACCTCAATGGCAATGACTACATTATCAGGAATAACTTTAGCTGCCTGGATAATTTCTTCCGGCGTTCTTGCCGAAAACAAGATTATGACGGTGGGAATGACTCCTATAAGAGAAATGATGGCATAAAGCAAACCTTGAATATAGGTGGGTTTACCTGTAATATCAAAGTCTCTCGCTACCATTTCATTTTTTATCGATAAGCTCAATTTAGAGGCTACAACGAAATTCCAGATCAGGTTAAGACCGGGGATAAGTAAGAGCCAAATCAATCTGGGTTGAATCAATCTGTTTTCTTCTGCTATATGATCTAGTATTTTTGTAATGGAGTAACAAAACGAACCTGTAATTAGCAGGATTAAAGCGGCTTGGAATATTTGAGCCATGATTTATTTGACGATTTAAGCTGACAAAAGTACACAAATTAAATAAATTGGATTGTTAACGGTTTGCCTCTTAACCTTTATACGTCATATTCACCATTTGTGCACATTCCAAAGCGACTTTACGGTTAAAATCATTAGCCATACTTTTATAATTGATCAGATCGACAATGGTTCCTATGAAACACAATCCTGCGGTAAAAAAATAGAGGATTCCCATTCCAATTTGTCGGGTTATAAATCGTTGAATACCTGCTACTACGACAAAACCAAGGAGGGTAAAGATGAGAATATTTTCTGCGCTCTGCCGTTTACCAGTGTAAAACATAACAAATCGCTGCACCTTTTCTTCATCCATATTTTTAATTATTTCCTGTAAAAACTGGTATTCTTCGGGAGTAATACCATTTATTCCGTAAAGCACGTTTTGAATGTTCATAATATTGATTTAGGGTGGTAATATACTTTTATTTTCGTTCCCAACGAAGAAATACGTGAGATTAAAATAAGAAGTGCTGGGATCCCAAACCAATGGTAATGAAATGATTGCGAAATATTTCCATGAAGAACGGATGATATGGATCGGCCTATACCACAACCGGGACACCAGGTTAGTCCCAAATTAGCAATAGGGCATAAAGAAAAGTGAGCATGATCTGCTGGATTCAGCATTGCAAGCAAAACAAGTGCTGTTATCCAGACTGTTATTTCAAAAAGATGACCGTAGGGTTTCAATTTATAAAGTATGTTGTTTATTCATGAGCATCAGCGACACAGCCAAGGTAAACAAAACGCCAACAACACCAGCTCCACCAATTCTTCCCATGATATCGGTTCCGAGTTGCGGCGCGACAAACTGAACGTAAATGGTCATGCAAAACGAAGCAATGATACCTCCAACCAGCATAATTTTGAATCCTTCAAAAATTCCTTCAAAGAATTCAAGTCTTCCCCCATTGTAGTTGTCTCGGAAGTTTTTGATCCCTAAATAGAGTCCAAAAAATGGAATGATAACGGATATGTATTCGAGCCATGAAATCTTATCTGATATTTCCGTTTGCTGCCCATAAACGCCCATAAGGTGCAGAAAAAAGATCCATGCTCCACTTAGGAGGCCTATAATAATGCCGTATTTGATTGCATTTTTCATAAAGAAATAAATTTTTTAATAGATATCGTGTTTGGGTTTAACAGTTATGCGTCATTAATTGTTCCTTATGCTCAACAGATTTTCTTGTAATTATACTCTTAAAATTGAAAATATTTATTGAATTGTGCTTTTAAGAGGAATTCTTAGAAAAATAAGGCTGGACTGAATCGGTTTTTTTAGATGATGAAAAAGGAAGATTACAGTAGATTTAGGTAAAAACAAGCTTTTATAAAGAAGATTTAGGAAGATTTGGGTTGAGAATCGTACATGTTATACATCCTCTCTATATTTGCTCAGCAGAGGATTTAAGCTATCGTTTGTCTTCTCTTTGTTATAAAAGTGATGGGTTTGATGTAATCAACCATCGCTTTAGAGTATAAAAACTTGAAAATGTATATTTGTAACTGATTCGACAAAGTGAACGTAAGGAATATTTTAGATCAATATAAAAAAGATTCAAGAGTTGAAAGTCTTGCTTTGACCTTAAACTCAGCTAAAAACCAGAGAGTCCATTTGAAAGGGCTTATCGGTTCAAGCGATGCCATGGTTGCCACTGCCTGTTATTTTATTCAGCACACCAACATGCTGTTTATCCTTCCCGACAGGGATGAAGCGGCTTATTTTCAGAGTGATCTGGAAAGCTTAATGGAAAAGGAAATTCTTGTTTTCCCTTCTTCCTACCGCAAACCTTTTGAATTTACGCAACCGGATAGCGGCAATGTTTTACAAAGGGCAGAGGTTTTAAACGAGCTGATCCACGCTACGGAATACGGAAAACTGATTGTGACGTATCCGGAGGCTTTAGCGGAACGGGTGATAAACCGTGAGTCGCTGGAGAAGAATACGCTGGAAATTGCAGTATCGCATAAGTTAAGCATAGATTTTATTAATGAATTTCTGATTGAATACGACTTTAACCGGGTTGATTTTGTGTATGAACCGGGACAGTTTTCTATTCGCGGAGGTATTGTAGACATTTTTTCATTTTCGCATGATCTGCCCTACCGACTGGAGTTTTTTGGCGATTTTATTGAAAGCATCCGTACTTTCCAGATAGAAAGTCAGCTTTCGGAAGAGAGCATTAAGAGCATTACAATCGTTCCGAATGTGCAGTCTAAGTTCCTAACGGAGCATAATATTTCGTTGCTTGAATATATTGATCCGAATACATCCATCTGGTTTAAGGACGTTCAGTTTACGCTCGATGTATTAAAATCGGGCTATAAAAAGGCTGGTGACCTTTGGAAAGGACTTACAGCCGCAGATAAACAGGCTAATCAGGAATGGATTGATCCTAAGTTTAATTTTACGGAGGAGAAGTTATTGGCCGATCAGCTCAAGGATTTTTCGGTCATCGAATTTGGTAAACAGTTCTTTTATCATGCCAATAAGGCGATTGAATTTGAAACCAAACCTCAGCCTTCCTTTAATAAAGATTTCAATCTGCTGATTCATAATTTTAAACAGAATGAGTCTGCGAAATTGACCAACTGTATCTTTACAGACTCCGTTAAACAGGTAGAAAGGCTATATACCATTTTCAACGACATTGATAAAACGGTGACTTTTACGCCCATAAATGTGTCGCTGCGGGAAGGATTCATTGATTATGAGCAAAAGATAGCCTGTTATACCGATCATCAGATCTTTGACCGGTATTATAAATACAAGCTTAAAAAGGGTTATACCAAGTCGCAAGCCATTACGCTGAAAGACTTGAAAGACTTAAAATCAGGCGACTTTATCACCCATATTGATCATGGAATTGGTAAATATGCCGGATTAGAAAAGGTAGAGGTGAATGGAAAAACGCAGGAGATGATTCGCCTGGTTTATGCCGATAATGACCTCTTGTACGTGAATATCAACTCGTTGAACCGCATTTCCAAGTATTCGGGCAAAGAGGGAACACAGCCTCGCATGAATAAACTGGGTACGGATACCTGGGATAAGTTAAAGAAGACTACTAAAAAAAAAGTTAAGGACATTGCCCGGGACCTGATCCAGTTATATGCAAGGAGAAAGGCACAAAATGGCACTGCATTTCCGCCGGATACTTATTTGCAGACGGAACTGGAAGCTTCATTTATTTATGAAGATACGCCAGATCAGGAAAAGGCGACAGCAGATGTGAAGCGAGATATGGAATCACCGCATCCGATGGATCGCCTGATTTGTGGGGATGTTGGGTTTGGAAAGACGGAGATAGCGATTCGTGCGGCTTTTAAAGCGGTTGCAGATAGCAAACAGGTGGCGATATTGGTGCCAACAACTATTCTGGCCCATCAGCATTTCAAGACCTTTACAGCTCGTCTGGCAGATTTCCCTTGTAACATAGATTATATCAACCGGTTTAAATCGTCGAAACAGATTAAGGAATCGTTAGTGCGGCTTACGGAAGGAAAGATTGATATCCTGATTGGTACGCACAGACTGGTGAGTAAGGATGTTCAATTTAAAGATTTGGGATTATTGGTGATTGACGAAGAGCAGAAGTTTGGCGTAGGGGTAAAAGAGAAGCTGAAGCAGCTCAGGGCCAATGTGGATACACTTACGCTTACGGCAACGCCTATTCCGCGAACCTTGCATTTTTCTCTTATGGGAGCTCGTGATCTTTCGATTATAGCCACTCCTCCGCCTAACAGACAACCCGTTGTGACAGAGCTTCATATCTTCAACGAACCTTTGATTAAAGAGTCGGTAGAGTTTGAACTGGAGCGACATGGGCAGGTATTTTTTATCCATAACCGGGTAAATGACCTTCATCAACTGGGTGGTTTAATTAAACGACTGGTGCCGACGGCAAGAATAGGGATCGCGCATGGACAGCTTCTTGGGGATGCTCTGGAAGATGTGATGCTGAAATTTATTAATGGTGAATTTGACGTCCTGGTAGCTACTACCATTATTGAAGCCGGTTTGGATATCCCGAATGCAAATACCATTTTAATTAACCATGCACACATGTTTGGCTTAAGTGACTTACACCAGATGCGTGGCAGGGTAGGACGTTCGAATAAAAAGGCGTTTTGTTATCTGCTGAGTCCCCCATTATCGACGCTTACATCGGAAGCCAGAAAACGGCTTAGTGCAATTGAAGAGTTCTCTGACTTGGGCAGTGGTTTTAATGTGGCGATGCGTGACCTGGATATTAGGGGAAGCGGAAACTTACTGGGAGCGGAACAGAGTGGTTTTATTGCTGAAATAGGCTTTGAAATGTATCACAAGATTCTGGATGAAGCCATAGCAGAACTGAAGGATGATGAGTTTAAGGAGCTGTTTAAGGATGAAAAACCAAGGCCTTTAATTTCGTTTACGCATATTGATACGGATCTGGAAGTGCTGATTCCGGATAATTATGTGACCAATATTACAGAGCGGTATAACTTATATACGGATATTTCTAAACTGGAAACGGACGAGCAACTGCAAGAGTTTGAACAGAAACTAACGGATCGGTTTGGTCCTGTTCCCCGTCAGGTTAAAGAACTTTTAAAGACATTAAAGCTGCAATGGCTAGGTAAAGAGATCGGGTTTGAAAAGGTCTCGTTAAAGAAGAATTCGCTTAAAGGGTATTTCATTCCCAATCAGCAATCGCCTTACTTTGAAAGCGCACAGTTTAATAATGTATTGCAGTTTGTAAAGGTTAACTCAAGGAAATGTAACCTGAAAGAGGTTAAAAAGACCTTGAGGATCGCTGTAGAGGACGTAAATAACCTGGACGATGCAATAGAAGTATTAGAGCAAATGTACTTTGGCTAAGCGTTAATTGACTAATTGAAAGGTAAGCGGAAACACACAAAAAGTACGTACAGGGATGTCATTTAACATTCCTGGTTTCCAGTTTGGTGAACTTTGCAGGATCCGTACGGCTTCTTCATCACATCCGCCACCAATACCCTGCTTTACTCTGATATCTTTTAAAGTGCCATCTTTTTCCACGATAAAACTCAGGTAAACTTTCCCCTGGATTTCATTCTGTCGGGCTTGAGCAGGGTACTTAATATTTGAACTGATATATTTGGTAAACTCTTTTTGTCCGCCATTAAATTCAGGAGCCACATCAACTTGTCCCATATCATACACCTTTGTATCTGCAGTTCCTACCACCTTGATATCTAAATTAAAATCTTCTCCCGGGGGAGTAGAGATGGTGTCGGGAGTTAATTGTAGAACAGATTCATTTTTAGTTTCAATTACGTTTAGGTATTCTATTTTGCCTTCTTCGTCGATTCGGATTTCATATTTAAGGTCTCCGGAATATTGCTGCCTGTTTGAGGAGCGATAGTACTTTTCTCTGGTCCAGTAGGTTGCTGTAATTTTATCATCCGCACGGGTAAAGTTTAAGGAAGAAACAACCCATGTGCGGCTAAAATTATGCATATCAGACAAGCGCTTCCAATAAATCTCTTTTAACCGTTCCTGATTCAGGTTATGATAGTTATAAAAAGTCTCTGTGATATCGGCAAAGTAGCTGGGAGGGTCGAAATAGCCTCTGCGCTGATCATTATAAAAAGCTTCAATAAATTTGACTAAAGAGCTCCTTACCTCGTCATCGCTCATATTGGAATTTTTATCGAGTAATGAACTATTATCCACTACCGTAACGGGGGTCTTTTCCTTTGTAAAAAAGCTCCATGGATCTTCAGAAAAAAGAGTCATGTATCCCATTATCAAGATAATAACGGCAAGTATAGAACCCATAATCCATAAAGACTTGTCCTTACTTACTGGTTGTATTTCTGAATCTTCTTCGTTATCTAAAGGTGTGTTATCCATTTGAAAATTAAAATGTAAAAACTGTTAAATAAACATATACGAGCGGAGCTGCTATAAACAGGCCATCAAAGCGGTCTAAGACCCCTCCGTGTCCGGGAAGTAACGTTCCTGAATCTTTTACATCGAAACTACGCTTCAGCATGGATTCGCATAGATCACCGTATGTTCCTCCAATGACAATGATTAAAGACATCATCGCCCAGTGTATGTAAGAGAGTTCTTTAAATTGTGTACTCAATATAAATGCGGCCAGTAGACTTACAATCATTCCTCCGAAGAACCCTTCCCATGTCTTTTTTGGAGAGTGTTTTTCAAATAGTTTATTTTTGCCTAAACTTCTTCCAAACAGATAAGCACCGGTGTCGCTGGACCATAAAAGTATCAAAAATCCTAAAGAATAATGAAAATTATACGATCCGTCAGCAAATCCAATGCCTGCATAAAAGCAAAAAGGAAGGATAGTGAGGATTATTCCCAGAAAGGTTAAACCTATATTTTGATAAGGCACCTTACTTTTACGGTAAAGCTCTGCAATAAATATAAGTGCCGCTGTTGGGATAGCGATAATGAGCCTGTTTTTCTCGTCGTAATGATTGAGCTGTAGTAATACCGGGATGAAAATACTCAGAGCAAGAAGGGCACCGGTAATGCGTTGGGGCTTCAGGGTATCGGTTTTTACCAGTTTGTAGAATTCATCCAGACATAAGAGGCTGAGTAGAATAAAGAAAACAGCGAATGTTTTTTCGCCTAATAGTACAGCTGCAAGCATGACCAGTACGAAGAAAAAGCCTGTAATTGCCCTGGTTTTCATAATTCGTTCGTGGTAATAATTCCTAAGGCCTTTTCTTCATTGACTTCCTGTACGTATACTTCCACGTATCCTAATACTTTATACGGAGATCCTTGTTTATCCAGGATCACGGCATTGATCTCATTATCAACTAAAACCTGCCTGACAAGCTCTGACTTAAAAAAATCAGTTGAGGTATATATTTTAACCCATCCTTTAATCATAATTTAATTTTTTCTTTTGAAATTTTATAAAATACGCCGCAGATCAGCAAAGTGAATAGTAAGCTGCCTGCAGCAATAAAGATAGAGGTATGCGGGTTATCCAGACTATCTAAGGGTTTTCCTTGCATCTGTAAAACATATGCACCCACTACTGCCGTGGCATTGTTAATAAAATGCGCCAGCACTGCAAGCCAGATACTTCCACCCCATAAGAAGAGATAGCCGAATAAGGCTCCTAAGAACATGCGTGGAAAAAAGCCAAGAAACTGTACATGGATGGCACTAAAAAGGAAAGCGGTGATCCAAATTCCTGCATGTTGATTTTTAGTAATGCGAGTGAAAATGCTCTGAAAGCATCCTCGGAAGAGGAATTCTTCTCCTATAGCAGGGATAATAGCCAGTATGAGTAAATTGATCAGCAGATCAACTGGCGACTTCATGATTAATATTTGCTTGGTAAGTTCTCCAAGCTCCTTTTCCTTATCGCGCATCCAATCTTCTACCCCTTGTAAAAAAGAGGGTAGGTGCATCATCTGATTGATCATAATGACCCATTCGATGAACGGGGACACGATAAACATGATCAGTGCTGTAAGGAAGATCAGTTTGCCTGATAGAGGTGTATTTATTCGTAAATAATCGATGCCCGTGTGTTTATCATAGTAATATAAGGCGATTGGGGGCAGTACAAAGGTTCCGATTGACACCCAGGCCTGCATGAATAAGATTATATTTTTAGATCCTTCTGCGTTTAAAACAAATTTTATGGAGCCCGTAAATATATAGAGTATCCCTATGGCGGTAGCAGAAAACAGGGCATAACCGAGTACTATAAACAGGACAAGGTAAAAGAGTGATGTTAAAGGATGACGATTGACTGACCCGTATTCAGGCATGATAGTAATAATTTCGTATTTTTGTAAATATAAAAATATCGCAAAGATAATCGTATTGAGCAAAGATGCCTGTTAAAATTGGAACTATTGATTTAGGGGCATTCCCCCTTCTGCTTGCACCGATGGAAGATGTGAGTGATCCGCCATTTCGCTACGTATGTAAGCAAAATGGGGCAGACTTGATGTATACTGAATTTATATCTTCGGAGGGCTTAATTCGTGATGCTGCCAAGAGCTTGCAGAAGCTTGATATTTTTGAATATGAACGCCCTATAGGCATTCAAATATTTGGAAGTAATATAGAATCTATGCGGGAGGCTACTGTTATTGCGACAAAGGCTGGTCCTGATCTGATCGATATCAACTACGGCTGTCCGGTTAAAAATGTGGCTTGTCGTGGTGCAGGAGCTAGTTTACTGCAGGATATTGATCGAATGGTTGCCATGACGAAAGCGGTAGTGGAGTCTACACATTTACCTGTAACCGTTAAAACCCGTCTGGGTTGGGATGATAATACCAAAAACGTATTTGAAGTTGCGGAACGTTTACAGGATGTAGGCATTAAAGCTTTAACTATTCATGGGCGTACACGTGCTCAGATGTATAAAGGCAGTGCAGATTGGTCTATGATTCGCGACATTAAAAGAAATCCTTTCATTGAAATACCTATTTTTGGAAACGGGGACGTTGATTCGGTAGAAAAAGCGGCGAACTGGAGGATGGAATATGAAGTGGATGGCATCATGATTGGTCGTGCAGCAATTGGATATCCCTGGATCTTTCGGGAGATAAAGCACTTTTTTGCCACTGGGGAGCATCTGGCAGGTCCTACTATCGCTGAAAGGATAGAAAACTGTCTGACTCATCTTCAGAAATCCATTGAATGGAAGGGCGAAAAGACAGGCATTTTTGAGATGAGAAGGCACTACTCAAACTACTTTAAAGGCTTGCATGATTTTAAAGAATTTAGGATGAGACTGGTTACATCAGACTCTCAGAATACAATAATTGAAATTTTAGAGGAAGTAAAAGAGAAATACGAGACAGAGATGGCTTGATATTTGAACTCTTAATATTAAATATATAAGATTATGGTCACGCAAACTACTCAAGGAGTTAAGATATCAGTAGAAACTACTTTCCAACCTGAGTACTCCAATCCGGAAAATGATCATTATATGTTTGTTTATAAGATAAATATAGAAAATTTGACCGATTACAGTCTTCAACTACTTAGTCGTCATTGGTTTATTTTTGATTCAAACGGATCGCACAGGGAAGTTGATGGAGAAGGGGTGGTGGGATTGCAACCGGTAATTGAACCTGGTTCTTCTCATGAATATGTTTCGGGATGTAATTTAAAAACTGAAATTGGCAGCATGAAGGGATTTTATTCCATGAAACGTTTGGCTGATGAAGATGTATTTGAGGTTGAAATTCCTTCGTTTCAGCTTATATCGCCTTATAAATTGAACTAAGGGGGTTTATATCATCCTTAGTTATACTTTTTTCACTTAGTATTTCTACGTCTGCATATTCATCTTCAAAACTAATGGTAATTGATCAATCAGGTATACATATAGTTAAATTTTTGTACTCAAAATAGATGTAATGTAATTTAATCAAGGATTAACCTAATCTTTTAGTTTTTACATCGCTTATCAGATTTCAGTTTATTGTGAAGAGCTTTTTTTCAAAATACTCTTTTTATCATAAGAAATATTATATCAATCAAAAAAGAGGCAACCAAATGAATGGTTGCCTCTTTTTTGTTCTATTTTATTTGAATACTTAGTCTCTTCTACCGCCACCGAACAACATCATGGCCAGGTAAAGCAATTGTGCTAAAGACCCTAAAGCTGCCACTACATAGGTCATGGCAGCCCACCACAAAGCATCCTTAGCCTGTGTGTGTTCTACACTGGAATGCATAATTCCTTTATTTGAATCTAGCCAAGCTAAAGCGCGATTACTGGCATCAAACTCAACAGGTAAGGTGACAATACTAAATAGTGTGACCACGATCATAGCACCAAAAGCAATAAGCAAAAGCGTATAACCAAAACTTGATGCATACATGATTAAACCCAGCATAAAGACGTATTGCAAAAGGTTTGATGATATATTGACTACCGGAACCATTGCAGAACGAAACTGCAACCAGGAATATGCTTTTGCATGTTGTACAGCATGTCCGCATTCGTGTGCTGCTACTGCAGCGGCTGCAATGCTTTTTCCACTATATACGGAAGGACTGAGATTAACGGTACGATCTGATGGATTATAATGGTCGGATAAGTTACCTTCTGCTGATACTATTCTTACATCGTAAATACCATTATCATTCAGCATTTTCTCTGCAATGTCACGACCAGTAAAACCTGATGCTAAAGGCGTCTCCGAATACTTCTTAAATTTATTTTTGAATCGTGCCTGAACAATAAAACTCGCTATTGCTATGACTATAATTAAAATAATTCCCATTTCTACTTCTATTTATGCGTAAGTTATTACAAAAAGTGTTCCTATTATAATTTATATCCTATATTTTACAATGTGCCTGTTTTAGGTATAAATAGTACTTTTATACCTGACATAAGTGCATAATATTAGTACCTTTATGATAAATATATTAGCAAATGGAATTTATTTATCTGATAATACTATTAATTTTATCTATACTATTTAACCTTTACTTTTGGTCAAAATTACAATCAGAGCGTAGCGAAACGCGTTCAAAACGGGCACTAACAGAGGCTATGAGTATCAGCTTAGCACGTGCTGAAGAGCGGGCGGTTAATATAAATACAGAAAAAGAAGCGGTTACCCTGATATTACGGCATGAACAGGAAAGACTTTTTGATGAGCTACAGACAGAAAGACAGAAATTTATAGCTATTACTCAATCCTATGAAAGCAACCGCAGTTATTTAAAGGCTCAACTAGAGAAAATTGCGGAGCAGAAAGAAGAGATGGATCGAAATCAAGATAAGTTCAATAAGGATTTTGAATTGATAGCGAGTAAGATTCTGGAGGAAAAAACACTCAAATTTACAGAGGTCAA
>NZ_AQPN01000039.1 GCF_000403135.1 Arcticibacter svalbardensis MN12-7
GAAAGAAGTTGCCGAAATTTTGGATAATAGTGTAAAAGCCGTAGAGTCTTTACTGCAAAGGGCTAAGGTTTCAATTACAAAAAAAATTAAAGAGAGCGAAGGATTTTAAAATACTTATCGTAAAATAAATAAACATGGATATTGAAGAAAGATTAAATAGCTTAAAAAATATACAGGAAGTAGATGTTCCTCCATTTTTATTCACACGCATCCAACAAGGGATAAAAGATAAAAAGAAAAAGTCTGTACCAATGCCTTGGCGTTGGGCTTTTGCAGCTTCCGGACTTTTGATTTTAGCATTAAACTTATCTGTATTCTATAATCAGGTAATTACTAAAGAAAGGACTAATATTTCTACGCTTGCAAGTGCTATGCAAATGACAAATTCAAACGATTTATATAATGAGCAAAATTAAATTATTGACTATAGGGGTAATAGGCTTATTGATTTTAAATTTGGGGTTAATAGGTTTTTTGTTTTTAAAACGGCCTATGCAAGGCAAAGGAATGAGACCGGAAAATGATGCCCCAAAGCAAATAATAGTTAAAAGGCTACATTTTTCTGCCTCACAGACAAAACAATATGAAGAGTTAATTAAAGAACACCAAATAAAAGTGAGAGCGTTCAACGATAGCATTGCAGTTATTAAAAACCAGCTTTACGGATCTTTGGCAAATGATAATTTTGAAGCTAAAGATGTTTTGATAGCAAAGCTTTCCAATTTGCAAGAACAGATAGAGCTGCTACACTATAATCATTTTGCGGCTATTAGAAAAATATGTCGAGCCGATCAGATAGCAGATTTTAATGCGCTGAGTAAAGATTTGGCAAGATTTTTTTTTCAGCCTAAAAGTATCGATCAAGATGGTCCGCCACCCAGAGAATAGCTACTTTGAATAAAGATAAGTTAACAAACATAAATGTTTTTCTTTTAACGGACTATTTTAAGTCATGATTTAAAAAAAAATTCCCACCTCGCTTCAACTTATAGTGGAAAGGGTAGCAAAACCACTTACTTCATGTAGTTTTCTAAAATTTCATTTAAGCTCATTAATAACGCTTATTATTATTTCTAATACCGAAGGATTAACAATGCGTTCTCGTATAAGAATGTAACTGGATAAATAATAAATTCATATTTTCCTTAATAAGGTAAAGTTATCCCTTGGTTAACTCATACTATAAGTAATAATTCAATGAAATATTTGATCACCGCTATCGCGGTAGTATTATTCTCCCTTAACGTTAAGGCCCATAACCCACAATTGGCTACCCTAACACTTATGCAGGAAAAAGGGGATAAATGGGGCGTATTTATCGTTGTTCCATTTGCAACATGCCAGATGGCCTTGCAGAATAATTACCTGGGGTTAGATACCCAAAACATAGACATAAAAAGGTTTAATGATCTTCTCAATAAATTGATACAAAATAGTTGCCTATTTGTAGCTAACGGAAATGACACCCTTTTCCTTAACACTGCCAAAATTAAACTTGGACATGAAGTAGAAATATACTACCAAATAAACAAAGTAGTACCCAAATTAGATTCCGTTACGGTTTTGTTTAATGCATTTTCCTCTCTAAGAGATCAAAATACAATCTTCAGAATATTTCAGTCTGGCAAAGCTGCAGGCAATTTTATTTTAAACACTGAAAATAAATATAAACTATCCCTAAAAAAAAGTCAGATGGGGTTTAGCGTTATCGATTATCCATCTGATTTAAAAACTAACAAATGGATAATGATTACACTCATAAGCGTCCTCTTGCTCACGGCTTTATTTTTTTTTATAAAGCACTTCCCAAAGTTAAATATCCAATTCTTTAAAAAATAAACATGAAGAGATTTTCATATTCCAGTACAATTATAATTTTTTCAATTTTACTACTTGTTTTATTAATCAGTTTTAGCAATAGCTCAAATAGAAACGCTGCCGTAGAAGGAACTGAGATTATTGTACAGGTGAATCCGGACTATTTTATTCAGGAAGGATTACTTGAACCCATAATTAAAGTAGATCACAAATTATCTGACGGTAGCACTGCTGAATGTTATAAAATTGTGACTAAGTCTATACCTTCTGAGCATGCCATGGGACCTTGGTGTCCAACCAATATAAACGACAGTGCTGATAAAGGTGGGATATGGATGGAAAGTGGAAAGGTTTATGATGTAGATGGTGCATTTGTGGCAAATCTTGCGAAATTTTACAATGACAGCAAGTGGAAGCTGTACAATGCAGATGGAAGCATTAATGTTACTGATACGAAGGAGGCTTGCGAAGCCGCCGCTCGCCCAGATGTAGACCCCGCTTATCAAAATTTTTGTGTTCAATGCTTGCCTTCGTACTCAGACGAGTTGAAACAAATTTTTTATATTCCGGTAAGACCGATAGTAGCCAATAAGACTATTGCCAATAAAAACATCCTTGCTGGCCCACCCCCACGGGGTGGAGGGAACAGACCTCCCGATGGAGAGAAGAATGGTGGCCGCCCAGATGGTGGAAGGCCACCGCAAGGGCTAGGGGAATTCACCATTGGTATTGCTTTTAATGGAGTGAATTTTGATCCACCTGCTCCAACCGCTGACATTTTGAAACATTATACCCTTGCGCCATTAGACGATAATGGTGGACATATTAACCTACATGCCGGTTATCATTATCATGCTGCAACTGGAAAAACAAAAAAATAAAGCAGCAGGATGGACATGCAGCCATGATTGGCTATGCTATGGATGGGTATGGCATGTTTGAACTTTTAGATGAAGCGGGAAAAGAACCTTATAAATTAGATGACTTAAGGGGACATTATGATCATGTACGTGGCTATCATTACCATGTGGGGACTGCCGGGGGAAATAAGTTTATTAATGGATTTAGGGGAAAAACAGGTGGGTTTTCTGCCTCATTTTAAATTAAACTTCTGTATAAAATGAACTCTTTCTGGTGCCTAAATATTATTTAAGAAATATCTTAAACTCAACGAAGGATTAATTAAGTGAACTCGTATAAAGTACCATGAAGCCAAATAATAAGTTTATGAAAAAAGCATTAAGCCTTATTCCCATTGGAGCATTAGTTTTAAGTGCGATAGGATTTAGTTGCACAAAAAGCAGTACTTCTAGCGATAGCAGTAATAGTGGAACGGTAGATATATAACGGGTGTAGTTCAGTCCCACTATACAGGCACTACCACGGTCTCCGTTGGCACATCTGGAATAACATTAAAAAGTACCGGGCTGCCCAACCATAAAACCCCATATTGGGGAGTTGGAAATGCCTTATATGAAGATTTTCCAAGTGGTTATCATGCGAACGTAAATACATCGATAAGTGCTCATAATTATGTTATGACTATACCTGTTAAGCCGGGCAGTACTTCCAGTCATGAAGAAACTACACTGGGGCCTATCGGGATGGCCCTCAACGGAGTTCCTATATATAACGACAGAGAAGGTGGCAATGTAGCCCTTGATGCTTTGACTATTACCACTTTTGATTATTCAGGAGCACACCCAGGCCCTGGTCAGGATTATCATTATCACACCACAGGCCGATACACTACCCAGGATGATGCTAAACTTGTCGGATTTTTAAGAGATGGTTTTCCTATTTACGGTAGGAAAGATACAACCGGATTTTATCCGGCTTTAGATTCATATGGTGGACATACGGGGCCTACACAAGATTTTCCTGCCGGTATTTATCATTACCATGCCAGTAATGTAAACTATCTGAATACGGGGTATTATATTTTAAAAGCAGGTAGTTATTATGGGTCTAAAGGAACTTTTACTCAATAAAATGTATTAAACAAAAAAAACATGAAAAAGACAATTTTTAAAGGAGTTATTACAACAATGCTTATTGCATCAATTGTAAGTTGTTCATCACCAAAGAAAGCAAATTCTAATAATGGACAACCAAATGGCGGGCCACCATCTACAGATGAATTATTTGCTCAGATGGACAGCAATAAAGATGGTAAACTGTCAAAAGCGGAAGTAAAAGGTCCGTTAGCAAATGACTTTTCTAAAATCGACGCCAATGGAGACGGATTCATAACCAAGGAAGAACTTGCAAAAGCGCCAAAGCCAAATGGAGAAAGACCAGCGCAAGGTCAAGGTGGCCCGCCAAGTGGAGGCATGCAATAAAAGAGTATAATGGTTATTAATAAAATTTATTTTTTCTTAAATATAACCATAACTGCGATTGGGTTAGCTTTTATAACTACTTGTTCAAGTACCATAAAAAAAGGTGAAGTGATTTGCTTTTCTTATAGCGTGGATACTGCTAGTATTCCTACAGATACAATTCTAATGAATAATGAGGGTCTGAATTTGAATAACGGTTACTATTATTTAAATGACAAACTATTTTCAGGATTTCTAAAAGATAATTATGAAAATAAGAAAATGAAAATGTTAGGGAGTTATTTAAACGGTATGCAACACGGCAATACCACTACCTATTATGAATCAGGAAAATTAAGGGACAGCAGGAGTTATAAAGAAAACAGAAGTTTTGGTAAGCATGTGGGATATTGGGAAAATGGGAACCAAAAATTTGAATTTTATTATTTGAATGACAAGAGAGAAGGGCCTAATAAGCAGTGGTATGAGAGCGGTCAGTCTTATGCCTTTCTAAATTTCAAAGACGACAAGGAAGATGGGATGCAAAAAGCCTGGCGAACTAATGGGAAAATATATATCAATTATGAAGTAAAGGAAGGTTTTCGCTATGGTATTCAAAAATCCAATTTATGTTACACTTTGGAGGACGAAAAATTTATAAAGTAAAATGAAATATATTGTATTCATATTCTTTTTAAGCGTTTTTCTTTCCTGTAAGGATAATGAAAGAAAGCTACCTTATTATGATTCGGCTGACTTCACCCCCAAGTGGGAAATGAAGAACTCCAAGACATTTCATGCAATACGAAAATTTAATCTGATTGATCAGGAGGGGGAAAATTTCAACGAAAAAATCTGGATGGGAAAATTTGTGTGGCAGATTTTTTTTTCACCTCCTGCCCAGGCATTTGTCCCAAAATGGCGGTAAGTATGGGCGATTTGCAAAAGGAATTTCTAAATGATGAAGATGTATTGCTAATTTCTCACTCTGTAATGCCTGCAGGAGATAGTATACCGGTATTAAAGAAATATGCTGTAGACAAAAACGTAAATTATGGCAAATGGAAATTGCTCACAGGATCTGTTAGCGAGATATATGATCTTGGACGTAAATATTACTATGTGGAGGAAGACCTGGGAATAAACAGTGACATCAGTGTTTTTTTACATACTGAAAATTTTGTCTTGCTTGATAAGCAACGCCATATACGCGGCATTTATACTAGTCTTAATATTAGCAGTATGGCTACCCTAAAGAGTGATATTAGAGTTTTGCAGAAAGAAAAATAAATTCACCGAAGGATTTATAAAAACAGGTCGTATAACCTAAGAAACAATAAAAGTTATGCGATATAAACTCTTAACCATTATATCAATATGTACCATATTGATGGCATGCAAAAAAGATGATAATACATCTACAGATGATACCACATCTACCGGAACAGTAATCACCGTAGATGCTGCAAATTTCCTAACTTCAACAGGGTCAGTTGTGATTACAACTGAGAATAAAACCCTGTCAAATGGGACCACTGCACCATGTTACAAAATTGTAACTAAAAGTATTCCAGCAGATCACGCTATGGGGCCTTGGTGTCCAACTAATATAAGTGATGATGCTTCCAAAGGAGGGATATGGTTGTCAGGTGGGAATGTATATGATGTTGACGGTGCTTTCATTAAGAATTTGGCTACTTTTTATAATGATGCCACTTGGCAAATGTACAATGTTTCTACAGGTGTCATCACTAAAACTGCAACCCAGGCAGATTGTGCTGCTGCAGCAAATCCTAACGTGGGTGCTCAATATAAAAACTACTGTGTAGAATGTTTGCCATCGTATGTATCTTCAGTAACAAACACTTTTTATATCCCTATAACTCCTGTAAAGCAAACTTCTTCTTATACTTTTGCTACTGGGCCAGGTGGAGCCTCAGGTCCATCAAGCAGAGGGATTGCTTTTGATGGAGTAGTATTTGATGCACCAGCACCAGTAAGCGTTATATTAGCTGCTTATACCATAGCACCTTTTGATGATTACGGTGCACATATTAACTTAGCCGCTGGTTATCATTACCATGCCGCTACAGGCTTAACGAAAAAGATTGCTCAAACCGATGGTCATGCCGCAATGATTGGATATGCAATGGATGGCTTTGCGATTTATGAAAGGTTAAGTGTAGCTGGAACAGAATATACGGATTTAGACTCAAATCGTGGACATACGGACTCTACAAGGGGTTATCATTACCATGTAGATAAAGCAGGAAATAATAATTTTATTAATGGATTGGCAGGTGCTTATGTTAAGTAGAAAGTATTTTTCGCTCGTAAAGATTGTTTTTTCTGCACTCTTTTTATTATGTTTTAAGTCAGTTTCTGCTCATAACCCTGATATCTCAAGTTTAATGATTTATGAGCAGAATGGAAAAACTATCCTACTTATAAAAAGTTCTTTAACTGCATTTGAAGGCGAGGTAGATTATATTTACGGTAAAGATGCTTACAAAACTCCAGAAGAGTTTAGGCAGTTAGTTATAAAACTTTTCAAAGAAAAATGTTCAATAGAAATTAACGGTGAAACTATTCAGTTTAATAATACGCAAATCCAATTGGGGCATGAAACCAATTTATTTAGTGAATTAGTAAATATTCCAAAAGACATCAACTCTTTACATCTTAAAAATGCTTTGTTTAAAGATATGTCGAATAACCTATGCGAAACCATCTTGAACTTGAATGGTATCCCGTTGAAGCAATACATTTTAAATAAAGATAACCAGCAAGAAGCAACATTTAAAGTAGAAGATCATAAATGGGAAATTGTAAAAACCAGCAAACCCTTCTACCAAAATCCAATTATCCTTTTAGGTTTGGCTGCGCTTTTAATCGGTGCTATCATTGCTTTTGTTAGGATTAAAAAGAAGAAAACACTTTAAAAAAAGCGACAAGAATAAACTAAAAAAAATATCCCTTTAAATTTTAAAAGACAATCTTAAAAACAAGATGAAAAAAGCAATATATCCTATTTTAGCAATATGCATACTTGTATATTCCTGTAAAAAAACCACTACCACCGATTCTGAAAGTAGCAGCAGTAGTGGTAGTAGTGCTGGTACTGATGGTACAACCACTAATAATTTTTCTAGGTTGTATGCAAAAATGTATAATGTTACATCAATAGATACATCAAGTCAAACAACTATTGTAGTTAAAACAACTGATGTACCAGACCATAAAAGCCCGTTTTTTGCCACAACAAATGCTAAATATGAAGCTTATAATGGTGATAACGCCAGCTTTAGTACGCAGATAAATTTAAATGGTTTTTTAAGCGACCCTGATTTACTATCACAAAATTTAACTTTCCGCTTTCCACGTTATCCTGTGGTTTCAAGTACCCATAGCTCTACCACCGGGGGGCCAATTGGTGTCGCAAGAAATGGGGTAGTATATTTTAATCAATATAATGGTGTTGGAGCATTATTAGATGAATTAGAAATAAACAATGCGGATCAGTATTTAGGTCATCCTACACCAACTAATGTTGGGGCGCAATATCATTACCATTATGAACCAAAATTTTTAACGGCAACTTATGGCAATTCCTCATTTATGGGGTTTTTATTAGATGGTTTTCCGGTTTACGGACCTTATGAAAACGGTGTTAAAATCACAACTTCAGTTTTAGATGCTTACAACGGACATGTAAGTGCAACAGAAGATTATCCAAATGATAAAATTTACCATTATCATGTAATATCTGCTTCTTCAAGTGTTTATACTGAGCTCTTGAAAGCTGCTCCATGGATTAACGGGGGTAAATATTATGGGACTAAAGGAACTGTAAATTAATGAAATTTATTGCCTTTCTTATTTTATTAAGTTTAACAGCTTGCGACCAAAAAAAGCAGTCAAAGGGGCAATCCGCGGTAAAGGTTGCCCCTAAAGTATACATTTTGGTAACAGATACTGCTTTACATAACCAAAATGGCACTTGGATGTATAAAGGCAAAAAAGCCAATGGATATATCATTGAGCAAAATGCAGAAGTAATAACCGGAAAACTACCAGTTGTTGATGGAAAAGAAAACGGGATTGCTTATGGTTGGTTTGAAACCGGAGAAAAAAGATATGAGAGAAATTTCAAAAATGGTAACCGGGATGGTGTGCATAAAATATGGTATAAAAACGGAAAGTTAGCAGCATTAAATTTTTTTATAGACGACAAATTTGAAGGAGAGCAAAAGGGCTATTTCAAAAGTGGCAACCTTTGGCAAAGTCTTCAATATGCAAATGGTTACGAAGAGGGTAAGCAAAAAACTTGGAACGATAGCGGCCGAGTAGTTAATAATTTTACAGTTAAAAACGGAAAACTTTATGGAGTTATTGGCAGGTATGACTGCATGTCGGTTATGCAAAAATAAAATAGTTTTAGGTTTATCATTATTGATGCTTACTTTACTTTACTCGTGTAACCATAGTGAAAAAGTAATTACAAATAAAAAAGAGACTTTGCCTTTTTACAATACCGCAGATTTTGATGCAGAATGGATTGATGAAAAAGATAGTAGTTATAAAAAAATCCATACCATTGATAGCTTTAGTTTACAAAGCCAGCTAGGTAATGTTATTACCAAAGATTCGTTGGACGGTAATATTTATGTAGCTAATTTTTTCTTTTCAATTTGTCCTAGTATTTGCCCTAAAATGACCAATAATTTTAAAACATTACAGGATAGTTTTATCAATAATAAACAAATAAAATTGGTTTCTTTCTCTGTGATGCCATGGGTAGATTCTGTTAAAGTATTAAATGAATATGCCAAGCGAAATCATATCAATCCCTCTAAATGGTATTTGTTAACAGGAGACAAAGAAGAGATTTATCACCTTGCAAGAACTTCTTTTTTTGCCGAAAAAGGTCTTGGTTTACAAAAGAATTCAGACGAATTTCTACATACAGAATCTATGTTGCTCATTGATAAAAAAGGAAGGATAAGAGGAATTTATAATGCAACACAAAAGCCAGATATCGAAAGGGTGGTTGATGATATCAAGGTATTGATGAAAGAATGAAATTTATATATTATAATTAATTTAAAGATCATCCAGCATGGTTAGGAGTCATAGCTAAAGGATATTATAATGCAAACATCTGTTTTATCTCAAGTATTTTTCTTTTACTTAATAGACTATAATGTGTTGATGCCCAAAACCGACCGCACTATTGAAATCATTGAATACAGGAATGGTAAATCCTCTATTATAATCACTTTCCAGCTTCCTATCGGCAAATGGCATGAACTTATCGGTGAGAAAACCATTGCCGATGCAATCCTGGACCGTATCGTTTATGATACACATAGAATGGAGCTACAGGGTTATGACAAGAATATCGTTATGTAAAGCCCATTGTAAAGTTTGTAGATCTATGGCATATTACGTTACTACTTTACATTTGGGCTTTACATAATAATCATCTCTTACCCAGTCCTTTTAACCAATTTATCATATTATGGTTGTCGACCCATTCTCCAGTAACCTGAGGAGGTGTAAGGCATTCTGATGCTTGTTCTATTGCCTCTCTTTGCTGTTTTGAGTCGACCCTTGCGTATATCTCTGTAGTTTGGATAGAAGTATGCCCCAGCAAGTCTCTTATCCAAATCAGGTTTACTCCGGATTGCAACAGATGTATTGCACGGCTATGCCTCAGCTGATGACAACTGGCCATTTCAGGGATAATGTCAGAATTGATTACACGAGCCATATCTGCATATTTTTTCAAGATATAAGTTATTCCAGCCCTAGTGAGTTTATTTCCAGCGCTATTACAGAAGATTGGCCTCTTTTTATTTATCTCGTAGTCAATAAGGTACCTATTCAAATACTTCCTGAGTATGGCAACAACATGCTCAGAAAGTGGTAGTATTCTTACTTTCCTCCCTTTTCCCTATACCTTGATCGAGTATGGTTTACTCTGTATTCGTAATGACTCTACCGTTAGGTCGACCAGTTCCTGCACCCGACAACCTGTATCATACATCAACGCAAGTATCGCAAGATGCCTCAACTCCTTATAACGTATACTATCTGGTTGTTCCAATAGTAGCTTTATCCCTTCCTTTGTGAAGTGCATTGGAGTCTGATGTTCTTTTTTTAAGTTCTTGATTGCCATGACTCTTTGCCACTGATCTAGTGTTCAATGTTATCATACTGAAGGTATGAAACAAAGGAATGGATAGCTGCCAGCCTATTATTCCGGGTGGAAATGCTATTTTCTTGATTATCAACCAGCCAGTGGATATTCTGGTCATGCTGACCCCAGTAATGCATCATACTGACCCCACCTAGGGATTTGGCCTGTCATAGCTGAGGGCATGACAATTTTACCTTTTTTTTCTTAGACAGGTGAATCGATGAGAAAAAAAGGAATCAGGATTCACCGAAAAATCACTCATAAATCTCTAAAATAATTATTACTTTTATTAAAAAAAGTAAGACATCTTTCAACCCCCTTTGCCAGCTTACTCACTGGTCATTTTGACACGGAATTACATGGCCCATTTTCATCGGAATATACAACTAGGCTTCAGCCTGATTAAATAACGCTAAAAGAATAATACATAATATCAATTTATAGATTTTCATTATTTATTGAATTACAGCTTCTTTATTTTTTAATCTATTTGCTCTGGTTAATGCTTCTAAATAATAATAATCTGCATAACTCAACGGTACATCTACTTCAGAATTAAACGGTTTTGAACCTGTGCTGTGATTTAAAATAAAACCTTTTCCATCACCCTGTTTAAATGCATAATTTATAGTAAGATTATTTACAATTTGGGAAGCTTTTGCAAAATAATTATTTGATGTTTTAGTGTAGGTACTCAATTCATACAAAGCAGATGCAATAACAGCAGCAGCAGAAGCATCTCTAGGTTCATTAGGGATATTTGGCGCATCAAAATCCCAATAAGGAATTAAATCTGCAGGCATATTTTTATTATTAAGTAGGGTTTGCTGAAAAACTCAAAAGACTAATTCAACGATATAATTTTAACATTCAAAGATAATGGCTGGTGTATGCTTGATACACCAGCCATTATCTTTATTAATGCTTTAGTACAGATCTCGATCATTGCTGAAAAACACCTGCC
>NZ_AQPN01000040.1 GCF_000403135.1 Arcticibacter svalbardensis MN12-7
CTTCGATAGATCATATTCATCCTAAGATCACCCTCAAACTGTCCGTTTAATGCCGGATTAAGGTAATTGGGCGAATTGTAAAACTGAGAATATATATGATCCTGTGCGCTCAGCTGTAGCACAAACAATAACGTACATATTAAATGAGCAGTTATTTTTTTCATCCTCTACCTTATTAAGTGTACCGAGCCTACCGTTCTTGCGGAGCCGGTTTCGTACTTCATTCCTCTCCACTCACTGCCATCAATGAATACGGCTGAGATCTCCCAGACATATACCCCTTGAGGAGCCAATTGGCCGGCCATCTGACCATCCCATCCTTCCGTTGGTGTACCGTTGTCATTCAGTTTATTACTCTGCCAAATCAACTGTCCCCACTTATTAAATATTTTTATGTTGTATTTAGCGATACCCGAACCTTTAGGAATAAAGGTCTTCAATTCATATATAATACTTCCTGGTTCAAATCCACTCGGCACATACAAATATCCCTGCACACCGTCTATTTGAACGTTCCTGATCAACGTATCCCTACAACCTTCCGTATTAGTAACAATAAGCCTGACAGCAAATACCCCTGTTCTTGTATACGCATGTGTCGGATTTGCTTCCGTTGAAAACTGATCATCACCAAATGACCATTCCTGTTTAACAGGGTTCCCTGTACTCGTATTTTTAAACGTAAAAGTGTAATCCGGAATCTTAATAATAGAATCAGGCAATACGGTAAAACCGGCTACCGGAGGCGCAGTGATCTGTATATAATTAACTAACACAGTCGTATCCGCACAACCAAACTCACCAAAAGCAATCAGCTTAATAGTAAATGGCGACTTAAGGTAGCTAAACCGATGAGTAGGATTTTTACTTGTAGAAAAGCTCCCATCCCCAAAATCCCATAAATACGTACTGGCATTAACTGAGATATTCTGAAAAACAATATCTGCTTGCGTACATCCCTTTGTCACATTAGAAGTAAAAGCAGCCTCAGGGACTCCAGCTATACGAATAGTGCGAATTAACGTATCCGTACAAAAATCACTCATGGCAACCAACCGCAAAGAATAAACACCCGGCTGTCCATAAATATGAGATGGTGCTGATTCCGTAGATCCCGCAGTATTATCACCAAAATCCCATTTGTATTTAGTAGCACGAAGACTTGTATTACTGATCTTTATAGACAGCTTCCCATTACAACTTACACTATCTGCCAAGGTAAATGATGCTTCAGGCCGCGGGTAAGTGAGAATTGTCTTCTCCATACTACTTGGGGCACAACCATAAATATTGGTACTTACCAGCCTTAAAGTATACGACCTATCGGGATCAGGTAAAACAATCCCTGCAGGAGTAGCCTCATTAGAAACTAACACACCATTAAGATACCAGGCATACTGGTCAGCATACTGCGACTTATTCTGGATCTCCAAATGAAATGGCGCACAAGCAATGTTGGCAGAAGTCAGGAAATCAGCCTTTGGCAAAGGATTAAACTGAATCATATGAATTACCGTATCCGGACAGCCCAATATACTTTTTGCGACCAGTTTCACCTCAAATTTGTAAGGCATTACAGCACCTACAGGTACATTAAACGGATAAGTAAAATTCTTCAAGGATGAAACAAAGCTGTTATTCACCAACCACCTGTAAACTACCGCATCAGATCCACCATAAGTAGACTGATTAGTAAAACTGATCGTTGCCGTTGTTCCACAAAACATGGTATCACGACTTGTAAACGCAGCCTTCGGACTTTCTGTAACCCTAATCGTTTTAATAATTGAATCAATACATCCGGCAGTATTATAGGCAATCTCTTTTACCCGATACAACCCTGCTTTAGTAAATATATGCTCAGCAATATTACCTGAAGAAATATTATCACCACTTCCCACATCACCAAAGTTCCATTCAATATTGACTGCATCTTCCGGAGTACTGCTTACAATCAATTTAAAGGGGGCACAATTTAAAGATGTTGAATTGCTGGTAAACAAGGCAACAGGCAAAGGCAATACGTCAATAATTTGCGTTGTTGTACTCGGGCATTTTGTACCATCAGTATGAGACTTCAAAACAGTCAGCGTCACTTTATACTGTCCCGCACGTGCAAAAACATGTTTAGGATTCGCTTCATTACTGATTGTATTATCATCAAAATTCCAGGTATACACATCTGAAGTAATGTTTTTACTAAAAAACGACACCGTATCCCTCACACAAAACTGAGTTCCCGAAACCGTAAATGTTGCATCAGGAAGTGCATAAACCGTTATAGTTTCCGTAGTAGTACCCGACGAACAGCCATTCGATGCCCGCAAACTCACTACATAAACTCCTGGATTTACAAAAGTATGATTTACAGATTCCGGTGCAGTAGAGGTGTTTAGTATCGATCCATCTTTAAAATCCCATAAAAAGTCATTCGCTCCTACCGAATTGTTATCAAACCGAACCGTGTAAGGTGCACAACCCGATTTCTTATTCCCATCTACCACAAGCTCCGCGGTTACCGTATTAGAATAAATCACAATTGGGTAGCTGTAAGTATCCTTACCACATTCATTCTCTGCAGTAAGCGTTACCATGACCGTATCTGTTTTAGAAGAATAAAAAGTGTGACTTACCGCCGAATTATCGTGAGTAACCGTATCCTGACCATCGCCAAATTCAAAAGTATAGGTATTGCCACCACCAGTAGACTGGTTACTAAACACAATCACCATTGGAGAACACCCTGTAGTCGCACCAGGTGAAAACGTTGCTTTTGGCATCAATCTAACCAGCACAGTATCCTTAAACACGGTGCTTTGACAATCTGTCGATGCCGTCAGAGTAATCACGTAAGTTGTATCCCGACGTAAAGGATGAGGCTGAAAGATAATCGCACCCGGTTGTTCTAACCTGGAGGTCTGACCGTTTCCAAAATCCCAAACATAGTTTGCTCCTGCCAAGGGACTGGACGTATTTACAAAAGAAACCGACAGCGGACCGCAACCTCTAACCTTATCTTTCGTGAAAGCTGCCGCTACACTTTTAATAGTATAAAAATCCAGCACCATACTATCCGGATTACAACCAAATTTACTCGTAGTAACCAACTTTATAAACACATGTTCGCCATCATTAGTAATAGTATACCCTGGAAAGTCATTACCCGAACCAATAGAGGTTCCATTTGCAAACCACTCATAAGAAGCATTCCTGTCATCATAAGGAACCAATCCAATAACCTGTTTCAAATCAAATGGAGCACATGATTTCAAAACACTTGCATTAAACTCTGCTTTAGCCAGTGGATTAACAGTAACCTTAACTATATTACTGGTGCTTTTTTGATCACCATTGCAAAGTGCAGTAGTAACTACCCTTCGATACCATGTACTCTCGGATAAAACAAGAGGTTGAAAATCACTCAAAGTTCCATCCGTTGGAACATCCGTCCAGGTCGCAAGGTCTATACTCTTTTGCCATTGGTAATTATAACTTCCATCACCACCAGCTGGTGCCGTTCCCGTTATTTTTGCAGTTGGATCACCTAAACATACCGCTTGATCAGCTGAAATATCATTGTTGGATAAAGGATCCTGAACAGTAACCAAAACAGCGTTACTGGTAACCATACAAGGTCCGGATTGAACCACCCTTCTGATATATGTAGTTGTGGTAAACACAGCCGTATAATCAGGAAGTGTTTCAGAGCTTGCAGTTGTCCAGTTTGTATTGTTCAAACTAGTCTCCCACAGATAAGTATAGGTACCATTTCCACCTGTTGGCAACGACCCACTAGCCGATACCACCTGACCTGAACAAATCGTTACATTTCCCCCAAGCTGATTAACAAGCGCAGGGTAATTATTAATGATTATACGATCGACACTTGGATCGCAAATCCCATTACTAATCGTCCAGGCAAATTCATAAGTTCCAGGAGTTAATCCACTAACTTGAGTTGCCGCTTGATTAGGATTTTCAATAACCCCTCCCGCACCACTCAATTTAGTCCACACACCTGTACCATTTACCGCAGTATTTCCCTCTAAATTAATCGAAATAGCATTACAGGTAAACTGATCTGCACCAGCTGCCGCAGCAGTCACATTAGGCAACACTTCAACTAAAACAACCGAGGAATATACCTCAGGACAAGCCCCATTTTCAACAACCGCCCTAAACCAAGTATTCGCATTCAAACCCGAAAAAGCAAAAGAACCACCCGCACCTGCCAATGTAGTCCAGTTCACCTGATCCACTGAGCTTTCCCATCGTACAACAGATCCCAATTGCCCATTTAAAGTTATAGTACCCGAATTGCTTCCAATACAAACCTGAGCGGCACTTGTACTAGTCGTACCTCCCTGTGCAAGCTTATCCACCTTAATTTCGACCACAGGTGTATTTATAAAAAACCCACAACCCGCTGCCTGTGTTATTCTTACCCTATATGTGGTAGTTTCCAATAAATTGCCCGGTTGGTATGTAGAGCTAACTGCCCCCGATATATCTGCAAAGGCAGCAGATCCAATTGCAGACTGCCATTGAAGTATATCTGCGGTTGAATAATTTATAAGGCTCAACTCTCCCGCTACATCTCCAAGACATAATGATACATTTCCCCCGGATATAGTACCTGCCACCGGATAAGCCGTCACTTTAATAGATACCAAATCGCTAGACCTATAACATGAAGTATCTGAACCAGTTGCATCACTGTTGATTAACCACTGAAATACATAAGCGCCTGCAGTTAATCCATTCACTACCGGACCAGGAAGAGCAGGATTACTAATCTCCGCCCCTGTGGGTCCGGATAACTGAGACCATAACCCCTTTTCTTCATTAGCTAATGAAGGCGTATTCCCAGCTAAAGTCACTTTATTATTTGAATTATCAACAAGAATACAAATAGCTTGGTCCACACCTGCCGATGCAACAGTAACCGGTTTCCTCACAGTAATCTTGACCACATCGGTCTGATCGGCACATGATGCAATTCCACCAATGGTCCATTTTAAATCATAACTTTTTCCAGCCACTAAACCGCTTACCCTGGTATTATACAGATTTACATTATCAAATACCAAAGTACTTCCAGCTACTAAGTCTGTCCATGTGCCTACAAAATTTCCTCTTGGATTATTACCCTGCAAGATCAACTCAGTAACGGCACATAAGGTCTGATCATCGCCAGCTACAGCTAAAGGTGTTACTGTATTAATCGTGATCGTTACAATACTGTTATCACCTGAAAATTCACAACTTCCCCAGCTTTTTACTTTCCTCCGGTACGATGTATTTTCATTAGGATTCACTATAATGTCTTGTGTTGTACCATTTGGCACCGCATTCCATGTAGCACCATTATCTAAAGAGAATTCCCATACATAGCTATAATTAGCGGCAACAAAACCTGGGACATCACCACCACTAATCAAGTCAGTGCTCAACTTTACATCTTCATTTTCGCATGATAAAGTTCTATCTGCTTTTATTGTACTGCTTATAGGTGATAGCACAGCTACTTTTGCTGTGGAAACACTAGGCTGACACACCCCATTAGAGATCGTCCAGGTAAACGTATATTGCTTACCATTGACGAAGCCGGATGCCATAGCATTATATTGAGTCGGATTAGTAAAAGTGATTGAGCCTGAAGCTTCAGTCCACATTCCAGTGCCCACAACAGGGTTATTCCCTTGCAACGTATATTCCGAATTAGCCAAACAAAGGGTATCACCCAACGCCTTCGAAACTGTCGGTGCAGGAAGAATAGTAATTATAGTAGCAGAAGAGTTAGAAAAGGAACATTGCCCACTTTTAACTACAGCCCTATACTGTGTAGTTGCATTAAGATTAGCAGGTGTAGTATACGGATTTAAACCAGCACTCGACGCAATAAGGCTCCATGTTGAACCTCCATTCGTTGATCTTTCCCAACCCGTTATCTGCCCTGTAAAACCGGTAAGCATGATCGAAGTTGTAGTCGAAGTATTGATACAAAACGTTTTCTCCCCCGATGTTGAACCTCCAACCGATAAAGGATTCGGAGTTACCATTACTGTAGAGGAATAAACCGCGTTGGTACAGAGCGTACTCAAACTCCATACCTTGACCCTGAAATAAGTCACACTTTGCAGATTAGGATACGAATAGGTATTGGTTAAATTATTTATACTACTCCAGTTCAAATTATCAATAGAATATTCCCATTGCAGTATTTTCCCAACAGATCCAGCCAATGATAAAGGCACATTTGAACCAATACAAACATTCGAAGGACCGGTAAGTGTTCCACCCACAGGTTTAGCAAAAACCGATAAAGTCATTTCATCAGGCAATGTACAACCACCTGGATTACTGATTGTCCACAGCAGCCGATAAACACCTGGCTTTAAATTCGAAATTACCGCATCAGCCTTTGTCGCATCATTAAAACTTGCACCTGTAATACCACTTATTATAGTCCAACGCCCCGTTTCAAAAGCCTTAAGCGTATTACCTTTAAGCTGATAAGTAGTATTGGCTAAGCCCGGCTCATTGTCGCATACCAAATCATCCAAACCTGCATTGACCACAATCGGACCATAAATAGTAATCAGCTGCTCATCAGACACGAGAGAATTGCAGACATTTCCATAAGTAAGTTTTACCCGATACTCCCCTGGCTCATTAAATTTAATAACTGGAAATTCTGAAGAAGGCGATGATCCATTTATAAAACTATAAGATCCTGCTCCGGTTATTTCCCAACTATAAGTTTTATTACTACCATAGCCGGTATATACAGGTTTATGTTTGGCGTCACTCGAAAAGTCTATCGTATAAGTAGGTACATTACAATAGCTTTGATCTGCAGGTAGAGCAACAGTTAAAGGGCCACCTACCGTAAATGGCTTTTCCAGAATAATGTTACCGCATGCACTAATAATATTTAAACGCAGGATATAGTCACCTGGAACAGTAACATTTATCCTTGGTGACCGATCAGTAGCAGGAGTTGTAAAAGTTACCCCCTCAGTTACTACTGCCTTAGTTGCCGCAGAAGCTACCTCCCACAAATATTCAATTTCGCACATACCAACTTCCGATGTCAGGTTAGTAACCACTAAATCAACAGGTGTACATGCCGATGACTGCGTAAATGTAAAATCAGGAACCGGTGTTGCTTCAATACAGATATCTTTAATAATAGCAGGAGCAGTACAGTAATTACTAGCCACCAATTTAATATTCCATGTTCCTGCAGTTGGAAATACATAACTAAAGTTTGTACCCGTTCCTCCAAGCTTCCATGAAGCATCAATATTAGGATCGGTACTTTTTTTAAAATACCATTTATAACTGGATGTTTCGGAACAGGTTCCTGAACTACCTTCCGATTGTCCGGGTTTAGTTTTGTTGGTAAATGTAACCGGTTTACCCATACAACCAGCTCCCGACGGAAATTCAAAATCAGCTTTCGGAGCCAAAAACACTTTTGCAAATGTGGTAATCGGGAAGCTCGCCTCAGTATAAAATGCCGGATCGATCAGGATATTCACTTGATAGGCGTTATGTATAGGAGCCGAATTATTGATAGGAATGTCTGGTCGGCCACAGGAAGGCTCACTATATGCGTGCCGCACTACCCCATCTTGATTAACCAGGTCGTTATGACTGATATATTCCGTTTGTGCATCTCCCCAATCAAAACGATATATCAAACCCGGATAATTACCAGAGATTCCATCTACACCCTCACCAACTGTATAAGTTACATTGTCACTCAACCCATTATAGATACAAACAATCTGAGCACCAACAGATTGCAAACTAAGATTAGCGGTAGAATTTAACACCACAAAGCTTTTTGTTGAATAGATACCATTCTGGATGGAAGTGAACCGTGCCGTATAATAAGCCTTATCTAAGGTCAGCTCCTGGAAATTAACTGTAGAAAAGTCAATTACTAATGGAGTACCCCCAGTATAATCATTGATCAGGATCCCTGAAACCACTGAATTGCTGCTTGAGTTGTTCGTGATGGCGATCTTATTACCAGCTTGAACTTGTGAGGGGTTATAGCCCCATATTTTATCTTCTACTAATGTTCGGTTTAATTCGGTTTCAACTAGAATGGTAGGTCCGGGTGTCGCACTTATGGTTATGTTTAGTGCATAGATACTTGATACATCATTAAATGGATCAACAGCCCTTACTCTCAATTTATAGCCTGCACCCGCCGGTGTACCTGCAGGAATAACCCCATTAACAAAAGTTGTAAAATGGCTGTTAAATGTACCTATTGGCACTGTGCTAACAAACGCACCCGTGTTATCCGAAAGATATAACTCAAACTTACAGCCCTTTTTTAAACTCCCAGTCAACGTTATCGGTACAGTAATATCACTTCCGCCTCCATAAGGTCCTTGAAAAACAGTCCCAAAACCAATACTTGGCGGTGTTTGACTAAAGGCCATATTACTAAGAAAAATAAGAAAGATAAATAATATTAGAAGATTTTTCTTCATTATGATTGCGCCTGATTGTTCTGAAATCCTTCTTATATTATGGAAATAGGGAACTGCCTTTGAACAATTCTTGCTACTAGTTGAACCTGTGTGAATCTAAAAATGTACCCAAAAAATCCAAATCCGCCTTCTCCTTATCTTAATTATGAAGCACGATTTGTTCATTAGAATGATTAGCGTGAATCTTTAAAATTTTTATTTACGCTCAGTTTATAATTGTGTGTGAGTACGCTAATATTATACGGTATTGTATTCCTCAATGGTCACTATCTTTCACAGTGACTGCTATTTAGGTTGTTTTTACGCTTTTGACCAGAAAAAGTTATGACTATTTTAAGCCTTTTTTCAACTCCATTTAACTTTAATGAGTTAAGTTCCTGTTGAACACCTCCTTAATGAAGCAGATTCCACATTTCCCAGCCTATCCTTTCTGGCATTGCCTGGTAAAGAAACAGCAATAACCGCACCTCCTGAGCACAATACCTGCACATTATTTTAAAAAACATTTGGTATTATTAAAATTCAATTTATATTTGAACTTAATTGATAGTAATATCAATCTATCAAACACCTCAAAAAGGTTTTGATTTATAAAGAAGCGGTGAGAGATCAGGCTCAACGACCCGCTGACAACCTTCCAATTGTGGAAAAGGTGCCAACTCCTGTTTCAGCCAATTGGCTGGAAACATATAAATTAATATACCATGAACAAAGAAAGAATTCAGCGATGCCTTTGCACGGGCACAAAACTCCCCCACCATTTTACTAATGGCTTAGCTTATAACGTCCCTATGACGAGTCTTTGCTGTTGTTGTTGTTAATTACTGATTAAATTTCCGTTAATCCATTCCTAACAATTCAGACGAATTACGTCTTAACAATAAAATACTTACGTCATTATTCACATCATAAATAACCATCAACAATGTCATTAAATAACTTAAAATTCGAAACACTACAGGTACATGCCGGACAAGAAGTAGATCCTACAACAGGTTCAAGGGCTGTTCCTATATATCAAACATCCTCTTACGTTTTTAAAAACTCTGAGCATGGCGCGAATCTATTTGCACTAAAAGAATTTGGAAACATCTATACCCGGATCATGAACCCGACAACAGATGTTTTTGAAAAGCGTATTGCAGCATTAGAAGGCGGAGTTGCCGCATTAGCTGTTGCATCCGGACAAGCTTCTCAATTCATTGCATTAAACAATATCTTAGAGGCCGGAGATAACTTCGTATCCTCATCCTTCCTTTACGGAGGTACTTACAATCAATTCCGGGTTGCTTTTAAACGTTTAGGCATTGAAGCACGATTTGCTAAAGGCGATGACGTACAAAGCTTTGAGCCTTTAATTGACGAAAATACCAAAGCTATTTATTTAGAAACGATAGGTAATCCAAGTTTCAGTATTCCTGATTTTGAAAAGTTCGCTCAACTAGCCCAAAAATATGATCTGCCTATCATCGTGGACAATACTTTTGCTGCCGGAGGATATCTGTTCCGACCTTTAGAACATGGAGCTCATATTGTAGTTGAATCTGCTACTAAATGGATTGGCGGACACGGTACCAGTATCGGTGGTGTCATCGTAGATGGCGGAACTTACAACTGGGGAAATGGTAAATACAAAGCTTTTATAGAGCCTTCCGAAGGATACCATGGGCTGGTATTCAATGATGTATTTGGAATAGGCAGTTCATTTGGAAATATCCAGTTTATTATCCGGGCACGTGTAGAAGGTTTAAGGGATTTCGGTTCAGCCATTTCTCCATTTAACTCATTTCTATTCATCCAGGGACTGGAAACATTATCTCTTCGCGTTCAACGCCATGTAGACAATGCCTTAGAACTTGCTAAATGGCTGGAACAACATCCACTAGTGAAAAGTGTAAACTATCCAGGTCTTGAAAGCAGTGTTTCTCATGCAAACGCAAAAAAATACTTAAAGAATGGCTTTGGTGGCATGTTATCTTTTGAACTTGTAGGCGATAAAGAAAATGCAATCACGTTCGTAGATAGTCTTAAACTTACCAGTCACCTTGCCAACGTGGGAGATGCTAAAACACTGATTATTCAGCCTTCTGCCACTACCCATCAACAACTGAGTGATATGGATCAACTTGCCGCAGGGGTTAAACCGGCAGAGTTGCGCGTATCCGTAGGTATAGAACACATTGACGATATCAAAGCCGATTTTGAGCAGGCTTTTGCTCAAATTAAAAAGTAGAACAACTCTATTTCACACATCCAACGTCTCAGTCTTTAAACAGGCTGAGACCTGTTAATACTTGAATGAATATTAAAAAATACATCTGCAAAGACGCTTATAAGCTAGAAGAAGGCTCTGTATTACCAGAACTGGAAATTGCTTATCAAACATTTGGTACGCTTAATGAGAAGAAAGATAACGTGATATGGGTATGCCATGCATTAACAGCCAATGCTGATGTCTTTGATTGGTGGAAGGGCCTGTTTGGCGAAAACGACCTTTTTAACCCCGAGGAGTATTTTATTGTATGTGCCAATATTCTCGGTTCTCATTATGGAACCACCCATCCCTTATCGATCAATCCGGCTACTAACGAACCCTGGTACTTAACCTTCCCTCACTTTAACATCAGGGATATGGTTGGGGTACAACAGATCCTTGCCGACCATCTGGAAATTTCAGAAATAAGCATTTTGATTGGGGGATCGCTGGGCGGACAACAATCTATGGAATGGGCAATCATGGAACCCGAACGTATTAAAAGACTGATCTTATTAGCTACCAATGCCGTTCATTCTCCATGGGGAATCGCCTTTAATGAAAGTCAGCGCATGGCCATTCGTGCAGACCAGACTTTCTATAGCAACACTCCCGAAGGTGGTAAAAATGGACTCAAAGCAGCACGCAGTATAGCCTTGCTTTCGTACCGCCATTACGAAACCTATGCTATCTCTCAACAGGAAGTGACGCAAAACAAGACGGACGATTTCAAAGCTTCTTCTTACCAGAATTACCAGGGCGATAAACTTATAAATCGCTTTGATGCTTATAGTTACTGGTATCTGACTAAAGCGATGGATAGTCACAATATTTTTCGTAATCGTGAGCATCAGGAAAACCCACTTACAACCATTAAAGCACAAACACTAGTAGTCGGCATTACTACAGACCTGCTGTTCCCTCCTTCGGAACAACGTTTTTTAGCCGATCATATCCCTGGAGCTCAGTTCCTGGAAATCAAATCATTCTACGGACACGACGGATTTCTTGTCGAAACCGAAATGCTTACAAAAGAAATTGGCGCGTTTATAAATCCGCAGACAAACGATGCAAAGGTGAATCAATACATAAAACTACATGATTAATGAGTACTAAACTAACAATTGGGTTATTTGGATTTGGAGTTGTAGGTCAGGGATTGAATGATATCATCCGGACAAAAGACTTAAATCTGGAGATCAAAAAAATTGCAATTAAGAATCCTGAAAAGAGACGTACGCTTCCTGAAGAATTGTTTACAACAGATAGCTCGATTATACTGAACGATCCGGAAATTAATACCGTTGTTGAACTGATCAATGATGCCGATGCGGCTTACTACATCGTCAAAACGGCATTGCAAAAAGGCAAAAATGTAGTTTCAGCCAATAAGAAAATGATTGCGGAACATCTCGAAGAGCTGCTTCACCTGCAAGAACAATATGGCACTTCCCTACTTTATGAAGGCGCCGTTTGTGGCAGTATTCCCATTATCCGTAATCTGGAAGAATATTATGATAATGAGCTGCTTTATTCCATAAGGGGTATTTTTAATGGCTCGTCCAACTACATTCTTTCCAAAACATTCAATGATAATTTAGATTACCCTACTGCGTTGAAACAAGCTCAGGATCTGGGTTTTGCTGAATCGAACCCAATCCTTGATGTTGGAGGATTTGACGCCAAATCTAAGTTGGTGATTGCCGTATCCCATGCCTATGGTGTTTTAACAAACCCGGATGATGTGTTTAATATGGGGATCCAAAATATATCCCCAAAAGATATTCAATACGCGAAAGAGAAAAACTTTAAGATCAAACTCGTTCCTACAGCACTGGAATTTGGCGAAAGACAAGTGGTCTTATATGTGATTCCCCGAATGATTAAACCGGATGACTTCCTTTTCAATGTAGAAAATGAATATAATGGGGTAATTGTTCAGGCAGCGTTTGCCGATCAGCAATTCTTTTTTGGCAAAGGAGCAGGCGGACATCCAACAGGTTCTGCTGTTTTATCTGATATTGCAGCATTACGATATGACTATAAATACGAATACAAAAAATATCGGTTAAACAATGCGTATGTTCAGTCAAATGACTATGTGTTAACAATTTATCTTCGCTATACAGATGATAGCATTTTGAATAAGCTTGATATTAAAGAGGTTACCGAGCGCTTTTATTCTCCTGATTTCAGTTATGTAATCGGTAAGGTAACTTTGAAAAACTTAATGATTCATGCGGAGGAACTAGACAATGCGGATACTTTTATCGCTGAAATAGGTTCTGGAAGTCAGCAATAAGGTTTATCTGAAGAGGTGAATCTATTTGTTGATCAGGACTTATAATTAAAGAATTGAAAAGGGGGTGTCTCAGTAGTATGAGAACAGCCCCTTTTATTTATTTATTTTAGTAAGTATACCATATAATGGATTGTCAAAGTACAGGTTTTACGTTTAAGACCACCTCCATTTTTTTTATATATTTTTATATCCCTTGTTATAGAATGTATTAAAACTTAACATTTAAAAGCGACCTGCATTATTAAAAAAAGGCATCTGGTCTATATCAGCTGTATAAAAGGTAGGAAGCTGCAACCTATATTGTTCGGTCTTTGTAGCTTACTTGTTGCTTGGTGCACCGTGCGAAGACGGTCCTGAAACGAACAAGCAAGGGTGAACGAACGAAGAAGCAAGGGTCAACGAACAAAACAACACTATAGCGGTTTGCTTTCTGGGACTAACCTCTCTCCTTATTTCTTACTGATATAGGGGTTTCCTTTGATATAAAACCTCCAGGGAATGCTCTTATAGATTCCTTCAAAGTTCATTCCTACCCTTGCTGTTTCCACAACATTCTCAGGGGATACATCTTTGTTCTCCTCAATCCAGATTTTATCGCTCTGCAAAGAAATCCCATTATGCAATTTGACTAAACCCATTGCTTTAGCAAGCGCACCGGGACCTTTACATAATTTTTTAAGGTCCGTTATGCCTCTTCTGCTCTGCATAATCGGAATGCCGTCCGCAGGTTGCAATGCCCGGATCAAAATGGCATGCGAACTTCCTTCAGCGCCAGTAACGATGTTTAACATATCGTGGATGCCATAACAGATATACATATAAACTACACCTCCACGGGCATACATCACTTCATTTCGATTAGTCCGCTTGTTATTATAAGCATGTGAGCCCCGATCTTCAGGTCCCATATAGGCTTCTACTTCCACAATGATGCCGGAGCTAAAAAGTCCATCCACATCAGTACAAAGCTTTTTGCCAAGTAACTCTCTGGCAATTAAAAGAACGTCCTCCCGCAGGTAGAATCCATCTGGAAGTTTAGCGTGCTCCAACTGATCTAACATTAATTATCCAACTGAATCAATTTTACAATCTCTTCCAGGTAACGTTGATCTACCTCATTGAAATTATTTAACTCATCACTGTCAACGTCCAACACACCAACCACTTCATTCTGATAAAAAAGAGGAATGACAATTTCGGACTTTGAAATGGAGCTGCAGGCGATATGACCAGGAAACACATCCACATCGGGAACGATAATCGTTTCGGCCCTATCCCAGGAGGCACCACAAACACCTCGTGCTTTGTTGATACGCGTGCAGGCAACAGGCCCCTGAAAGGGTCCCAATACCAGCTGTTCGTTTTTTACGAGGTAGAATCCCACCCAGAAAAAATTAAATTGCTCTTTTAGGGCAGCACTTACGTTTGCCAGATTAGCAATCAAATCCGTTTCTCCTTCTAACAAACCAGTTATTTGTGGAATAAGCGACCTGTATTGCTCTTCCCTATTTCCATTAATTATACTCAGATCTTCAGCCATGCGGTAAAATTACTTTATTAAATTTATTTTTGTACATTCCTTGACACACATATATGATGAACGATAAAAAGAAAAGATTTCTTATCACCTCCTTATTGGTTCTCCTGATCTCAGGATCAGCCTATACACCTCCCGACGAAGGGATGTTCCCACTCAGTGAACTCAAAAAAGTAGATTTGCATAAAGCTGGTTTAAAAATAGATCAAAAAGATATTTATAATCCGGATAGTAATAGCGTTAGTCTGGTTGACGCCCTGGTACGTGTAGGGGGCTGTACAGGATCATTTGTTTCTAATGAAGGCCTGATCATAACCAATCACCATTGTGCGTTCAGCGCGGTGCAATTGGCGAGTACGCCCGAAAACGATTACCTGGATAAAGGATTTGTGGCCCATACCCGGGAGAGCGAAATTGAGGCTAAAGGATTGACTTGCCGGATTACAGATAGTTATGTGGATGTTTCTCAGGATATCCTTTCTTCTGTTGCAAATGTGACCGATCCCGCATCGAGGATTCGGGTGATCAATACGGAAATGAAGAAGTTGGCTTCTGATGCTGAAGCGCAGGATTCGACTATTGAGGCCGAGGTATCTGAAATGTTTATCGGAAAGACGTATGTCTTATTTAGGTATAAAACAATTAAGGATGTCCGTTTAGTTTACGTGCCATCAAGAAATATAGGCGAATTTGGCGGTGAGACCGACAATTGGGTATGGCCAAGACATACCGGTGATTTTTCATTTATGCGTGCCTATGTGGCACCTGATGGTTCATCTGCTAAATATTCAAAAAATAATGTTCCTTATCAGCCAAAGAAATTCCTGAAGGTGGACGCCGATGGAGTGGAAGAAAATGATTTTGTGTTTATCCTGGGTTATCCGGGTAAAACATTCCGCCATCGTCCGGCTCAGTTTATTCAGTATCAGCAGAACTTTCTGCTTCCTTATGTATCAAATTTGTATACTTTTCAGAATGAGGCAATGACTGAAGCTGGGAAAAAAGATAAGGCTACTGACCTGAAACTTTCTACACGAATCAAGCGAAATGCAAACGTTCTTAAAAATTATACGGGTAAGTTAAAGGGGCTTAAGGGTCTTGATCTGGTTGCTTCTAAAGTGAAGGAAGATCAGGATCTGGCACAATATATCAATGAAAATGTAGACTTAAAAGCAAAATATGGCTCGTTAATGGGCGATATTGACGATTTGTACAAGCTTATTAACAGTGATGTATATCGGGATATGTGGTTCGATCAAATTTATAAAAGCACTAATTTGCTGGATATTGCCCGTCAGGTTAATGCTTTTAAAGCACAGGTTGCAGCTGAACCACTGAGCAACAGAAATAAATTTTTCGCCTTGAATAGTCCATTGCTTCAGAAGAATCTGAATGATAAATATGAGAGTTATGATGATGATGCTGATAAAAGCATATTAACACGCATGTTAACTGATGCGTCTAAACTACCTGCTAATCAAAAAATTAACGTTTTGAACACGCAGGTATTAAAAGGGTTCAGCACGCAGGATCAGATAGAAAAATTTGTATCCAGCAAGTTTCAGTATACGCGGCTAAAAGATCAGGACTTTGTGATGAAAACTATTTTAAGATCTCCAGCATCGTTGATGAGTTACAACGACCCATTCCTGATATTTGAGAAGGATATCAGTGATCAGATCAACTCTTTAAAACCAGAGAAAGACCGTCGCGATGGGGTGCTGAATAAACTAATGGGCGATTATGTTGCCGTTAAGGAGCAGTTTAAGAAACAGGATTTTATACCAGATGCAAATAGTACACTGCGACTTACTTACGGATATGTAAGGGGATTTTCGCCTGCTGATGCTACTTATATGCAACCCTTTACAACGATTAAAGGAATGCTGGATAAAGGAAGTTCGGACAATCCGGAATTTACTTATCCTGCTGCCATCAAACAGTTATGGTTGGCTAAAGACTTTGGGGCCTTTATGAAAAAGGATCTGAACGATGTGCCTGTGTCTTTTTTATATAATCTGGATACTACTGGTGGGAACTCTGGCTCCCCTGTGATGAACAGTCGGGGTGAGCTGATTGGTGTTAATTTTGACCGTGCGTATGAAGCGACTATAAATGACTATGCATGGAATGAGAATTATAGCCGCTCCATTGGGGTTGATATCCGTTATGTACTGTGGATTGCTTCAAAAGTTGATCATGCCGATTTCCTATTAACGGAAATGGGGGTTTTGAACTAGTTATATTTGGCGGTTCCTGAATATTAAGGTGGCTTCTGCTGGTTTTATACTTTAGGCTCCTGCTGACTCAGACAATGGAAGCTTCCAAGGCCCCAGATAATGTCGGTTGAATCTAAACCGACCACTTCACGGTCTTTGAAACAACTGCTGATTACATCTAATGCCAGGTCATCTTTCTTACAACGGTATGTAGGAACGATGACCTGTTTATTGCTGATATAAAAGTTGGCATAGGATGCTGGCAGCCGCATATCATCATAAACTACCCCATCGGGCATTGGCAACTCAATGATATTGAGCTGTTTTCCATTCAATAAGCGTAATTGGTTAAGTTTGCGTAGGTTTTGCTGAAGGAGTTCGTAATTGTCATCTTTAGTATTAGTTTCCACTACGGATAACACGGTATCTTCGTTTACAAAACGGATGGTATCATCAATATGTCCATCTGTATCATCGCCAACAATTCCTTCATCAACCCAAAGTACCTGGTTAGCACCATAAAACTCATGTAGATAGGATTCGATCTGCCCTTGAGTCAGCTCAGGGTTTCTATTTTTATTTAACAGACAACATTTTGAGGTAAGAATTGTGCCTGCACCGTTAAATTCCACAGAACCACCTTCCATGATGATACCCGGATGAAATACTGGGATATTAAATTCTTTTCCAATGAGGCTGGGAATGATATCGTCCTGATCAAAAGGAGGATATTTTCCTCCCCAGGCATTGTAACCCCAATCAACGATCACCTTTTTATTTTCTGTTGCAGTTGGATTAATTAGAAATGCGGGACCATGATCTCTGCACCAGGCATCATCTGTTGGATGAATAAAAAATTCGATCTGCTGCAAATCTGCCCCTGCTTCAATGATGTGCTGCAGGGCAAAAGCCTTCATGTCTTCATTAAGGACATTGATCCTGACTTTTTCACTCGAGGCAAGCAGCTTGATAAACTGAGCATATGGTTGATAAATATTGGCTATTTTCCCTGGCCAACTGGCCTCTTTATGTGGCCAGCTCAGCCAGGTTGCTTCATGTTGCGCCCATTCTGCAGGAAAGGTATAACCCAATTCAGAGGGCGTGTTGCCGTTAGCAAAAGCGGGAAATACCGTTTTAATGAACTTATTCTCCATCAATGTAACGCTTGGTAATAGGTGTATATGAATCTATTCTACGATCCCGCAGGAATGGCCAGTGTGTGCGGTACCGGTCAGAAAGACTCAGGTCTAACTCCTGAACATGGTTCTCTTCTTCGGTATGTGATGCCTGATAGAGTACTGTACCAAAGGGATTTGAGATAAACGACCCTCCCCAGAACTTCAGTTCGCCTTCTTGTCCTGATCTGTTTACAGATACTACATGCACGCCATTGGCTACTGAATGACTGCGCTGAATAGTCTGCCAGGCATTATATTGTTCTGTATTGGTTCCCACGTCCTGTGTCGATGCCCAGCCAATAGCTGTAGGATAAAATAAGATCTCCGCTCCCATTAAGGCAGTGATGCGTGCAGCTTCAGGATACCATTGATCCCAGCAAATTAATACCCCTATTTTGGCGTATTTTGTTTCAAAGACCTTATAACCCGTATCTCCGGGTGTGAAATAGAACTTTTCATAAAAACCGGGATCATCAGGAATGTGCATTTTACGGTATTTACCTAGATATGCACCATCAGCATCGAGTACAGCTGTGGTGTTATGATAAAGTCCCTGCGCTCGTTTTTCGAATAAAGAAGCGATGATGACTACGTTTAATTCTTTAGCCACTGAAGATAGTGTGTCTGTAGATGGGCCAGGAATACTTTCCGCAAGTAAAAAGTTGGAATAATCCTCTACATCACAAAAGTACAGGGATGTAAATAATTCCTGCAAACACACAATCTGAGCGCCCCGAGCAGCAACTTCCCTAACCTGAGTGATTGCTTTAGCCAGGTTCTCTTCCTTGCTTGAGGTGCAACTCATCTGTACTAATCCGACTTTAACTTTATGATCCATCTGATGTTTGTATCTTGGGGCAAAAATATACATTTTAGGAGAATCTTTAAACTTATAATTGGTATGTAATTAGTAAAATTTAGTCTGCCTTTGTGACTGGGGTATTCATTATGATTTGCGGTGATTCATAGGAACATACTGTTTAAAAGCATTAAATATAAATGAGGAATCTTTTTATTCACTTTTAGATTAGAATTGAAAATTTAATGCCCACCGGATTAAAGAACTTATTACTAAGTTTGAAATCAATACCAAAAAACCTAATTTCAATTTGTAAGATCTTTTATCTTACAAATCTTTAGTTAAAACCTTATAGACTAATAACCTTAAACAATACTATGACTAAATCATCATTTTTAAACCCATTTATTTATTAA
>NZ_AQPN01000041.1 GCF_000403135.1 Arcticibacter svalbardensis MN12-7
TACTATTTCTTTATAAATAAGATAAAAACTCATTTTTTGAAGAAAATTAAGGCTACAAATCCAATAATTGAAGTTAATCATTTTCCTAATCCTTCTAATGCTCAGTTGGTTAGTACTAAGCAAGAATCAGATCACTTTGGCCAAAAGGTAAGACTTTAAGCCAAAATTGCTTTTGCTATCAAGGTGAAATAAACTACTTCCTTAGGAAAATTAAAGAGGCAGAGTAAACCAAAAAGTTGAGCCTTTGCCCAGTTCGCTATCTACGCCAATTTGTCCCTTATGTTTTCTTATAATTTCCCCGCTGATATATAATCCAAGGCCTAAACCCGAATATTGGCTTCCCGGGTTGTCAATCCTGAAATACCTGTCAAATAGATGCGGGATTTTATTAGCAGCAATACCCTGGCCTTTATCCGTAACAGATACCTTTGCCTCGTCATTATTTTTTTCAATCGTTATCAGGATTTGTTTTGAACCAGGGGCGTATTTGATTCAACATCATTGACCATGATTTGCTTAAGAATTACCTAAAGGTACTTACCTGTTTTTTCTTGGTTGTGAGCCACTATTTAAAGCGTTTATACGATCTCGTTTTCTTAGCAAGTAATATCTCATTCAGAAAATTGGTTGCTTTTTTATGCCAGTAAATCGCTTATATTTACATTGTAAGCAGGTGATTTTGAGACTCAATTTGGGTTTTTAGACAAACTGCCGTTAGCGGTAATACTATTAACAACCATGCTTAAAACGAACAGACTCAATATTAAAGAAATAACTTTTGATAACATGAATAATGTTCACAAACTTCATTCATTACCAGAAACTGACGAGTTCAACACTTTAGGAATTCCTGAAACCATTCTAACGACCGAGAAAATTTTGGCAGAATGGTTGACACTTCAAAAACAAGAACCAAGGACTTCTTATGTTTTTAGTATAAACCAGAACGAAGACGATTGTTTTATTGGACTTATTGCAATGAATTTGGGAAAAGTGAACTACCGAACTGCGGAAGTTTGGTTCAAAATTCACAAAGACTTTTGGGGAAAGGGCTATACGACAGAAGCCTTGATAAAACTTTTGGATTTCGGATTTAACGACTTAAAACTTCATCGAATAGAAGCTGGTTGTGCTGTTGAGAATATAGGTTCAAGTAAAGTTCTTGAAAAAGCAGGAATGATACAAGAAGGGCTGAAAAGAAAGAAATTACCAATCAGAGGAGAATGGAAAGACAACTATTTTTATGGAATATTGGAAGAAGATTTTAATAAAATAATAACTGTATGAAAAGTATTACCGCTAACCACAAGTTTAATCTATGCCCGGGCGATGTGCTTTCACTTTCTTTTCTGCAAATCAATTATGTTTGTGCTTTGGCAGAAAGTAGTGCTATAAAATGGGCACAAATTAAACTAGCCAAACGTTAGCGGTCATTGAAAACAGACACCCACTTTAAAAAAATAAAAGTATGAAAACGCAAAAATCAAAATTGAGAGGATTAGCAACAATCAGCTTGTTTGCAATTGATTTGCAGAAAGCGAAGAAATGGTACACCGAATTTTTAGCGATTGAACCATATTATGCTTTTCCTGACAATGAAAATCCATCTTATATCGAATTTCGAATAGGCGATTTTGAACACGAGTTAGGAATTATCGATAAAAAATATCAGCCTAAACAAGCTTCGGATAAACCAGGGGGAGTTGTTGCTTTTTGGCACGTTGATGATTTAAAAGGGACATTTGATAAATTGATAGGTATGGGCGCAACCGAATACGAGAAAATTACAGAAAGAGCAGATGGATTTGTTACGGCCTCTGTAATTGACCCATTCGGAAATATTTTGGGTATAATGTACAATCCGCATTATTTGGAGATTTTAACTTCCTTAAAGAAATGAAAACAGTAGCGCAAAAAATGGGTATTAAGGAAGGTTCAAAGGCATATTTTAAAAATGCACCTTCGAATGCGGTTTCTGCCATCAGCTTGCCTAAAATAGATTTAGCTGAAACACTCACTGGAGAATTTGATTATATACACTTGTTTGTGAAACAGCAGAGCGAACAAGCCAATCTTTTTCCTAAACTTAAGGAACATCTGGCCATAAACGGAATGCTTTGGGTTTCTTGGCCCAAAGGTGCACAGTTGGGTACAGACCTAACATTACCAAAAGTGATTAGTATAGGTTATAAATTTGGACTTGTAGAAAGCACCTGTTTAAGTATAAATCCAATATGGTCAGCTTTAAAATTCACTCATCCTAAAAAAGGAGAAGTATACAATAACAGTCACGCAAAACTACAATCAAGAACAACGAACCGCTAACAATGTATATAAAAAATAGGCGAGACAATAATAAATTCAAGGCTTATGGCTCGTATCAAATCAAAGGCATATTCTATATCTCAAGGTCTGATATATCAAAGTAGCCAACTTGGTTGAGTGATTTCACCATCAACCCTGTATTGAATAAGATGATCAATTTAAATTTTCTATTCAAAGAAAGGGTTTGCTCTTCGTTCATATTTTAAGGTTGTTATCAAAATCATTCCTATGAACTACACATAACAATGGTATTGCTAATTTTTTTATTGACGAGCACTTTTGGGGTTCAGTAATTATTATTAAGTTAGTACTGTGGGTGTAAGTTCTGACAATAGAATAAAATTAGCATAGCAACCAAGCCTTTTAACAACCGTTCAGACTTAAAAAACTTAAAAACACAATCATATGAAATTCGGACAATTGCTTATCGGACTTTTATTTGGCGGACTGTTGGGTTTTGGTTTGACAAAATATTTTTCTAAGACTGGGCAGCGAGCTGACAACACCAAAACTACAACAGCAATTGAAAGTTCTTCATCTTCTGGAAAGTGGATTTGGCCCGACAGTTTGGATGCCGTAAAAGCGGCATCTGAAAACCACAAGGTTGTTTACGAGGATAGCACATTGAGGATACTTCTAGTGCTTTTGGACGGACACAAAGAAGAACCTATCCACACCCACAAATGGAAGAGCATAATGTGGATTACAAAACCCGCCGTGCCCTGCACAATTTATCAATACAAATTGGACAAAAATGGACAATTTGTCGCAAAAGACAGCGTTAACATACCACATATGGACACTAACATTGGTTATCCAAGTGAAGCAGAAGGTCCGACAGGAATTAAAAATTTAGGCAACGACAACGGCATTGCATACAGGATTGAATTCAAAAAAGACTTCAAACTATAACCCGTTTTATCAACCATGGCTTGGATTTAATCCATTCAAAGTTCTTTTAGGATGGATTTCATTTTTGACAATCTCTAGCGATCCAAGAAGATGAGCAATTCACGATCTGGTTTCAGGAAGTAAAATGATAGAATTATAGCTTTTGTTGGATTATAATATCATATCAAATTAATTTATCGGGTGTAATAGGTAACTCTCGGATCCTTTTTCCTGTTGCATTATAAACCGCATTTGCTATAGCAGGGGCAACACCAATCAGGGAGATCTCTCCAATTCCTTTTGTGCCCAGTGGATTAATATGCATATCAGGTTTATTAATAAAAATGGCTTCGATTTGAGGAATATCCGCATTCACTGGTACGTGGTAATCTGCAAAGTTACCGTTTACCAGGCGACCAAAGCGGTCATCTATAATTGCTTCTTCCGTCATAGCCATTCCTATACCACCTACAGCTCCACCAATCATCTGGCTGCTTGCGGTTTTATTGTTCACAATTTTTCCAGCATCTACTACAGCGACCACTTTTTTAATTCGCCATGCACCGGTTAAAGCATGCACATGTACTTCTACAAAGTGTGCGGAGAAGGAATACATCGAATATTTTTTAGCTTCATCGGTACCCTCGGATCCTTGTGTTAACTCGATGAAAGGCAAGTTTTGCTGTTTCAAAATCTTTACGTAATCAAGGTCTTCGTTGTTTTCTGGTTTTCCGGTAAGTGTATTCAGTTTCTTTTTTAAAGCCAAACATACATCGTGTACTGCCGACCCGACAGAAGACACTGTTGCAGAACCACCTTGTGTGGGTGCTTCAGGGAGAGAGGAATCACCAAGGTCAAAAGTTATTTTCTCTGCAGGTATTCCCAATATGTCAGCCGCAATCAACACCATGGAAGTACCTGTTCCAGGACCGATATCACTGGTTGCACTTTTGATATTAACGGATCCGTCAGCTAACAATTTAATATATGCCTGGGCTTTATTGCGGTAAGCTCCAAATGCGCCACAACCAATACCATATCCCACGAGCCAGTCGCCTTCGCGATTAGTTCCTGGTTTAGAAGAACGTTTTTCCCATCCTATTTTATCAGCACCTTTTTGATAACATTCCCTTAGGTATTTGCTTGACCAGGGAAGGTTCTTTTCAGGGTCGGCATCTGCATAGTTTTTTAACCTTAACGCGATGGGATCCATATTCAGGGCATAAGCCAATTCATCAAGGGCACATTCTAATGCAAAAGCACCTGTAGCTTCACCTGGTCCGCGCATAGGGGCGGGTACTCCTACATGTAAAGGCACAACTTTATAGCGGGTATTGGCATTTGGACTGGCATATAAAAAGCGGGAAACATTCACTGAACGCTCTGTGAATTCTTCATATACCGCTGATTGTGAATGTGATTCATGTGTAATACCTATAAGCTGACCGTCTGGAGTAGCACCTATTCCCATCTTTTGAATGGTTTGCGGCCTGTATCCTACCAGGGTGAACATCTGTTCCCTGGTTAATGTAAGTCTGACTGGCCGGTTAATCATTTTGGCTGCCTGTGCAGCTGCAATTTCATGTGGCCAGGTGCGAAGTGAAGAACCAAATGCTCCTCCAACGAAGCGGGAGTTGATCTGTACAGTACTCTGCTCAATTTTAAATGCATTGGCTAAAGCCTTTTGAGAACTGATTACACCTTGTGATTTGGTGAATACAGTTAACTTTCCATCTGCGTTCCAAAATGCGGTGGTGACATGCAGTTCCATCGGATTGTGCATTTCGGAAGGTAACAAATAAGCTTGTTCTATTTTTACAGGGGCATTTTTATAGGCATCGGCTTCTCCGCGGATGTAGTCTTTATAATTACCACCTTGTGGAACTACACTATTATCTATGTTTTTTTGAAAGTTCGTTTTGAACGGCTCTTTCTGATAAGTGGCGGTAACTAAGGATGCTGCATAAGTGGCGCGCTCAAAAGTATCTGCTATGACAAGAGCGATTGGTTGCTGGTTAAAATAAATTTTATTGTCATTAAATAACTTAAGTCCTTTAGAGGCAGGCTTTGACTCATTGGGTTGATATCCGGGTACTTTAGCCGCATTTAGGTAAGTAATTACTTTTATAACACCGGGTGCCCGTTCTGCTACTTTTGTATCGATACTGGCTATTGTTCCATTGGTAATTGTAGCTGGTACTAAAACCCCGTAAGTTAGACCGGTGATTTTAAACTCGCCGGAATATTTTGCTCCACCTGTAACTTTTAGTCTTCCATCTACACGGCTTAACGAATCGCCTATTGCATCTTTTTTCATCCTGTTTATTATTACGGTTTATACTTACACTGTTAAGCCTGAAGCTGTTTTTAATGCTTGTATTAAGGTATTAGGAGCTAGTTTTAACTTGAACTTGTTGTGTTCGTAAGCTTTAGCACCTTCCATAGCGATCTGTGCAGCTTGTTTAAAAGTATCTTCACTTACCGTTTTGCCTTTAAGAAAGGTTTCGGTAGCGGTAAGACGCCATGGTTTATGTGCCACACCACCCATGGCTAAACGAACATCTTTGATGGTGTTATTTTCAATGTGCAATGCCACTGCCGCTGATACCAGGGCAAAGGCGTAAGATGAACGATCGCGAACTTTTAGATAATGTACGTTTTTGCTGAAAGGAGCGGTGGGGATATCAATAGAAGTGATTAATTCGTTTTTCTGTAAGGTAGTATCCTGTTCCGGATGATCACCAGGCAGGCGGTGAAAGTCTGCAAATGGTATAGTGCGTGCAGCTTTAGGACCACTTACATGAACAAACGCATTCAATGCAGTAAGCGCAACGTTCATATCGCTGGGGTTAACAGCAATGCATTTGTCGCTTGCTCCAAAAATAGCATGCATGCGGTTGTATCCTTCCAATGCACCACAACCACTTCCGGGTACTCGTTTATTACAAGGCATAGTGGTATCGAAAAAGTAAGGACAACGGGTCCGCTGTAGTAAATTGCCTCCTGTTGTAGCCATATTCCTTAACTGTGGAGAGGCACCTGCATTGATAGCCATGGATAACAGTGGAAAGTTTTCCTTCACAAACTTATTTTCTGCGACTTGTGTATTGGTAACCAGTGCACCTATCCGCAGGTGACCCTGTATGTTTTCTATTTTTTTTAATGGTAAATTGTTAATATCTACGAGTCTTTCGGGCGTAACAATCCCCATCTTCATTAGGTCAACGAGATTGGTCCCTCCGGCAAGGAAATGGGCATTAGCATCTAAGGCAACGGATTTGATCGCACCTGATGTCTCGGCAGGTCTTACATATTGAAACTGATTCATGATAGTCCTCCCTTTTTAACTTCCTGTATGGCATTTACAATGTTGGGATAAGCGCCACATCTGCAGATATTACCACTCATGAATTCTCTGATCTCCATTTCGGAACCGGCATGTCCTTCCTTGATTAATGCAACGGCTGACATGATCTGTCCCGGTGTGCAGTAACCACATTGAAAGCCATCATGTTTAATAAAGGCTTCCTGCATGGGATGAAGTTCCTGGCCTTTGGAAAGACCCTCAATAGTGGTGATTTTTTTACCTTCATTTGTTACGGCGAGACTGAGACATGAATTTATCCGCAGGCCATCTGCATGAACAGTACATGCACCGCATTGACCTCTATCGCAACCTTTTTTAGTTCCCGTTAGATTGAGCTGCTCACGAAGTAAATCGAGAAGAGTTGTGCGAGGCTCAACAGATAAATTAAGGGGAACTCCGTTTACTTCAAGGTGCAGGGAAGTCTTTTCAAAAACAGATGCTAGTTTTTCATCCCACTGATTTACTGCGGCATTTACTACGGTAACGGGCACAAAAGCTGCGGCAGTTAAGAAGGAAGACTTCTTAAGAAAGTCACGACGAGTTTTATTTGGAACGCCATCTGAGTCAGGCGGTGTGCATGGCTTTTTACTTGACATATAATATAAATAGAGGTAGATTATAGATAACTATCTCCATTATAAGTTGTTTTAAAGAGGAAAGCTTATTTAGAATTTAGTAAGATTCTAAATAAGCTTTTCTCTATAAGGGATTTTCCTAAGCTAAAAGTTTATTCCATTCGGGATGCCGCTTTAAAAATACTTGTATATAAGAACAAGAGGGCACCATGTTGAAATGATTGTCCTCCAGGTATTGTAGCGTTTTTTCAACAATAGCTTCTGCCACGCCCTGGCCTTGTTGTGATTCAGGTACTTCGGTGTGGAGGAGAGCAAAGGTTTCCTTGATTTGATTGTAATCAATGAAGGAGCGCTTTCCGTCAACTGTGAGCTCAAAACTGTGGTCCTTTTTATTATTTACTAGTTCAATATCCTGATATTTCATCTTTTTAAATAAGTAGGGATAACGTAATTAGGCAAAAATGTGTTTGTTTGCAAGAGTAATTTCTTCCTGAGAAATGGTGTGCGATCCTCCTGGGTATATTTTTAGTTGTACGTCGGCATTTAGCTCTTTCAAAACTTTCACGCTTTTTTCTACTCGTGTTAAGGGTACATGTACATCGGGATTTCCGGTAGTGATCAACACCGGTGTTTGATCGAAATCACCTTTATAATGGTCGCGGTTAAGGTGTTCGCCTACTAGACCTCCTGTAAAGGCTACTGCTCCACCATATTTTTTGGGGTTTCTGGCTATGTATTCTAAAGTAAGACAAGCTCCTTGTGAAAACCCAAGGAAATAGATCTTATCTGCAGGGATTCCTCCATCAAGGATACGATTGACTACTTTGTCAATCGTATCTAGTGCTGAATTGAGGGCAGGTTGATTTTGTTCATCGGGAGCCATAAAACTGTATGGATACCAACTGTTTTGAGTGGCCTGAGGGGCAAATAGTGCAAACTGGTCCAGGTTTTTTAATGCTGTGGCAAGACCTAATATGTTCTGCGCTGTGCTTCCTCTTCCGTGGAGCATGATTAATGCGGACTTTGCCTCTCCGATAGGGGCTCCAGCTGTTACGTATTGTTCGCTGTGTATATACATGATTAGACTAATTTAGGGAGTAAATCTTCTAACTTGCTGCGGTATCCTTCATATTGTGCCGGAAGTTTTAAGTTAATACCTAATTCTTCCAGAGGCTCGTCGACTGTAAATCCTGGATTATCGGTAGCTAATTCAAAGAGTACACCACCTGGTTCGCGGAAATACAAGGAATAGAAGTAGTTGCGATCGATTTTCTCTGTGATGTTTAGACCTAAGGCCTCAATCTTTTCGCGATATGCCATCAACGTTTTTTCATCTTTTACGCGAAAGGCAACGTGATGAACGGATCCTCCGGCTACATGGCCTATGGATTCTCCAGGCACTTCTACCAGGTCTACGATAGATGCATTTTCTATGGCATCAGTAATAAACCGGTAGCGGTTGACGTGTTGCTCAAGCAAGCGGTAGCCAAATACACTGGTTAACAGGTCGGCAGTTGGCTGCATTTTGTTAGTGGTAATGGTAACGTTATAAAACCCTCTTGTGGCATGCTCCGCTTTTATTTCGTTGGTTTCCCATGGAGTACGTGTATCTGCTGAATTTGAAACGGTAAGTTCTAGTTTAAGTCCATCGGGATCAAGAACAGTCAGATAGGGCTGTCCGAATTTCTCGGAAACCTTGTTATATATCGCATTATGCTGGTCGAAACGTTTGAGCCAGAAATCAAGACTGCCTTCGGGTACGGAATAGCCAATTTCGGTAACTTGCCGGGTTCCTCTTCTGCCTGTTGTGATGTTTTCCCATGGGAAGAAGGTCAGGATAGTGCCTGGAGTGCCTTGTTTATCTCCATAATAAAGATGGTAAGTTTCGGGATCGTCGAAATTGACGGTCTTTTTAACCAAACGCTGACCTAAAACCTGAGTGTAAAAGTCAAAGTTCTTTTTGGCATTGCCGGCTATAGCCGTAATGTGATGTATGCCATTGATGGTATTTTCCATGATTATAAAATTTAGTTTGTGTTAAATTGTTTGTTGATCAAAGATCGGAATTGTGGAAAACTTATTTCTTAACCCAGATTAAGAAGGGAATGAAGTAGGCTGCAGGTTTAAAATAGAGGGCTTTTGTGCATAATATTATTGATGCTTTTGCTTAACCACTAATAGTTTTAGTAATTTTACAATTAATAAAAATAAATACATGTCTGTTTCTATAGCATCAATCAATTCAGGAAGTAATGGTAATTGTTATTATGTTGGCAATCAGGAAGGTGCAGTTTTAATTGATGCCGGAATATCGTGTAAGGAAATTGAGTTGCGCATGAATAGATTGGGATTGGCGATGAAATCGGTTAAGGCCATCTTTGTATCTCACGAGCATTCGGATCACATCAGAGGTATTGATGTGTTATCCAGAAAATATCAGATCCCCGTTTACTTGAATCAAACGATGATTCATAATGGTTGTGTTTGTGTAGAAAAGGAGCTGGTGGAGATTTATGAAGCGCATGTCCCTGTTACTATCGGCGATTTAAGGATTACGGCATTCCCTAAATTTCATGATGCTTGTGATCCGCATAGTTTTATTATTCAATCGGAAAATGTTACGATTGGAGTGCTGACTGATATTGGAAAGGCCTGTGAACAGGTTATTAAGTATTTTAAGCTTTGTGATGCGGTTTTTCTGGAGGCTAATTATGATGAAGAGATGCTTCAAAAAGGCAGTTATCCGTATTATCTAAAAAATAGAATTAGAAGTGATAAGGGGCATTTATCCAATACTGAAGCGCTTAACTTATTTATAAATCATAAATCGGCCTTGTTAAGTCATTTGCTTTTGTCGCATTTGTCGAAAGATAATAATAGTCCTGATTTGGTTTCCCGATTATTTAATGTGCATGCGCAACATACAAAAGTGGTGGTGGCGTCCAGATCTGTTGAATCTGAAATCTATCAGATTTCAAGGTCAATTAGCCCTTTGTTGACCGAAATAGTCGTAAAAGATAAATTAACTCAATATAGCTTGTTTTAACATCGATTTTATTGTTCAATTGCATTGATTGGTCCTGTTCGGGGTTAAATTCTTGCAATACAATCAAATTATAGGATGGTTTTATTTATTTTACTTTATATAGTACTGATTAATAGGTATTTGTAATTTTAAAAAATGCGTTATTTAATTTGCGTGAAATATTTTGTAGATGCAATGCGATTAATTATATTTGTGTGCCCTCTCAAAGGGCATGTTTTTCATAGGTAGATGTAGGGTCGAATACTTGTATTCGACCCTTTTTTATTGCAACCAATTTGAGCAGTTATTTGTTAAGGATAAAATGGGAAAAAGAAAAGTCGTTATTGCCTTAACCGGGGCCAGCGGAGCAGTATATGCAAAGGTATTACTGGATAAATTAATGACCTTAGAACAGGAGGATCTGGAGGTGGGTTTAATTATGTCTGATAATGCTATAGAGGTTTGGAAATTTGAACTTGGTAATGAACTTTATCGTGACTATCCTTTCAAGCGATATGGGAAAATGGATTTTTATGCACCTTTTGCTTCGGGTTCGGCAAAGTATGATACCATGATCATCTGTCCCTGTTCCATGGGTACGTTAGGTCGAATTGCTTCAGGTGTATCAAATGATTTGACTACCAGGGCGGCTGATGTGATCCTGAAAGAGCGTAGAAAGCTCATTTTAGTTACACGGGATACGCCATTGAGTTTGATTCATATCAATAATATGAAGACAGTTACGGAAGCAGGGGGGGTTATTTGTCCGGCCAGTCCTTCATTTTATAGCTTACCAAAGACATTTGAGGAACTGGCTGCTACGGTAGTGGACCGGGTACTTGATCTCGTCGGTCTGGAAGTTTCTTCTTATCGCTGGGGTGCGTAAATCGCAAATTTAACTATCTTTGGTCCTTGATTATGAGTAGAAAAGTTGCCTTTTACACCTTGGGTTGTAAACTTAATTATTCTGAAACGTCCACAATAGGAAGGTTGTTCAGTGAAGCGGGTTTCCAGTCTGTTAATTTTACGGATACACCTGATGTATTTCTCATCAATACGTGTTCAGTGACTGATCATGCTGATAAAAAATGCCGTAAGGTGGTTAAGGAAGCTTTAAAACAGTCGCCCAATGCTTATATAGTGATTGTGGGTTGTTATGCACAGTTGAAACCTCAGGAAATTTCAGAGATTCCAGGTGTTGATCTGGTTTTGGGTGCTGCAGAAAAATTCAGGATCATTGAGTATCTGACCGATTTAACGAAACAGCCTAAAACAATCATCCATAATCAGCCAATTGCAGAAGCAAATGAATTTGTACCTTCTTTTTCTTATAACGACCGTACGCGTACTTTTTTGAAAGTGCAGGATGGGTGTGACTATTCATGTACTTTTTGTACTATACCACTGGCACGTGGAACAAGCCGGAGTGATTCTATCGAAAATGTGATGGCTCAGGCGAATGCTGTAGCGGCCTCAGGGGTGAAGGAGATTGTGCTTACGGGGGTTAATATTGGTGACTTCGGTATTCGAAATGGTGTGCGTGATGGAAAGTTTTTTGATTTGGTGCAGGCACTGGATCATCTGGAAGGGATTGATCGGATTCGAATCTCGTCTATAGAACCTAATTTGCTGACTAACGAGATCATTCAATTTGTGGCAGGTTCCAATAAATTTGTTCCTCATTTTCATATTCCTTTGCAATCGGGTAGTAATAAAATATTAGCTCTGATGCGGAGAAGATATAAACGGGAATTGTATCAGGAAAGGGTTGAAGCGATCAAAGCGATTATGCCGGATTGCTGTATCGGGGTAGACGTGATTGTTGGTTTTCCAGGTGAAACGCGTGAGGACTTTCTGGACACGTATAACTTTATTAATTCATTAGATATTTCGTATCTGCATGTGTTCTCCTATTCAGAAAGGGAAAATACACCGGCTGCAGAAATGACTGGCAGTGTACCAGGAGCTCAGCGGGCTGATAGAAGCAAGATGCTTCATATGCTGTCTGATAAAAAACGGAGAGCTTTTTACGGTACACAAATAGGCAAAAGCTACGACGTGCTGTTTGAGCAGGATCATAAAGATGGTTTTATGCACGGCTACACGGCTAATTATGTGAAGGTAAAAGTTAAATTTGATCCTTTATTAGTGAATGAAACGCGACATGTTTTGCTAACAGCTGTTACAGATGATGGTGATGTAGAGATAACAGAATGCAATACAGAGATATTAACCCATTAAAATATTATAATTACCTTAAAATCAGACATGTTTCCAAACTTATCTCATCTTATAGAATACCTAACAGGTGTCAATATTCCATTACCCATTCAAACATTTGGATTTTTTGTAGCCCTTGCTTTTGTAGCAGGTTATTGGGCTTTTAGTGAAGATCTGAAGAGAAAAGAGAAGCAGGGCTTAATTCATGCTTTTAAAAGTAAGGTAACTATTGGTGAACCGGCATCTACTTCTGAAATGGTATTTAATGGTTTTTTTGGCTTTGTACTAGGCTTTAAACTGGTTGACGCCCTATTTAATTACACTGCTTTTGTAAATGATCCACAGAGCTTTATTTTGTCTTTAAGGGGAAGTTTTATTGGTGGTGTTGTTGTCGGGATTGCATTTGCTTTCATGGCTTACAATGATAAAAAGAAGGCTCAATTACCTAAACCACGTATTGTGGAAGAAACAGTTCACCCTTATCAGTATATGAGTACATTGATTGTATGGGCTGCTGTATGGGGATTTTTAGGTGCGAAAATATTTCATAATCTAGAGTATTTTGATGATTTTTTGAGGGATCCGATTGGTGGACTACTTAGTTTTAGTGGACTTACTTTCTATGGTGGGCTGATTTGTGGTGGTGCTGCGGTACTTTATCTTGCAAATAAAAAGGGTATTAAACCGGTACACATGCTTGATGTGGGTGGACCGGGTATGTTGCTGGCTTATGGAGTGGGTCGAATGGGTTGCCACATGTCTGGTGATGGCGATTGGGGGATTGAGAATTATAATCCTAAACCTGGTTGGTTAAGCTGGGCACCTGATTGGGTTTGGTCTTTTAAGTTTCCACACAATGTGATCAATGAAGGGATTCCAATTCCCGGATGTGTGGGAAGATATTGCAGTGAACTTCCGGTAGGGGTTTATCCAACTTCATTTTATGAGTTTTTGGCAGGTGTGCTATTGTTTTTTGTGTTGTGGTCACTTCGTGATAAGATTAAACCGGCAGGGATGATGTTTTCTATCTATCTGATCATAGCTGGAGTGGAACGATTCTGTTTGGAGTTGATCCGTGTGAATTCAAAGTATCATGTGTTGGGATTAGGTTTTACTCAAGCTGAACTGATCTCGATCATACTGGTAATATTGGGTATAATTGGCGCAATATGGTCTCTGTATACTTATAAAAAGTCATCTCCGGAGATGACTCCTCAATAGGATTTTGTGCTCTTCTGGGTCTGTTTTACCAATGTTCCATGGAGCTCCATTCAAGCATGTTTATAAATAAAATATGAATTTAGAAGAACTTACGGGTCAGGTTGCGGCATTAGCTAAAACGGTAGGCGCGTTTATCCGTCTTGAAGCATTAAGTTTTGATGCGGCAAAAATTGAATACAAAGGCCTTAACGATATGGTTTCTTATGTGGATAAAACTGCTGAAGAAAAGATTGTTGGGGGTTTAATTAAACTTTTGCCTGGTGCAGGATTTATTACCGAAGAGCAAACGGTTAATAAAGTTTCTGAGGAGTATACCTGGATCGTTGATCCTTTGGATGGCACAACAAACTTTATTCATGGTCTGCCTTCTTTTTGTGTGAGCATTGCACTTCAGCAACGGGATGAACTGGTTCTTGGTGTGGTGTATGAGATAAACAGGGATGAATGTTTTTATGCCTGGAAAGAGGGTGGGGCATATTTAAATGGACAGGTCATTCATGTTACGCAGAACAAAGAATTTGCGCAGTCGCTACTGGCAACCGGTTTCCCCTATTACAACTTTGAAAAGTTAGAGTGTTATATCAATGTGTTCCGCGAACTTACACAGGTTAGTCATGGTTTGCGAAGAGTAGGTTCTGCTGCGATGGATCTTGCCTATGTAGCGTGTGGACGGTTTGATGGGTTCTTTGAATATAATTTGAATTCCTACGATATTGCTGCGGGTGTTATTCTCGTGAGGGAAGCAGGAGGGAAGGTGATCAACTTTAAAGGAGGGGATGAGTTGTTTGAGTCGAGGGAACTTATTGCCGGTAATTTATTTATTGCTCCTGAACTATTGCGTGTGATTAGTAAACATTTTGGAATTAAACTTTAAGTATCGGGTTTCTTTTATTCTTTTCGAAAATAGATTCTTTATAGCTGATATTGATAGTCAATATTTATGATCAAGGGTTTTGTAATCTTTTACTTTTAGTAAGTTATTGAGTATTAGTAAACACCTTAATGTAAGTGCTACTTGTTAGTCAAGAATTAAAAAGAATTTATAAAATAAGTATGGCTTTTATTCAGCGTCCAATGGCTGAGCCATGTCGCTGAAATAAAAGCCATATGAACATTTTCTGTATGTCTCTTTATTCGAATTTTGATTACCTTTTTTTATAAAGGATCTCTAGAAAAAATTAATCTTATAATTTGAAAGATTAAAGGGCTTCAGAAATTACCTCAGTTACTTCAGGCACCATTCGTTTTAATAAACTTTCGATTCCTGCTTTCAGCGTATAGGTGGAAGAAGGACAACCACTGCAAGAGCCTCTGAGCTCAACGGTAACCACACCTTCTGAATATGACTTATAACTTATAGCGCCACCATCTTGTTCTACTGCAGGCGCCACATAGTCATGAAGTATTTGCTGGATTTTGATTTCAGTTTCAGTTCCTTCAAAAGCAGTGGTTTCGTCGGCAACAACTGTCTTGATCTGAACTTCAGATTCAGTAGCTCCCTTTACAAACTCTTTAAGAATAGGTTCGATATCAGCCCATTCGGAATCTTCAGTTTTTGTGATGGTAACAAAGTTACTAGCGAAAAATACACCGTTCACAAAGTTGAACTTAAACAGCTCTTTTGCAAATGGAGATAATTCAGCACTTTCTTTAGTGGGATAATCACTACTTCCGTTAAGTAAAAGCTTGTTTACCAAAAACTTCATCGACGCCGGGTTAGGTGTCGTTTCGGTATATACGTTTATATTTATTGCCATGAGATATGTTTCTACTTCAAAATTATCAAAATAATTTATTGAATTATCATTCTAATAGCTTTTTACGTATAGATGACCCAGATTTGCAGGGCTTTTAACTTTGTATTTTTAAATACCGACGTAAGATTGGGGACTGATTTTCCTAATTTCTTCTTTTACACTTTCCGAAACATTTAAAGTTTCAACAAAATCTGATATTGTATTAGCACTTACTTTTTCGTTGGTTCTTGTTAACTCTTTTAAAGCTTCATAAGGGTTAGGGTAGCCCTCCCTTCGTAAAATCGTCTGTATGGCTTCTGCTGCAACTGCCCAGTTTTCGTTAAGATGTTTTTCAATAACACTCTGATTTAGCAATAATTTACTCAGTCCTTTGAGGGTAGACTTAATTGCAATTAAGGTATGAGCGATAGGAACTCCAACATTACGAAGCACTGTAGAATCGGTCAGATCCCTTTGAAGTCGAGATACTGGTAGTTTAGCTGCGAAGTGTTCAAATAAAGCGTTAGCGATACCTACGTTTCCTTCAGAGTTTTCAAAATCTATCGGGTTAACTTTATGAGGCATAGCAGATGATCCGATTTCACCCGCTTTAATTTTTTGGCCAAAATAATTCATCATGATATACATCCACATATCGCGGTTTAAATCAAGTATGATATTATTAATGCGTTTAAAGAAATCGCACTGAGCAGCAAAATTATCGTAATGCTCAATTTGTGTGGTATATTGTGAGCGATTTAATTTCAACTCATCATTTACAAAGTTGTCCGCAAACTGCTTCCAGTCTATTTCCGGATAGGCAACATGATGAGCATTAAAGTTACCGGTAGCTCCTCCAAATTTAGCTGAAAAAGGAATATACTTAAATTGTGCGAGCTGTGCTTCAATACGTTCCACAAAAACATAGATTTCCTTGCCAAGACGAGTTGGAGAAGCCGCCTGTCCATGTGTATGTGCGAGCATAGGGATGTTTTCCCATGTTGAAGCGAGTTCTCTAAGTTTAGTAAGCAATTCATCAACTGCCGGAAGATAGGATTGTTCTACGGCAAGTTTTAATGAATATGGAATTGCGGTATTATTAATATCCTGGGATGTAAGTCCAAAATGTATGAATTCTTTGTAAGCATGAAGATCTAGCTTGTCAAACACTTCTTTAATGAAGTATTCTACTGCTTTGACATCATGATTGGTGATGCTTTCGATATCTTTTACACGTTGAGCGTCAGCTTCAGTAAAGTTTTCGTAAATGGCTTTTAATGCGACAAATTTATTGGCTGGGAAATCATTTAAAGGAGGAAGAGGAATGGAACATAACTTGATAAAGTACTCCACTTCAATAAATACTCTGTACCGGATTAAAGCAGCTTCAGAAAAATAGGCAGATAGTTCGCGAGTTGCTTTATTATATCGACCATCTACAGGAGAAATGGCACTTAATGAAGTTAATATCATGTTTAATTTTTGGCAAAGTTAATCTTTCCGGCTGAAAGCTTAACTAGTATTTGTTTATTAGTAAGTAATACAAAGGTGACGTTTGGCTAATAATCCGGGGAATATCTTTGATATTGCAACATTTATATCTTATTCTAATAATATTTGAGATTCGCTCTTAGAGTTTAAGCAGTTAAATGAATTTTTTCTTAGCGATAATGTCAGAAATGCCTGTTAGTGCACTTTTATATAAATAAATGACTTTAGAGGGTATGTCATATGTTTGTTTGTAAATGATATTGGATAAATAAGAAAAAAAATGCAACTAATCTGTTGATTAATTGCATTATGTTGAATCTCAAAAAGATCAATAATTTAACTTATTTAATTGAATCAACAGTAGCATCTGCTGCAGAGTCAATAGTATCAGTTTTAGCTGAAGCACTAGAGTCGATAGAATCAATGCTAGCTGATGCGCCAGAGTCGATAGAATCAGCAGTACTGCTATCAGTTTTAGTTGAATTACAAGCAGCCGCAGAAAGAGTAATAGCTAGAGCTAAAAAGCCGAATTTAAATAGATTTTTCATATTTATTTTTTTTATAGTTTATCGTTAATACCGAGGTTTTCAAAAGGTAACCTGTATACAAAACAAAAACTTTGAGTATGAGTCAAAGTTTTTGTTTCAAGTGTAAGTGAATTACATGCCAGTTGAGTCAGCAGCTGCTGAATCAATAACTGCAGTAGTATCAGATAACATTGTAGTATCAGTTGTAGCAGAATCTACAGATGTAGAGTCAGTACCATTTTCAACTTTTGTAGAGTTACATGCAGATGCTGATAAAGTGATTGCTAATGCAATGAAACCGAATTTTACTAGATTTTTCATCTTGGTGATTATTATTAATTTAAACAATTTACAGATTAATACTTAAGATTGTAAAAAGTAACCCATGTTGATGAATATATTTTTTATTTATTATTTCCTTTATCATTGGGTTACAAATTTCATAATTAAGTATAAATAGTGAGCAGAGAGATAAAAAGGTTTGAACCAAGTGATAATGAGGTTATACTTGGAATTCTTAATGACTCGAAAGGCGTCCTGGATAAATTGTATGAGGCATATTTTCCAATGATTTTGCAACTTGTTGTCATGAACAGTGGAAATGATGATGATGCGAAAGATGTATTTCAGGAGTCTGTTATCATTCTTTATAATAAAGTAAAAAAAGGAGACTTTGTACTGAATAGTAAATTGAAAACTTTTATTTATTCAGTTTGTAGAAGGCTTTGGTTAAAAAGGCTATCGCAAAAAAGTAGGGTAACGGGTAATATAGTTGATTTTGAAGAGGTGCTCTCCGTAGAATGTGATATTGAGCAACAAGAAGAAAGGGATAAACAGTTCGATTTAATGGAACTTGCTTTAGGCCGTCTTGGTGAACCTTGTAAAACAATTATAGAGGATTTTTATATGAATAGTAAGTCAATGCAGGATATATGTGAAAAATTTGGTTATACCAATGCTGATAATGCAAAAAACCAAAAGTATAAATGCTTGCAACGCTTGAAAAAATTATTTTTTCAAGCATAATTTATAAAAAATGGATGTAACGGAACAAATTGAAGCTTATTTGCTGAATGAAATGTCTGATGAAGAATTAGCTGCATTTGAGCAATCACGGGCTATTGATCCTTCTTTAGACCGGAAGGTGGTGCTTCATGAGCAATTTATGAAGCAAATAAAAGATCATGGCGAGCATCGGAAGCTGATTTCCGACATGAATGTGATACATGCTCAATTAGATATTTCTGCCATTCGTGAAGAAGTTATTCCGACTTCGGTAAAAATAAAGGTATTATGGAAAAAGTATCGTCCTAATGTTGCTGTTGCTGCTTCTGTAGCAATATTGGCTGTATTAACTACTTTATTGTCTACAGGATCTTTCAATCAGGCCACTTCAATCAGATCAGATTATAATGCCTTAAGAAGAGAATGGAGCAGAGATATTAATACGAAGGTTAAGCGCTCCCAAAATGAAATTCTACAAAATATTAATGCGTCTTCAAAAAGCCCTTCTACTCCGTCTTTATTTAGTGGTACCGGGTTTGCTTTAAACACAGATGGTTACGTTGTAACTAACTATCACGTGGTTAAGGGTGCTGATTCTGTATATATTCAAGATAACGATGGTAATTCTTATAAAGCGACAACGGTATATATTCATCCCTCTTATGATATAGCAGTATTAAAAGTGATTGATTCTTCTTTTAAAACATTACGGTCTTTACCATATTCTTTCAAGAAATCAGGCTCTGATTTGGGGGTTGATGTATATACACTTGGCTACCCGAAAGATGACCTTACTTATACTCGTGGTTATTTAAGTTCCATGAGCGGTTATGCTGGTGATACTATTGCTTATCAGGTTGATATTTCAGTAAATGGTGGTAATAGTGGTGGCCCTTTATTGGATAGTAAAGGAAATGTAGTTGGTATTGTAAATGCTAAACAGGACAAGACAGATGGTGCTTCATTCGCAATAAAGTCAGCGTATTTATTAGAGGCTATACAATCTATGCCTAAAGATAGTTTAGGTAGAAAAGTTATATTGAACACTAAAAATACGCTTTCCTCTTTGAGTAGGGGTGATCAGATTAAAAAGATTGAGAACTATATTTACATGGTTAAGGTTTACTAGTCTACTATCGGTCTAGTTCTCCTAAAACGATGTCTACAGAGCCGATAATAGCCACCATATCCGCAATTAATACCCCCCTAGAAATTTCTGAGATGACAGATAAGTTGCAAAAGCTGGGTGCTCTGGCTTTAACCCTTTTAGGGATTTCAGTCTTTCCATCTGTTATGAAATAAAATCCTAATTCACCTCTTGGATTTTCTGCTCTCACATAAAAATCTTGTGCTTTAGGAATGATCTTTTTAGGTAGCTTAGCTCTTGGGTCAAAATCGGTTGTTCTCTTTAAATCGGTTTGTAAACGCTCCAAACATTGACTTATAATGTGAACGGATTCTTTTATTTCGTCGGTACGAACTTTAAATCTGTCCCAGCAATCTCCTGTAGTTCCCATTTCTCCTTTACCTACGGGGATTTCAAACTCCAGTTCCGGATATACGGAATATTCATCAACTCTTCTAAGATCCCATTTTAAACCTGATCCACGTAACATGGGTCCTGAACATCCATAATTAACAGCTGTTTGAAGTGGCAATATCCCAACATTTGCTGTGCGTGATATGAATATCTGATTGCCGGTGAGTAATTCGTTTAACTCGTTCATCTTGGGCTTAAAATATGCAATAAATTCCTTGCATCTTTCTTCAAAACCGACAGGCAGATCGTAAAAAAGGCCACCTACCCAGATATAGTTGTATAACATGCGGGACCCAGATGCCCACTCTAACATATTCATTATATGTTCCCTGTCTCTAAAACACCAAAGAAAGGGAGTAAAGGCTCCAATATCAATACCATATGTACCTAAAGCGATGAGATGAGAGCCTATACGGTTTAACTCACATACCAGGACCCTAATGTATTCGATGCGCTTAGGAATGTCACCATCTATACCCATCATCTTTTCTACACCCATTACCCAGGCATGACTGCTATTCATTGAAGCAAGGTAATCTAACCGATCTACAAAAGGAATAGTCTGTTGGTAATTGAGATTTTCGGCATGTTTCTCAAAACAACGATGAAGATAACCTACATGTGGAATGACTTCTTTGACAATCTCTCCATCTGTAATCAGTTCTAATCGAAGTACACCATGGGTGGAGGGATGTTGAGGACCCATATTGAGAATCATTTCTGTTGGCTCAATATGAGATATGAGTTTTTGATAACGCGTTGATTCCATTAGTCGACCTTAATATCGTTGTAATATTCTTGAACTTTATAATCTTTACGTAAGGGGAAACCTTCCCAGTCATCAGGTAATAATATTCTTCGTAAATCTGGGTGTTTATCAAACCTGATACCAAGCAAGTCGTATGCTTCCCGTTCATGCCATTCTGCGGCTTTCCAAACATCCGTAACTGTCGGAAAAGATGGAAGTTCATCTCTGCTTCGATCATGATACTGCATGACCTTTAAAGTAAGTGTGTTTTTGTAAGGAAGTGATGCCAGATGATAAACAATGCCGAATATATTCTCATCAGCGCCATAATCTATGCCGCTTAGGCAAGAAAGATAGTCAAACCAGGTCTTTTCGTTGTCTCTTAACTCGAAGCAAACCGCCGAAATTGAGTCAGGTGCAATAACTAATGCCGGCTGATGTCCATTTGTTTCCTCCTGTACAATTACTTCTTGTCCAAATTTCGCTATAAGTAATTCTTTTATTTCTTCAAAAGTCATTCTAAGGTGCTAAACGTGTAATTTTCCAATTTTGATTTGCCATCAGCTTGTAAACAATACGATCGTGCAACCTGCCATGCCCTCCTTGCCAAAATTCGATAAGAGAAGGTTTCACAATATATCCTCCCCAATGAGGAGGTTTAGGAATTTCAGCAATGTCCTTATATTTTTCCTCTAGCAATTGGATGTTGTTCAGTAAAAATTGTTTATTATCTATTTCTCGACTTTGGGGAGATGCAAGTGCTCCAATCTGACTTGCTTTGGGGCGCGAATGAAAATAAGCTTCAGATTCTTTTTCATCTAGTTTTTCGAGAGTCCCCTCAATTCGTACCTGACGCTCAAGATCCTGCCAAAAGAAAACAAGTGCAGCCTTAGAATTTTTTGTTATTTCCTGACCTTTTCGACTCAGGTAATTGGTGTAAAAAACAAAGCCCTTATCATCAAATCCTTTAAGCAGCATAATACGTGCAGAAGGTATTCCGTCCGCTGTAGCTGTAGCTAAAGTCATGATATTTGGTTCATGTATTTCAGAACTCATGGCATCTGAAAACCATGTTGAAAATTGGCTGATAGGATCTTTTGCAACATCTTCTTCTGAAAGTGTGGCAGCCTGGTAATCTTGCCTTAAATTCTGGATAATTTCTTTATGTATGGTCATAAGTATACAAATTTACTCATTGAATAATTTTTACTATTATATTTTTGTATAATAAGTTATGAAAACATATAATAGATTGATATTGTTAGAATAAAATGCTAAATAAAGCTCAACCGTTAAAGGGAAGTTTGCTGATTTCCGAACCATTTATGATGGACCCTAACTTTAAACGGTCTGTATTATTACTTACAGAACATAATGAAGAAGGAACTATCGGTTATGTATTGAACCAAAAAAGTAGTTTTTTCTTAAATGATGTTATTCCCGATTGTCCTGATGCAGATTTTCCTATTTTCATTGGAGGACCAGTAGGCGCAGATACGCTTCATTTTCTTCATAGATGCAATGATAGATTGGATGGAGGGTTAGAAATTGCTAAAGGAATATATTGGGGAGGTGATTTTGAAATGCTCATGCTCATGATCAATGCGAAACATATTGAAAAACATGAAATTAAGTTTTTTATCGGATACTCTGGCTGGGAACCGGGTCAGTTAAATAAAGAGCTTGAATTAAATTCATGGCTTGTTCAAAATACATATAAACCAGGGATGATTACTAATAATAACATTGATAATTTATGGAAAGAGATTGTTTCGCAACTTGGTCCCAAATATGCGCATATAGCTAATTTTCCAGAAAATCCACTCTGGAATTGAAGGCTATTTAATCGATCCTTAAAAAGTCCATTTTGTTTTAAAGTTATTAATTTGTTTTGGATCTGATTTCATCTATATTTCAAGCAATTTATTAAAGGTGAATATGACAAGCTTGAGCGAGTTAAAAAAGAGGCCAAAAAGAGATGATTTCCATTTGTTCATCATCCTTTTAAAGTTGAAATCTGCGACAGCAAGCATAAGGTTGATGTTATCACCAAATATCGCTTTTTAAAAGTTCCGAGCTAAGCGATGATCTGTCTTCAGATGTCCAATTGCCGGTTCTATTGCAGCTCTTCGCTTAAACCCTTTGCGTAGTTTGGTCTGCCTGAACTGACTTAGTTTCTTGTTGTTGAACGGTCGGCGGTATGGATATCATGGTTTCTCCTATCTTTGTTTCACCCTCGATAACCCCCGGTTAACAGTAGCTCTTTTAGCCCGCTTTCCGCTCAGCTTTTCGTGTTGATCCAAAGCACCTTCCAGCGTATGTCCATCATATTGGTTTCTAAACCCATTGACCTACTATTACTCCCGTATTCAGGGTATAAACAATAGATACCTTGTTGCCAAACTCATATTTTTTCTGTGCTTTCCCCTTTAGAGATGCATAGCACTTCTGGTTCATGTAAGGAGTAAATCTTGTTCTTATCGGCTTTTTTCTTGGCTAAAACCTTCTTGAACAATATTCTTTGACCAGACTGGCAAAAGAGGAACGATTTATCATTCCTGTAAGTTGTGCGAATACTGGCTGTCACTGTCCGGAGAAAGTTGTACCTTTAAGCATACTTTTAGTGTGGTAACTTAAAAGTATAATAAAAATGGGTTAGCTTACGTTAGCCTATATATTTTTATCGGGCAACAATGACTTGTAAATAGTATCTATTTTAAATTAAAAGAAAGCTCCAATTCTCGAGCTGATTCTTCTACTTTAAGTTTTAATTCCTCTTTAAAGCTTTTTAGACGTTTAGTTAGTTCACTATTTGAAAGAGCAAGTATTTGAGCGGCAAGAATTCCTGCATTTTTTGCAGCATTTAATGCTACAGTCGCTACAGGAATGCCATTTGGCATTTGTAAAATTGATAAAATTGAATCCCATCCATCTATGGAGTTAGATGATTTGATTGGAACACCTATAACTGGTAAGTGCGTAATAGAAGCTACCATTCCTGGTAAATGAGCAGCGCCACCAGCTCCTGCAACGATCACACCAATACCTCTTTCTGATGCCGTTTTAGCATATTGGAACATTCTTTCAGGAGTTCTGTGAGCCGAAACCACAGTGATTTCAAACTCAACGCCTAAAATCAATAATATGTCCGCGGCATCCTGCATCACTGGTAAATCAGATTTGCTGCCCATTATTATTCCAACCTTCATCTTATTTGTTATGCTTTAACTTTAACTGTTTCCTGAATCATACGGGCTTTTTCTATCGCTTTTTCCCTGATCTCATCTATAATAGTAATATGTCCCATTTTTCTGAAAGGCTTCGTGAATTTTTTTCCATATAAATGGACATAAACCCCGTCCATCTTAAGGACATCGTTTAATCCTTCATATACAGCTGGTCCTTCAAAACCGGGTTCTCCTAAAAGATTAATCATCACCGCATTGCTTACCAATCTGATATCTCCGAGCGGTAAATTAAATATAGCCCGAAGGTGTTGTTCAAATTGAGAAACAAAATTTCCTTCAATAGTATGATGTCCGCTGTTGTGCGGGCGTGGTGCTAATTCATTTACTAAAATTTCACCATCCTTTGTAAGAAACATTTCTACAGCAAGTAACCCGGTTATCTTTAGCGCATTAGCGATTTCTAAAGCTAGAAACTCTGCTCTTTGCTGAATTTCTAATGTTAAAGTAGATGGAGATATAAGAAACTCTACCAGGTTGGCTTCAGTGTTAAATTCC
>NZ_AQPN01000042.1 GCF_000403135.1 Arcticibacter svalbardensis MN12-7
GAAATATATAAATGCCGCACCGCGACGGGAAGGCAGAAAAGTTCTTTAAAAGAAATGTCTAGTAGTATAACGGGTAACGAAGGTTATCCGTTAGAACAAAAATGATAACAGAGAAATAACCTAGTTGATTCAGCGAATAGCATTAATACAAAACGATTCTATTTGAATAAAATAGGGTCAGAGAACAAAACTTCATTACAATGGAGAGTTTGATCCTGGCTCAGGATGAACGCTAGCGGCAGGCCTAATACATGCAAGTCGAGGGGTATGGGTTGCTTGCAACCCAGAGACCGGCGCACGGGTGCGTAACGCGTATGCAACCTACCTTGATCAGGGGGATAGCCCGGAGAAATCCGGATTAACACCGCATAACATTGCTTTATGGCATCATAGAGTAATCAAATATTTATAGGATCGGGATGGGCATGCGTGACATTAGTTAGTTGGTGAGGTAACGGCTCACCAAGACGTCGATGTCTAGGGGATCTGAGAGGATGACCCCCCACACTGGTACTGAGACACGGACCAGACTCCTACGGGAGGCAGCAGTAAGGAATATTGGTCAATGGGCGCAAGCCTGAACCAGCCATGCCGCGTGCAGGAAGACAGCCCTACGGGTCGTAAACTGCTTTTGTACCGGAATAAACCTTTTCTCGTGAGGAAAGTTGAACGTACGGTAAGAATAAGGATCGGCTAACTCCGTGCCAGCAGCCGCGGTAATACGGAGGATCCAAGCGTTATCCGGATTTATTGGGTTTAAAGGGTGCGTAGGCGGCTTTTTAAGTCAGGGGTGAAAACTTGCGGCTCAACCGTAAGCTTGCCTTTGATACTGAGGAGCTTGAATACACTTGAGGTAGGCGGAATGTGACAAGTAGCGGTGAAATGCATAGATATGTCACAGAACACCAATTGCGAAGGCAGCTTACTAAAGTGAGATTGACGCTGAGGCACGAAAGCGTGGGGATCAAACAGGATTAGATACCCTGGTAGTCCACGCCCTAAACGATGAATACTCGATGTTAGCGATATACAGTTAGCGTCTAAGCGAAAGCGTTAAGTATTCCACCTGGGGAGTACGCCCGCAAGGGTGAAACTCAAAGGAATTGACGGGGGCCCGCACAAGCGGAGGAGCATGTGGTTTAATTCGATGATACGCGAGGAACCTTACCCGGGCTTGAAAGTTACTGAAGTTCCCAGAGATGGGAGCGTCCTTCGGGACAGGAAACTAGGTGCTGCATGGCTGTCGTCAGCTCGTGCCGTGAGGTGTTGGGTTAAGTCCCGCAACGAGCGCAACCCCTGTGAATAGTTGCCAGCACGTTAAGGTGGGGACTCTATTCAGACTGCCTGTGCAAACAGTGAGGAAGGAGGGGACGACGTCAAGTCATCATGGCCCTTACGTCCGGGGCTACACACGTGCTACAATGGATGGTACAGAGGGCTGCTACCTGGTAACAGGATGCCAATCTCATAAAGCCATTCACAGTTCGGATTGAGGTCTGCAACTCGACCTCATGAAGTTGGATTCGCTAGTAATCGCGTATCAGCAATGACGCGGTGAATACGTTCCCGGGCCTTGTACACACCGCCCGTCAAGCCATGGAAGCTGGGGGTACCTGAAGTATGTAACCGCAAGGAGCGTCCTAGGGTAAAACCGGTAACTGGGGCTAAGTCGTAACAAGGTAGCCGTACCGGAAGGTGCGGCTGGAATACCTCCTTTCTAGAGGCTGGATCAACACCCGTTATACTACAAGATAATTTCTTAATGACACACAAGATGGAACCCAGAAGATGAGCCGGTCAG
>NZ_AQPN01000043.1 GCF_000403135.1 Arcticibacter svalbardensis MN12-7
ATGAATGTTATTTAGATTGATAAACCTTATTTAGTCAAGCATAAAACTGCTCAACTAATTATTATCGTACTTTATTCGGGTAAGATCTACCGTATCTGTCGTGGTTACTATCAAAGGAACCTGCTCTACGGTAACGAAACTTAGATCTAAGCCAAAACCTTTCTCTTCAGAAAGACCAAGACGTTTGAGTATAAAGTAATAAGCCATGGTGAGTCTTTCAACCAAACTTAGTTTATTAGAGCGGGAAAGAACTTTTTCCAGCACCACAAATCTAAAGTCACCTACAATATGATGCTTATTAAGTGATGGGTATTTACTGGTGATGTCAATTTCGCCGTTTTTAACCAGCTCCTCTACCACTAACCTAAAAAGTACGTTGATACGTTGCTCAATGCGGAAACCAAGTTTAAAATCTATTCTGATTAGTTTCTGAGGAATTAAAAAATCAACTTTATACTCTAGTGTATAAGGCTCATCCGTAACATCAACATGTACTAACCAGTATACGTCGGCACGCTTAGGCTGTTTCTGAAGTATAGAGTACATGATCTTTGCTTCAATCTCAGATTTAAAGTTTGCACTTGTAAGGTAAATTAGCTGCGATGCATATTTAGGAATACTGGTATCTTCACTTAAATCATTGATGATGGTATAATAATCTTCCACCTCTACAAATTTCACATAGCGGTTCTTAATCCTTCGGGCAGCGGACCATGACCACATGACCGAGAATATAATCACAGAAAGCATGATTGTAAACCAACCACCATGAAAGAACTTGGCCATATTACCAATTAGGAATACTAGCTCAAGCACTCCATATACGACAGCAAAGGTTAAGATCGCATATAGAGGAAATCTTTTTCGCTGAAGGTATACCGTAACCAGAATGGAAGTCATAATAAAGGTAACTGTTATAGCAAGACCATAAGCACCTTCCATTGCTTCCGATCTTTTAAACAAAAGGATAACCACAATACAGCCTGCCCATAAAATCCAGTTCATAGAAGGAACATATAATTGTCCTTTTTGATCAGAAGGGTAATTGATTTTAACCTTCGGCCATAGATTAAGTCGTACTGCTTCAGAAATTAAGGTAAAAGAGCCGGTAATCATGGCCTGACTGGCAATCACGGCTGCAAGTGTTGCAATGGCGATACCATAAGGGAGAAACCATTCGGGCATGATCAGGAAAAAGGGATTGTTACCAATACCCAGTGTTGCACCCTGATGTTGCCATAACCAAGCGCCCTGACCAAAATAATTGAGCAGTAAACAGGTCTTTACAAACATCCAGCTGATGCGGATGTTATCACGTCCACAATGGCCTAAGTCAGAATATAACGCTTCAGCCCCAGTAGTACACAGGAATACAGCACCTATAATAAGTAAGGCAGCGGGGTTGCCGTATAAAATATGCCATGCATAGTAGGGATTAACCGCCTTTAATATAAAGGGACTTTCAAAAACATAAGCAGCTCCAACAACAGCCATTGTTCCAAACCATATAGACATCATGGGTCCGAATGCTTTCCCTAAATGAGAAGTACCAAATTGCTGGATCACAAAGAGCAGTGAAATGATGATAATGACGATGGGAACCGTTGGGAGATCTTTAGAAAATATTTGGAGTCCTTCGATAGCAGATGATATGGTGATTGGTGGAGTGATCATCCCATCGGCTAAAAGAGAGGCGCCTCCGATCATAGCGGGAAAAACCAGCCATTTTGCCCTTCTTTTTACGAGGGAGTACAAAGCAAAAATACCTCCTTCACCCCTGTTATCAGCACGGAGTGTAATAATCACATACTTAATGGTAGTTTGAAGGGTAAGCGTCCAGAAAATACAGGAAAGTCCCCCCAAAATAAGGTCTGTTGTTATAATACGATCGCCTATAATTGCTTTAAAAACGTATAAGGGAGAGGTTCCGATATCGCCGTATATAATACCTAAGCTGATTAATAATCCTGCAGCTGTAAGTTTGTTTAAATCTTTGTGATTTGCCACTTTACTTGTTTAAAAGACGGATGCAAAAGTAAGTTATGAAATCCATTTAAACAATGACCATTTTTAATAGATTATTTCGTAAATTACAAAAGAAAATCAAGAGGTTTGTTAAATTTTGTTAAATAAGATTTCGTTTTAGTTTAATATCTATTAAATCATTAGTTTTGTTAAAGCATTTAGAATATGAAAAAAATCTACCAAATCTCTATACTGTTTTACTTTACTTTACTGGGCGTCAACGCTTTCGGTACTAGTAAATTCCTTTTAAGTAAGGCGGATGCTTCCGATTCTACCAAGAGAATACAGCAAAAAGGTGCCTCTCATATAACAGATACGCGCCCAAACAGACCCTCGAAGGCTGATGTTAGGTTAAATATCACTCCATTTAAGCCTTTGGCATCCCGTCCTGTTGGCTCTTCATCTAAGGCTGCTTCAGATTTTAAAGTCTTGAATAATGTTAAAGTATATCCTAATCCTGCGGAAGATCAGATTACCATTTCTTATACATTAACAAAAGAATCGACTGTTACGATCAAGATTATGGATGTTTTAGGGAATGAAATTGCAACTCTTTTATCCCAGCGTCTCCCATCAGGTGAACAGAATAACAGCTTTAACATCGCATCGCGTTTAAACAGTGGATATTATTTCATCCGTTTATTAGCGGGTAATGAAACAGTTATCAAGCGAATCTCTATTTTGTAAACAATCCTGTATAGAGAGCTTGCCCTAATTATTTAAATTCGATGATCGACTCATTCCATGTAGTGAGCGAAATTTTCTTGTTTAATTTTTTAAAAAATAAATCAGACACATGAAGATCATTGCTATAGGTAGGAATTATGCTGAACATGCTAAAGAACTAAATAATCCGGTACCCGGAGTTCCTGTTATCTTCATGAAGCCGGAAACGGCCGTTCTGAAAGATAATCTACCTTTCTACTATCCTGAATTTTCAACAGATATCCATCATGAGATTGAAATTGTTCTAAAGATCTGCAAGGAAGGAAAGTATATTTCCGAGAAATTTGCAGGGAACTACTATGATGAAATAGGTCTTGGAGTTGATTTTACAGCCCGGGATATTCAAACTATACATAAGGAAAAAGGTTTACCATGGGAACTGGCTAAGGCGTTTGATAACTCTGCCCCTATCAGTGCTTTTAAGTCCAAGGAGTCTTTTCAGGATATTTACAATCTGAACTTCAGTTTAAATATAAATGAAGAAACAGTGCAAATGGGCAACACAAAGGACCTGTTATTTTCGTTTGAAAAGATAATTGCATTTGTTTCACAGTACATCACCCTAAAAAAAGGGGATCTTATTTTTACCGGAACACCAAAGGGTGTCGGTAAAATAAATGTAGGAGATCGGCTTCAGGGATTTATAGAAAAAGAAAAGCTTTTTGATTTTGAGATTAAATAATTTTCGCACCGTAATTTTAGGTACACTTTTACACATTTTTAGTTACCCCCTTTTAGCACAGGTCTCTCCCGAGTTATTTCCTGCTACAGATTTCAGATTGCCTCTTGATATTAAACCAGCTTTAGCTGGTTCATTTGGGGAAATAAGAAGCACTCATTTTCATTCTGGTACTGATTTCAGGACCAATCAAAGAGAGGGCTACCCCGTTTATGCTGTCTCTGACGGTTATGTATCTCGTTTAAAGGTTCAGATTGGAGGATTTGGAAACGCAGTTTATCTTACCCACCCCAATGGCTATACAACTGTGTACGCACATTTACAACGTTTTAATACCGCTATTACGCGTGTTATTACAGCTCGTCAATATAGAACCCGTTCTTTTGCAGTAGACATCCCTCTTCTAGCAATTGAAATTCCAGTTAAAAAGGGAGATATCATCGCATGGTCGGGAAATACAGGTGGGTCTGCAGGGCCACATCTTCATTTTGAGGTGAGGGATAGCAGAACGGAGGATATTGTTAATCCAGCTTTATTGGGCATCACTCTTCCAGATAACATAAAGCCTACAATCAGTGGTTTCTATATGTACCGGCTAAATGGATTGCCATTCAATGAAAGTACGGTTAGACAATCTTTTGAGTTGATAGGAAGTAATGGAAATTATAAACTAAATAAGTCCCCAATAATTAATTTTAGTGGTGATATTGGATTTGGAATCAGTGCATATGATCTTCAGCCAGCGGGTAATAAAAATGGCGTTTATTCTATTGAACTTCAATTGGATAAGGCTACGATTTATGAGTCGGAATTAAATCAGTTTTCTTTTTATACCAGTGGTGCGGTATCCTCCCACATGGATTATCCTTATTACAAACGATCAAACAGAACAGTGATCAAGAGTTTTGTGGAGCCTGGTAATCCTTTAAAGATTTACAAAAATTTGGTAAACAGAGGGGTGATCAATATAACCGATGATAAAATCCATGAGTTGAGGTATATTGTAAAAGATGTGAAGGGAAATACGAGTATTCTGGACTTTAGAATCCGTTATAACGCAAAATCAGTGATTACCTCTTCTTATCCTGAGGGGCTGAAAAAGTTTAGCTATAACCAGGCAAATGAATACGCCACCAGTGATTTTATTATTAAAGTGCCTGCAGGAGCTTTATACAGTGATCTTAATTTCAGGTATAGTAAGGGGCCAAAGAAAGGCTACTCGGCAATTCATCGTGTGCATACCTCTTTGATTCCTATTGATGGCAGTTATAATCTTTGGATCAAAGCGGACTCTTCACTCCCTGTTCAGCTGCAAAGCAAAGCTTTAATTGTAAATGAAAGAGGTAGATCAGTGGGCGGTACTTATGAAAATGGCTATGTAAAAACCAGTTCAGGAGCGTTTGGAGAATTTAATGTAAGTGTGGATACCACAGCGCCTGTCATTCGGTCAATAAATGTAAAAGACGGAATGTCGGTTTCCGGTATTCCTGTTTTGAGGTTTAGAATTTCTGATAATTTATCGGGGATCAGCAGCTTTAGTGCTACTATTGATGGACAATGGGTTTTAACAGAATATGATCCGCGGAATGGCTCTGCATGGCATACTTTGGATAAATCATTGGCATCAGGAAAACATCATCTTCAATTTTCAGTTACTGATGTAAAGGGAAATTCTAAAACCTTTAACGCAATATTTTATAAATAAAAAAATGGCAGAGTTAAAAGAAGGAGATTCAGCTCCACAGTTTACAGCAAAGGATCAACATGGCAAGACTATCTCGCTAAGTGATTATGTAGGTAAAAATGTGATACTTTACTTTTATCCTAAAGATGACACCCCGGGTTGTACTGCTGAAGCATGTAATTTCAGGGATAATTATCATCGCTTACAGCAACAAGGTTATGTTGTATTGGGAGTGAGTACAGATGACGAAACTTCACACCAGAAATTTATATCTAAATATGAATTGCCTTTTACGCTGATTTCTGATGATAAAAAAGAGATTGTAGAAGCTTACGGGGTATGGGTGGAGAAAAACATGTATGGCCAAAAGTATATGGGCACTGCAAGAAAGACCTTTGTTATTGATGCTGATCAAAAGATCAATAAAATCATTACGAAGGTTGATACAGCGAATTCCTCTCAACAGGTTCTTGATTTATTAGCTAAAGATTAATAAATTGTCTTTATTTAGTAAAAATTTTAGTTGATATCTGAGTGCTATTTCATACTTTAGGCGCTTTGAAATAAATATGAAACCAGATATTGAAAAATTAACTGACATTGCGACTCAGGTTCGTCGGGATATTGTAAGAATGGTACATCAGTGCCAGTCAGGTCACCCCGGCGGTTCTTTAGGTTGTGCAGATTATTTTACAGCCCTTTATTTTCATGTATTAAAGCATAATCCAGACTTTAATATGGATGGAACGGGCGAAGATCTTTTCTTTCTTTCCAATGGACACATTTCTGCAGCATGGTATAGTGTGCTTGCCCGTTCGGGATACTTTGAAATTAAAGAACTTTCTACTTTCCGCAAAATAAATTCACGTGTTCAGGGTCATCCTGCAACGCATGATCATCTTCCGGGAATTCGTGTTGCTTCCGGTTCTCTTGGACAGGGTTTATCTGTTGCTATCGGTGCAGCGCTTGCTAAAAAACTTAATGGCGACGATCGGTTAGTTTACACCCTTCATGGTGATGGTGAACTACAGGAAGGTCAGATTTGGGAAGCTGCCTTATTTGCTCCTCATAACAAGGTTGACAATTTAATTTCTACCATTGACGTAAATGGCCAGCAAATAGATGGTCCTACGGATAGAGTACTTTCTTTGGGAAATTTACACGCTAAGTGGGAAGCTTTTGGTTGGGATGTTCTGGAAACAAATGGAAATGACATGGAAGCACTAGTTGCTACCCTTGATTTGGCTAAAAGCAGAGCATTTAAAGGTAAACCAATTATGATCCTGATGCATACTAATATGGGTCACGGTGTGGACTTCATGATGGGTTCTCATAAATGGCATGGTGTTGCACCTAATGATGAACAGTTAGCCGCAGCGCTTGCTCAACTTACATGTTCTACCCAAGACTATTAGTCGTTAACAAAGAGATACTTTAATGAAGAAATATACTTTTACAGAAAAAAAAGACACACGGTCTGGTTTTGGTGCCGGACTTCTAGCAGCTGGTAAAAAGAATAAAAATGTGGTAGCCTTATGTGCTGACCTTGTTGGATCACTTAAAATGGAAGCTTTTATTAAGGAGTTTCCAGAAAGATTTATCCAGGTTGGTATTTCAGAAGCGAACATGATGGGTATGGCAGCAGGTTTAACTATTGGTGGAAAGATTCCTTTTACAGGAACTTTTGCTAATTTTTCTACCGGTAGGGTTTATGATCAGATTCGTCAGTCTATTGCCTATTCAGAGAAAAACGTAAAGATTTGTGCTTCACATGCTGGTTTAACTTTAGGAGAAGATGGGGCAACGCATCAGATTCTGGAAGATATAGGCATGATGAAAATGCTTCCTGGAATGACGGTTATTAATCCATGTGACTATAACCAAACTAAAGCGGCTACAGAAGCTATAGCTGAGTTTGAAGGTCCTGTTTATCTTCGCTTTGGTCGTCCGGTTATCCCTATATTCACTGATCCTGATCAGGAATTCATCATTGGAAAAGCATGGATGGTGAATGAAGGTAAGGATGTCAGTATTTTCGCAACCGGTCACCTGGTGTGGGAAGCGATCTTAGCTGGAGAAAAACTGGCTGAACTTGGCATCGATGCGGAGATTATCAATATCCATACGATTAAACCTCTTGACGAGGCAGCGGTATTGAAATCAGTAGCCAAAACAGGTTGTGTGGTTTCAGCTGAAGAGCATAACCGTATTGGTGGACTTGGCGATAGTATAGCGCAACTGCTTGTACGGAATAACCCTACTCCACAAGAGTATGTGGCTGTTGATGATTCCTTTGGAGAAAGTGGTAAACCTGCTGAACTGATGGCTAAATATCATTTGGATTGCGATGCTATTGTTGCTGCAGTACAAAAGGTAATTGCTAGAAAGAAGAAGTAAGAATTTCTATATTTTATACAAAAATAGGCTGTCCTTTTGAGTAGGGATAGCCTATTTTTGTATTTTTTTATTTAAGATTTGATTCGTTTTTTTTTGATTTGATCTAAAGAATGAGTTTAAGAAGTACACATTTTGATAATATGTTTTTTATGTAGGGATTTGAATATCTAATTCAATCCAGTTACCATCTTCCCGGATGATATCAATCAATTCATCCAATGCATTGTCCTTATTCACACTCTTTTTAACCACTTCTTTACCTCTATACAGGGTTATCTTACCAGGACCCATGCCTACGTAGCCATAGTCTGCATCAGCCATCTCACCGGGTCCATTTACGATACAACCCATTATAGCGATCTTGACGCCTTTAAGGTGACTGGTTCTACTCCTGATCATTTGGGTTGTTTCCTGAAGATCAAATAAAGTACGTCCACAACTAGGACAAGAAATGTACTCCGTTTTAGAGATCCTGGAGCGGGTTGCCTGCAGGATGACAAAAGAAGTACTCACGATGGTCTTTGCTGAAACAGTACCGGAATTAAGCCATATTCCATCGCCGAATCCATCTAGCAGCAGTGCTCCGACATCTGTGGAAGAATACAGTTGAAAGTCAGAATCCAGCTTATCCTGTAGCTCAAGAACTTCAGACTTGGTTGTATACGATCTTTTTATAATTACAGGAGTTTGAATCCCTGCATTCTCGAGGGCAAAAAAGAACTGCCGCTGGTCTGCCATACCATGTGATTGATCGGTTGTCAACACAAAAACAAGGGTTTTATCTGTTGATAGGATCTTGAAAACACTAAGATATTGCAGGAGGTCTTTGTTGCTTACCTGTACCAGATTTAAGTACTGATCCTTTAATTGTGCTGACTGAAAGTCATTCCATGAAGCAAACAGAGGATGCATATTCTTTTTGTCTGTAATTTTAAGCCAGGTAGAGTAATCATACAATTGTTTCAGATTTCCCGGCATATTGAATGAAGGAAGCTGATCTGCCAGGTAAACAAAATCAACAGACTGCTCTGCCATATTGAATTTATCCAGTAGCGGTGAGTACAAATAACCAGCAGCTGCAAGGATCTGTGGATCCATTAGGCTAGACTTGGATAGGTCAAGAATAACACGTGGAACCTGATGCCCACCTATAAAAGTATTGAGTTCAGTGGTTATGCGTTTGGTATATTGATAAGGACTAAAGCCAATGGGTACCGGTATGGTAACATCTGGTTCGTCTTTAATAAGTTGAGTCCTGTGTTTATATCTATCAGCCAGGGCGATTGCTACAGGAGCCTCCAGTTCCGGATCTTCTGTTAAAGAAACGCGGATAGTATCACCTAATCCGTCTTCCAGAAGTGTTCCTATGCCTACAGATGATTTAATTCTTCCATCCTCTCCATCACCTGCTTCTGTAACGCCCAGATGTAAGGGGTAATTCATTCCCTCTTTGTTCATGGTTTCCACTAGAAGCCTGTAAGCCTGCACCATCACCTGAGGGTTGCTCGCCTTCATGGAGATGACAAGGTTATAATAATTCAGGCTTTCGCACATGCGCATGAATTCCATAGCCGATTCGACCATTCCTCCAGGTGTATCACCATAATAGCTCATGATGCGATCGGATAATGATCCATGATTGGTACCAATGCGCATAGCCGTACCATATTCTTTACAAACCTGAACAAGGGGAGCAAACTTTTTATAGATCCTTTCTAACTCAGCTTCGTATTCAAAGCTGGTATATTCCAATTGATCAAAGCGTTTCTTATCGGCATAGTTACCCGGGTTGATCCTTACTTTTTCAACAATCCTTGCTGCTGCTTCTGCTGCATTAGGGGTAAAATGGATATCGGCAATTAAGGGCACATTATATCCTCTTGCAAGGAGCTCTTTCTTTATCGCTGCTAGATTGAGTGCTTCTTTAATACTTGGGGCTGTAATCCGTACATATTCGCAACCTGCATCTACCATGCGGATAGTCTGCTCTACAGTACCTATAGTATCCATGGTATCGGTAGTGGTCATACTTTGAATCCGGATAGGGTTGTTAGCGCCCATTGGAATATGCCCAATCGATACTTCCCGTGTCAGGTATCTGGAGTAATCTGTTAAAGAATTGCAGTAAAGACCTTTTAAGGGTATGCTGGAAATAGAAGCGTTCATACTTATTTAAAATCTATTACAAAAGTAATAATTAATATGTTTGAACGCTCCTGTATGTCTGAATGAGAAGGGTACAATAAAATTTACACGATTATTTACTTGCCGCTGATAAAGAGAATGGTTTATCGGCTGCAGTTAGCCCCTTTTCTTTTGCAGGATTACTTCCCATTTCAAATTTTAGCGTGCAAACATTGGTGATATCTGATTGTCTGAAATAGTGAGCGGTGTAATTTTTACCATTCAATGTAGCTGATTGGATCTATACGATTTTGCCATTATTATTAGTGGCCTCAATAATGAATTTCTTCTCGTTTTCCAAAGTAATGGTTGCCTTTTTGAAAACAGGACTTCCTATTGTATACTGATCGGTACCCGGACAAACGCTATAAAAGCCTAATGCACTTAGCACGTACCAGGAAGATGTTTGTCCCGGATCTTCAACACCTGGATAACCATTTTCAGTAGAATTATATAAGCGGCTCATCACCTGACGGATATGATATTGCGTCTTCCAAGACTCTCCTGCATAATTGTACAGGTAAATCATATGCTGTATAGGTTGATTTCCATGAGCATACTGTCCCATATTTGCCATTACCATTTCCGTCATTTCATGGATCATTCCTCCATAAGTGCCGACGTTCACTTTATTAACCTGAGTTCGATGGTTGATAATAATTAGGTTTGCTGTCTCATTAGAATGACTCAATCATGTAGCTCTCTCCTCTTCATTTACTTTTAATACGCCAGTAACGGGCATAAAAGAAAAGACGGCATAGTCATTATTCCAGGAGCTGCACTGATGCGCTTGCTGAAATCCCCTAATTGTTTTTTTCTCCTACTGATATTTCAAGCCATCATCATTTCTTCCTGTTTGTGGTGTCCAGGTATTCATTCCATTGAGCAAAGCTGTTGTTGGGTAGATATTTCCACGTGTAAGCTCATGTTTTGAATTGCTACCTTGAAGTGTATTTACATAATGTACCAGCTCTGGTGTCTGTGCAAAAAATGGTCTAATAAAAAGTAAGAGAATCTTAATTTCATAAGCAAGTACTTTACACCGTGATTTTGGAAGCAATTTAGTGTCAGAATTTATAATAGCTAATTGTTGCCTGTTGTAAATTAAAAGAACGGACAGTATTTAATGGTTTACTTTTAGGTTGAAAACAATTGTATAAAACAAATATAAATTGTATTAAACGAATGAAAAATATAATACTCCAATTTAATAACACTGAATAAGTTTTATCAACACCGCTCTATATGACCTACATCCTAACCAGAAAGCAGAATTTCAGTTTAAGTAAAAGTATGAAGGCTTAAATAAGACGATCCCTGACTACTAAGGTTTTCGCAATCCGATCATGCCAGCATTGTTGTTTTCTATCAAAAAAGCCAGCTAGGTAACCAATTCCCAAACTTAAAATACAAAGAAGCTTTAAGCTATTTCGATAAAAGCTTTGTTTAAGGTTCAAGGGATTGGTGTCTTCAGTCGTAACCTTTATACCCAGCCATGACTTACCAAATGTTCCCTGTCTTTTAGAAGCCTCCATGAACACATTCATAAAAAATTTAATGATAGGAATTACAGGTAAAAAAGACACCGATACGGCCACTCTAAGATATTGAGACTGACTATTAGAGATTTTGATTATAACAACAATGAGGATCAGGTAGATAAAAAGCAATAATAAATAATCTATGACAGCAGCAAGGAGGCGCATATCCATAGAGGCAAAATATTGTGCATGCGCTTTTTCAAGTTTAAATCCAAGAGCATCACATAAAACAGCAATTTCATGTGCTTCTTTATAATCACTCATTTTACTCGTTTTGACAAAAGTGTCCGGAGTGATTTGCATTCCCTTCATTTCTTCTATCGAGAAAGGGCCTTGAGGTTTACCTGATCGAACAACGAAATAGTTTTCTTCCATATTAATACCGGTCAACATGAAATTTGGAAAATCCACCTTTCATATTAATGATAATTTTACTAGACGCAGTATTGAAATTAGAGGTTTGATAAGAATCCTTACCGGTTGAATTAAATCCTTCAAAATCACTTGATGATAAACCTGAATCCGTTTTTATAGTACATCCCGAAGATTCAGGTACAGAAATATTTATTTCTGATATACCTGATTCAATGGTTACTACCGTATATTTATTCAAATCACCCATCTTAATATCAAAAGAGGCAACCCCACCCTGAAGTTTTAAGGTACTAATTTTGAATCGGGTTAAGTCAAATTCTGTTTTCCCAGCACCTGTTTCTAAATTAATGGCCCATAATGGTTGAGTATTTAAAGCCAATACCACTTGATTCGCTTTTGACTTATTCATATCCCAGTTACTCTTCCCTGTCATTTTAAAATCTACAGTTTCGGTACTATCGCCAGACGTTTTGAATAACGAATAGTTTCCATAGGTTTTCTTCACTTGCGCAGTAACCAATGTAGAAGAGCTATCCTTAAGTATAAACATGGTAGCCCCACCCTTTATATTTAGAGTCGCGAGACGAGTTCCCTTGACGAAAGGCTCACTAAATACTGTAGATTTAAGCTTATCTGTATCTTTATTGAATAAATCGCCTTCATCAAAAAAAGGAATACCTTCTCTTCCTGATGTATTAATACCTTTATAAGCAATAAATGACAACACGATTATGGTGATTAAGATAGAAACAAGACTACCTGCCTTATTAGTTGAATAAGAAAATAACATATTCACACCAATCAGGATCAGAATAACGGGCCAGAATCTCCAAATAGTAGCCCAATCAAAACTAATCTGATCAAAGTTCTGCAATAGCAAAATCCCTCCTATAAAGAGGAGCACTATTCCCCAAATAATCCTTTCAGTCTTCATATAAGTATTTATGTTAAGGGTTGATCGTCTGTTGGTTCATTAAACTTAAATTCCTCTTTTTTCACTTCTTCAACTTTCTGCTTCTTACCCGATCTGAAGAGGAAAACCAACCCTATTATGATTAATATGACTGGCCATAATTTTCTCAGTTCAAACCAATCAGGAACAAAACCGAATTCTTCAAATAAAAAGTAAACCCCTAAAGCCACCAGAATTAGTCCTGCAATAGGCGCATTTTTTGATCGCTTGCCCATATCTCCAAAGGTGCGAAAGGAACCAGGGTTTGCACTATAATCCCCATTTATTTTAGCATCCGAATCGAAAGGAAATGTACAAGGTTTTGCAGGTACAACGATCCATAATATAAGATAAATCAATACTCCGGATAACCCAAGTACAATCATCAGTATAAAGATCAGCCTTATCCACATCACCTCAATCTCAAAGTATTCTGCTAAACCGGCAGCTACTCCGGCCAGAACTTTATTATTTTCATCTCGCTGCAGTTTCTTTTCCATAACCCCGATAATCAAGCTAATTAATAAACAATTATCTAATCATTAGAGATTTCTTTATAGACTTTGTTACAGATGATTCATTTATCACTTGTAAAGGTCTATATTATAATACAGGCATAAAAATTCGAACAATTAGAATTGAGAGTTACATGACGATTAATTAAAACATCGACTCAAAGATTATGTTGTTGCCTTAGTTAGCAAACGACATAGTTTTAAAGATTCAGAAATTTAATTAATTTAGCTATCATTATAATTATCATATAAAATATACGCAATCATATATGTTTACAGATTTCGGAAGATATATTCTTCTCCTAAAAGCAGTATTCAAACGCCCTGAGCAGTGGAAGATCTATTGGAAAAACATCAGTCACGAAATGGTATATATCGGCGTAAACTCCCTATACCTTATTGGCATAATTTCCGTATTTGTAGGAGCTGTAATGACCTTGCAGATTGCTTTTCAGCTACAAAGTGACCTGATACCTAAAACAATCATCGGATCTGTAAACCGTGACTCTGCTATCCTGGAACTTAGCCCTACCATCAGTGCCTTGGTACTGGCCGGAAAGATAGGCTCGTCCATTTCATCTGAAATTGGGACGATGCGTGTTACAGAGCAGATTGATGCTTTGGAAATTATGGGAATTAACGCTCCCGGATTTCTGATTCTCCCCAAAATTATTGCGGGTGTAACCATGATTCCTTTGCTAGTCATTGTATCCATTGCCTTAAATATTATAGGCGGCTACATTGGAGGAACCTTTTCGGGCGCAATCACAGGATCTGATTATTACAGAGGCATCACCGAGGGATTCAATCCTTTTACTATTGTAGTCTCTTTAGTTAAAGCTTTCTTTTTCGGTTTTATCATTACTACTGTATCTGCGTATCAGGGCTATTACGTTAAAGGAAGTGCATTAGAAGTAGGTCGTGCAAGTACAAGCACTGTGGTTATCAGCTGCATTTCTATTCTATGTGCCGATTATGTGATTACAGATTTATTATTATGATCGAAATAAAGGACATCCATAAATCATTTGGAGATAATTATGTCTTAAAAGGTATATCCGGGAAATTTGAAGCGGGAATGAATAACCTGATCATTGGTGGTTCAGGATCAGGAAAAACGACTCTTTTGAAATGTATGGTTGGCTTGCACGAACCTGATGAAGGTTATGTGTTGTATGATGGACGTGACTTTACCCGCCTCACCAAAGATGAGCGAATAGATATCAGAAAGGAAATCGGCATGCTCTTTCAAAACTCTGCACTTTTTGACTCGATGACTGTACAGGAGAACGTGATGTTTGCTTTGAATATGTTTACGAAGCAGAGCAAAGAAGAAAAGTTAGAACGGGTAAATTTCTGTCTGAACAGGGTTAATCTTGAAGGGAAAAATGATTTATACCCATCTGAACTATCAGGGGGAATGAAAAAGCGCGTTGGTATTGCCCGTGCTATATCCATGCAACCCAAATACCTCTTTGTTGATGAACCCAATTCAGGACTTGATCCCCTTACTTCAATCGTTATTGACGAACTTATTGATGAAATTACCAATGAATATAACATCACTACAGTAGTAGTTACCCATGATATGAATTCAGTAATGGGGATTGGTGAAAGTATATTATTTCTTGCTGAAGGTAAAAAAGAATGGGAAGGTTCTAATAAAGAGATTGCTCACACGGACAATCAAAGGGTAAATGACTTCGTTTTCGCAAGTAAATTCGCTCAGGCAGCTAAAGAAAAACTATAATCTTTTCTACCTGAAAATTATACCACAGAGCTGATTAAGTCCTTCCTGGATTATTTTTTCCAAGTATGCTGTCTATATTTAGTAATTTCGCAATCTTAATTACGGATATAATTAGCTATGATTGCATTACTTACACCTGAACATTGGAAAGATTACGAACTATTAGACTGCGGAGATTTCGAAAAGCTCGAAAGATTCGGAAACGTGGTTCTTATCCGTCCTGAACCTCAGGCAGTATGGTCCAAGCAATTGCCCCCGTCTGAATGGCAAAATCTAGCTGACATTCGTTTTCAGGGACGTTCAGCTACTTCAGGTGAATGGGCAAAGAAAAATAGTAAAACACCTGATCGCTGGCACATCACTTATCGCAATAACGACATTGAAATCAAATTCCGCCTGGCATTAACTTCCTTTAAACATGTAGGGATTTTTCCGGAACAGGCTGTTAACTGGGACTTTATATCCAGCACGATCAAGGAATTCAGCACTCCTCAGCCCAAAGTTCTAAATCTTTTTGCTTATACAGGCGGTGCATCTCTGGTAGCTAAAGCTGCAGGTGCTGACATCACACATGTCGATTCAATTAAACAAGTGGTAAGCTGGGCAAATGAAAATCAGGAGTTATCCGGATTAAAAGATATCCGCTGGGTGGTAGAAGACGCCTTAAAATTCGTTAAAAGAGAAATCAAAAGAGGAAAAACATACAATGGTATTATTCTTGACCCTCCCGCATATGGCCATGGACCAAATGGTGAAAAGTGGAAATTAGAAGATCAGATTCTTGAAATGATGAATGATGTCGCTAACCTTCTTGATCCTGAGGAACACTTTATGATTTTAAATACCTACTCATTAGGGTTTTCATCCGTTATTGTAGAAAATCTGATCAAGGACTCGATTAAAAATCCTCATAATTTGGAAACAGGTGAGCTTTATTTACAAGCAAAGACTGGAAATAAATTACCACTTGGTGTTTTTGGTAAAATCAAAAAGGTTAGAGCAGTAAACAAATAAACGATTGAACTGAATTTACAATTCTAAACTCCATAATCCCTAATTTTGCTATACCCTATTTTAAGAGTTCCGCATAAACAGGAAGCGCTAAAATTTCAGACTGATAACGATGATACCAGACCATTTTCACCTGTCTTTGTACTCTAATTCAAAAGAATAAGGTTATGAAATGACCTACAAAGTGATAATCTTAATTCTTTTGACTACTTTGGTTGAAATTTTACTTCAATTTTTATAATGACTTATAAGTTCTTAACAGTAGTAATGTGTGCATCATGCATCATTTCTCTTGGATGCAGCGAAAATAAAAGTACCGCAAGTTCAAAAACCGCACTAAATATCTCTACTCAAAAACAAACAGTAGAAGGTGAGGCTGATAGCTTAGCAGTCAGCAATACTATAGACACATCAGACTATAATAAAAGGAACTTACACCTGGCAAATGGAGATACTTCAGGTTACTGGCCTGTAAAGAAACAGCCATACCCGCTTCCCGGAGCTATCTTGCCTTTCAAAAGAATTATAGCTTATTATGGAAACTTATACTCGGTAAGAATGGGTGCCCTGGGCGAATATGCACCTAAAGAAATGCTTGCTCGTCTAAACGTTGAAGTTAAAAAATGGGAGAAAGCAGATCCTGGTACTCCTGTGCAACCAGCTTTACATTATATAGCCGTAGTGGCTCAAGGCGCTGCCGGAAAAGATGGTATGTATCGTACCCGGATGCCTGATAAACAAATTGATTCGGTTCTCACAATTGCTAAAAAAATCAATGCAATAGTATTTCTGGATATTCAGGTCGCTTTAAGTACCGTCAAAGATGAACTTCCTTACTTTGAAAAATATCTAAAATTACCACAGGTTCATTTAGGAATAGATCCTGAATTCTCCATGAAAACTGGCGCAAAACCAGGTACCCGCATAGGCACTTATGACGCTGCTGATATTAATTATTGCTCAGCTTACCTGGCCAAACTGGTTATCGATAACAATCTTCCTCCCAAAGTACTTACCGTTCATCGTTTTACCCGAAAAATGATAACAAATACAGAAAACATTAAACTTCATCCTGAAGTTCAAATTGTAATGCACATGGATGGATGGGGTCAGCCTGAATTGAAAAAAGGAACTTATCGCCACTGGATCTATCCTGAGCCAGTTCAATTCACAGGATTCAAACTTTTTTACAAAAACGATATCAAACAAGCTCCTAAAAGAATGATGACTCCAGAAGATCTTTTAAAATTAAAACCTCAACCCATCTACATTCAGTACCAATAAAACTTGAAAAACATTGCCATTAAATCTGCGTTATTAATTTATGGCATTAGAACAAGCAACTTTTGGAGCAGGATGTTTTTGGTGCACTGAAGCAGTTTTTCAGGGACTTAATGGTGTATCATCATCTATATCCGGATATATGGGAGGTGAGCTTCCAAATCCGAATTATAACGATATCTGCAGGGGCAACACAGGACATGCAGAAGTAATCCAAATAGATTTTGATCCCAGTATCGTAACCTATGAAGAATTACTTCTGGTCTTCTTTAAGACACACTCCCCGACTTCTCTAAATAAGCAAGGCAACGATAGTGGCACACAGTACCGTTCTGTGATTTTTTATCATAATCAGGAACAAAAAAAAGCTGCTGACTTTATGATCGATACCTTAACTAGAGAAATGGTATATGATAAACCTATTGTAACTGAAATTGTACCCGTTTCCGAATTTTATAAGGCAGAGGACTATCACCAGAATTTTTTTAATAATAACCCCTTAAAGGCTTATTGTGTATTTGTTATCCAACCGAAACTGTCCAAGTTTACCAAGGATTTCAAAGAAAAGCTTAAACTACAACAGTAAAATTAAAAAAGGTCAAGTTGCCCTTTATCATCTATATCATCCGGATTGGTAATTTCCAGCTTGATATCTTTACCTTTTTTTGGAGCAGGCAAGTCTTTCTTAGCAGGCAATTTTGCAACAGGTAATTTATCTTCCTCAACGGCATCCGTATCTAATTCCACAACATCCTTTTCCGCTTCTTCATCAGCCTTCTCTGCCTCAACTACCTCTTCCAATGAAGATTCAGGTATAGGGCCAGGAACATCCTCTTCATCATCATGTTCTGCGATGAGCTCAATGTTCTTTATATCAAAAGCAGACAATTTATTTCCCTGCGCTTTCATACCCTTAATATCAATAGTATCTGCCAGGTTCAGTTCAAACTGTTCTACAGCCTGATTTTTCCCCTTACTTATTTCTAACCTTACTACAGGCTGCGCCGCACCAGAAATCATTCTAAGTTTTGATCCACTTTCTTCATTAATGATATGTACCGTTTTCCCGATTGAAATATCATCAAATTTAAACCGCTTCACATAATAGTTTTTAGTCTTTCCATCCAGATGGATTACGGTATACACTTTATCAGCATCATACTTTTCAATGAGCACCATTTTATCATCAAAATGATTAGTCAGATCAAAAGAGCTAAGCTCATAAATCCCTGCTGCTGAAACAGTAAGAATTTTATCTGATCCATCAAATTCACCCAGATATATTCCCCTGCTATCTACATTTAAACGTTTTAAACTTTCATCATACCATATCTTTCGACCTGATAAAGTAGAAATCCCCCTGCTTTTCAATACCACCTTTCGAACCGGATATTTAGTAACAGTATTACCCATTGAACCACGTCCCTTTATAGAAATATCTGCAAAATTTACATCAAGCTGTAACTTTTTTAGTTTTGAATGAGGTTTCAATTGAATAGTAACTACCTCCGCTTCTCCATTTGGATTTGCGCTAAAATAGTATAGTTTAGAACCCTTAGTGCCCTTAGTCAGATCATATTCTTTATCCCGGGTCACCCCTAAAACAGCAAATCTTTTCACATAACAGGTTCCGCTCTCCCCATCTTTATAGATCATGTTGTACACAGTACGTTCATCGCCCTTTTTAAACACGGCAACATGAATAATATCCTTCCCAACGAAAACCTTATCCTGGATCTTAGTAACGACAAAGCGTCCTCCCTCTCTAAAAACAATTATCTCATCCAGATCGGAGCAATCACAAATAAATTCATCCTTTTTAAGTCCTGTACCAATAAAACCGTCAGCTTTGTTTACATACAACTTCACGTTAGCCAGAGCAACTTGTGTGGCTTCAACCCGATCAAACACACGAAGTTCGGTTTTACGTCCCCTATCCTTACCATACTTATCCCTGATGTGTTCAAACCAGGATACCGTATATTCAACCAGGTTCTTTAAGTTATGCGTAACTTCTTTTATCCCGTCTTGTAAAGATTTCAACTGTTCATCCGCTTTCTTCACATCAAAGCGGGTAATGCTACTCATCGGCCTTTCAATAAGCCTTTTATAGTCCTCCGGTAGAATAACGCGATAAAACTTAGGAAAATAAGGTTCAAATAACTTATCCAGCACTACAACAACCCGCTCAAAACTGTTTGAACTTTCGTACTCAGTATTTTTGTACATTCCCTCCTGAATAAAGATCCTTAACAGGGAGCTGAAGAATATTTTTTCCTTCAATTCCAATAAGCGGATCTCCAACTCACGTTTCAATAGATTACGGGTGTTATTGGTATTTTCAATCAGGATATCATTTACACTTAAAAAATGAGGTTTATCATCTTTGATGACACAGGTATTTGGAGAAATGGATACCTCACAATCAGTAAAGGCATATAAAGCATCTATGGTTACATCAGGAGAGGTTCCTGGTGCCAGATGGATCATGATCTCTACATCCTTTGCCGTATTATCCTCAATCTTTTTTATCTTAATCTTTCCCTTGTCATTAGCCGAAATCACACTATCAATCAAACTGCTTGTTGTAGTAGAAAATGGAATTTCAGTAATGGCAAGCGTCTTTTTATCTCTTTCCTCAATCTTTGCACGGACCCGAACTTTTCCTCCTCGTTGTCCTTCATTATAATTGGAACAATCTGCGGTACCTGCTGTAGGAAAATCCGGCAATAACTGAGGTCGGATTCCTTTTAACACGCCAATCGAAGCATCTATAAGTTCAATAAAGTTGTGAGGAAGAATTTTTGTTGCTAACCCTACTGCTATTCCTTCAGCACCCTGAGCCAATAATAATGGGAATTTAACAGGCAAGGTTATCGGTTCCTGATTCCTACCATCATAACTAGCTTGCCAATACGTAGTATCCGGATTAAAAACAACTTCTAAAGCAAATTTAGAAAGACGTCCCTCAATATATCTTGGTGCAGCTGAAGAGTCGCCAGTCATTGGATTTCCCCAGTTTCCCTGCGTTTCAATAAGAAGGTTCTTCTGACCGATTTGCACCATAGCATCACCAATAGACGCATCACCATGTGGGTGATATTTCATGGTATTGCCTATCACATTTGCCGCCTTGTTAAATCTGCCATCATCCATTTCTTTTAAAGAATGGAGAATTCTTCTTTGAACTGGTTTAAAACCATCATTAATATGTGGCACTGCCCGGTCTAATATTACATAGGAAGCATAATCAAGGAACCAATTTTCATATAAACCATTAATAAGAATGACATTTTGCAACTTATCTCTATTCTCATTATTATTACTCGACTCTTCGCTCATTATATCAATAAAGATCTTGGGATGGGCAAAGATAAGAGTTTAAATAAAAAAACCCCATGTTTCCATGGGGCTTTTAAAATCTATTAAATCAAATGATAAAAAAAAGGAAATTTATTCTTCGTCGGCATCCTTTTTACCTTCCGGCAAATGAGGCTCTTTCTTCTTTTTTACAGCTATCAGTTTTGGAGTTATAACAATCTTATCATTTTCTTTGTTATAATCTACTTCCATTACCTGGCCTTCTGTCAAATCACCCTTTAGAATTTCTTCCGCAATCGGATCTTCCAAATGTTTCTGAATCGCTCTCTTTAAAGGTCTTGCTCCAAACTGTGAATCATAACCCTTTTCCGAAATAAACTCTTTCGCTGCGTCGGTTAATGTAATTTCATAACCTAAATCATGCACTCTTGAAAAAAGAGCAACCAATTCAATATCAATGATCTTAAATATATTCTCCTTTGACAATGAATTAAATACAATTACATCATCAATACGATTTAAGAATTCCGGTGCAAAAGCACGTTTCAGTGCATTTTCAATAACCCCTCGGGAATGATTGTCTACCTGCAATGACTTAGCCGATGTAGTAAATCCAACACCTTGTCCGAAATCTTTCAACTGACGTGCTCCAATATTGGAAGTCATGATGATAATTGTGTTACGAAAATCAACTTTCCGTCCTAAACTATCTGTTAGCTGACCTTCATCCAACACCTGTAACAGAATGTTAAATACATCCGGATGTGCTTTTTCAATCTCATCCAGTAGAACTACTGAATATGGTTTACGACGAACTTTCTCTGTCAGCTGACCACCTTCTTCATAACCTACATATCCCGGAGGCGCTCCCACTAAACGTGATACAGCAAATTTCTCCATGTACTCACTCATATCAATCTGGATCAATGAATCCTCATTGCCAAACATGAAACGAGCCAGTTCTTTTGCTAACTCCGTTTTACCAACTCCAGTAGGACCCAGAAATATAAAGGAGCCAATAGGCTTCTTTGGATCCTTTAATCCGGCTCTGGTACGTTGAATTGCTTTCGTTAACTTCTTAATCGCTTCATCCTGTCCGATAATCCGACCAGCCATCAACTCAGGCATAGCCAGTAACTTCGCACTATCAGACTGGCCTACACGCTGAACAGGAATCCCTGTCATCATCGAAACCACTTCAGCAACATTATCTTCCGTAACCGTGTACCTTTTTGTCTTTGTATCAGCTTCCCATGCGCCCTTAGCACGTTCTAACTCTTCAAGCAAATGCTTTTCAGTGTCCCGTAACTTAGCAGCTTCTTCATATTTCTGACTCCTTACAACCTTATTCTTTTCGATCTTGATCTCTTCGATCTTTTGTTCGATATCAATAATTTCCTGAGGAACATGAATATTAGTCAAATGGACACGAGATCCTGATTCATCCAAAGCATCAATTGCTTTATCCGGAAGGAAACGATCTGTAATATACCTGGAAGTTAAACTTACGCAAGCATTGATTGCTTCAGGAGTATAAGTCACACCATGGTGCTCTTCATATTTCTCCTTAATCCGATTCAAAATTTCAATTGTTTCTGCAGGAGTAGCAGGTTCAACCATCACCTTTTGAAAACGACGATCCAAAGCACCATCTTTTTCAATATACTGACGGTATTCATCCAATGTAGTGGCACCCACACATTGAATTTCTCCCCTAGCTAATGCAGGTTTAAACATATTCGATGCATCCAGAGAACCCGAAGCCCCTCCAGCACCAACAATAGTATGAATCTCATCAATGAACAGAATCACATCCGGAGATTTTTCCAGTTCGTTCATCACCGCCTTCATCCTTTCTTCAAACTGTCCCCGGTATTTAGTACCAGCAACTAGCGAAGCAAGATCAAGCGTAACCACCCGTTTGTTAAACAATACACGGGAAACTTTACGTTGGATAATCCGAAGAGCAAGACCTTCTGCAATCGCAGACTTACCCACTCCAGGCTCACCAATTAAAATTGGGTTATTCTTTTTACGACGGGATAAAATCTGAGATACCCTTTCGATCTCCTTATCCCTACCAACAATAGGATCAAGTTTACCATCTTCAGCAGCTTTGGTCAAATCGCGACCAAAGTTATCCAATACAGGAGTCTTTGATTTAATATCCGATACTTTTTTAGGTTGACTAAAAGAAGACTCTTCCTCACGGAAATCATCATCTCCTGCCGCAGAACCAGATGCTTCATCTCTGAAACCATCTCTGTTTTGTTCTACTTCTCCTTTAAATATATCGTAATTAATATTGTACTGCATTAAAATCTGCGATGCGATGTTGTCATCGTCCCTTAAGATAGATAGCAGGAGATGTTCGGTACCGATCACATCACTTTTGAAAATCTTAGCTTCCAGATAAGTGATCTTCAAAACCTTCTCTGCCTGCTTTGTAAGTGGGATATTACCTAAGTTTGCGGTCGTTCCAGAAGTACTTTTAACAGCATCTTCTATCGTCCTGCGCAATCTTGAAGTATCGACAGCTAGTGATTTAAGAACCTTTATAGCCATTCCATCACCTTCCCGGATAAGACCCAGCAGTAAGTGTTCTGTACCAATATAATCATGTCCTAAGCGAAGTGCTTCTTCTCTGCTATACGAAATAACGTCTTTGACACGGGGTGAAAATTTAGCTTCCATTTATTAACCTTTCTAACGTGTGAACGCCCTAATGTAATAATTTGTTTCATCAATACACCAAGCGAATTTGTAATATTTTAAACAACAATTAAGCCAATTTGAAAATAATCGCTGTCCATACTTCTAAGTTAATAAAAAATTATATCAAAACGCCCCAATTATTGATATTTGCACCATTAATAAGCAAATATGGCAGACGAAAAAATAATCTTTTCAATGGCTGGGGTGAATAAAATCTACCCTCCCCAAAAACAGGTTCTTAAAAACATTTACCTATCTTTTTTTTACGGTGCAAAAATTGGTGTAATTGGCTTAAATGGCTCCGGAAAATCTTCTTTATTGAAGATTATTGCTGGCTTAGATAAATCCAATCAGGGTGAAGTAGTTTTTTCTCCCGGTTACAGCATAGGATATCTCGCTCAGGAACCTATTCTTGAACCAAGTAAGACAGTAAGAGAAGTCGTTTTGGAAGGTGTAGCAGAAACCACAGCGATTTTAAAGGAATATGAAGATATTAACGAGCAGTTTGGCTTGCCTGAAGTATATGAGAATGCCGATGCAATGGATAAACTCATGCTCAAACAAGGTCTGCTGCAAGATCAAATCGATGCCCTGGGGGCATGGGAGCTCGATTCTAAGCTTGAAAGAGCCATGGATGCTTTACGCACACCCGACCCTGATGCCTTAGTAGCCAATTTGTCAGGAGGTGAGCGCAGAAGAGTAGCACTTTGTCGCCTTTTACTTCAGGAACCTGATGTTTTACTCCTGGATGAGCCTACCAATCACCTGGACGCTGAATCCATCGACTGGCTGGAACAACATTTAAAGCAATATAAAGGAACCGTAATTGCGGTAACACATGATCGTTATTTTCTGGATAACGTAGCCGGATGGATTCTCGAACTTGATCGCGGGGAAGGCATTCCTTGGAAAGGGAATTATTCTTCCTGGTTAGACCAAAAATCTAAACGACTGGCTCAAGAGGAAAAGACCGAAAGCAAACGGCAAAAAACGCTCGAAAGAGAACTCGAATGGGCGCGCATGGCTCCTAAAGCACGTCATGCCAAGTCTAAAGCCCGTTTAGCCAACTACGATAAACTGGCCTCCGAAGAAACTAAAGAAAGAGAAGATAAGCTGGAATTATTTATTCCACCAGGCCCCCGTCTTGGAAATATCGTCATCGAAGCTCAAAATGTAAGTAAGGCTTATGGTGACAAAATATTATTTGACAATTTGAACTTCTCTCTTCCCCCTGCAGGTATTGTAGGTATAATAGGACCAAATGGAGCTGGAAAAACTACACTTTTCCGTCTGATTACCGGACAGGAAACCGCCGATAGTGGATCCTTCCGTGTAGGCGAAACAGTAGCGCTTGGTTACGTAGATCAAATGCACAATGACCTGGATGCCGACAAATCAGTTTGGGAGAACATTACAGATGGGCAAGAAACCATTTTATTAGGCAATAAACCTGTTAATTCCCGTGCTTATGTATCCAAGTTCAACTTCAACGGAGCTGATCAGCAAAAGAAAATCAGTGTAATTTCCGGGGGAGAACGAAATCGTGTCCATCTGGCAATCACGCTTAAAAAAGACTCCAACGTACTTTTACTCGATGAGCCAACCAATGATATAGATATCAACACGTTAAGAGCACTGGAAGAAGGAATGGAAGGATTTGCTGGTTGTGCTGTAATTATTTCCCATGACAGGTGGTTCCTTGACCGCATTTGCACGCATATACTTGCCTTTGAAGGCGATTCCCAGGTCTATTTCTTCGAAGGAAACTACAGTGACTATGAAGAGAACCGTAAAAAGAGATTGGGTGACCTTGCTCCTAAACGAATAAAGTATAAAAAACTCTCAGTTTAAAATCACTAACCAACCGGGAATTCCGGTTGGTTTAATTTCAACCGGATGTTACAAATCACCGAACTCTTCATCTATCCTATCAAGTCATTAAGCGGTATATCGGTTAATCAGGCGGAGGTTACTTCCCGTGGATTTAAATACGACAGACGATGGATGCTGGTGGATGAGCATAATCGTTTCCTTACCCAGCGCGAACACCCGCAAATGGCCCTCATTCAGGTGCACATCACCAATACAGGTTTGCAAGTTTCTCATCCTTTACACGGATCGCTGAACATTCCTTTCCACAACCTGGATCAAAACAAACTGCCTGTAGTCATTTGGGATGATACCTGCGACGCCGAATTCGTCGGGGATCAGCAGGATGCCTGGTTCAGTACTGTCCTGAACACAAAATGCCGCCTGGTTTATATGCCTGATGACAGCAAACGCGAAGTCGATCAGCGGTATGCAAAATCAGGAATCATTACCTCTTTCTCCGACGGATACCCTTTTCTATTGATTGGACAGGCCTCACTGGACGATCTGAATTCACATTTACAACAGCCTTTGCCAATAGATCGGTTCAGACCCAATATAGTCTTTCAAGGAGGCCAGCCCTATGAAGAAGATCGTATGAACGCCATTACTATTGCAGGAATTCAATTTTATGGCGTAAAACTATGTGCCCGCTGCACCATCACCACTATCGATCAGCAAACAGGTATCAAGGATAAGGAGCCTTTAAAAACACTGGCCACATATCGTTTAAAAAATAATAAGGTACTCTTTGGACAAAACCTGACGCATGAAGGTTCAGGACACCTTACCATTGGTGATCAGATCAAAGTCTTAAGCATACATGATGAAGATCGGTTTATCGTATAACAATCATATAATTTGCTCCTCATAAATCAGCTTACCCTTACTTAAATTCCCCGAAGTATCAAGAGCCCAGGCAGAGAGATAAACAGTACCATCAATGGCAAAATGCAGCTTAAAAAAACCCTTACTCTTCTCTCCAAATTGCAGGTATTTACCCGATTGCACCACATATTTCACTTTCGATCCCGAACCACTTACTATAAAATGATTTCTATTTTTACGGATATACTGCAGATTATGCTCATGTCCTGCTGCATAGATCAGATTACTATAATTAGAAAGAATTTCTTTTAATTTATGCCTCAGTCTGCGGTAAGGCGGATGCGCCATATCTTCCCTCGCCCCTAAAAAACGCCGGTATAAAGGCAGCAAAGACCCAATGCCCGGCAATGGGATCCATGCATCCTGATCAAAGAGCGTTAAAGGGAAAATATGATGTTTTAATTTAAAGCGACCACCATGAATGGCGTAACTATAAACCGGATGATGCCCTATTACCAACAAATGTTTTCTCCGGTTGGCATCCAGCAACTGCACCAACCGGTCAAAAAAATCTTCTTCCGATGTTAACCCGTCCGCACAAGCTAATCCATTAAAACTTAAGGCCTTTTGCATCCACCACTGCGTATCAATGGCCACAACTGCTATATTATCATTCAGGGTAAAGGATGCGGGACCGGGACAACCTCCTTCCGGGAGCAAAACCTTTTCCCCAAATAAACCTTCGAGGTATTGACCCTGCCGCTCAATATATTCCTTTCCATTTTTTCTTCCTTTATTCCAATCGTGATTACCCGCTATAAAAACCACCTTACCCGGATAATTTTTTAAGGCCTCATGATGTCGGATCAATGTATTTTCGGCATTCTTCCGAAGGATATTCCCTACCGGAGGCAATCCACGCGGATAAATATTATCACCTAAAAAAATGACCGACGATGCTTGATTCGGATCAAAGTGCGCATTGAGCATTTCCAGTACAGGGTCAGGCTTAGACAAAGCAATGTCTCCCGTATCACCAATAAGGAATAAATCAAAAGATGTGTTAGAGGAGGTTTGAAGCGGCATAATTACTTAACAAGCCCCCCATGATATTGTTGAAATTCATTTTAATAAGGTTTTCCTAAGCAGTAGACGTATCAGATTTATGCTATAAAACTCATCAAAATATAATTTTTAAACATTTAAATAATACAAATTCTCTTCTATACAGGAAAAATGTTAAACTTTATAACAATTTGAGAGTTATTAAAGTAACGCCTCAAAAGTTTTGAATCAACGAATGCTTTTTCCATAAAATCATATATAAAAGAATGCTGAATTTATATCGTCAGTTAATTAGCACTAATCTTAATAATACTATTTTCGAAGAATTATCCGAAGAGTGGTTAGACAGGATTTCACCTGAAGTCAGAAGTGTGATTATTAGCGGATTTTATAACGCAGGCATTTTGACCATTAACCTTTCCGATTTCAATAAAAATGAGTTTTACACGAAAACCATCCGGCACAAATTCCCGCACTACTGCGAAAATTTATACATCCAAATAGGACCTATCATTCAAAGATGTTTGCGTAGAATGTTCCTGGGATTTAACCCCAATCTTCTGGAATACAAAGTCGTACTATTTATGGAAGGAAACGATGATGATCATCTGGAACCTGTAAAGTTTCATCTGGAGATCTTTTAGACCCTTGAAGTCAAAAACAAGCTTTTACAAAAGCATTTTTACCTTTTAAAGGTAAAGAAAAACTCAGCCCCTTTATCCTGTCCACTTTCAACCCAGATCAAGCCATCGTTAGCCAGAATAAACTCTTTACACAACATTAAACCAATACCAGTTCCAAGTTCTCCATTAGTCCCCTCTGCTTTAAGTGCAAACGAAGAAAACAGATTCTGCGCATCCTGCTCATTCATCCCTTTTCCATTGTCGCACACAGAAAAACGGATATATATATCCCACACCTGAGCCTTTAGCTCAATAACACCTCCTGCGTAAGTAAATTTTATCGCATTACTGATCAGGTTTCTTAACACAAAATCAAAATGATCCGGATCAGCACATATCTGAATCCCCGCCGGAATATGATTTACAATTTGTATCAACTTCGCGCTCGAAGGAGCTTGAAAAATGTTCAGATTTTTCTTAACAATACTGTCAACCTCAAAACTCGTTTGTTTAACACTCACGCCCTGAATCTGAATTCTTCCCCAATCTAGTAAAGAATCCAGGGTTGACAATGAGGCCTCTGTATGCTTTTTAAGCACCCCAACGATCCCCTTCAATTCAGCCTGATCCATTCCTCCGTTTTCGAAGAGCGTTAACATTTGTACAATATTACCCACCGGACCTCTTAAATCATGTCCAATTATAGAAAATAGTTTATCCTTTACCAGATTCGATGCCTTTAGTTTTTTATTTAGTTTACGAACATTGTATAAGGTGATGTATACGGATGCGAGAATAAGGATCACAAAAATGGCTACTCCTATTCCTGTATTTCGCTGAAGTGTTCTTTTGCTATTTACAAATTGGAGCGTTTTAACATGTGCATTTGCCTTATCTTTTTCGTAGACAGACTGCATCATTTCCATCTCTTTTTTTCGGTCTATACTAAATGCATCCTTATTTAAATTATATCGCTTCTCCGATATTAGAAAAGCATCTTTATAATTCCCCTGTTCATTAAAAACCGCAATCATTGCCTCACAGCTTTCTGATATGAGATTTTTATCGTGAATAAAAATGGCTATGCTTAACGACTTTTGTAACCGCTCAAGCGCCTGTTTAAATTCTTTTTTATCCGAATAATCGGAAGCAAGATTTAACAATGCCCTGGATTCGCTTGCTGGCAATTTATAAATCCTGGATTCTGAAAGTGATTGCTGATAATAAGTCAGCGCTTTATCCTTATATCCCAGCTTATAATACGCATTACCTGTATGTATAAGCATAGGTACATGCAAACTTGCAAACGCTGGCTTGTTGGATTTTTGAACTCCTTTTAAAAAATAGGTTAATGCCTGCTGCGTTTTACCCATACTGACATATAAAATTCCAAAACCTTGTAATATCCTTATGGTCTCGTATTCCGAAGGTTTTTTGTCGCTCAACCGCTGCGCCTTTTTATAATAACCCAAGGACTTTTCCAGCTCTCCTGCACCACTACAAATCTCCGCTAGCTTGATAGTGGATTGAACAACACCAACATTATTATTTAATTTTTTATAGATCGCAACCGACTTTAGTAAATCCGCTATCGCCTCGGGATAGTTTCCCATTTTGCTTTCCACAGTCCCAAGAACATCATATCCGGAAGCAACCCCTTGTTTATTATTAATTTTTATTAACCCTTTTAAAGATTCTTCTGCATAATGTTTAGCCAGACTTAAGTTACCATCATAGGTATTGATGGTCGCCAATTTACCTATCATCACCAGTTCAGCATAGGGATAATTTACTTTACGCGCCAGGGTTAGTCCACTTTTTATATAATAAAGCGAGGAATCTAAATTTGAACCCAAATAATAAGTACCAAGATCCTGATAGATCCATACTTTAGCCGTGTCAGATTTTTCCACTTTTAGCTTTAAAAGCAGTTTTGAAGGATGTTCCTGTGATAAGGCAATCGTATTTAAAAACACAAAACAAATAAGTGAGAGTTGCCTCATTGCTTTACTATTCTTCAATTTTAGGAATATAAGTAAGATTTATGCTTGTCAAAAAAAAAAGCTTGTTAACTTAATTTTGATGTATAATTTATCAAAATAAATTCAAGTATACCTCTTTTGCTTTGCAATATAGGCTTAAGCTTTTATTAATTGATCGTTGCTGGATATGGTTACCCATAAGACTACCCTAATAAATGATTTCAATCATCTCAAATAAGTCCTTCTGATCACTTTTTATTTTCTCAAATACACGGATGTTTGTCTCAATGATTGTTGCTACCCCAAGCAACTTTTTCATAGGTAGATGTAGGGTCAGGCAGTTTCATATTGCCTGACTTTTTTTTTAGGCTACATTTTACACGTCATTGACCCCCTATACTCATCTTTAATTTATCTTTGTAAATAATTATGAGTAAGCACGGAAGAATTTTAGTGGCAATGAGTGGCGGAGTGGATAGTTCCGTAGCTGCTGTCATGTTACACGAACAGGGCTATGAAGTAATAGGCCTGACGATGAAAACCTGGGACTATGCTTCCTCTGGTGCTTCATCAAAAGAAACAGGATGCTGCAGTCTGGATTCCATCAATGATGCCCGTTCTTTAGCCGTAGGATACGGATTTCCTCATTACATTCTGGACATTAGAAGTGAATTCGGAGATTTTGTGATCGACAATTTTGTCGATGAATACCTGGCGGGAAGAACGCCCAACCCATGTGTATTATGCAACACCCACATCAAATGGGAAGCGCTATTAAAACGTGCAGACAAACTGGACTGCGAATTTATAGCTACAGGTCACTATGCCAATATCCGACCTCAGGATAGCGGACGTTATGTAATTTCAAAAGGTAAAGACGAAAACAAGGACCAATCTTATGTCTTGTGGGGCGTGTCGCAAAAAAACCTTTCCCGTACTAAATTCCCATTAGGAAGTTTTACAAAAACAGAAATCAGGCAAATGGCGGTCGATATGGGCCAGACCGAACTCGCCAAAAAAAGTGAGAGTTACGAAATTTGTTTTGTTCCCGATAATGATTACCGTTCTTTTTTACGCCATCGCGTAGAAGGACTGGAAGAAAAAGTAGAAGGCGGAAACTTTGCACTCACCGACGGATCAATTGTAGGCAAACATAAAGGTTATCCTTTCTACACAATAGGTCAGCGAAAAGGTCTGGGCGTTGCTTTTGGACATCCCATGTTTGTGAAGGAAATATTACCCGAAAGCAATACAGTAGTACTAGGCACACATGAGGAGCTAAACAAGTCTGTAGCCTTCGTAAAGGGCTTAAACCTGGTCAAATACGCAAGTATAGACCAGCCGATGGAAGCCATTACCAAAATAAGATATAAGGATGCTGGTGCCAATAGTATTATCGTGCAGGAAGAGGGATTAATGAAGATCGAATTTGAGCACGCGGTTACCGGAATCGCACCAGGACAATCAGCCGTTTTCTATGAAGGAAATGACCTTTTAGGTGGAGGTTTTTTAATCTAGTTATTAAAATAAGCAGGCCCAAATCAACATCTTATTTTGGATTGGGTTGATTAATGCCTTTATTTGCAGAAAAACCAAGCGATTGAATGGCTAAAAATTTACTAATCGTAGAATCTCCTGCTAAAGCAAAAACCATAGAAGGTTATTTGGGTTCCGATTTCATGGTAAGATCTAGTTACGGACATATCCGTGATTTGGTTAAAACCGATGATGCTATAGATGTTAATAATAATTTTACCCAGCGGTATGAAGTACCGGCGGATAAAAAAGCTGTGGTCAGCGAACTGAAGAAATTAGCTAAGGAAGCCGAGATGGTTTGGCTGGCGTCGGATGAGGATCGCGAGGGTGAAGCCATTTCCTGGCACCTTTTTGAAACTTTAGGACTAAAGGACGAAAAGACGAAGCGCATTGTTTTCCATGAAATCACTAAACCGGCAATTTTAAAAGCGATTGATTCACCACGAACCATCGATTATAATCTTGTTTATGCACAACAGGCACGCAGGGTACTGGACCGTCTGGTAGGTTTTGAATTGTCTCCCATTCTATGGAAGAAAGTAAAACCATCTTTATCTGCGGGCAGAGTTCAATCCGTTGCTGTACGATTAATCGTAGAGCGCGAACGTGAAATCAATAAATTTACCCCCATTGCTGCCTATAAGGTTACTGCCATCTTCAGCACAGACAAAGCCAAAGAGATCTTTAAAGCTGAGCTCCCTGATCGTTTTGATACGGAAGCTGAAGCAACAGACTTTTTAAACGCTTGTATGGATGCTACCTATAAAGTAACATCTGTTGAAAGCAAACCGACAAAACGTAACCCATCCGCTCCATTTACCACTTCTACCTTACAACAGGAAGCGAGCAGAAAGTTAGGTTTTTCAGTTTCCAGAACTATGTTAATTGCCCAGAAGCTTTATGAGTCAGGGAAAATCACTTACATGAGAACAGACTCCGTGAATTTATCGGATACTGCTCTGGAAGCTGCCACCAACGAAATCAACAATGCTTATGGCGAAAAATACCATCAGCACCGTAAATATAAAACCAAGTCTGCCGGCGCTCAGGAAGCGCATGAGGCAATCAGACCTACCTATTTTGATGTCCATTCCATTGATGGTGATGCTTCAGAAAAACGTCTGTATGAACTGATCTGGAAGCGCTCTATTGCTTCTCAGATGAGTGAAGCTCAATTTGAAAAAACAATTGCCAAGATCAACATCTCTACCCGGAAGGAAAACTTTACTGCCAATGGTGAAGTTATGAAGTTCGACGGATTCCTGAAAGTATATATGGAATCGGTGGATGACGATCTGGAACAGGATGTTAACCTGGATGAAGACGCAGATAATGCCCTGCTCCCTCCTCTTACTAAAGATCAGTCACTGGTTAATCAGGAAATCAAGGCAACTGAACGTTATTCGCGTCCACCTGCCCGTTATACTGAAGCCAGTTTAGTTAAAAAGTTAGAAGAGCTTGGTATCGGTCGTCCATCTACTTACGCGCCAACCATTTCAACTGTTCAGAACAGGGGTTACGTACTAAAGGAAGACCGCGAAGGAAAATCAAGGAATTTCAATGTATTGACTCTTGCCAAATCAACTGTAGTTAAAGATATCAAAACAGAGATTACAGGTGCGGAGAAATCTAAATTATTCCCTACTGATATCGGTGCGGTTGTTAATGACTTCCTGGTACAACATTTTAAGGGGATTGTCGACTTTCACTTTACCGCTAGTGTAGAAAAAGAATTTGATGAGATCGCCAACGGACTAAAAGACTGGACCGAAATGCTTAAGGCATTTTACAGTCCATTTCATGCAGAAGTAGAGAACACCTTACTCAATGCGGAAAAAGCCCGTGGAGAAAGAGACCTCGGTGAAGAACCAGGAACTGGTAAAAAGGTTTCTGTAAGGATTGGCCGCTACGGTCCCTTTGTTCAGATTGGTGATACCGAAGGAGAAGAAAAACCACGTTATGCCAGCTTACGTTCCGGCCAGATGATTGAAACCATTACGATGGACGAAGCAATGGAGCTTTTCAGACTTCCTAAGGTTGTAGGCGTGTTTGAAGAAAAAGACATGACTGTAGCCATCGGACGTTTTGGTCCTTACGTACGCCATAACAGTATTTTTCATTCTTTACCAAAAGGAGTAGATCCACATTCGGTTACCGAAGAAGCTTGTATTGAAATCATCAAGGAAAAACGTCAGAAAGATGCCGAAAAGTTAATTAAAACGTTTGATGAAGATCCAACAGTTAAAATTCTGAATGGCAGATGGGGACCCTATATTGAATACGGAAAAGCTAATGTGAAAATTCCTAAAGATAAAGAAGCAAGTGAACTGACTTACGAAGAAGTAAAGGTCTTATTCGAAGCTTTTGAGAAGGAACCTAAAAAAGCAACAAAAAAATTCGCAAAGAAAAAATAAATCGTTTGATCTGACTATCCACCTATGAAAAAAGATATTCCAGAAAACCGCGTAGAAGATATTGGGATAACCGTTGTACTTGAAAGTGACAGTCCCCAGGGACGTTCATGGAATGTATATCTGATAAACTTGAAAAATGTGGCCATTGAAACTGTCCTGGTATCATCCAAAGGATATGGAACAAAAAATGGAGTGGAAGTAAAAACTTCTATTTTAAGACATTCAATTGGTGATGTATCATCAAAAGGATATGCTAAAATAGAAGCCATAGATGAACAGGTATTTGGCTTGACAAATGAATATTTATTAAGCTATTATATTGATAAACAGATCTTCGATAAGAAATACATATTCGTGCCCGAAAGTATTGTAGAAACGAATATGGTACGAATTCCACTACTCAATAAACCTGGTGTATTAATCCTGTAGGTTAGGATTTATTATACTTTGTATCTTTAAAAAGAGGCGACCGATCAGGTCGTCTCTTTTTTTTTGTTTTATTATTAGAAAGCAGACAAATAGATCTAGTCTTTAAATTCCACATACTGAACTAAGGTAAATCTAACATCAAATAATGGTCAGATTTACGGTGATGCCACAGTGATGCCACGGTGACGCCACAGTGAGGCCACGTTTTTGCGTCAAAAGGTGGCCTCACTGTGGCGTCACTGTGGCATCACCCTTGCGTCAAGGATAATCTGATGGTAATCTGAAGGTAACTTGTTTAATCCTTTTGATCTAAAAGACTACCATCGATCGTAGTAATTTTATATATTCGATCCAGATAAAAGGCAAATTTATTAACTTGGCCTTTTACGATCAATACATCTGAAATAACCATGAACTATGGCAAAAAAAAAATCCAACCATCTGATAGTTGTTTTTACGCAACTCATCACTGATATCTTGGAAAAGGGAGGTAACACTCCTATGAATTATAAACAGATTGCTTCAAAACTAAATTTGACTGACCCCGAATCACGGGAGACCATATTATTAGTATTGCAGGAGGAGACCCATAAAGGAATCTTTTCTGAACCTCAAAAGGGCAAATTTCAACTGAAAGAACTTAAAACCATTGTCACAGGTAAAGTTTCAATGACCAGTGATGGCTCTGCTTTCATTGTACCTGATGATGACCTTGAGGAAGACATCTACATCGCTCCCCGAAAAGTAGGGATCGCGCTAAATAACGATAAAGTCCGCGCTTACGTTTTTGCAAACACCAAAGGCAGAAGAAAAGAGGGCGAGATCATCGAAATCCTGGCCCGTGCCAAAATGGATTTTACGGGAATCGTAAAGATCTCAGATAACTTCGCTTTTTTTATACCGGACGACCGCAAGATGCTGAGGGATATTTTTATTCCATTAGAAAAGCTGAACGGAGCTAAACACGGAGAAAAAGCAGTTGCCAAAATCACGAACTGGCCCGACGATGCGAAGAATCCACTAGGAGAAATCACTACCGTATTGGGTAAACAGGGTGAAAACGATACCGAAATGACCGCTATTCTGGCCGAATACGGGTTTCCTTTAAAATTTCCAAAAGAAGTAGAGCAGGAAGCGGACGCAATTAAGGATGGGATTACAGCAAAGGAAATTGCGAAGAGAAGAGATTTCCGCGACATCCTGACCTTTACAATTGACCCTGCAGACGCAAAAGACTTTGATGATGCGATTTCCTATCGTGTGCTGGAAAATGGAAACTATGAAATAGGGGTTCATATTGCGGATGTTTCGCATTACGTCATCCCCGGTACAGCATTGGATACGGAAGCCTTTGAACGGGGTACTTCAGTATACCTGGTCGATCGTGTGATCCCGATGTTGCCGGAGCGGCTTTCGAACGGAGTATGTTCATTACGTCCAAACGAAGACAAATTAACTTTCTCAGCGGTATTTGAGCTGGACAAAAAAGCGAATGTTATTGAACAATGGTTTGGAAAGACTATCATCCATTCCAACAGACGTTTCAGTTATGAAGAAGCACAGGAAGTGATTGAAGGCAAATCAGAAGATCTGAAGGACGAAATCCTGAAACTGAATGAACTTGCTTATATCCTGAGGGACAAAAAATTTAAACAGGGAGCGATCAGTTTTGAGACTTCTGAAGTGAAGTTTAAGCTTGATGAAGCGGGTAAACCTATCGGTGTATACGTGAAGGAACGCAAGGATGCACATAAACTGATTGAAGATTATATGTTGCTGGCCAACAGAAAGGTGGCTGAGCTGATTGCAAAAAAAGGAAAGGGTAAAAACAAATACACGTTTGTATACCGTTCGCATGATGCACCAAAGGAAACCGCTTTACTTAGTTTTGCGCAGTTTGCTGGTAAATTTGGCTATAAAATCAATACCTCTTCCAGTAAAGAAGTGGCCAAATCGCTCAACCAGTTAATGGAGGATGTGGAAGGCAAAAAAGAACAAAATGTGCTGACTCATCTGGCAATCCGCTCCATGGCAAAAGCCGTTTATACCACGAAGAAATCCAGTCACTATGGCCTGGCTTTCGATTATTATACCCACTTTACCTCTCCTATCCGCCGCTCACCCGATGTGATGGTGCACCGTTTGTTGCAACATTACCTGGATGGAGGGAAGTCCGTGAATGAAGAAGAGTACGAAAAACTGTGTCTCCATGCTTCACAAATGGAGAAGAAGGCAGCAGATGCAGAACGTGCTTCGGTTAAATATAAACAAGCTGAGTATCTTCAGGACAATATTGGTAAAGAATACAATGGTATTATTTCCGGTGTTACTGAATGGGGCATGTTTGTGGAGATTGAAGAAAATAAATGCGAAGGCATGATACGGCTTCGGGATATCTCAGATGATTTCTATGTATTAGACGAGAAGAATTACTGTATCATCGGTCAGCGCAAAAAGAAGAAATATCAGCTGGGAGATGAAGTCAGGATCCTGGTGAAAAAAGTAGAATTGGCTAAACGTCAGATTGACTTTAAATTATTGCATTAAAAAAGGAACCCTATTCGCGAATGATGTACACGATTACGCAATTACAGGATTTAGTAAATAAGCAGATAGCTGCGAAGAGTTACACGGAATCCCCGTCGGAACTATATGAACCTATTACTTATATTATGTCGTTAGGGGGCAAGAGAATGCGCCCTGTGCTAACTTTAATGGCTTGCGACATGCTCGATGGACCGATTACTGCCGCACTTGATGCTGCAGTAGCCATAGAAGTGTTTCATAATTTCACATTGATGCATGATGATATTATGGATAAGGCTCCTTTACGAAGAGGAAAGGCGACTGTGCACTCGAAGTGGAATGACAATATAGCAATCCTTTCGGGCGATGTGATGCTTATTGAATCATACAAACTGCTGCTGGGTTCGGTGGAGAGCAGTATCTTGAAAGAGGTACTGGATGTATTCAACGATACCGCCGCGGGTGTATGCCAGGGGCAACAGATTGATATGAACTTTGAAATCACAGATGAAGTCAGCGTTGCCCAGTATATGGAGATGATCCGGCTTAAAACAGCTGTATTGCTTGGTGGAAGTTTAAAAATTGGTGCGCTGATTAGTAAAGCTTCTACCGCAGTAGCGGATGAGTTGTATAATTTTGGGGTAAATGTTGGAATTGCCTTCCAGCTGCAGGACGATATTCTGGATGTTTACGGAGATCCGGAGAAATTTGGTAAGCAGGTTGGCGGGGATATTCTTTCCAATAAAAAAACGTTCCTCCTGATCAAAGCACTGGAATTAGCAGATGAGCTGGATAAAGAAGAATTAACCTATTGGATTAATGCCAGGGATTTTGATCCTGCCAGCAAAATAAATTCCGTTACAGGAATTTATAACCGCTTAGGCTTAAGACCACTTGCTGAAGAAGAAATGAACCACTATGCCAGGAAGGGACTTGCCGCACTGGACCAGGTTTCCGTAGCTCAGGAGAAAAAGCAAGCGCTGGCAGAATTTGCGGGACAGCTTTTAACCAGGGAAGCATAAGTTTCCAATCTGGCTTAAATAAATTTATCGTGTAATAAAAAAGGCTACTGATCAGTAAGGCCTTTTTTATTACACGATAAATTCTTATTCAGCAGTAGCAAGAGCTTCAGCTTCAACAGCTGGACTTTCTACTAGAACAGAAGCTTCTAAAGGAAGAATAGAAACATATGATCTGTTATCTTTTTTCTTTCTGAACATTACAGTACCATCAACCAGAGCGAAGATCGTATGATCTTTCCCTAAGCCAACATTCTTATCTGGATGGTGTTTAGTTCCACGTTGACGAACAATGATGTTACCTGCAATAGCTGCCTGACCACCAAAGATCTTAATACCTAAGCGTTTGCTATGCGATTCTCTACCGTTATTCGAACTACCAGCGCCTTTCTTATGTGCCATGTTTTTTTATATTTTTGAATTGAAAGATCAATTCAGGTTATTATTCTGTGTCTGTATATTAATTTGTGAATTACAAACTAATACTTGTGATTGCAATCTTTGTGAACTGTTGACGATGACCGTTCTTTTTCTTGTATCCTTTACGACGTTTCTTTTTGAATACAATCACTTTATCTCCTTTTAAATGAGTTAAGATCGTTGCTGAAACTTTCGCACCAACTAAAGAGGGAACACCTACTTTAATATTACTTCCGTCTACAGCTAACAATACCTGATCAAATTCAACACTAGCGCCTTCTTCTCCTTGTAAGCGATGTACAAAGATCTGCTGGTCTTTTGCAACCTTGAATTGCTGTCCTGCTATATTTACTATTGCGTACATTGTTAGTTATTATTTTTTTTAAATGAGGTGCAAATATAGAAATTATTTCTTAACAGGACAAGCATGTGTATATAAATGCGCATAATAATTAATTTGAGTAGTTTTTGAGGTACTAAACTACACACCGTGGTGATGTTCTACATATTCTACTTACAAGTAGAATCCATTAAGCATTCATAACGAGCGTTTTAGCTATATTTCTAACAGTGGCACGGTAATGCTACGAGGGTTTATATAAATAATTGAATAATTTAATTTAAAACAATATAACATGAAAAAATTAATGATCGCCGCTTCTTTAATGGCATTTGCAGGAGTTACAACTTTGACAGCTACAAGTCACCCGGTTAAATATACTACAACACAAGTTGCACAGGACACTACAACTGTTCCTACCGATACTACGAGTACACCAGCACCTACTCCAACGGATACAACAACTGTACCGACTGACACTACAACGGTTGGTCAATAATCTGTTCATCACAGAGATTTCCCTTTAATATATAATTAAAAACTACCTTAAAGCCCCTATATGGGGCTTTTTTCATTTAAAATCCTGATCTTCCGTTTTTAAAATAAAGATATGATACAGGTAAACGAATATTTTGACGGTACAGTTAAGTCATTGGGATATGAATCACCAGAAGGAAAATCGACTATTGGAGTGATGGAAAAAGGTGAATACGAATTCAATACCTCCCAAAAGGAATACATGACCGTAATAGAAGGAGAGTTAGTGGTATTGCTACCTGAAGCTACGGCATGGAAAAGTTTTAAAAAGAATGAGACCTTTAGTGTAGATGCTCATCTATCCTTTAAAGTAAAGGCTAACGAACAAAGTTCTTACCTCTGCAAATATGCCTGATGGAAGGAGGGCAACCTGCTCTCTTTAAAAGAATAACTGATCTGCAACTCTATAGGTATTGCAATGGGCCTCTACAATATCGATCATCTGAACGGAGTAACCACCACCCATACTAACCTGCAAGGGGATATTCCATTGCTTGCAAGTACGCAGCACAATTTCATCGCGTGATTTGCAACCTGCCCTGCTTAAGGAAAGATGTCCCAATTTATCAGAAGCCAATACATCTACACCGGATAAATAGAACACAAAATCGGGTTTTATCTTTTCAAAAAGCTTTGGGAGCTGCGTATTTAATATATCCAGATATTCCTGATCTTCCATACCATTAGGTAATCCAATATCCAGATCGGACTTTTCCTTTCGGAAGGGAAAGTTTTTCTCCGCATGCATAGAAAAGGTAAAGACCTTGTTATTATTGGAAAAGATTTCCGCAGTACCATTGCCCTGATGCACATCCAGATCAACAATTAAAATATTTTGCGCTAAGTGTTCGCTAAGCAGATAATTGGCGGCAATGGCCTGGTCGTTTAAAAAACAAAAGCCTTCAGCCCAATTACTGCCGGCATGATGCGTACCACCAGCTACGTTAAAGGCAATACCATATTGCAGCGCGTAATGGCAGCCGGCAATGGTACCTTGGGCAATCCGCAGTTCGCGATCTACCAATGGACGTGTTAAAGGGAAACCTGATCGTCTGATTTCTGCAGGACTTAAACGCAAATCCCGCAAACGTTCCCAATAATCTTGCTGGTGGGATAAAAGAATGATATCTTCAGTGACCTTACCGGGAGAAAAGATATTCTCTTGCGTGATTAATCCCTCATAAAGCAGCTGTCCCGGAATCAATTCATACTTCAGCATTGGAAAACGGTGCCCCCCAGGTAAAGGCAAAACATATGTGGGGTCCCAGGCGATCTTTAACACAGCCCTAAAATACAAAAGAAATGAAACTCCCTTATATCATTCGCTAATTAAGTAGTTTTGTTTTTCAATTAAGATACATCATCATGGATTTGAAGCTAGGAGAATTTGTTCGGTTTGTAGACGAAAAAATGGAAGGTTATATCACCCGTATCATCAGTGAAGATATGATAGGAGTAACAGGAGAAGATGACTTTGAAATTCCTGTACCGGTTGCCAAGGTAACGCGGGTACATGGGCATAAATATGCGGATTCGCCCGAAGAGGTAACGCCTGCAGCAGCAGTATATACAGGACCATTTGAAACCAAGGGAATCTTTGTTTCTGTGGTACCTGATCAGAATAAAGGATCAGTGGTTCATTTTAACCTGGTGAATGAAACCTCCTTTCAACTTCTGACAACACTGGTTACAGAGAAGGCGGGCGTATCCAAGGGAGAATACGCGGGTATGATCAATCCACATTCCACAATGGATATCTATTCTGCTAACCTGGCAGACCTGAGTGTATGGCCTGCATTTACAGTAGAGATCCTTTACTTCTCGAAACTAAGTAGCAGTATCCCTGCTGCGCTACGGTTTACAGAGCGTTTTAAAGGAAAGGATTTTGCTGGAACGAAAAAGAGGGTTGCCCTTCTAAATAAGGATGCCTGGACATTCCGCCTGGATGAAGAAGATGTTGTTATTGACGCAGAAGCACTGAAGGAAAGTTTTTTTAAGCCAACAGAAGAAAAGAAGACCGTAGAGAAACCGGCAAATGAAATTGATCTGCATATCGAAAAGTTGCGGGATGATTTTGCGCTTTTAAGCAAGACCGAGATTCTTAAGATCCAGATGGATCATTATCAGAAGGCTTTGGATGCCGCTATTGTACATAAGCTACATTCCGTGGTCTTTATTCATGGCGTTGGCAATGGAACCCTAAAAATTGAAATCCACAAAACCCTTGGACGGAATAAACAGGTAAAGACCTTTATGGATGCCCGCAAAGAAAAATTCGGGTATGGAGCTACAGAGATATTTTTAAAATAGTATATAATATAATTTTCCCTATGCCGGATTACGAAACCAGAGCAGACGTACCTTCAAAGAAAAAGTTCTGTTACCCTATTACTGAACCCTTAAGGGAATATTTAGTCAAATACAACAGGGAGGTAAAACTTCCTGTGCAGTATGCCGATTTGCTGCGTTTTCAATTCAGCACTCCTTTATTAGATAAGGCAGGAAATGACACTCTATGGCAAACGGTATATTATGACCAGTCGGAAATGGCGGACCTCTTTCCGAACCTGAATTATATTTATGCGTTGATGAATGCGGACGGGGATATGCAGGTAATGGAACATCTGCATATTGCGCAAATAGACTATTGTACGTTCGGGAATTCCAAACCTTTCCGGATCAGGGTAATCAATAGGTTCAATGATAACTACGATTACTTCTATGTAAAGGTGGCAGACGCTTCCAGAGTGTACGGAATCGAGCTGGAGCACATTCTATCGCCAAATCGAATTACGTACCTTACAGACAACAATACGCTTATTGAGGAGCATATCTCCGGACTTCCGGGTGATGTTTTCATTCAGCAGCGTACGAATACCTCGAAATTTAACCAGATCCGTATTTGCAAGGAGTTTGTTAAATTCAATGAACGCTGTTTTATCCGTTTGCTTGGCGACATGCGGTCCTATAATTATGTAGTTCATATTACTCCGGATATTGAGGGGAATCAATATCGGATCAGGGCGATTGACTTTGATCAGCAATCCTATGAAGGGCGAAGAAACTTTTATCTGCCACAGTATTTCAAAGAAAACAACAAGCTTGTTCAGTTGGGCATACAACATATGGACAAAACAACCATGCGGCAATATCAGGAAGAAGAGCGAAGCTTAATCAATGGTCGCATGAAACTAGTGAAATACCGGCTTAGCGATATATTGAATGTCATGAAGAAACATGAGATTTCTCCAAGGGAAAAAGTGCTGCAATTACGCAACGAATTATGGGAATATCATAAAAAGGGGTCTTTCTTAAAATGCAACACCATGGGAGAATTAGTAGAGGAACAACTCATAGTATTCTTCGAAAAAAAATAATGTGCTTAAGGTCATTTTTAAAGAGGCATATTTGATAAAAATCACAATATAATTAATGCTTTTTTTAATCGAAAAACCACTTAAAAGCGATAGTAGAAAAGTAATAATTTGCAGAAATTACAAGGGCTTTCATACATTGTTGAAATTCAAGCAAAAGTACTGTTGAATGATGTGAACAGGCTTTTTCAGCTGTATATTTGTTGTACAAAAAATAAAGAACAACTAAATAAAATAAAGTTATGAAAGCTTTTAAATCTATACTCGCCACATTATTATTGTTATCCTTAATTATCACTTCAGGTTATGCTAAAGTTGACAAAGAGTCTCTTACTATGGACTATGCCATTAAAACTTACATAGGTGCTGTATCTCAAGGAAAAGTTAAAGGAATAGAAGATATATTAGATCGCAATGTTAAGTTTACTCTTGCACAGGGAAGTAAGGTAATCAACTATAACAGAGCCGATATGATCAGCTCTATGAAAGTGTCAGAAAACATTAACCAAAACTGCAAGACAGATTACTCTATAATTGAAAAGGGAGATGCGCAGTCTATCGTTAAAGTAACTATGACTTACGAAAACTTTTCAAAAGTGAACTATGTCACTATTTCAAATACAGATGAAGGATGGAAAATCACTAACGTATCAAGTGTATTCAACTAATCGTATTCATTAAACACAAGAAGGGGCTGTATTTGCATACAGCCCCTTCTTGTGTTTAATGGTTTTTTACGTTTTTTTTATCAGGCAGCAGAATCTCCTTCATCATCTTCTGCTACTGTTATTTTCTCTTCTGTGAGAATGAGGTTGTCATCTTTCTCTACACGCAGATTTCGTACAATATGCTGCTGCCGATCAGGTGTATTTTTACCCATAAAGTATTGCAGGAGTGCCTGGATATTGGAATCCTTCAATATGACAGGGTCTAAGCGGATATCTTTACCGATAAACAAGCCGAATTCACTGGGTGAGATTTCGCCCAATCCTTTAAACCGGGTGATTTCTGGTTTAACACCAAGCTTGGTTATGGCTTTGAGACGTTCATCATCACTGTAACAATAGATTGTTTCTTTTTTATTTCGTACCCGGAATAAGGGCGTCTGTAAGATAAAAACATGTCTGGCTTTGACCAGGTCGGGGAAAAACTGAAGAAAGAACGTCATCAGTAAAAGCCGGATATGCATTCCATCCACATCGGCATCCGTTGCGATCACTATATTATTATAGCGGAGACCATCCAGCCCGTCTTCTATATTCAGCGCATGCTGCAAAAGGTTGAACTCTTCATTTTCATAGACCACTTTTTTAGTTAGTCCGAAGCAATTTAGCGGTTTACCCTTAAGGGAGAACACGCCCTGGGTCATTACATCTCTCGATTGCGTAATGGATCCGCTTGCAGAATCACCTTCGGTAATAAATAAGGTGGTATCTTGTTTACGCTCGTGATTATCTTCAAAATGTATTTTACAATCTCTTAGTTTACGATTATGGAGCGATGCTTTTTTGGCGCGATCGTTGGCCAGTTTTTTAATTCCGGCAATATCCTTACGTTCGCGTTCTGACTGCATGATCCGCTTTAGCAAGGCTTCAGCAACTTGCGGATACTTATGCAAATAGTCATCCAGACTTTTTTTAATGAAATCGTTGACAAAGACACGTACTGTTGGTCCATCCGGACCCACATTTAGAGAACCTAATTTAGTTTTAGTTTGAGATTCGAACACGGGTTCCTGAATACGTACCGAAACAGCAGCAACAATTGATGCCCTTACATCAGCGGCTTCAAATTCTTTCTTAAAGAATTCACGGATTGTTTTGACTACGGCTTCGCGGAATGCAGCCTGATGGGTACCTCCTTGAGTGGTATGCTGACCGTTTACAAAGGAATAGTACTCTTCGCCATATTGCTGCGCATGAGTTAGGGCAACTTCAATATCATCCCCTTTCAGGTGAATGATGGGGTATCGAAGCGTTTCGGCCTCTGTATTTTTAACCAGCAGGTCGTGAAGACCACGTTCAGAGAAGTATTTTTTTCCGTTGAAAATAATGGTCAGTCCTGCGTTCAGGAATACATAATTCCAGATCATATTTTCTATGAATTCGGGAATAAAGCGATAGTGTCTGAAGATGGAATCGTCAGGATGGAACGTGATTGATGTGCCGTTACGCTGTGTGGTTTCCTTTTCTTCTTCATCCCTGACAATCTCACCTTGACTAAACTCTGCAATTTTCGTCCGGTTATCCCGATAGGATTGTACAATAAAGATAGATGAAAGTGCATTTACAGCCTTTGAGCCCACTCCATTCAGACCAACGGATTTTTGAAAGGCACGGGAATCGTATTTACCCCCGGTATTTATTTTAGAAACGCAATCCACTACCTTACCAAGAGGGATGCCCCTACCATAATCGCGAACAGATACTTTATGCTCCGAAATATTAATATCAATCGTTCTTCCTGCCCCCATCACGAATTCATCTATGGAGTTGTCGACAATCTCTTTTAATAAAACATATATACCGTCATCGTAAGCAGACCCGTCACCAAGTTTTCCTATGTACATTCCGGGTCTTAAGCGAATATGTTCTTTCCAATCCAGTGACTTGATGCTATCTTCACTGTATGCGTTAATTTCCGCCATATTAGTATACTTTCAGTCCTCAGTTGCAAAAATAAGAATAATCAATCCTTCTCAAACATGGATTCGTCCTTTTCCTGCTACAATAACATGGGAAACGGATGTATTTATCGAAATTGTGTATAGAATTAATGACAGTGCTTATTTTATTGTCGTTACATGACCGTGAATTTATGTGAAATTCCATGAATTTTTCAATCCTTTATCAATCTTGGTATGGTATTGGCAAACGGTTAAGTATATGGTTATATCAAATAAGTTAATCATCCCTAAAATAGAGCAGGAAGAGAATCCGGAGAAAGAGGATTTATCCTGGGAAAACCCATCTGATCCTGAAAATGCATCAGATGTAAGAGATGTTGAACAATTGCAAAGGCAAAAAAAAGAAGCAGAAGCAAGGAAAAATAATTTATCAGATCATCCATCAAGTTAGTACATCATTACCACCTAGGCTAAACGACATGAAAACTAGAAAAACAGCACAGATAACACCATTAAAAAAAATAGTTGCAGCACCAGTGAGAATTCATAGGATCGAATCTCATTTGTCAAATAGTGGTCCTGATCATATTATTATTAATATGATCCCCTACTCTCAATGTTTTTTAATTGCTTAACACATAAACAATTTTAACTAAACGGCGCTCTCATCGCTCAAAATAAAGAGGGTGTATCTTAACAGATACGCCCTCTTATGCATTAAAATCAGATTGTATATTTAGGGATGAGATTTGATACTGAATTTCCATAACCTGTATACCAAAAAATTTAGTATACTAATAAATGATTTAGTAATTTAGCAGCATGCTGAATGAGAATATAGATCCCGACTCAGAACGTCTAACACCCACAGACCGTGATATAGAGCGGGTGTTGCGACCACAGGTATTTGAAGATTTCACAGGACAGTTTAAGCTGCTTGAAAATCTCCGAATATTCGTACAGGCAGCTAAACAAAGGGGTGAATCTTTAGATCATGTATTGCTACATGGCCCTCCAGGCCTTGGAAAAACTACCCTTTCGCATATCATTGCGAATGAAATGGGTGTAAATATTAAAATTACTTCGGGGCCTGTATTGGATAAACCAGGTGATCTTGCAGGGTTGCTAACTAATTTGGAAGAAGGTGATATCCTCTTTATTGATGAGATCCATCGTTTAAGTCCGGTAGTTGAAGAATACCTTTATTCGGCAATGGAAGACTTTAAGATCGATATTATGCTGGAATCAGGACCTAATGCACGTTCGGTGCAGATTACACTGAATCCATTCACGTTGATTGGAGCAACGACACGATCAGGACTCCTTACTGCGCCTTTAAGAGCCCGTTTTGGCATCAATTCCAGGTTAGAATATTACGATGCGAAGTTACTCACCACTATTGTACTACGTTCCTCTTCGATCCTTAAAACACCTATAACTGAAACAGGGGCATATGAAATAGCCCGACGGAGCCGTGGAACTCCCCGTATAGCGAATGCATTATTAAGACGTACGCGTGATTTTGCACAGATAAAAGGGAATGGATCCATTGATACGGATATAGCTAAGTATGCGCTTAATGCGCTTAATGTGGACAGCTATGGACTGGATGAAATGGATAATAAAATCCTGGTTACTATTATTGATAAATTCAAGGGTGGGCCTGTAGGGCTTAAAACGATCGCTACAGCTGTGGGAGAAGATGAGGGAACTATTGAGGAAGTATACGAACCCTTTTTAATTCAGGAAGGCTTTTTAATGCGGACAGCAAGAGGCCGTGAAGTCACTGACCTGGCTTACCGTCATTTAGGTCGGCTGAAAGCCACTGATCACCCTACTTTATTTTGAGTTTTGCCTCCAGTTCTATGTTATCATTAATAATGGTACATTTGCAACCATTTGAAAACAATGAGTGTCCATCCAGAAATAGATAAAAGAAAAACTTTCGCAATCATTAGTCACCCCGATGCGGGAAAAACAACTTTAACTGAAAAGTTTTTGTTATTTGGTGGTGCAATCAATACTGCCGGTGCAGTTAAACGAAATAAAGCGAATCAGAATACAACTTCCGACTTTATGGAAATTGAAAAGCAGCGTGGTATTTCGGTGGCTACTTCTGTGATGGGTTTTGAATATAAAGGTAAAAGAATAAATATTCTGGATACACCGGGACATAAAGACTTTGCTGAAGATACATACCGCACATTATCTGCAGTGGATAGTGTGATTTTGGTTGTAGACAGTGTAAAAGGTGTAGAAGAGCAGACTGAAAAACTAATGGAAGTCTGCCGGATGCGTAGTACACCGGTTATTATATTCATTAATAAAATGGATCGGGAAGGGAAAGATACCTTTGATCTGTTGGATGAACTGGAAACAAAACTTGCGATTAGTGTTTGTCCGCAATCATGGCCTATCGGTCAGGGGCATACCTTCAAAGGTGTTTATAATATTTACGGCAATCAGCTTAATTTATTTGAGCCTGATAAGGCAAAGGTTACTGAGCCTGTCATTCATGTGAAAGATTTGCATGACCCTACCCTTTCAGAATATCTGCAAGACAAAGCATTGGATAAATTGAAGTCTGATCTTGAACTGACGGAAGGAATCTACGGTCCACTAGATAAAGAAATGTATCAGGAAGGTTTGCTGGCTCCTGTATTTTTTGGCAGTGCCATTAACAATTTTGGAATTCGTGAATTATTAGAGACGTTTATCGTTATTGCACCAAGTCCGGCTAGTCGTGAAGCAGACCAACGTATGGTTTATGCAGATGAAAAGGCCTTTACAGGTTTCGTTTTTAAGATTCATGCTAACCTGGACCCTAAACACCGTGACCGTATTGCTTTCTTAAGAATCTGTTCCGGAAAGTTTGAGCGTAATAAGTTTTATTTCAATACCCGTCTGAATAAGAAGCTGAAGTTCTCCAATCCGATGGACTTTATGGCAAATGATAAAACACTTGTAGAAGAAGCATGGCCAGGTGATGTAGTTGGCTTGTATGACAGTGGAAACTTTAAAATAGGCGATACGCTAACTGAAGGGGAAGAATTGCAGTTTAAAGGCATACCAAGTTTTTCTCCGGAGATTTTCAAAGAAGTCGAAAATAGAGATCCTTTGAAGACCAAACAGTTGGAAAAAGGAATTCAGCAGTTAACCGAAGAGGGTGTTGCCCAGTTATTTATTCAACAACCGGGGAATAGAAAGATTGTTGGAGCTGTTGGTGCATTGCAATTTGAGGTGATCAATTTCAGACTAGAGCATGAGTATGGTGCAAAATGTGCATTCAGACCTCTGTCTTTCTCCAGATCAAGCTGGATTACTGCTAAAGATAAAAAACAGCTACAGGAAATCATACAACGACGCTCAGCTCATATTGCTTTGGATAAGGATGGCAATGCCGTATTTCTAGCGGATAATGATTGGGCCATCAATCTGGCTAAACGTGATTTTCCAGAAATAGAGTTTCACCTAACATCTGAATTTAAAAAATAATAATTTAGCTGCATTTATAATTCATATAATAATTTTGGTGAATTTGTAACGGATACAATACATATTTCCATTGCAAATGATAGTTTCATCCTATATCTTTGAGACCAGCAGTACAACAGTTATGTACCTTAGGTTATGAAACTCAAATTGCTCAAACAGTATATAATTACGTTCTTTTGTATCTTTGCCATCTTGGAAAGATCAGGAATTCCGGTTGTATCTGTATTTATGGCTGATAAAAATCAAGCAGTTGAGATGATGCTGTCTGATACAGAAAGCAGTTCCAAAAGTCTTGAAAAATTAAATGAATCTTCACCTCTCAATGAGTTTTGGACAGCATTTAACAAATACAGATCCCTTACTCCTTACTTTAGGTACTTAATTAATGCATTTTATTTAGTTGAATTACGCCAACACCTTACTTACATCCCCTCTGTTCTTACACCGCCACCTGATTATTCTTAGCTTTTACGACATCGATACTTTTATCGATTATGAAAAAGAAAGATTGATAATCAGTTAAACGAAAAGTAATAAACAGAACCACATGAAAGTATTAAGTTTCATAACAGGATTGTCCCTGATGGGGATTTCCTGCCTTACCTTAAGCGTATCCGCACAAACGAATCGGCCAACTAATAGTGAGCTAATTAAGCAATCCTCGCCATTAATCAATACCTTATCAGATATTAACCAGTTAAATCCTGTCATTTTTGAATATGACACAAATCAAAGTCAGAAGTTAAAACTTCCTTCAGGACAGCAATATGGGTTCATTGCGGAAGATGTTCACAAGATCAGGCCTGAATTAGTAAAAAGCAGTAAAAAGATGATTCCTGCAGGAAAGAATGCATTTAATACTGTTGATGTGAAAGATGTAGATATGAACAGTATAATAGCCCTTCTGGTGGCTTCGGTAAAGGAGCAACAAATAGAGATCGAAAGACTCAAATCGGAGATGCAATCGTTAAAATCTATATCAGCTCGTTAGCGCTATGGAATTATTTTCTAACCGACTTCTTGTATGCAAGCACAGCATTCATGAGGTCGGTTACAATTTCACTCTGACCTTGAGATGATCGCATATATTGTTCCTCAGCAGGACTACTTAAGAAACCGATCTCAGTAAGCACAGCAGGCATAGATGCACGAGCCAATACAGCCAGACTTTTCTCTTGTACTGTGCGATCCTGTCGTCCTGATTGAGTAAATTCCTTTTGAATAATTGAGGCTAGTTTGATGCTCTGATTTCGATAAGCATTTTTCATTAGCGATAGAATAATGTAACTCTCCGGATTTCTGGGGTCATATCCTGCATAGTTTTTCTTGTAATCTTTTTCCAGAAGAATAGATGCATTCTCACGAAGTGCAATATCCTGTTCATCCAATCTACCAAAACCCGAAACAAAGGTTTCTGTGCCCTTTATAGATGCACGATTGCTTTTATTTTGTGGCATAGAGTTGCAATGAATAGAGATAAACAAATTTGCTTTTACTTTATTGGCAAGGCCAATTCGCTCATATAATGGTATGAATCGGTCAGTACTCCTCGTAATAATCACTTTAACCCCCTTCTCCCTTAATTTTTCACTAAGAAGAAGAGAGACTTTTAGTGCAATATCTTTTTCTTTGGATATTTTACCGGCAGCACCACCATCATGTCCCCCATGACCTGGATCTATGACTACTGTAAATGTTGTAGCTATCTTTTCGGCAGACTCACCTAAAATAAGTTGAGGAATCAATAATAGTAAGATTCCCTGGAAAATAAATTTGATCATGTGCGATATAGTTCGTTAATGATAAAGGCGCAAAGATAGTATAAATACTAATTTGCGCCTTTTCCATTGTGAACAAAGCTTATTGAAGCTTGATAAGGTCTGTTAAAATTGCTTGATTACTCCATCTTCAATCATTTTTTGAGCGATCACTTTTGCGTATCCTTCAATAAATTTATTCAGGCTGGAAGGATTATGCGTACGTGACTGTACTGACCAAATAAGTTCACCGCTTTTTGAGTTGAAAACATTTGTTTCCAGGTAGTAATCCTTGTCTAAAGAGGAGAATCCGTTATCATAGAAACCTCCACCCCATCCCCCATACATACCCATACCCCATCGGTTTCCCCAACCCCAAGGTCCATAACCACCACCTGAATAGTTTTGACTAACTTTTTTATCAACTACCGTGTTTGTAACAATGATGTCACTATTAAATCTACGGAGTTTCCGGAGCAAAGCTTCTTTGTCTTTGGAAGTTTTACTGTTCAGATTAGGAGGAAAAGCATCTATACTTTTAGTGACAACAACCCCTGGTCTGCTCAGTATCATTGATAATTCCTCTTCTACTTTTTGCTGCGCGTTTATGTTATTAGTTAAAGCGGCAACTAATACCCTTTGATAATTCAAGGTTTTTATTTCGGACTTTTGCCAGGATCCAACGATCTGAGTTGAAGTCCCGCAAGAACTTAATAATACAAAAGGTATTATTAAGCTTGCTAATAATTTCAAATACTTATTCATGTGTGTTTGTTTTAATTCGTCTACTATATGTACGTATTGTTTGAGCTCTTTGTGTCAAGGTATCGAACATTTTACTTCTTTTTTATTAAAATCATTATAATAATAAAGTGTCTATACGATGAGCCTGTACAATATTAGCCAAAGGTGACCATGAAAAGATAGTAAATACGCCATCCTGAGAAGCCACTAAAGCAATTGCATCATGCTGATCATGTACGAATTGAGCTGCAGACAAGTGCCTTGTGCCACCAATCTTTCCCGGATGGACGGTATCTGCTTCTCCTCCTACAATTGGTTCAATTAAAGCGACACGTTCAATACGAATACTAGTTTTCGCTATACCTACTTTTGCCCCAAATGCAATTAATTCATGCTGATCATTTAAAACTGTAGCACCATCAATTGCAGTAAGACCACCTATATTGTCCACTTCTTTGTTCAGCATACTCTGCCAAACACTTTCGCTTCGATCTATCCCCTCTTTCCATACCATTTCGGCCAGGCCAGTAAAGGGGGGATTGACCGCATATTGCATCGGTTGAATGACAGAGTGTTTCCATTCAGTGCTACCTGCAGGAACGACGAGTAATATTCCACCCTGACCATGCGCCCGCATAGAAACAGCCAATTGAATTAATACGTTTACAGAATGATTAACAAAGGAGGATAGATCCAGTAAAGCTTTTACAATAGGAGGACAATCTAACGACTGCACGCAAGATTCATCGACTACCTTAATCTGATCTCCTTTTAGAACGGCGACGTTTGAATATTTTCCAAAACCACACATGCGCCTGTGTTTAATAACCAGTAAGCCCGGTTCGGAAACATCAAGTACAAAACAGAAGTTTGGCAATTTTATAGTAGTACCCCAAACAAACAATCCATCTTCGTCATACCATACACCTAAATGAATACCAGGTCTTTCTACTCCGGGAGCTAACTTAGTTAAAACAAGTGGAGTAAGAGGTTGTCTGGATTCAAATAATAATGCTTTAGAAACTTGATCAGGAGCTAAGAAAGCAATAGAAATACGGGGACTTCTCCCTTCTTCCTTCCTTAAGCTTGCCCAAAATGCAGCATCTATCATTGCTTCAATATAATAAGCAGGAGGTTGTTTTGCCAGATTTAGCATGCCTTGTTCAGAAGCAACACTTACGTGATGAGCAAAATGAGCCTCCACTGTTTCAGCTACAGAACGTGCGGCCATGTAAGTTGAATCGTAATTTCTGGTCATGATATAAAATTAAACTAATTGTCGGACGCTTTTGCAATATGTATGGGTATCTATACAATTTTACACTGTAATTGTACAAATAGAACATTTTGATTAAAAATTTTAAAACAAATAAAAAGTTTAATTTTTATGATTATTTAAGGTTAAGATACTCGATCTCAATTAACTATAGGTAAATAATTTGTTATTCTAACCGCATTAAACCTTTTTGGCATCATTATGTCATATATGTTTACGAATTATACGATTATGAAAAAAATATTAATTATACTCGCTTTTGCCTCAATAGTTGTTGCATGTAGCTCAAATAAAAAAACTGAAGCTGATCTTAAAGCAAAGAATGATTCAATGAAGATTATGAAGGATAGTTTAAAACTTGATAGTTTTCAAAGAGCATCTACACTTATAGAGGAGCAAAAAAGAATTGAAGCCCAAGAAGCTAAGGAAGCTGAGGAAGCTGCAGTTTTAGCAGCCGCAGCCAGAAAATCAACTAAGAGTACAAATACAGTACGTTACGTAAATTCTCCTTCAAGTTCTTCTACTAGCGCAGCTACAACACAATCACAGAAAAAAGGAATGAGTTCTGCTGCAAAAGGAGCACTTATAGGTGGTGGTGCTGGTGCTGTAACAGGAATACTGGTTGATAAGAAAAATGGTCGTGGAGCTATTATTGGTGGTGTCCTTGGTGCTGGTACTGGTTATGTTATCGGACGTGGTAAAGATGTAAAATCAGGTAGAGTTCAAAAATAACACTTACCTTTTAATTTATAAGCCCTCTAATTGAATCTTATGAAAAGATTGAATTAGAGGGCTTATTTTTTTGATATTATTTGATCGTATAGCGATAAACAAATCTGCCAATATTACCTTCAGTATCCATACCTTCAATTATTGCACGGTAGGTACCTTTTGAATCTGCATTATAGTACTCTACAACTGCATTACCGGATTTATCCGTTGTAATTAAAGGATTCCAATAAATAGTAGTTCTCAGATCGGCAGTAATTACACCCTTTTTAGGCCCCTCATATTTAGGAGAATAAAATTGCTTTGCTTTTCTATACCCCATAGGCGAAAAGTCAATCACATTACTTTTAGGGAGCAAATCTGCCAACTGACCTGGCTTTAATTTAATCTTTTCTATTTTTTTAGTATTAACAACCAGTACACCATTGGTATTATAAAGGCGATTTACCGTTCCCAGATCATCCCGTAGAAAGATTTCAACAGATTCAACCTCTGAAGAATTAACTGTACTCAAACCATTTACATCAATAGGCATCCCATTTAAAAAGACTTGTACTGGTGTACGGTTTCCTGAATTATAATCTCTATTGACATAGAACTGTTCGTCCGCAAAGATCAACCCCATTGCTGAAGTCTTCAAACAATTCAACAGAAAAGGACAATCTTTAAACCGATCACCAGTTATTAGATGATCTGGCATCATACTTAGCCCGCTCAAAGAAGAGTGGTCTGCATGACTTGGTTTTTTTATAGTGCTTTTAGCCATAATAACCACTTCATCCAATAAATTCGCTGTACGATACTGGCGCTTGCTATTTTGCAAATACGGATTTAAAGTGCTATCAATATTGACAACAGCATCGGCCATGTTGGTATTTTTCGTAACCGAAGGGAAGGCAGATCCATCTACAACAATGATCATATTACGAGAATTCAGGTTATTTCTGGCACTTAATATCGCTTTAGCAGAATCAGGAAAAACCAGATTACTAAACCTAAACTTACCCTCTTCATCTGTAAGTACGCTTAATGAAATATTCTTATCCGGAATACTTAACTGCATATTACCCTTTATAACAGGCATTCCATTCATCATTCTTAATGTACCTGTTATTTCCATGCCTTGTTCGGGCAGAAAAGAAATAGGAGGATATTTGTCGTTTAAATAGTTTTCATATTCAAAGGCACGGTATCCTTGTGTCAGCATGAGTAAATCAAGATCAGCTCTTTTTTTATCATCCTGTTTATTAAAATAATAATTAGGTAACTCTATATATCCACGAAGATCGGAACGAAGAAGCATGCTACTGAATATAGAGGTTTCTGCATCTTCATTATAAGGTACCTTACTTTCATCTACTACCGAAAGGGAATAACTCCCAGGTAAAACTTTAAGTATATTTTTAGCCGAAACCGTCATCTTTACCTTTTGTCGGGGTAAGTATGATGGTTTATCACTCGTTAGTGTCAATTTAAACGTTTCAGGGTGCTGAACAAATGCAATCCGCTCACTCAAAGGCATGCCTGATGAGGTAAATAATGTTATTTGAACAATCCCATTTGGAAACTTGTTTTTCGGAATCAACGCATTATAAATCTGGCTCTGCAGCTTTATCTGAGCGGCATAACAAACCACACCAGAACTCTGTGCGATGATATAAAATGCTTTATTTTTATAATTGTCAACAAAGGTGCTACTTGCAGCAATCCGCACAGATAAACTAGCGGTATCCACATCGTTAATTGCAATATTGATCCCTTCCTTTAATGCGGCAGGCATATTGTAAGTACTACTTGTTCCATCTGCAAATGACACATTGGCTTTATACGTTTTATTTGGTTCAGGAATATAGTTGAGCATCCCTAATCCCAGATGCTGAGAGGCGAATTTCACCACCTCTTTGCCTTCATTATCAGTAATGTTTCCCTTTACCGCAATTCCCAAACCGTCAGATTTAATTGCTTTAAAAGCGAATTTTGTGGTAAGACCGATAAGGGCTACACCGCCTTCTGGAAGAAACTGAATCTCGTTAGTTGTTAATGTAGATTTTAAAGAAAATGAACTGCTTAACGTTTTTTCAGTACTTACGGAAAGATCAGTTTCAAGTGTTCCAGCATTTAAAAGAGCCCTATTCGCATTTGTTGCAGAAATATTAATAAAGCCGTTCGCATCTGTTACTGCTTTTCCCTTGCTGATTTCCTCAAATTTGGACACTACTTTCCAGTTCACTTTCCTATCAGAATAAGGTTTTCCTGCTTCATCCTTAAATTGAACCTTTGCATTTACCTCTGCTTGTTTATCTGTAAAGCTACTTTTAAGCGTAATATTGGTATATAATTTCTTATTGAGTGTATTTCCTATAGTGATGGTTTTATTAAAGAAATACGCTTCTCCAAAATTCATCATCCAATTGGTATAAGCCCTGAACTGATAGTTTCCCTCAGCATAGTTCATCGGTGCTAAAGTCAGATTTCCATTTGCAATACCACTTGAAACAGGAAGCTTCATGGTTTCTATCAAAGAATCACGGTCATTTATAACATCGACATAGACCACTTTACTAATTGGTGATGGTTGCTGAAGTCTGCTCGATATATAGGTCTTAAACCAGAGCGTATCACCAACGGCATAATAAGGTTTATCAAAATGAAGATGAACCTTCTCTGTTGGGTAATGTTCAGAGTATTCAACGGCCTTTTCAATAATGGTCTTCAGACTAACACTATCTTCTTGTGCCATGACTGAAATATGCATTGCTAAACATAAAAGCAAAAGAGTAAAGAATTTTATAATTGAATTCATTAAAACTATTTAAACAATATGGAGCATAAAGATATTCAATTATGACCGAGCAATAAAGTTTCCGGTCATGTTTAACACTTTTTCACATTCATATGGTTCGTTTAGGCCTAATTATAACTATTTTGTTACTTTCTCTTCTTGCTTTATTTAACGCGCCGACCTATCATCTCTGGCTTGCTGCGGTAGCAATTACTGAATTTCCATTAATCTTCATAGGGATCACCTTTATTTTGATCCTTTCTGTAACCATTACAAGAAGATTTAAATCAATAGGCACTTTCCTGGGGATTATTGCTTTGATTATTTTTAGTACTCCAATTGCCCGTGCTTATTTGATTGCTGATAACCTGGAGATTGAAATGGATGAAGCCTTTAAATCAAGTCCCGTTACTTCCCATAATTATAAATTTAATTTTTGGAAACTTGCCTCTAGGGAAGCTGATCTATCTTCCTACCAAACACTGAGATATGTAAAAAGTCAGGATGCAGACTTAACTCTGGATTATTATCAATCTGACAGTGCAGGCCGGAGACCATGCATTATTGTCATTCATGGGGGATCCTGGAGTAGCGGAAATAGTCAGCAATTGCCTGAATTAAATACGCGCCTTGCCAAACTAGGCTATAATGTTGCATCGGTAAACTATAGAAAGGCCTCTAAGTTTAAGAGTCCGGCTCCACTGGAAGATGTAAAAAACGCATTATCCTTTCTCAGTAAAAATGCGGACAACCTGCATATTGACACGACCTCATTTATATTACTAGGTCGATCTGCTGGTGCACAAATTGCTCTTTTAGAAGCTTACACACTCAAAAATAAAGGCATTAAAGGAGTTATAGATTTTTACGGACCTGCTGACATGGTTTGGGGTTACTCCGTACCTGCTAACCCGCGGGTTATGAACTCCCAAAGAGTGATGGAAAATTATCTAGGAGGAACTTATAAACAAGTGCCAGAAAGCTACAAATCAAGCTCCCCCTTAAATTATGTGAGTAAAAACAGCGTACCCACCTTGATGATTCATGGTAAAAATGATGTATTGGTATCTTATCAGCACAGTATTCATCTGCAAAAAAAACTTAATGACCTCGGGATTCCAAATTATTTACTCAGCTTGCCTTGGGGAACCCATGGACTAGACTACACCTTAAATGGCCCCAGTGGCCAGCTATCCACGAATGCAATAGAAATATTTCTTAAAAAACTGACTACAGAACAATCTGCTGTAAGACAGCAATAATAGAAATACACTATTTATGAAATAATTATTTTAATTATTATTCTTTTACCAAAAATTGCTTTTTTTCGCTTATCTTTACAACTTTAATATTTAAATACAATGCAAGAAGGAACAGTAAAATTTTTCAACGAAACAAAAGGTTTCGGATTCATTAAACCAAGCTCAGGTGGCAGCGAAATCTTCGTTCACTCTTCAGGTCTTATCGATAGCATTCGTGAGAATGATACTGTAAGCTACGAAGTAGAACAAGGTAAAAAAGGTTTAAATGCGGTTAATGTAAAAGTAATCTAAAGATTAAATTAACATCATATATCGTATAAGCATCCGGCTCCTCCGGATGCTTTTTTTGTTTAAAGACAATTATTTTTACTTCGTTGTCACCTTAAACATCGTTGCTATTCCAATTCGGTAACCAAATTCTTTATAATGACTATCCAAAAATGAGGTAGCTATTTCAACCCTGAAAATTCTAAATATATTATCAAGCGAATAACCCAGCTCGTAATAGTTTGCAGATCGCTCTGTTTTTAAATAATTACCAAACAAATTTTCTTTTAGCCCTGCTAGCCTTACCTCAGGAATCCGTGTAAATAATAATTTCCTGATTTGATAGTATACATTTGCCGTAATATAGGATCCATTTGTACTGTAATAATAGTAATCCAACAACCGGAAAGTACCTGCAGGTTTTGCACTTGCCAGAAAGACCCTGTTCGCGTCGAAATGTTTGTAATCCATAAAATACATCTGCTTGCTGTTCAGAAAAGTTCCTCCTCGCACTTCAAAGTTCAATCTTGATCCTAGTCCTGCTTCAAACCCATGATTAACACCCAGCTCCACCTGATCAAAGTCTACATCACTTCCTAATAATCCCGAGATACCCTTTTTGTAATTCAGCAAAAGCTCAGGAGACCTTTCATATAATGGAATTTTCTTCCCGTTGTAAGTCCGGTAACTTTGAATAGGCCGGTATTTCAATTGTATATCTGCTATAAATGCATTATGAGTGGCAAAATCAGTATTTGGATCTTCTATGTTTACAGGACTATTAAGCGTATAATCCCTGGAATCTGGTTTAAAAAAGCTATAATCCGACTGATTAGTTAAAGCTGACCTTTTTGCCCATTCCGCATTTACTGACATCGAGAAAAAGGCAGAAGGCTTATAGCTATAACCCGCTTTAAGAAAAGTCTTCTCATACAATTTCATATAATTCCGTCTGGCAAATAAGGAAGTTATTGAATTAACTAAAGGATGGATAGGTTCCTCATCATTAAATTGACTCACAAATTGCCCTCCGGATAGAAAAAAAGCAGTAATAGCACCCACATTTTCTTTCTGGTAGTTCAAAGTAGCTTTTGAGTATAGCGTGTGACTGGAAAACCCGTAGCGCAAGACAGGAGCAAAAGACAGGGATCTCTTCAGACTATCAAAATCATATTTGAGCTCTCCGCTTAGGTTCACATTAAAGCCCTCTACAGTATTAAAATAGAATTGTGTTATAGTTGGGTCTATTTTCATTGAAGTAGGCTTGGATACTTTATAATACCCTCCTGTTACGAGATTAAGGGGGCTAAATTGCTTATGCTTTTTTACCCCAGTTGAATCTTTTAATGATTTTTTCATGGAGTCCACTATTACAAGCGAATCATCCCGATGGTATCCCTGCACCTCTTTAATAGTTAAGGGAACAGAACGCTCATTCGTCCAATAAACCGAATCTCTCTTCCTTGCCAATGAATCAGTAGTTATTGCTCGTTCTTTAATAATTTCCGGATTACGCTGTTGTTTTAGTGATTCCTTTTCAGCCTGATCAATCATTTTCCTAAACTGCTTTCTATTGAGCTTAGCGTTATTGCTTACAGGTAACTCAACTGCAGATGAGGATACCGGTTTACTATCCTCCATAAGCTCTGCTTTTGCAATTAATTCCTTATTTAAGGTAACCTTAAACTGGCTGCATACCGCTATGTACTTATAGTGACCAGCAAAACCCAATACATTTCCAGAGAAATCATATTGATGATTAACAGGCAACCATACCAAAGGGGCAACTTCTGCGAAATTCTGTCTAACCAATATGGGAAAACCTAGAACACTGGTCCTCAAATTAACGCTATGAATAGCCCATTCATCTTCAATAATAAAAATGCTGCCTTCGAATACATTGTCTCCTTTTGAACGTGGGATAACCAGAATTTTATTAATAATATGATTACCCTCCGTAAAACTTCCCTCATACTTAAACCTGTAATAATTAAAAGCAGAACGAGATAACGGAGAAATAATATTGGCCACTTTATCCTTATAAAAAGTCGCTGCAATGAACATTGATGGAGAACCGACACCCGAATCTTCTCCCGTACTACGTATGGCAATTACTTTTTCAGTAACCTTATCCGGCTGACTAAAGTTAATCAGACTGACAGATTCGGAAGTATACGCTTCATTTAATTTAACCCCTTCCTTCTTTAGTTTTCCCTTAACAAAAAAGGGAGCTTTCAGCAGTTCACCAGTTCCTTTAACATATACCTTCATCTGATAATCAGTATATTGTAAACGATGAAATTTACTTCTAGCAATCGCATTCCGGATAATGGTATTGGCATAATCACCTTTTTCACCCTTACCGATACGTACTTCCTGCAACAAATAACCTTGTACTTTTAAACTGAAATCCTGCTTTACCCATTCATCATTTACAGTCACATCTTTTTCCTGAGAAACATAGCCAATGTTTTGAATCCGTAAAGCATAAGTTCCCGAAGTTAGCTTGATCTCGTATTCACCAATTGAATTTGCAGAAGTACCTGATTTACTTCCTACTAAAAAGATAGAAGCATAAGGCAATGGCTCGCCATTTGCACCTCTCACCACCCCCTTTATTCCCTGGGCATATACAGAAGAAAAAACACACAATAAGGCAAATGCAGCTGTTATAAGTTTAGGGTAAAAGATGTTCATAGTTTAAATATAGTTATAGCTAGTAATAAACAAATAGACTTTCTAGTTAAACACAAAAATATTGGATGTTCGGACGATTAATTAGGCACATTCTTTAACTGATGTGAGGATTTCAGTAAAAAAGATCTGCAATTTTAAATAGGAAAAGAATTACTTTTTCAATACTATGGCGACTTACCTGCAAATCGTGTTATTAATTAATGCTTAAAAAAACTTTTCTTAATCTGGGTTAAGTGTATTTTTCAACAGGGCCCTTACTTTTGTTCAACGATAATTACTAAAAAACATTAAACATAAATAATAATAAAATCATGGCAACTAATTGGAAAATTGATCCTACGCACAGTGAAATTCAGTTTAAAGTGAAACATTTGATGATCACTACAGTCACTGGTAACTTTAACGAATTTGAGGGGTCAGCCACTACTGAATCAGACGATTTCGGTACCGGTTCTCAAAGTGAATTTACAGCAACTATTAGTTCAATCAGCACCAATAACGAACAACGCGATGAACACTTAAAGTCTGCAGACTTTTTTGATGCTGCTCAATACCCAACCTTATCCTTTAAAAGCACTAAAACTGAAGGTTCAGGAGATGATATCAAAATATATGGTGACCTGACTATTAAAGGAGTAACAAAACCAGTTGTTCTGAATGCCGAGTTCGGTGGCATAGTAGTTGATCCTTACGGACAAACAAAAGCAGGTTTTACAGTATCAGGTAAAATCAGCAGAAAAGAGTTTGGCCTTACCTGGAGTGCTGTTACTGAAGCAGGATCAGTTGTTGTAAGTGACGACATTAGATTATTAGCTGAAGTACAATTTGTTAAGCAGGGATAATTCAATGATTGAAAAACAATTGCACATGCATAGTTCAATCATTAAAAAACAATAATTCGAGCATTAGTTAATAATTGAATATTTATAGTATAAGCATAGTTCAATCATTAAAAAACAATAGTAAATGTAAAAAGGGAAGGCTCCAATAAGGCTTTCCCTTTTTATGTATATAATCAGCTTTCCCCATGCTCCTTTCTGTCAATGCTCATCTCAATTACAATTCCTACCCTACCACAGCCGACTCGCAAATATACGTAGGTATTATACCCGTAGAGGCAATCAATGCATCCCGATCTGCAGATAACGTATTACCTGACAAGACCAATACCGTATCCAGGCCAAACTTATTCCCCCCAAGGATATCCGTAAAAAGGGTATCCCCTACCATGAGAATATCATTCTTAGTAGCCATAGATGTTTTCCTTACCAGATCATAAGCAAACATAAACAACTGCGAATCCGGTTTACCAAAATTGATAAATTCTCTGCCAAGTATATTCTCAATCATAGATGCAACCCCTCCAATAGCTATAGAAACCTCATTTTTATTTACCGGATAGGCATAATCTGCATTTGCCACAATGACAGGTATAGTCCTGTTTCTTAATAAATTAACGGTTTTATTTAAATCCCTGCACCAGTCAAAACCCTCATCATCCAAAAACACCAATACATTAACCAAATCAATATTACTCTCATCAATCAAACTCACCGGTAATGTTTTAAGTCTTGAGCTCTCAATATAATGGGCCGAATTGCTCGTTCCCAGATAAGCCACAATGCCATCGTGCACCTTTAAATCAAGGTATTCTCTGGCCAGCATGCCTGATGAAATAATCCGGTGGTGCGAAATAGAAGGGAGCCCCATCTGATGGTATATTGAAGCTAACTGCCTCGGACTTCTTGAAGCATCATTTGTCAGGATATAATACTCCTTCTGTTTAGCCTCTAGTAGAGCAAACGTCTTTTCAATACCAGGGAACAGTCCATTATAATTTCTCAACACGCCATATGCGTCGAAGAATATTACTTTATACTTTTCTATAATGGATTCAAAGTTGCTTAAATAAGTCATGCTTCAATTTTATTTAATTAATATGCAATGCTTCAATTATCTTTTCCGGATCAAAATCCCGATCTATCGAAGGCAAATAGATCTCAAAGGCTTCAGCCTGCAACTTCGAAGCATATTGCTCACTAAAGAAATGCGTTCCATCCTTAATCACGTAGTTCAATATAAAAAACCGATACACCTCTCTGATAAACCTAACCTCCATAACCGTCAGCGGATTGATCTTATGATACTCTTCCAGAAAAATGATGAACCGATCTTCATTAAGCGGACCGATAAGATAACTAAATACCGTTTTATCTCCCGCATCGGATACTACACGGCTTAGGAAATAAAAATCCATCACCCTGCTGCTCATCCGAAACCAATCATAATCCCAGCGCGAGTAAAGCTTTAGCGCTGGAGTAACAGAAAAATTCCCAATATTCCAGTCTATAAACACAGGAATACTTTCGAAAGCAAACGCATTAAATAATAGCCTGTTCTTCAAAAAGCTCTCACAATGATACCGCAGTACCTCTATTTGTTCGGCACTAAACTGCTTTTTAAGCTTTGCAGTATCCAATTGTTTAATCAGCGTATTGATATCGGTGCTTAAGTTCTTTGAGGACTTAGGAAGCACCTTACTTACCCTGGAACATGCCCGGTGAAAGCGACCAATCTGTTGTCCAAGTTTTCGAATCTGCTGCTCTTCTAAACGTTTAGGCAAGCGATTTTGTACCCTTGCCGGGTTGTAAAACACCACCCAGGTATCCACCTTTCCTGTTTTATGATGATACGTGTACACCCGGTTATTCTTCAATAAAGACTTAGCTAATAAGTTTTCAAAAGGATACAACAGGTTATTTGCCAATGCATGTATGATCCGATGGTCCTCCTTAAAATGCTCATACTTACCAAAAAAAGACAGTTTGGCTATCACAATATCTTCATCCTCAAAAATAATCCGGAACACATGATTGGTAGAAACCATGGCACTTATGTCCTGGATCTTTACAATAGTTTTCGATGGATCATAATCTTTCCATGCCTTTTTAATAATTCTGGAATAGTCCATGAATACGCTCTATCTATTTATATACTTTCAAAATACCTTCTCAACTCCCAGTCACTTACATACTTACTATGTTCATTACACTCCCAGAAGCGGGTTTTGCTAAAATGATTAATAAAATCAACACCAAATAGTTCTGCAGGCAATGGCGACTTGTACATGATCGTCGTTGCCTCAAGCAAACTAGATGGAAGCCGTTCTGCATTCATTTGCGCATAAGCATTTCCTTTAACCGAAGGAATATGAAGTGGTATTTTATTCGCAATTCCATACAGACCTGATGCCAAAGAAGCAGCCATGGCAAGGTAAGGATTAGTATCCGAACCAGGAATCCTCATTTCCAAACGAGTTAACGCATGATTCTGATTGATCACCCGTAACGCTGTTGTGCGGTTTTCAACCCCCCAGCTTACCGTTGTCGGCGCCCATGCCCCTTCCACCAACCGTTTATAACTATTGATCGATGGCGCGTAAAAGGGCATAATATAAGGCATGCAATAAAGCTGTCCAGCCAGATAATGCTTAAATGTGTCACTCATTTTGTCCACATCCTGCTCATCATAGAACAAATTTTGCTTTTTGTCCCGATCCCATAAACTTTGATGAATATGGCCGCTGCAACCAGGAAGCGTTTCATTCCACTTGGCCATAAAAGAAGCTAGCAGACCGTGGTTGCTTGCAATCTCTTTTACCGACGACTTTAATAATAGCGCCTGATCCGCTGCCTCCAGCACTTCATTATGTATTATGGCAGCTTCATACACTCCCGGACCAGTTTCTGTATGCAATCCTTCGATAGGCACTTTAAACTTAGACAGCTGATTTGCCAGGTCATTATAAAACTCAAATTGCTGAGACGGCCGCAGAATGGAATAGCCCAACATTCCCGGACTCATTGTCTGCAGATTCCTGAAGTTTTTATCCACTATTGATTGTGCGTTCTCCTTAAAGTTGAACCACTCAAACTCCTGTGCAAACTCAGCATGAAAGCCCATTTCAGTACACTGCCTTCTGATTTTTTTCAATAGACTTCGAGGACATGCATAGAGCCCTTCTTCTTCCCCTTTACTAAAATCAGCGATAAAAAAAGGAATGTCATGCTGCCAGGGAATCGTACGGAAGGTAGAAAGATCTATAAAACAAGGTTTATCCGGATAACCGCTATGCCAGCCTGTTACCTCCAGATTAGTATTTAAAACATCTGCACTATCCCAACCGAATACAACATCACAAAAGCCATATCCAGTATCAAGACCCGCTATAAATTTATCTTTATGGATTACCTTACCCCTCAATATGCCATCGATATCCGCAAATGCAAACTTTACATAATCCGCATTTTTATCTCTTAAATAGTCAATGATCTGGTGCTTATCCATTAAAATACGATTGAAAAAGTAAATTTCAGCTAATTAAACGGGAATAACTACTAAAGACAAAAAATCACAAAAAAAAACCCCTGAACGTGTCAGAGGTTTTTTTATTTATAAAAGCTAATTATACTTTAGCCGATTTTACTGTCTTAATAATAACAGCTGCAACTTTATAAGGATCTGCAGCAGAGTTTGGACGACGATCTTCTAAGTATCCGTTCCATCCCTTTTCTACTGTGTATAAAGGAATACGGATAGAAGCACCACGGTCAGATACACCGAAGCTAAAGTCTGTAATAGACGCAGTTTCATGTTTACCAGTTAAACGCAAGTGGTTATCAGCACCATATACAGCAATGTGTTCTTCAATCGCCGGACGGAATGCTTCACAGATAATATCGTAAGTTTCCTTGCTTCCAGCAGTTCTCAACGTAGTGTTAGAGAAGTTAGCATGCATACCTGATCCATTCCAATCTAAAGAACCAAGAGGTTTACAATGCCAGTTGATAGAAACACCATAATCTTCACCAATTCTTTCTAATAAGTAACGGGCCATCCAGATTTGGTCACCAGCTTCTTTAGCGCCTTTTGCGAAAATCTGAAATTCCCATTGTCCTGCAGCAACTTCAGCATTAATACCTTCTACATTAAGACCAGCATCCAGACAAGCATCTAAATGTTCTTCTACGATCTCTCTTCCGAAAGCATTCTGAGCACCTACTGAACAGTAGTAAGGACCTTGTGGGCTAGGATAACCTGCAGCCGGGAAACCAAGTGGTTTGCTTGTTTCAGGATCCCAAAGGAAATACTCTTGTTCAAAACCGAACCAAAAGTCATTATCATCATCTTCAATTGTTGCACGACCATTAGAAGGATGAGGCTCATGAGTAGAAGTTAACACTTCACACATAACAAGATAAGCCTCTTTTCTTTGAGGATCAGGACAAATGAAAACTGGTTTCAAAACGCAATCAGATGAACCTCCTGGTGCCTGCTCGGTAGAAGAACCGTCAAAGCTCCAATAAGGGCAATCTTCCAGTTTACCACTAAAATCCTTTTCAATTTTCGTTTTACTACGCAGGCTCTGTGTTGGTTTGTAACCATCAAGCCAGATGTACTCTAATTTTGTTGCCATTTTTGAATATATCGCTAAAATTTACCTTAAATAATATGTTATTGTGTTTATTTTCTAAACTGAAATTCGAATCTACATTTTTATTTCTATTATTTGCAAAACTTTACCACTTTTTTTAAAAATAAATCAAGTATTTTTAACAATACCCCTATATGTCATATTTAATCGAATTCCGCGAACCCAATAACAATTCTCCCTTCTAAAAATAAAGAATCACCATAAAAATAAGAAGCTAAACCCTAAATAAAAAAACAAAATCGCATAAAAAAACCCTCTTTAAACAAGAGGGTCGAGTAAATTGTAAACCTTATAAAAATCCGAGCTCCAATTTGGCTTCTTCGCTCATCATCTCTCTATCCCATGGCGGATCAAATGTAATTTCTACCCTCACCTCCTTAACTCCTTCTATCACAGAAAGTCCGCGCTCCACATCCTGTAAGATCTGATCGGCAACCGGACAGCCCGGAGCAGTAAGAGTCATAATTATTTTAATGATTCCATTCGTATAGGTAATCAACTCATAGATCAGGCCCAGTTCATAGATATCCACAGGAAGTTCCGGATCAAAGATCGTTTTAAGTCTTTCAATTACCTTATCCTGTATTCCCGCTGCATCATTTATTATCATTTCATCAGGCTTTTAAAGAATTGTAGGCATGCGCATACAACTTAATTTGTTTCAACATGGAAAGCAATCCATTCGAACGTGTTGGTGATAGATGTTCCTGCAAACCAATCCGATCTATAAAATACACATCAGCTGCTACAATTTCAGCTGGAGTATACCCTGACAATACCTGCACTACCAGGTTAACTAACCCTTTTGAGATTATCGCATCACTGTCAGCAGTAAAAAACACCTTACCCTCTCTTATTTCCGGATAAAGCCATACTCTGGACTGACATCCCTTAATCAGATATTGATCCTGTTTATATTTATCATCAATTATAGGTAGTTCCTTAGCAGATGTGATGATATATTCGTATTTATCAATCCAGTCTGTCAGGAATTCAAACTCTTCTACAAGTTCATCCTGCTTCTCATTTATAGTCATTAATCCTTAAATTAAAATAGTTAATGCCCTTTTTAAACTAGTTATAAAGACATCTATTTCCTCTTTGGTGTTGTATACCGCAAAAGAGATCCGCAATGTGCCAGGAATCTCAAAGAAATCCATAACCGGTTGTGTACAATGATGACCGGTCCGAACGGCTATACCCATTTTATCAAGCAAAACCCCGATATCATAGGAATGAGCACCATCTACAACCAGTGAAATAGCACCTGAACGATGTGCAGCCGTACCAATAATACGAACACCTTGAATAAAAGACAATTGCTTTAAAGCATATTGATACAATTCCCTTTCAAATCGCTCAATATTTTCCAGCCCGATTTCATTAATAAAATCAATGGCTGTATTCAACGTGATAGCCGCTTCAATATTGGGGGTGCCTGCCTCAAACTTAAAAGGCAGATCATTATATTCCGTAACTTCAAAAGTAACAGACTTAATCATATCACCTCCACCCTGATAAGGCGGAAGTTTATTGAGCCACTCTTCTTTACCGTACAGAACCCCAATCCCTGTAGGGCCATACATTTTATGTCCCGAGAAAACCAAAAAGTCACAATCCAGATCCTGAACATCCACTTTGGTATGTTGTACCGCTTGTGCTGCATCTAATAAAACAGGAATATTTTTGGCATGCGCAATCTTAATAATTTCAGCCACCGGGTTAACTGTACCCAAACTGTTCGAAACCATCGTTACCGCAACAATCTTCACATGATCATCCAACAGACGCTCAAATTCATCCATCAGCAGCTCACCAGATTCATTCATCGGAATCACCTTCAGTGTTGCTCCTCTTTTTCCGCAGATAATCTGCCAGGGAACAATATTAGAATGATGTTCCATAGCCGAAATCAACACCGTATCACCAGGATTCAAATAGGAATATCCAAACGTATCCGCAATGAGGTTGATGCCATCCGTAGTACCCTTTGTAAAGATAACTTCATATGCATGAGGCGCATTGATAAAAGCAGCCACACTATTTCGTGTCACTTCGTAAGCTTCAGTAGCCTCCTGACTTAAATAATGAACTCCCCTGTGGATATTACTATTTATCGTAGAATAATAAGCAGTAATAGCCTCAATAACAGCATTAGGCTTCTGTGTAGTAGCCGCATTATCAAAGTACACCAGCGGTTTCCCGTACACAGATTGATGTAAAGCAGGAAATTGATTCCGTATCGGCTCTCCCCTATATATAAATGCAGTTTCTAGCTGATCTGTAATTGCTTCCATAAATTCTTAAATAACCTTTTACAAATTCCTAAGCTACTGTAAGATTCTCTGTATTCAGTTTTTTGTTCAATAAATCGGATACATAATCCTGCAGCGACTCAATTTTTATCTTTGAAATCACGTCAAATATAAACGATTGCATAATCAGCTTCCTTGCTGCCTCTTCTCCAATACCACGGGTCTGCAGATAAAACAAAGCATCCTCATTCATCTGACCTATTGTTGATCCATGTGAACATTTCACATCATCAGCAAATATTTCCAACTGAGGTTTACTGTTTACAGTAGCCTGATCACTCAGCAAAAGATTATTATTCTGCTGAAAAGCATTGGTTTTTTGAGCATCGGGACGCACAAATACTTTACCATTAAATACAGCGTGAGAAGTATCAAGCAAAATTCCCTTATATACTTCGTTCGTATTACAATTAGGCGACTGATGATCTACCAACGTATGATTGTCAACATGTTGGTCACCAGTCAATATATAAGCGCCTATTAAATTAGTTTCCGTACCTACATCTTTCAATTGAAAGTTAAGGTCGTTTCTTAATAAAGTAACATCGCTCAGCGCAATATTTGAATTATTCAGCACACTGTTCCTGTATTGAAAAACCTCTCTATGTTGCACAAAATAGGCATTTTCAGGAAGCGTGTTGATCATGTGCGTATTCAGGATTGCTGATTCGTGAATCTCCTGTTCGCATACATAACTCACAAAAAGCGGATGTACTAATGAATCAGAATGAAAAGTTTCAATTATAGTGGCTTCACTATGTTTTTCAGCAATTACCAGCATCCTGTAAGGCACAAATTCAGCGATATCATTCACTGTAAATACGTGGGATACATGAATTGGTTTTTCAACAATCGCATGAGCAGCTATTTCCAAAACACTGACTTCTGTAAAGAAAGCCGTGTTTAATGCCAGCATCGGGGCATCATCTTCAGTTGCCAGCGTAGAGATCTTATCCTCGAACCTGATTTCAGCCATGGTTGCCTGGGTATCATAAAAGGTAATGCCTTCAGGCAAAACATCCGAAAGTTCCGGAGCAAACCGACCATTCACCAATACCAAATGGACCGCGTCTAAAGAGTGAATCCGGTTGGTGTTAATTAAAGAATGATCATGTTCAATCATTAATTGCAGCTCATCTTTCAGCGCAGCAGCTAAGCTGGTAAACTTCCACTCTTCATACTTGCGGGTAGGGAAACCTAACTCCTTAAATATAGAGAAAGCTTCATTCCGTTTTTCTGTCAAATTTGCTGATTCAATATATGTTAAAGCAGCCTGCTTTTTATCAAAGCTGTCTACTAAGTATTTATAAAAATTATTATACAGTCCCTGTTTCATGTTGTGTTATCCAGTCATACCCTTTTTCCTCAAGTTCCTGCGCTAATTCCTTAGTGCCCGATTTAATAATGCGTCCATCGTATAAAATATGAACAAAATCAGGAATAATGTAATCAAGCAAACGCTGGTAATGAGTAATAATAACAAAAGCATTATTTTCAGTACGCAATTTATTTACACCACTTGCCACGATCCGTAGTGCGTCAATATCCAATCCTGAATCTGTTTCATCCAGGATAGCCAGTTTAGGATCAAGCATGGCTAACTGCAATATTTCATTCCTTTTCTTTTCACCACCGGAGAATCCTTCATTCAAAGAGCGGTTCACCAAAGATGATTTCAATTCTACAAGCTCTTGTTTATCTTTTAAAAGCTTCAGAAACTCTTTAGAAGTCAATTCAGGTAATCCTCTATGGGAACGAATTTCAGTAATCGCTGTTTTAAGAAAGTTGATATTAGATACCCCGGGTATTTCTACCGGATACTGGAAAGCCAAAAACAATCCTTCTCTTGCTCTTTCTTCAGGAGCCATATCCAAAAGATCCTTTCCATCCAGAAAAGCTGTTCCTTCAGTCACTTCATATTCGGGCTTTCCAGCTAAAACAGAAGCCAAAGTACTTTTACCTGATCCATTAGGACCCATTATAGCGTGAATTTCTCCCGCATTTACCTTAAGATCAATCCCCTTCAGGATTTGTTTTCCTTCAATCGATGAATGAAGATTCGTTATATTAAGCATGTTTTTGTCCAAATTAACAATAAAACTATCCAACACTTCCGTCAAGTGAGATAGCAAGTAATTTTTGTGCCTCTACAGCAAATTCCATCGGAAGTTTATTCAGCACCTCCCTGGCGTAACCATTCACGATCAAAGCTACTGCTTTCTCATTATCAATTCCACGTTGGTTCAGATAGAAAATCTGATCTTCAGCAATCTTGGAAGTAGTAGCCTCATGTTCCACAATGGAGCTGCTGTTTTTCCCTTCAATATAAGGGAAAGTATGCGCACCGCATTTATCACCGATCAGCAGGGAATCGCACTGCGTAAAGTTACGTGAATTTGTTGCGCCCGCATTAATGGACACTAAACCACGGTAACTGTTATGACTATGTCCGGCTGAAATTCCTTTGGAAATGATCCGGCTCCGGGTATTCTTGCCCAAGTGGATCATCTTCGTTCCTGTATCTGCAATCTGCCTGTTGCGGGTTAGCGCTACAGAATAGAATTCTCCTGAAGAATGATCACCCTTCAAAATCACACTTGGATATTTCCAGGTAATGGCAGAGCCTGTTTCTACCTGAGTCCAGGAAATTTTTGAATTTCTTCCTTTAGCAATTGCCCGTTTGGTTACGAAGTTATATACCCCTCCCTTACCATCTTTATCACCGGGATACCAGTTTTGTACGGTTGAATATTTTATCTCTGCATCATCAAGTGCAATAAGTTCTACTACCGCAGCATGTAACTGATTTTCATCACGCCTTGGTGCTGTACATCCTTCCAGGTAACTCACATAACTGCCTTCATCAGCAATTAGCAAGGTACGCTCGAACTGACCACTGTTCATGGCGTTGATACGGAAATAAGTAGAAAGTTCCATCGGACAACGTACACCCTTAGGGATGTAAGCAAATGATCCGTCGGAAAACACAGCGGCATTAAGTGCTGCAAACAAATTATCGGTAGCAGGAACTACGGTTCCTAAGTATTTCTTAACCAGTTCGGGATGATTTTGAACCGCTTCACCGAAGGAACAAAAGATTACCCCTATTTCGGCCAGTTTGCCTTTAAATGAGGTACCTACGGAAACACTGTCGAAAACGACATCAACGGCTACCCCGGAAAGCATCTTCTGCTCATCAAGAGAGATTCCCAGTTTAGCGAAAGTTTCTAGCAACTCAGGATCAACTTCATCCAGACTTGCCAAAGCCTTTTTCTTAGGCGCAGCATAATAGGAAATATCCTGAAAATTCAAATCAGGAAAATTAAAGTTCTGCCAGTCTGGTGTCTCCATTGTCAAAAAGTGCTTTAACGCTTTCAGACGATATTCCAATAACCAAACCGGTTCATTCTTCTTAGCTGAAATGAATCGCACCGTATCTTCATTCAAACCCGGAGGTAAAATCTCCGTATCTATATTAGTAGAAAACCCGTACTCGTATTCACTATTCGCAAGTTCTTCTAATAACTCTTGGTCTTTACTCATCGTTCAAATTAATTAAACCTATATTTTATTTATCAGGAAATCGCAACCTGCATTCCATTTTAAAAATTTTGTCTTTATTAATTACAAAGTTACTACTTTTGCATTAAACAAGTAAAAACTTGGAAAAATAATTATGCGACCAAACAGGTTCTTACAGCTTCTTAAAACGAGAGGGCCTCTTAGTGCCAAAACTATTTCCGTTGAATTAGGCATGACGGGCGAAGGTGCACGTCAGCAACTAATCAAACTGACAGAAGAGGGACTCATAAAAGCTACCTCCATTTCTAACGGTGTAGGAAGACCTATGCAAATATATGAACTTACCGAACATGGCAATACGTATTTTCCAAACAACCATGCGGAACTCAGTGTAGAACTGCTTAATGCCATTAAAGATGAGCTTGGTGAGGAGGCCCTAGGATTGGTACTAATTACCCGTGAAAAACAGGCCGTTAAGCGTTACATGGAGGTCTTAAAGGACTATCAGGGCCTTGAAAATATCCTTAAAAGTTATACCGCAATCCGGTGTATTGAAGGGTATATGGCTGAATGCATTAAGGAGTCTGACCACGTTTATACACTACTTGAGAACCATTGCCCCATAGGTGCGGCTTCAAGTGCCTGCTCCGGATTTTGTCATTCAGACATGCGTATTCTTCAACAAATTTTGGGTGAAAATGTACAGATTATACAGGACCATACAATCGCAAAAGGACAACGCGTGTGCTCATACACTATCACGAGATTGCAATATTAATATGACGCTAATATTAACTAAGCAGCATGTTAGACTGACCTGAGTCGCAGTTTAGTTTCCTTCGAGCGAACAAGGTGCGGACAAGGTGCGGACAAGGTGGGTACAAAGTGCGAAAAAATCATGAACATGATCAGATGAAAACATTCCATTTTCAGCTAGTTCAGATCAAATTACTAAAGGGATCTAATTCTTTCAGCGAATTGATTGTTTTCATTGGATTATCTGAAGAAAAAACAAAATTACCGGCTACAAGGACATTTGCACCAGCCTTTACGAGCGAAGTTGCATTAGTTAAGTTTACCCCTCCATCCACTTCAATATATAAAGAATCATTCCTTCCTGCGGCTAAAGCTTTCAAGGTATGAAGCTTCTGATACGTATGCTTAATGAATTTTTGTCCCCCGAAACCTGGATTAACAGACATCACGAGTACCAGATCTACATCTTCAATAATATCTTCCAATAAAGAGATGGGCGTATGCGGATTTAAAGCCACACCGGCAGTACACCCCATTTTTTTTATAGCATCAATCGTGCGGTGCAAATGTGTACAGGCTTCATAATGAACGGTAATATTAGTGGCCCCGGCATTTTTAAACGTTTCCAGATAGCGATCCGGATCGGTGATCATTAAATGCACATCAAGAGGTTTTGTTGCATGTCTGGCAATAGACTCTACCACAGGAAAGCCAAATGAAATATTAGGGACAAATACACCATCCATAATATCTACATGAAACCAGTCTGCTTCAGAATTATTAATTAACTCAATATCACGCTGGAGATTAGCGAAATCTGCGGCTAAAACAGAGGGAGCAATAAGATGATTCATAGATCAAATATAGGCTTTAAGTAGAGTTGTTACCTCTTTTATGTGAAATGGTTTTTGGATATAATCATCCGCACCACATTCCAAAGCAAGATTTGAAAGTTTTATAGAAGTCGAAATCAGTATAAAAGGAATATGTTTGGTTGTTTCGTCACTCTTTATAATCTTACAAATTTCACTTCCTTTTACAGTGGGAACCCAAATATCACATAGCACAAGATCAGGCAGAATGGTTTTTATATCTTCCACAATCTTTCCATCGCGCGAAGACACCACTTCATACCCCTCCTCTGTTAGGAGAAGTGTCAATATATCTTGAATATCTTCATCATCCTCAATCACTAATATTTTTTTCTTCATGTAAAAATTAACATTAAAACGGTCTACAAAAATTAAAGTGTTATACACTATTACCTATTTTTGTGATATATTGTTTAATTTAACCCATCTTTCTTTAGTAATACACTTGAAATATATGATAACCAGTCAGGAAGCAATCGATTTAGAAGACCAATACGGAGCCCATAATTATCATCCACTGCCGGTTGTTCTGGCTAAGGGGAAAGGGGTATTTGTGTGGGATCCTGAAGGAAATAAATATTTCGATTTCCTCTCTGCCTACAGTGCCGTGAACCAGGGACACTGTCACCCTACGATTATAAAGGCACTTATTGAACAGGCACAGGTACTTACACTGACTTCCCGCGCCTTTTATAGTGTAAAACTAGGACAATGTGAAAAGTTTATATCTGAATTTTTTGGATACGAGAAGGTGTTGATGATGAATTCTGGAGCAGAAGCGGTAGAAACAGCTTTAAAATTAAGCCGGAAATGGGGTTATGTAAAAAAAGGAATTCCAGATAATGAGGCGCAGATCATTGTGTGTCAGGAGAATTTCCACGGACGGACTACTGGTATAATTTCCTTTTCATCCGACCCTGAATCCACGACTAATTTCGGACCATTTATACCCGGTTACATTCCGATCCCCTATAATAACCTGGCTGCGCTTGAGGAGGCATTAAGCAATCCGAATGTATGTGCCTTTCTGGTAGAGCCCATTCAGGGAGAAGCGGGGATCAAGATTCCAGACGAAGGTTACCTGACGCAAGCCTGGGCACTATGTAAGAAACACAATGTTCTTTTCGTTGCTGATGAAATACAAACAGGGATTGCGCGGACGGGTAAAATGCTGGCCTGTGACTACGAACATATCCGTCCGGACGTTCTTATTTTGGGCAAAGCACTCTCAGGAGGAGTACTTCCAGTATCAGCGGTGCTGGCCGATGATAAGATTATGCTGGTCATAAAACCGGGTGAGCATGGCTCTACTTTTGGAGGAAATGCGCTGGCTTGTGCAGTATCTATGGCTGCTTTATCCGTAATCAAAGAGGAGAACCTAGCAGAAAATGCTGCAAAAATGGGCCTTTTATTCATAAACAGGATGAAGGAACTGAAGGAAAAGTATCCAAACATCATCTCTGAAGTACGCGGGAAAGGATTAATGAACGCAGTTGAAATTAAAGCACAGAAAAATGGACATACTGCCTGGGATTTCTGTATCCTATTAAAAAACAAAGGATTATTGGCAAAACCTACACATGGCCATATCATTCGATTTGGCCCTCCCCTTGTCATAGATGCCAAACAAATGGAAGAGTGTCTGCTCATTATTGAAGCTACGCTTGATGAATTTGGGTAATATTAGAAAAGATTAGTTCAACATTCAAACTTATATACTGAACATCTGTTAAAATGTGGTCTAATAAGCTTGTCATCTATGAATAAAATCTATCTAATCTTTACAATCTTCATTTTGTTCTGTATTACTACTGCCGGTCAGGCGCAAAGTGTGGATTCTATATTGCTAAAAGGTCAGGTAATCTTAGCCAAAGAGCGCATTTTTAGTATAAAAGGTTTGGGAATGGCCTTCCCTGTTGGTGGTGTGTCAGAAATCTTGAGGCCTAGGTTCTCTTCTTCAATCGGATACCAGATCCTAAGTAAAAACAGAAAGAACTTTATTTTTCCGGCTATTGATTACTTAAACTATAAGTACGATCAGAAATTCCCAACCGATGGATACAACACCAAAAATGCAAATGCAAAATTCTACATGGCCACCCTCTCTTATGGCTATATTAAAAGCATCAAACAATTGAGCATTTTCGGATCAGCTGGAGTAGGAGGAGGACTTGTAAATGAACCCCGGGCCTCCATAGATGAAGCAGCAGGGAACATCAACTTTAGAAATAAAAGTTCTTTTTCCGGGATCGTAAAATTGAATACAGGAATTGACTATGGAAAGCGTCGGTTTAAGTTTTTTGCCGAGTTAAGTTACATGCAAAACACGAAACGAATAGAGACGCATAACCTACAAACATTAGCCTTTAACATCGGCACGAAAAGTAATTTATTTCGCCTGGCAAAAAGTATAGAAGGAATCAGAAAGAAATAAACGGCTGGCTGATATTAATTAATTGATATCGTTAATTATGCTGGTTGCGAGTAAAAGTTGATCATTATTGTAGTAATGATTCCCTTTTAAGGTCATAACACGGTTTCCTGCATTTCTGAATTCGTTTGTTATACCCGCATTTTCAAGAGTTCCAAAAAAGCACAGCGCTTTCATGGACTTAATTTTTTTCAGTTCGGCCAAAACATCGTATTTACCAGATGCCTTCATATTCAACATACCGGAGAGACTTACTTCAAAATCGGCTTTTGGCTCAGCAGAGATCATACTTAAACCAGTAAGAGATGCCTTCAGATTTTCAGGCAGTCTGCGGGCCACAAAAGGAACAATGCTTGCCCCAAAAGAAAAGCCGGTGAGCAAGAAGGTGTCCTTTTTCCATAATCTCATATAGCGGTTAATCACTTCTGCGATTTCCCGGGTAGTTTGATCCGGAGATTTTTCATCCCAAAAGTACTTCTTTGCATCCAAAGCGACTACAGGATATCCTTTTGCAGCAAAGGTTTCAGCGAGTTTCTGGGAGAAACTATTCCATCCTCCATCTCCTGAAATAAAGAATACCATTGGCAATTTAGCATTTACATGGGTTGCAGGAATAACCTTTAAGGGGAGATCGGCAGCCTTGAGCAATACAGGGGAAGATAATATAAAAATGAGAAATAATAAACGATTAAAAGTCATGGTTTGATTACTTTATTGAGAATAGAAGGAATTTGAAAGAGATCATAATCATTATCGTATATCAGATATTTATTGAACCATGTTGGTTCAAACTTATCTTTATACTCTCTTAAACCCTTATAATGGGAAAATGTTCTAATACGTTCGTAAGCAAATTTCATTGACTTTTCCGGGAAGGTCTTTGCTTCGTCGAGACCAGCCAATGGTGCAAAGCCCAGATTTATGGCATGATCGCCATTCGATTTGAGGTAATTAAAAAGTTCAATCAGGATAAAGTCCATGATTCCATTAGGTGCATCTGACGATTTACGCATCAGATCGTAGGTAGCCTCACCTTTTACAAAGTCGGGAATAATATTCAGGAAAGCGACCACTTTCTCCTCTTCGTTCTCTACCGTGATGACTACCTGGTTTTTAATTTCTTCCCAGATAAACATACCCTGGGAAAAGATAATTTCAGAACGATTGGTATCCTGCAGCCATTCATCGGATACTGCCTTTAATTTTTGCAGCAATCCATCTTTTAATGGAGGCGTATGAACAGTGGCTTTAAATCCCTTGTCGCTTACTTTTTTCAGTGCGTTGCGCATAGATTTTTTAGTACCGCCAGCTAATGAAAAATTATCCAAATCGACTACCCCCTCCTGTCCAAGAAAAAGTGCTTTTTTGCCCAATTCCTTATACAGCAGCATACTTTGTTCCGATACCCGGTAGTAGATGGGTTTAAGACCATTTTCATAGCCATACTGATCGAATGCTTTAATACATTGTTTCATGCTTTCATGATCGGGAGCAACAGGATCTTCGAGCACTACGGCATAATTCCCAATTACACGGTATGAAATAAAGCTTTCATCTCCCGAGTGAAAGATCAGCTTATCGAAATAAGTTTTAAAATAATCAAGGGCAGAATGTCCATGTTTTTCAAGCAAATTTTCTGCCTTATCCAATTCCTCTTTAGAGGGTTCTTCTTTCGAAACATAGGGTCTGATGAGTGTGTAGAGCAGAAATGCAATGGAAAGCACACCACTTATATTAATGGAATACAGGAAATTACGTCCGAATTTACTTTGTGCAACCAGATTATCATCAACGATTAAAAAATAATTTTCGAGCGTATACCGGATAGACTGAATCAGGCTAAAGTCGACATTAAAATGTCGTTTATCCAGAAGATAAAACCCTAGTGTACCATAGATAATAACAGCCCCCATGCTGAGTAAAGTCGTTTGAATGCCTATGTTTCGCAAGCGGGGATTAATGCGCACGTAGTATTCCTTTCGGGAGACAAACAAGATGACGGTAACCACCAAAGCAATAGTCGACTCTTCGTAATCAACAGCCTTAGCTAAGTTCCCTATAAAAGAAATCAGACTCAGCGTAAGTGCCAGGTACCAGGCAGAACGCAGTCCCTTGAGCATAAAAGCAGCTGTGATGAGCAAAAATAACCCGGCAGCAAGTACAAAATAGTTGGAGACAGAAATTACTTCAGGTGCAATTATCCCTTTCAAAAATTGAACACGAACGGCAATGGAAGGTGTGAGAACGGAAATAATATTGATCAGACCAAGTACAAACAACAGAAACGCAGGCAGCACCCGCATCAGCAGTTTATTAATTTTCAGCAAAAAGCTAAAAGCACCGGCAATCATGGGCAGCCAAAACTCAAAAAAGCGATATAAAAATGTAACGGCAATCGCTTCCACTTCAGAAAACCCAAAACGGGTGATCACAAAAGCCATGGACACCTCTATAGCACCTAATCCACGTAAAAACGGAGATATGATTAAAAAGATGACCGAGATAATATAGGCCATGGAGGAGGTAAGCAAGGAAGGATTCAAGTTTAAGGCCAGCATGGCGATATAGATATGCGCAATACCGACCACTTCAATGATGGAGCTATATAGAACCGTTAACATAAAGCCTTTACTTTCAAGCTTATTATTTATCAGTCCATCCAAGAAAAAAGTTGCATTAGGGAAATATTTTTGAACGCTGCGGTATATGAAACCGCGGCTTTTGATAGAGCGGTAGACGTAGGCCAGCAAGCTGACCAATCCAATGATAGAGGCTAAGGCAAACCATTCGCCAGCGCCTACTGTATTATTCAGGAAAGCAATGACGAACACCGGTAGAGCCACCAGAATGACTGAGAGGATGCCTACAAAACCATATATGGAGGAAGCGAAATGAATTTGCGACTTATTAACCCCTCTTTCTTCAATATCGCCAGTAAAAAAGGCTAATGAAGATATGCCACCAGCAGGAAGGAAAACACTTATAAAGTTACGTTTAAGAAATAATATTAGTCCCACGCGGAGTGGTATTTCAGATCCTACAGCTTTAAAAGAGGCCATATACATCATTCCCTGCAAGAGCAGGTAGACCACGGTTAGTATGATTCCAGGAATGATCCACTCAATGGAAGCAGCTGACATGACGTCTTTTACCTGAGAAATTTCTGCCCGTTCATTTTTAATGAACCAAATTCCTATTCCAATAAAAAAAAGCGTCAGAATAAACTGTGAAATCAGTTTCAGATTCTCCCTTAAAAAGGGAATACTTCTGTCTTTAAATAGTTTAAAGGGTTTTGTATACGGCATTAATGTTTAGAATAGATTAATCCACACCACTGACACCACCAGAAACAATAAACTTCATGGCATCACTAGCGCTCATATGTAAAGGTTTTACATTTTCAACTTTAACAATAGCCAGCTGTCCGGCGAATGAATAAGAGAAAGGGAAATAAACGGCCACATTACCTTCCAGGTTAAGTTTTGAAAGATCCTTTTTAGTGACGAAGCCAATTTGTTTCAGACCAAAATTATTAATCTCAACGATAACAGGTTCATGAAATTTCTTTTCATCCCCTACAAAAGCTTCGGTGAGATCTTTAACAGATGAATACAGGATGTTGAACAAAGGAACTCGGTTGAACCATCTGTTAAACCAATGTTTGATCGGTTCGGTAATTAGATTGGTAACCACAATTCCTGCAAATAAGATGATAACCAGAACCGTAAGGATTCCCAATCCGGGGATATACATTGGTTTTCCTGTTTTGGCATCCACCCAGATTACGCCACTCAGATTGAGTGATTGGTCAAGGGTTGAGACAATCCAGTACACGAGGAAGATGGCCACTCCTATTGGAACGACCACAATTATGCCTTTAATAAAATAATTAATTAATGCGCTGAATATCTTGTTCATCTTGGGTATGACGTAAAGGAAGTGAAATAAATTACAAATTTGTAATCTATTTTTGTTTACTCATAATAATATATACGTTTTACACGTTGTGAAATGCTTGTTAAGACCTCATAAGGAATAGTTTTTAATTGATCGGCAATATCGTTCACGGTATGATTTTCGTCAAATACGAGCACATCATCCCCTTCTTCAGCAGGAATACCTGTAATGTCGAGCATACACATATCCATACAGATATTTCCGATAGTAGGAACCAAAAAGCCATTAACCAGCATTTTGCCTGTACCATTACCCAATTGTCTGTTATATCCATCTGCATATCCGATTTTTACGGTTGCTACCCGCCCGTTATGCGTCATCACTCCTCTTCGATTATATCCTACGGTATCTCCTTTCTTCAGTTCCCTGATTTGAGAGATGCAGGTTTTGAGTCTGGCCACTGTTTCCAATGGTGATTTATGAGCCGGATAAGTACCATCAATACCATATAATCCAATACCCAGACGAACCATATCAAACTGTGCTTCAGGGAAACGGCTGATGGCTGAGGTATTCGCTATATGTTTAATGATGGAATAGCCCAAGGTCTTTTCCATAACATTAGTTATTGAAGTGAACAAGTTAATCTGCTCATGAGTGAGGTCGTCAGACAATGGATCTTCACTACTGGTAAAATGAGAAAATGCACTTTTAACTACAATCGAGGGATTTTTAGCAATGATTTTCAGCATAGGACCAATATCTTCGGTAGAAAAGCCAAGACGATGCATACCGGTATCTAACTTAATATGGATGGGATAATGGTTTTTATTCTTCTTTTTAAGCACTTCTATAAAATCATTCAGGACCCGCAAACTATAGATTTCAGGTTCCAGCTTATCTGCAATCATCATCTCAAAACCAAGCAAGTCGGGATTCATCACCATGATGGGTAATGTTACGCCTGCCTCTCTGAGTGAGATACCTTCATCCGCATAAGCCACAGCTAAATAATCAACCCGGTTAAATTGGAGTACATTGGCGATTTCAAAACTTCCGCTTCCATAAGAAAAGGCCTTTACCATGGCCATCAATTTTACGCCAGGTTTAAGATGTGCTTTATAGTGATTGAGATTATTTTCAAGTGCATTGAGGTTGATTTCTAATACCGTTTCATGAACCTTTTGTGTAAGAATTTTACTAATTTGCTCGAATTCAAACTTTCGTGCACCTTTAAGCAGGATAGTTTCATCAGCAATCGGGATGGTATGAATTTGGCTAATTAACGTAGCGGTATCAGGGAAAAATGTTTTTTCTGTAGAAAAGAGTTTGGCATAAGAGGATATTTCGGGACCTACCCCAATCAAGCGATCTACAGATTTACTTTCTAGTAGTTCGGCTATTTGTTTATATAGTATTTTAGGCGAAATCCCCGCTTCAGGAATCTCAGAAAGAATCAAAGTTCTTTTAGGATGTTGATTTTGTTGATTTAAAAAGTCGAGCGCAATGGCAAGAGAAGAGATGTCCAGACTATACGAATCATCAATAATAGAGCAATTATTGATTCCTGTTTTAAGCTCCATGCGCATCCTTACTGCATGGAGTTCTTCAATCCATTCTGCCACATCATCCTCATCATATTTAAGAGCAAGCAGTAGTGCCCAACAGCAAACCGCGTTTTCTATTGAGGCAGCATCTTTAAAAGGAAGCATACATTCAATTTCCTCCCCCTTAAAGACGGCAGTTAGGGAGGTGTAGTCACCATAACCATCATATTGACGGATTACATTCAGATTTGCCGGTTGATTGAATGCCCAGGTAAACTTTTTCTTCCCTGGAATAGTTCCAGTATAACCCTCAAGATATTTAGGCGAATACACGAAGAGATCCACACCCTTAAAGAGAATCAGTTTCTCTGCTATCTTATCCTCCCTGTAGTCAAATCCTTCATTGTGGGCTTCACCTATATTGGTCAAAACACCTATACTGGGACGGATAACGTTTTTTAGCGCAGTCATCTCCCCTTTTCGTGAGATTCCAGCTTCAAAGATTCCCATGTTATTTTTCTCATTCATATTCCATACGGAAAGGGGAACGCCGATTTGAGAGTTGTAACTTTTGGGACTGCGGATTATATTTTTTTCATGACCCAGCAACTGGTAGAGCCATTCTTTCACTATTGTTTTACCGTTACTGCCGGTAATGGCGATAACGGGGTAGCTGAAATTTTTGCGGTGTTTGGCAACCAAGTCCTGCAATGCCTTCAGGGTATCATCAACTAGTAAAAAATTAGCATCGGGAAATTCAGAAGCTCCGGTGTAGGTTTTATGTACTACAAAATTCCGAACGCCTTCCTGGTATGCTTCCTTAATGTATAAATCTCCGTTTCTCCGCCCACTTAGTGCGAAAAAAAGTGCGTATTTTTCATCTACTAACTTCCTGCTATCGAAAGCCAGGGTACGGACGCTGTATTCAAAATGGGGGATATTTCCCTCTGCTTGAATAACGTTTTTTATCTCTTCGAGAGAATAAGTTATGTGATACATTTGCGGACGAATTTCCGTATTTTTTTGTGATTTGCGTGATAAAATTACTAAATAGCATTCTGTTATGAATTTAGAAAAGCCCATAAATAAAGTTCTGGATAAAAAGGCCGCACAGGCTAAAGCAGAGCACTATTGTGCCTATCAGGAACGGTCGCAACAAGAGGTACGAAGCAAATTATATGAATACGGTTTAAAGAGCTATGAAGTAGAGGATGTTATTTCGGAGCTGATACAAAGCAATTTTTTGAACGAAGAGCGTTTTGCGATTGCGTATACACTGGGGAAATTCAGGATGAAGCAATGGGGAAGGATCAAGATCAAGATGGGATTGAAGAGTAAAAGAGTATCGGACAAACTTATTGTGTTTGCGCTGGGGAAGATCAATGCGGAAGATTATTTCAGTACGCTCTGCCATATAATGAGTAGAAAAGCGGAGCAAGTGAAGGAGTCTGACCCCTATAAAAGGAAGCATAAACTAATTCAATACGGTTTAATGCGCGGATATGAAAGCGATATCATTTTTGATGCTCTGGAATTCAGTGCATTACTATAAAGTTTAAAAATAATTACTTTTTCTCTTGACAGAACTACTTTTCTCTCTATATTTGCAACATCAAAACGGATCGATGTTTTGAAAATTACCAAGCAATAACAATGCGAAAGTAGCTCAGTTGGTAGAGCACGACCTTGCCAAGGTCGGGGTCGCGAGTTCGAATCTCGTCTTTCGCTCCAATCCCTTCCTCTACCGAGAAGGGATTTATTTTAATAGGTTTTCATAACCTGCTGAAGTGGTGGAACTGGTAGACACGCAGGACTTAAAATCCTGTTCGCCTTAAAGCGAGTGCGGGTTCGATTCCCGCCTTCAGTACAATTATAAAAAAGTAGCTAATCATATTGGCTACTTTTTTATGCGATAAATTCTCAGGATTGCTAAAAATTCAATACAATCCATCTCTAAGACACGATCTCTCATTTTTCTGTTATAGTCAATTTACTAAGCTTAAGTCAGGTTCTTTATGGAATAATAATTTAATATACAATTAACACATGCATGATTCTTACATGATAGCTTTGACATGTAAAATTGCATACACAGAATGTCACTCACATTAGAGAATTTACCTGATCATTTACTCTTAGAACATTGCAGGGCAGGCACCGAAGCAGCCTTTAATGTATTGTTCCGCAGGTATTTTAATAAACTGTACCAGTTTTCGTTAAAATTCTTAAAAGACGAGGTGATAGCTGAAAGTCTTGTTCTCGATTTGCTATTGCAGCTATGGCAGAAAAGTGATCAGCTGGATAACAGTATCGAAATCGCCCCTTATCTTTTTACGGCTATGAAAAATAAGGTACTTAACCACGTTCGTAAAAACTACCTTAAAACCCTGCCTCTTGATGACGTTGAAAATCATTGTTTAACTGCCATATCAGCCGATGGGGAACTGGAAGCACGTGAACTCGCATCTGTGTACCAAAGTATGGTAAAGAAACTAAGTCCGCAGCGCAGAAAAGTCTTTCAGATGAGTCGTGAACAGGATATGACGCATAAGGAAATAGCCGCCGAACTACAGCTTTCGGTTAACACAGTGGAGAATCACATCAGCGCATCTATCCGCTTCCTCCGCCAAAATCTAAAAGATCATACTGATATTGCTTTCGTACTGGCCTGCTATTTATACATATAGAACATCCTCCTTTCTTGGCAACAATTACATTAAAAGCATTGATTCCTGAACCTCTTTGTCTACTTACTGCCATTATTTTAAAAAAAACAAATTAGCATTAGTGGCTGAGCTAAAAATATGTGTATTCATATATAGAAGCACATAAATAAATGGATCAGCCTGTAAATAAACATCTCATTCAAAAATACCTTATCGGGGAATGCGACGCCGCAGAGCTCCGGATTATAGATGATTTTTTGAAGCTTGATAATTCGCAGCAATTGATCAACAACGTCCTGGCAGAAGAATGGGATACCTTTCAGGAGCGGGATATCTCAGATGAAGACATTTCCCGTTGGAAGAACCGTTTTGGGGAAGACCATCTACCTAAGCCATTCACTGAAATTAAAAAGCTTCCCGCAAGAAATCGTTTCTTTTCGTTGCCATACGCAGCAGTTTGGAGCGGGCTGTTAATTTGCTTTGTCACCTGGTATGGCATCTCCAAATATACTAATCGGGAAAAGCAAGCTCCTGTCATTGCCTTATTGAAAAGCGAGAACCCTATGGGACAGCGCTCTAAGATTGTTTTACCGGATAACTCAACCGTTTACCTGGGAGGGGGAAGCAAACTGATCTATCCCGAACGATTTGCGGCTAGCAAGCGTGAAATTTCTTTACAGGGTGAAGCTTTTTTCGAGATCACAAAAAACCCTAAGAAACCCTTTATTATCCATACAGGGAATGTACAAACCCGTGTGTTGGGTACATCGTTCCGTATAAATGCCTTTAATGGTCAGCCGATGCTAGTGGAAGTAGCCACCGGTAAAGTCCGCGTAACCCAGCTCTTGTCTCAGGGTGCTAAATCACTTGCTGTATTAACACCCGGACAAAGTCTTAAATGGGATAATAAAAATGCCGTGCTAGGCACTGTAGCGGTAAATGACCTTGAAGAGTGGAAAAACGGCAGACTGGTCTTTAACAGAAGCACCATGCGGGAAATAGCCGCCGTGCTTGAACGCTGGTATAATGTAAAAATAATCTTTGCTGATCCGGAAAAAGCAGAGCAACAAGTCACGATTACTTTAACTGCAAATGTACCAGTTAACCAAATTATGGACGTGCTTGCCGGTACAGCTAGTTTTCACTACCGGATTAAAGGAAACCGGATAAACATCAATTAACAGAGTTTGAACTAATTTAAGAAAAGATGTAACAGCAATACCAGACATAAAAATACCGCTCCCGAAACCGGGAACGGTATGATCATCACAAAAAGCCGGATGTTTTCGACGACGGTTCGGCTTAATGAATAGAATAACAGATTTCCCGCCACAGGCGGGCTCACCCATTAGTTTCCAAAAATATGCAAAAAGGTTTAATCCTTCACTCTACCGTAAGACACAAACTTATCTTTCTTATGAAATGCTCCTTTATCTTATTGGCTGCACTCTTAACGTCCTCAGGTATGCTTTTAGCTGATTCTGCTAAAGGGCAGAACCTGGATAAGCTCAAAATCGTCCTTCATTTAAATAAGTCAGGTATTAAGGAAAGTTTACTTGCAGTTGAAAAACAATCTAAGATTCGGTTTTCACTGTCGGATGACTTGCTGACCAAGTATACGAAAAGTGTGACGATAGATGCTGAGGATATTAGTGTAAGAAAGGCCATTGACCTCATTTTAAATCAGACTAACTTAAGGCATCGGATACTGAACAATTTCGTATTGATTGAAACCAAGCCAGTTCAAGCAAAACCCGGTCATGTCTCTGGTAAGATCGTAGACGATAAAGGCGAAACCTTACCTGGCGCCTCGGTCAAAGTAGTAGAAACCGGGGCAGGCGCACAGGCAGGTGTTGATGGCGGCTATATCCTAAACTTGCAGCCGGGAACCTACACCCTTGAGTTCAGCTACATATCTTTTCAAAGCCATCGCATTACCGGAGTAATGGTAACAGAAGCTAAAAATACGCCACTAAATATTTCTTTGAAAACAGATTCAAAAGGATTGAAAGAAGTTGTAGTAGTCTCGAGTTATAGGAGGGCCTCTGTTGCAAGTTTATATGCGCAGCAAAAGAACGCCTCCAACCTTTCGGATGGAATCTCTGCAGAACAGATCGGTGCAACCCCTGATAAACATGTGGGTGAAACCCTAAAAAGGATAACAGGCGTTTCAACTAACGATAATCGAAAGGTAGTTATACGTGGCATTGCCGAGCGTTATAACGTATCACTGCTAAATGGGAGTGCTTTGCCTAGCACAGATGTGCAGGAGCGCGACTTTGAGTTTAACCTCATCCCAACCAATCTGGTAGAAAACATTGTGGTGGCTAAGTCCATCACCGCAGATATGCCTTATGGGTTTGCGGGAGGCCTGGTTATGATCACTACCAAATCGGTTCCTGAAAACAATTTTGTATCAATAAGCGCAGGCTCTTCTTACAACAGCCGCACCATTGGTAAAGACTTTCTTGGATATGGACGTGGCAAGTACGACTATTTAGGTTTTGATGATGGAGGTAGAGATCATTTCCCTGATGGTATGCTGAACTTGGTTGGCAAATTTGACCCGACAAAGGATGACAGTCAAAATGAAATTACAGCCGCTCAAGTTGCTGAACAGAACAAACGTATAGGAGGAACAGAGCGCTTAGGTGCGCGCCGTTTTAAACCTGTGTCATCACAAAATTACCAACTGAGTTTGGGCAGGACCTATTCACTTGACAGTACCAAAGTACGCCGCCTTGGTTTTATAGGCTCGTTAAGTTACCGTAATACACAAACCAATGATTATGTATCCAGCATACGCCGGGGAGATTGGGCTCGCGAACCAACACGTGGGGATGACCTAACTGATAAGAATTCTGGGAATATATATGGGTTTAATACTACTTTGGGGCTCATGTTAAACGGTGGTTATAAAACGGAAAAGCATCAGATCAATAGCTATAATCTATATACCCGGATATTTGATAATCAGTTTAGCCGCTTTACCGGCTGGACATTTGAGAATCCGAAGAATGATGACAACATGAAATTTCCTAAGATACTAGAAGATGAAAGACCCAAATTCACAGATTTACTTCAGAATAAAGTAAGTGGCACCCATCGTGTAAATTCATTCACTTTTGAGTGGGGCCTTGCCAGGACTACCATAAAATCTGTAGAACGTGATGCGATTTCGGCCGAACAGGGCTTCAGGGAAACTGCAAATGGCGTATTTTATATTTATTCGATAGGTAATATAAGCGATCCGGGAGCCGGCCCACTGCACCGTGATGAATACCTTTATAAAGAGGATAACCTTGACGCGTTATTTAGCGCAGCCTATGATTTTAAGCTCGGCAAAACCAGGCATACCTTAAAAGCAGGTACTAACTATTTAAAAAAGCATGCATTTTACGATTGGCAGATACTTCCAATAGCAATGGGGCGAAATTCCACCGTTCCAATCGAATTACTTCCTATCCAGGAGTGGGGCAACTACATGAGCATGGAGAACACCGGAAATAGTTTATTCTACTATAAGCAGGATTATACCTTAAATAAATTTGAGGCTAAAAGCTTAAATAAGGGGGCGTTTGTCATGTTAGATCATAAGTTGCTGCCCGGCCTTCGTATGGTGTGGGGAGGCAGGGCCGAATACTTCAAGCTGGATACTATAGTAAATTCAGCCAGTAAACTGGCGGACAAGAATAGTCAAATATTTTTTGCAGAAAAAAAGGATTGGTATTTTCTGCCATCGGCCAACCTGACCTACTCTCCTATAAAGGACCTCAACCTGCGTGCATCCTATGCCAAGGCAGCTGTTCGTCCGGGAATGATGGAAAATTCTAGATTCTCGCGTTTCAACCCCAACTACGGATCTGTTGTGAGAAGTAATGGGGTTAGCAGTACCCTTATTGATAATTACGATGCTAAGATAGAGCTATTTCCAGGTGCAGGTGAAATATTGTCGGCAGCTTATTTCTATAAGTATTTTGATAAACCGGCAGAGTATTACCGGTTAGATAATGAAAATAATGGCAGGGGTTACATTACAATTTCAAATTCTGATTGGGCAAAGGTAAGAGGATGGGAATTTGAGCTGCGAAAAAATTTAAATTTTCTGTATGATGGAGCTTCATTTCTAAAGGACGTGTACGTTAGCGGTAACCTCACCCTTCAAAAATCAAAGGTAAGGGCGAGAGAGATACAGTATGGGAAAAGTTCTGACGGCTTAGATTCGATGTATTATAAATACTTAAAATATCCACGCGCACTATATGGACAGGTACCACTATTATACAACGCAGGCATACAATACGCAGGAAAAAAACTGGGTTTGAACGCTAGCTTGAACCATGCAGGTTATAAAACATTTATTACCGGGATATCTCCCAACTATGTTGAATATGAACGACCGCGTACCCAAATGGACGCGCAGGTAAGCTATATATTTTTTAAAGGAAAAATGCAAACGAAGCTTAATATGAGCAATTTGCTTGATGCCCCCTTCCGTTATTTCATTAATGATCCAACAACCTTTGAAATAAAACCGGGAAATGAAGGTGAGTTGAATTTGGAATGGAACGAAGCATACGCTTATAAATTTGGTTTCTCTGAAAAATTTGAAGAAGGGTATACGGATCAGGTTACCAATAGGCTGGTTGGTGACAGGCAAACGGCTACCCGCTATACGGGCCGTACATTTAGTCTTTCCTTATCCTATAATTTTTAATTGAAGTACATCATGATCAAAAAAATTAGAATAATATATCTGGCAACTATCCTGCCTGTATTGCTGTTAAGTGCGTGTGAAAAGGACGGAACTCCTATGCTCCCAGCTATAAAAGCTTTTAATGAAAATTTTAACATTAGCGGCTTTGTAATAGGAGATACCATTGTACAATATTTTGATAACGTTAAAATACGTGAATATTACGGTCAGGTAAGAACCGTTAGGACAGGAAACCAGCTAGCCTTTACAACGGATGAAATCAACATGGAATTGAAAAGAAAAAGCACAGGAGAGACCATTTATCGCCAGACATTCAACATCAACGACAAGCAAAGTATTGTTCCCCCGTTCTACTTTGACGGACTGAAGTTTAATGAGGGATACGCCTACCCTGTTCCGAAGGAAAATGAATATACAGCTAATTTTTATGTGGAGAGCAATGGTAGTTCGGCTCCTGTAGACATCAACATTGAGGTGCTCGAGTACTATGAGGATAGTACGAAGCCCGACCCTATAGTCGTTGTACATACCACTACTATTCCGTTAGCCGAAAATGTGCAGCCAGGGAGTTGGACACCCTACCTGAAAATTCCAGTTCCTATGGTAATTCCAGAACAAGACGATCACTATTTATATCCGATTGTTGTGGTCAGAGATTCAAAGACCAAAGACTACTACATCAGTAAAAACAGGGATATGAGCGTAATTTCCCTTGAGATCCCCTACGATGGCGTTTCGCCAGGTAAGGTTCAAAGTATCTACCTAAACCGGAAAACGAGCATAGAAAAAGTTACATACCTGGAGTCTTTTGATCTGGTGCAGCTTTTTCCGAGATAATGGAGCTTTGCGAATTAATTATATGAAGAATGCATGGAATTAGTAAAAGCCGGCATGAGCATTTACACAATGCTTTGCTGCAAATGGAGGAATTGTTAGCAAGCAATGGTCGGGATTCCGGATTTTCACAGCAAGCAGTGGATTACAACCTGGAACTGGAAGCCATGTACCAAAATTATGAACAGCTGTTGAAAGAGTTATCAAGGCAGATTACAGCCTATGAGATTTTGTACAGCGAGGTGAAGGTGCAATTTCTTGGGAAAAAGCTGAAAGAACTGAAAAAGAGAATTCAAGCCGAAAAGCCTGCTTATTTAGTATTGCAAGCAAGCATCAAACTGGCTTATTGCACCTAACCTGAAAAAAACAAATCAGCACTACAATGGTGCTGATTTAACTACAATTAAGTAGCTCCCGTTTAACGCAAATCAATTTAAATGTTTTGTTTAACAAAGTTCTAGAGATTATACGAATCAATCATTTTATTGGCGTTAAGATTCCCTTCAGCATAAATTCAATCTCTTTCAAAAATTTGATATTATTTTTCAAGTCTCCGATAAGATTCTCTGGAGAAGCTTGATCTATTAAAGTATCAGAGATAATTTGAGTTTGCACGACCAAGTCAGGTACAGAAGCCGGCATGAAAAGTTTACAAGAGTCGAAAAATGATTGAATTTCTTGAACGTTAACAAAATAACCTTTGCCGTCGATACTGATAATAGGTTTTTGTACCTCTACATTTAGGATTATTGTTTCCATGATTTAATATAAGACTTGAATTGTTTATCAATTCTCTGATCACTTAAGCTCAGGTTCTTCCTTTTACTTCATCCAGGATAAAAAGGTTTCGATGTTTATAAGAAAATAGGAACGCTGCAGACTAACAATTAGTTATTTTATAATGAACCATGGAGTTTAAACCCTTACCGAGCCACGAAAGCCCCTGGCGGCATAATAAGATTCTGCACCATTGTGATATACAAAGACAGTGTCATAACGATAGTCAGCAAAGATGGCACCACCAAGGTTTCTAATTACAGAAGGTGTCATGATCCAACTCGATGTTTTATTGTCAAAATTTCCCAGTTTTTGTAAATCCCGATATTGTTCTTCTGTTAAAAGCTCAATGCCAATAGAAGCGGCCATATCAATCGCAGTATTTGCCGGTTTAAATTCTTTCCTCGACTCGAGTGCTTTACGGTCGTAGCAAACACTTCTGCGACCCTTGGGACTTTCAGCTGAACAATCATAAAAAATATATTCGTCCGTCTTTGTATCATAGCCAACAACGTCAGGTTCACCACCAGTTACTTCCATTTCGTTAATTGTCCAAAGTTTTTCGGTATTAGCGACTAGCTTTGCTTGTACGTTAGCCCATTCAAGATTTTTATGGCGGTTCATGTGTTTCTCATAACGAACTTTCAATACGCCGAGTAAACCTTCATTCTGTTCTGGTGACAACTCTTTTTTATTGCTTTTCATATTATTCATTCTTTAATGTTACGCAGTTCGATTGATAGGTATGTAATTCTGTTGTAGGAGTATAACCATTGGAAGATAATTTGAACTATCCACCGCAGCTACCCGTATACATGCCTGGTAATCATAAAAAAGAGTGTTAAAGCTTTCTTTATTGCCATATGTATAAGATTTCAAAATAAAATTAATAAATATTTAATTCATTATCCCAAGAGAAATTCATGCATAATAAGAGTAAAATGAATCTAGAGAGCAGGCTATTGCATAATTTAAGCCGTACAGATACGCCTTTCCGTCAAATGAGACAATTAGATTGTATAATCCTTCCAATAATTAAGTAGTATTGACTGAACTTCCAAAATTTAAAAAAGCAATCATTTAATAAAATGAAACTACACATCAAAAATATGGTTTCGGTTCGCTGCAAAATGATTGTCAAACAAGAACTAAAAAATCTTGGGCTTCATTTTATCATAGTCGAATTAGGCGAAGTTGAAATAATGGAAAACATAAAGGGTGAGCAATTGGAGCAGGTAAAAATCGCTTTGCTTCAATCCGGACTGGAGCTATTAGATAACAAAAGATCGGTATTGATTGAATAAATCAAAAACACGATTGTTGACATGGTTCATACAGATGGGTTGATTAACATGACTTTTTCTGATTATTTAAGCGGCAAACTGAATCACGACTATACCTACCTGGCAAATTTGTTTTCGGAGATACAAGGCACTACCATTGAGCAATTTATCATTTCGCATAAGATTGAAAGGATAAAAGAGCTCATTATTTATGATGAATTAAATATCACTGAGATTGCCTGGAAAATGAATTACAAAAGTGTGGCGCATTTATCAAACCAATTTAAAAAAGTAACAGGACTATCACCCTCACATTTTAAACAACTGAAGGATAAAAGAAGAAGTCCTATTGAAGACATTGGATAATTGGATACACAAACGTCAATTATATCAGACGAGCTGCCTGCAACTGATTTAACAGAAGATGTTTAACGTTCAAAAGCATCAAAATTCTGGTTGACAAGGCAGAACTTTCAAATCAATCAATTACCCTCTTAAATTATATAGAATAGCAATTGTTTAAACACAAATGGTAACAAATAAATCATCGAAGGAAGGCGCATTATTAATTGCCAGGAAGGAACTTGCTTTTCAGGATGAGGAAAAAGAAAAGAGAGCGGTTGAACTGATTATCGCCAATTTAGAGCTGGCTTATCAAGATGAAGAAAAGAAAAACGGGCTGCCGAATTAAGCATTGCCAATAAAGAACTTATATTTCAGAATTATGAAAAAGAAAAACGGGCGGCTGAACTGATCATTGCCAATATTATAATTGGCGTTTAATTATGTGGTTAAAGTGCAATTAATAATTAAGCTTCCAAGTGCTAAATGATTTTATTAATAATCAGCCCTTGATATCTTGATTGGTTTGGTATGTTAATAATCAAGTAAATTATGATATAATGATTAGAGAAATTCTATCTGTATAATTGCTGGTCTTTCTGATATTCTACACCATGCTCTTTAAGATAATTAACACCAAATTTACTCATCAAATAAGTCAACTCCTGGACGGCAAGACCAGGCTCTTTTTGCAACTTGCTATAAGTATAATAGTAACTGAAACGATTAATAAGAAAGGCATGAGTATCATAAAACCACTATATTGTTCATGGTTAGTTGTTACCTTCAATAAACTGGAGTGATTGCCCCCTGCAGTTCTTGGAATGAGTTCCTGCGCGTAATTCCATCCTAAATGAATTCCAACAGGCATGACAAGCCTTTTTGTTTTGATGTAAGTCAGCCCAAATAAAATAGATCCAAGACCGGTAGTCAGCATTACTTTACCAGCATCGGTAACAGACATGGTATGATCGAGATGCATTAAGCCAAAAGGGATAACAATAAACAGTTGTGCAAGCCAGGGTGTAAAGTTTTTCAACAATGTCTGGAAAGGATATCCCCTGAAGACAAATTCCTGTACAAAGGCTGACCATAGACACATCAAAAAGGTTACAATTAGATAAATGGGGTCAATATGCTGGTTAAATGTCCATTTATCCTGAGTCAGATATAGTGTAATTATCGTAGTGCAGATTAACATAAGAATGCCTATTCCCAGTCCTAAATAAAAGTCATATCCATCTTGTCTTTTTGTTGGAAAGAATCCAAGCGATAATAATGACGTTCCTTCAGTTCTTAGAAGATACCAACTTATGATCAAAGAAACTAAAAAGAAGAAAATAAAGTCATTGATCACCGGCACTATGCCTGCAATAAAAGTAGCCATACAAAGTACTGAAAAATAAATCAATACTTTTAATAATGCTTGCAATTTGTTTAATCGTGTTTTCATACGTCTGTTGTATTGAAGTAAAGTGCGCTTTTTAAAAGTTGCGCGTCAATTTAAATCGACAATAGAATTAAATCTTTCGACTAAACCCACATAAAGCGCCATAAAGCAATCTGCTTCTTTTTCAAAAAGCTATATTGCTCATACGACATCATTGGTCGAAAACTTTCCGGCTTTCATCGTTTATATTTGTTGCATCATCAGTTAAAAGCCGATATTTTGTGCATGAAAATAACATCAGTTATAGAAAAGATTTACACGAATCCTTATTTGAGAATAATGCTGCACTTCTTTTTTTGGTTATTCATGTTTGGTATCAGGTTATATCTTACCAATGTATCCTTTAATGTATACAGAGGTTTTTCCTCTGAAGCCTATGTCTACATTAGTTTAAGCAGCACATTACTCATGACCACATTTTATTATGCTTTTATGTATGCTATTGTACCTAACTTGATACTTAAAAGAAAGTACCTGCTTAGCGGATTAAGTATCCTGCTTTTAATAATTTCATACACTATTGCCGATGCTTACGCTGAAATAAACCTGATACAAAATTGTAAAACTTGCCTTTCCGTGCTCCATAAGTTTAACTCAAATTATGAAAGTTATTTAAACCGGGGATTGATCAATGTTATATTAACAAGATTATTAAGTTTAGGAACACCTATGACTTTACTGTTTGCGTTATGCATCCCGTTTAGTATAAAAATGACGCTGCAGGCTTACAGAGATAAAATTCGCTCGCTACAATTAGCTAAAGAGAATCTGCAGCTTGAATTCAGCTTTTTAAAATCACAGTTTAATCCTCATTTCCTCTTTAATTCTATGAACAATATTTATGGGCTGATTATCAGCGGTGATACAGAAAGATCAGCAGCATTAGTGGCCCGTCTTTCCGAATTTTTACGATATGCATTATACGATTCTGAACACGAAGTAATGCCTGTTGAAAAAGAAGTTAAACTGCTAAAAGATTATATCGAACTAGAAAAAATAAGGCTGAATGATGCCAAAGTTCATTTTGAATGTACTTTAGATAACAATGATTACAACTTAGCTCCATTACTTTTAATACCCTTAATTGAAAATGCCTTTAAATATAGTTCTGATACACCTGCCTCATTTATTCATATTTCCATGAGCATTTTAAATGGACATCTAAGTTTTACTATAGACAATAGTATTGATCCGGACAAGCAAGTAATTACTGGAGGAATAGGTTTATGCAATTTCACAAAAAGACTAAAGCTTTATTATAAAGAAAGATACAAGTATGAAGTAGGCATTTTAAATAATAAATATTCGGTTAATTTAATAATTCAGATAACATGAGATTAAACTGCATAATTGTAGATGATGAACCTATAGCAAGGGATATACTTCAAAGTTATATTGAGAAAATACCGGAATTAAATCTAGTTAAAAGCTGCAAGAACGCAGTGGAAGCATATGAAGCTTTATATGAATTCTCAGTAGATCTTATTTTCATGGATATACAAATGCCTGTTATTACCGGAATTGAATTCTTAAGATCTCTACGCAAATCTCCTTTAGTGATCTTTACTACTGCATACTCCAAATTTGCTGTTGAAGGTTTTGAACTTGACTCCGTAGATTATTTACTTAAACCAATTATTTTTGAGCGCTTTTATCAAGCTGTACAAAAAGCGCTTGAAAGAATTGCCATTCGTCCTCAATCAACAGAAAAGATGCCAATTACGAATGATTATATTTTCATAAAACAGGATGCTAAGCTTGTAAAGATTAACTACTGCGATATCGAATACATTCAGGCTGAAAAGGACTTTTGCTCCATTTATGGAGGCAAAAAAAGACTACTTGCTAGTTTAAATTTGAAGTTATTTGAACAAATGCTGCCGCCTCATAAATTCTTACGTATTCATCGATCCTACATAATCAATCTGGATAAAATTAAAGCCTTGACAGGCAATAGGATAGAATTAACTACTATGGAAATTCCAGTGGGCGCAAATTACAGGGAATTACTAAAAAAAAATTAGGATTATAAGCTAATTATGCCTCTCATTTTCTAACTCATGCAGAAAAGTGCCTTGAATCATTTTTTACACAGATTATTCATTTTACTTTCGTTTCTTGATTATTAACCAGATTAAATACCATTTCACTTGAAAATTGCTGTTGTTAAAGAGTGCAAAGAACCCGAGAAACGGGTAGCACTTACTCCAGATAGTGTTAAATCACTTATAAAAGCTGGATTTGAATGTTTTATTGAAGCCGGTGCAGGTTTAGCAACCGGTTTTTACGATTCTGCTTATGAAGCTGCAGGTGCGCGTGTTTATTCAGATAAACAAGCTCTTTTAACTGAAGTGGATGTTCTTTTGAAGGTAAATGCCCCACTGGTCGACGAATTATTGCTCCTGAAAGAAGGTTCAATAACCATATCGTTTCTATATGGCTATACTGTTCCTGAGATAATAGAGGCTTTGTTAGTCAAGAAGATATCCGCGTTCGCAATGGATGCTGTACCTCGTATTTCGCGTGCACAAAAAATGGATGCTTTAAGCTCGCAGGCTAATCTTGCAGGTTACAAAGCTGTACTATTAGGTGCAAACGCCCTTGGCAAAATATTCCCATTAATGATGACTGCTGCGGGTACAATAACACCTGCACGGGTATTGATTTTTGGTGCCGGAGTTGCAGGTTTACAAGCGGTGGCTACAGCTAAACGTTTAGGTGCGGTAGTTGAAGTTACGGATGTTCGTGCAGAAACAAAGGAGCAGGTAGAATCATTGGGAGGGAGATTTCTTGAAGTACAGGCCGAAGGGGTTCAAACAGAAGGAGGTTATGCTAAAGAAGTTTCTGCAGAATACCTGCAAAAACAAAAGGAACTTATTGTCAAACATATTGCCGAGGCTGATATTGTAATTACTACAGCACTTGTGATCGGGAAAAAAGCACCCCTTTTGGTCTCTGAAGATATGGTTAAGAGTATGAAACCAGGATCTGTCATAATTGATATGGCTGTAGAAAGTGGAGGTAATTGCGCGATAAGTGAACTTAATTGCACCGTAATCAAACATGGTGTTACCATTATTGGCGAATCTAACCTGCCTGGAATGGTTTCTGTCAATGCAAGTGAACTTTATGCAAAGAATATTAGCACGCTTCTACTGCATCTCGCTACTAAAGACTCCTTTAAATGGGATATGGATGAAGAAATAACAAAAGGCTCCCTTATTACCCATCAGGGCGAAGTTGTCCATCAGTTTACAAAAGAAATTTTAAATAAAAATAAAGTATGAATGCAGAAACCTTAATAATACTGCTATATGTGCTGGTACTTGCCAGCTTTGTGGGCTTTGAGCTGATCGCTAAAGTTCCCCCTACATTACACACACCCTTAATGTCGGGCTCTAATGCCATCTCAGGAATTACTATTGTTGGAGCAATAGTGGCTGCTGGCCCTGCTGGCTTTCCTGTTAGTAAAGTATTAGGTATAGCAGCGCTATTCCTTGCTACATTAAATGTGGTTGGAGGGTATGTAGTGACCGACCGGATGTTACGGATGTTTAAAAAGAAAAAATAGTACATGGATCTTAAATTATTTATACAGGCGGCTTACCTGCTTGCTTCAGTATTATTTATTGTAGGCATTAAGATGCTTGGCAAAACAACTACTGCTCGACGGGGAAATACACTGAGTGCTGTTGCCATGCTTATTGCCGTTTTGGTAACCTTACTCGATTCGCAGGTATTAAGTTTTACCGAAATCTTTATTACCATTTTAATTGGCTCTGCTGTTGGTACCTATGCGGCCCAAAAGATTGAAATGACACAAATGCCTGAGATGGTTGGCCTATTAAATGGCTTTGGGGGAGCTTCATCTGTACTGGTTGCAGCATCGGAGTATTGGAGACAGGCACATAACGACGGCTTAACCATGGACGCTATTGTTGCGGTTACGGTTGTTTTAAGTGTAATAATTGGTGCTATAACTTTTACCGGATCTATGGTTGCGTTTGGTAAATTGAGAGGATTGATTAACGGTCATGCCATTACTTTTAAAGGACAACATTTAATTAATGCAATTATTCTACTGGTCATACTTGTATTATCGGTGCTGGTTGTATTAAATCCCAACATAGAAATTTGGATGATAGGTGTCTTATTTTTAGGTTTACTCCTGGGTGTGCTTGTTGTGATACCCATTGGAGGTGCCGATATGCCGGTAGTGATCTCTTTGCTGAACTCATATTCAGGGATCGCTGCTTGTGCAACAGGATTTGTTCTGAACAATCAGGTATTAATTATAGCTGGAGCTCTTGTAGGTACTTCGGGTATAATTCTGACACAAATTATGTGTAAAGCCATGAATCGTTCATTAGCGAATGTTTTAATGGGTGGATTTGGTCAAACCGTTGGTACATCTTCAACCAGTGGTGATGATATCGTCGTTAAAGAAATAGGTGTGGAAGAAACTGCTATGCTTTTCGATTCTGCATCTTCTGTTATTATTGTTCCAGGATATGGTATGGCTGTGGCTCAAGCGCAACATGTTGTAAAAGAGCTGACTGATTTGCTGGAGAAAAAGAATATAAAAGTAAAATTTGCTATTCATCCAGTAGCCGGACGTATGCCAGGACACATGAATGTGCTGCTTGCCGAAGCAAATATTCCATACGATAAATTAATTGAGATGGATGAAATTAACGATGAATTCGCAAATACGGATATCGCTTTAGTTATCGGTGCAAACGATGTGGTTAATCCTGCTGCTCATACCAATCCTCAAAGCCCTATTTTCGGCATGCCAATATTAAATGTCGATAAGGCTAGAACTGTAATCGTATCTAAAAGAAGCATGAATGCAGGGTATGCCGGTATTGAGAATGAGCTATTCGGCTATCCTAACTGTCTGATGCTATTTGGCGATGCTAAATCAACAATGGCCAAAGTTGTAGGGGAACTAAAAGAACTTTAGATTAGTATTTGAATTACGATATAATTATATGCATACCATCGCCTGGTCCACTTTTGTAAAGATCAGATGATGGTATGTTTATAAGTTATTTTATTTTAACCGTTTTTTTCAGGAAAGTCTGTTTCCTCCTGATTCTTTTCTATTTCAGCATCAGTGTCCTTGTCCTTAAGAACTTCCAATGCTAAAGGAGTCAATTCGGTATTTTCACCAATGGTATCATCTCCTGTATCCGCAGTATCATTTCTTTGTTCTTCTGTACCTGCATGCTCTTCAGGTACCTGATTATTAATTTCTTGATTTTCCATAAATAAGTTTTCTAATCATAAAAGAAACTTTTGAATTTTTTGTTTCAAATAGAATATTTTTAAGCTATAAAAATAAATAAGTAAATCTTTCCTTTTCCCTACGTCAATACCTTTGGAGACAGAATTAAATCAGTTTACCTCATAGATAAGCTTTATTAATTACACATAATTTCTCATTAATTCCTACATACGATACTGTAATTAGTTAAAAACGAGCAGATCATCGAACCTAATCTGGTTATATTTAAATGAAAAAAAATAAAGCCTGATAGACATTTTACTTAATGAACAACATGTTAGCACATGAGAATCCCATTATATATAAAAGGATTGCTAATATTTTGTATCTACCCTATTAAAAAACAGACATACCAGTACCAGAAGCAACTATTTCTTTAACATTTTATATTTTCCTGAATGAAGGATCCACTAATTGATGAGTCTTCCTCCTATTCAAATACAATAACAAAACCACCGGCAGCCTTTACTTTGACTAGCGTATTTCTGGATGGTATAACATCCGATTGAACAAAGGATAGATCCTGAGCTCCATCCGTAATCATCTTTCCCGTAGAATTGATAAACGAAAGATCCAGGGTAAGCTCTTTATCTTCTTTTTCACCATTAATACCGGCAACAAACCATCTTGTTCCCGAACGACGCGCAATAACTACCCTTTTGCCTGGGAAACCATCTATAAAACGAACATCATCCCAGCTAGCTGGAAGCGTTTTAAGCATCTCTTTTACATACCCAGGCACATGGCTCATCCCTTCAGGGGTCTCTGCAAAATGCTGAATTCCGGACAGAAATAGAACAGGTAATGCCAGCTCAAATCCATTAGTTGTACTTCTTTTAATATTTGGAATTTTATACAGAACCATGGGTGTATAATCCATCGGATCGTAAACATTACGCGTATAAGGGATCGTAGTACAATGAACAGGCTGCATATCTTCATTAGCCTGTAAAAATGTCCTGAACTCCATTCCTTTAATTGACTCCATGGTCATCAGGTTAGGATAGGTGCGCTGTAAGCCGCGAGGCAAGGTAGCACCATGAAAGTTGACCAGTATATGATGGTCAGCCGCGTCCTGTAAGATGTCTTGGTAATATTGCACAAAAGATTGTCCATCACCTCCAAAAAAATCTATCTTAACCCCCTTGATCCCCATCTTCTCTAACTTGGCAAACTCAGTTACCCTGCTTTCTTTCGTGAGCAACAGATTTCTTGGAGTAAACGGAACAGTGTTCCATGTTCCTGCTGAATTGTACCACAGGATTAAACCAATGTCCTTTTTCTTAGCATAAGCGGCAAGCTCAGCAATTTTTTCATATCCTATCTTTTTATCCCATTCCGCATCAACCAGGCAATAATCCCACTTCATATCCTTGGCATAGTCTATAAAACGCTTCTGCACATTAAATACCGTAGAATCATCCTTCAACAGCACCCAGCTCCATGCAGATTTGCCCGGTTTAATAAAGGAAGCATCCATATTCAATGCAGGTTTAGCCAGGTCTGTTCCCAAAGTAGACTCTACAATAGTTTTCAGACTCCCTACACCAATAATCCTCCAGGGTGTATACCAGGGAAGTTCAGACTCCGGATTTAAAGCTGCTCCTGCAGAAAACACTTCCGGACCCTGTGGAAAGCTAATACTATATTCACCATTAGGAGATAGCGCATTCAAACGGGTATAACAGTAATTCCGTTCAGGTGCCGATTCCGTAATGACCACCCAAGTATCCCCTGCCTGAAATAGTGCCGGATAAACCCAACCTGCCCGTATCGGTGAGGGTTTACCAACAGCAATCCCCTGCTGATAATTTTCTTCGTACGATGGATTGGAATGCTCGAATCCCGTTTGCGCATCAGCCATTGGTTGAAGCCATCCCTTTGCATTTTCTGCAAAATTATAAGACGTGGCTTCTACAGTGATCTTCTTCACTACTGTAGATTTCTCCGGGAAGTAATACCGGAAAGCAACACCATCATTAGAAACCTGGAAGATTATATCCAGTTTAGCACCAGTTGCATTACTCAAATGAAACACTTGTTTGTTCGCTGTATATTGATTGAGCTTACGTTTAGCCGTCAACAACTCATATTGATCTGTAGTGATGGTGATATCCGATGCTGAAATCAATTTCAGGTTACGGGAAAAGTCAGCATCCTGACGAATTAATCCCAATTTAGACTGTTCCAGCACCACTACATTATTCCGGTTTAAAGAATAAAACAAGGTACCTGTACGACGGAGACCAAAAGTTACTGATAAGGACTGATCCGGACTTTTAATCTGATATATTTTATCCTGAGCAGCAGCTGTCATACCACTGAATAACAAAATCATCAGATTTAATTTCTTCAAGTATAGTTTCATTTTAAAACGTTAATTATAATTTTAAATCACTTCAGGCCAACCTAAAGCATCCCATTTCAATACTTTGATCTGCAATTTAGATTTACCATCATCATGCGCATGATAGATCAAGTAATCTTTTCAGCCCGTCCCAAAAGAGCCAAAAGCAAGGTACGAATTCCCTTTATCATCTGTGATCAAATTAGCATCTATAGCATTCCAGTTGGTAATTCCCGGATAAGGTTGGATAACCTTACCACAATCTACCCATTTATAATCAGGACTTTGTGGATCTAACGATTTATTTGAATCCAGAAACGCTGATTTCTTAATAGACAGCTTGTAATTTTCACTTTAATACTTCTAATAAGATTGCAATAAGAATCAGATATGAGTCCAACCACGGTTAGTTAAAGTCGGACTTACCTTAGGTTTTTATTAGTTAATATTCACATTGAATTACAATCATTTTATCTGTTAACCTGGCTTATTCCAATTTCGAACTTTAGTCAAAGCACATTAACAAGAAATTCAAAGAAGAATAAATGAACATAAATATTTTGCTTTGGCAGGTTTGAAATTTAAGCTTGATGCTATTTTAAGAAAATTCATACCGTTTCATGGAAGATTTGAGAAGATTTAGCTTTTATTTCGTCCTTAAAAATCTTTAGTATTTACTTTACGCAAATAACAAAACAGTATGGCAACTATAGATAACAAAGGAATGGTACATGGAACCGCAGGTTCAGTAATTTACCGGGAGTACAGAGGAAAGAATATCATCCAGGGCAAGGCAAAGGCATTTAAGCAAACCGAAAAGACGATCAGGAGTGCTACTGAGTTTGGACTTTCGAGTTCAGCAGCAGCAGTTATAAGGACTGCATTTGAACCGGCCTATTATTTTAAGGATGGGACGGCGGCTTACAGGAGTACACAACTGGTTTATAGGTCTATATTAAATAATGTCAGTGGAGAAAAAGGAAAAAGAGATCTCCATGATGCAGACCTTTCTTTTTTACTGGGATTGGATTTTAATGCGACCAGTAAGCTGCATGAAGTACTTCAAATGAGCCACTCGGTAAGTAAAACCCAAGAAGGTTTTGTGAGTGTTACTTTAGGATCTTTAAACACCCAAACAGGGATCAAAAGGCCTAAAAGCACTAGTGGAGCCTATATGAAACACCGCATAAGGTTAATGCTGGTTGCTTTTAATTTCAGGGAAGAGTACTATGAAAACCTTGGTTTTCAGGATGTTGATCTGGAAGGGTATCAAAGCATTGAAGGACAAGTGATCACCTTTAATAAAAAAGTCCCTGATGATTGTCTGGCATTGGTGAGTATGTCATTGATGCTCTACTCTCCTATCAATCAAACCAATGAAAGTATCTTATTGAATAGTGCAGCGTTCAGCCCTTGTGCGATCATAGGAACCCTCCAATCAGAGAACCCCTCAAACTACCAATTAAAAATGGTTGACACACAGCCATCCAACTATCTTGGTAGAGAAGAAAAGATCAAGTTAATGGATTATAGAGGAAATCTCCTGATATTAGGGTTGGAAAACAGAATTAGCAAACTGATTAGTGCAACTAGCAAAAAGGCTAAAGTAAAGGAAGTGACACTAGACATCATCCCGAAAGGCCGGATTCCATTCCGAAAGAAATAAAACTCTTTAGTAAAATAAATATGATTCGTTTTAAAAAATGGGAAAGCTTTCATTTCATAAAAAACCATTCCACATTATATAAAGAAAGATAAAGAATTGGTAATCCAAAGCAAATTTATAAGAAATAAGTATCCGATGAAAACTGGATCATACCAGCCCAATAAAATTGGCATTAACCACAAAGAGGTCGCCCTTTTAAAGACAACCTCTTTGAAATATATTTTATAAATAGAGATTAAATTCGTTTTCTTGGACGCTTGCCACCTACACGTTCTCCTGGTCTGCTTACCTTTTGATAAATTTTTGGTTTAACCTTCACTTCAACCTTTCTTCCAAAAGTGCGTGGAGCAGGTTCAGGTTTTTCTTTTTTGCGGTCGTCCGCATAAGTAACGCTAATTACATCCTGATCGATACTCGCTTCATGGAGATTCTGCAAAGCTAATACCGCCTCCTCTTCGTTAGGCATATCAACAAAGCCAAATCTTCTGCTTATACCGGTATGCTTATCTCGTACTATATTTACAGCATCAACTGTACCATATTGTTCAAAGATATCTTTCAGCTCTAATTCTTCTAAATCGCGGGGAAATCCGCCTGCAAATAACTTAACCATTACTTATGTATGTATTCTATGATTGGGTTTAGCCTATTAATTATTTTATCTAACAATGATGATTGCATCAATAAATATGCCGAAACAAAAATAATATCTCTCTAAAAGGAAATAAGCAATCTTCTATTAGTTAAAAGATTATTTTCTTTAAAACAAGAATGAATTGATAATCAGTTAAAATTAAACTTTATAAGGTTGTAAACGCCACAAATATATTATTTTCTTATCATAGTAGGGTGTAAAAATATCCTGTCTACAGTAAATTTAATAATTAAATTAATGAAATCCGGGTTAAGAGGGATAAATATTTATGTGAGGCATCTGTTACACCATAAAAAAGCCGTTGAAGATCAAATTTCTCAACGGCTTTTTTGTAAATTGTTACTTAATTATTTACTTAAATTAAATCCATATGCGATACGTAAAGCAACCTGACTTGCATCATATTTCGTAAATTCCTCATAACGTACTCCAAGATCTAATCCGTTACCAAATCCCCAACCAATTGCTGGTGCCCATACGAATGAAGTTTCAGCTCCATCATTGGTTCCAAAACCAGCACCTAGTTCTCCACCTACATAAAAGTTAGGAGTAACAAATACTTTAACTCCTGCCTTCAATGGAATAATTCCCAGATCATCAGCTGGTTTGAATTCATCCTTAACAAAGAAATTAGTATAACCAGTACTTAATGTTAAAGATACAGGTCCTACAAGATCCTTCTGCAATTTAAGATCACCTCCTAATACAAATCCATAAGGACTATCTATAGACACACCCGGATTAATACCTACTCCAAGGCGCCATGCTTGGGAATCCTGTGCTTTTGTTTCTGTTGCAAATACTAATGCTGCTATTGCGAATGCTGCTGTGAATAGTTTAAATGACGTTTTCATACTAATGTATTAATGAATATTATTATAGACACTAAACGTCAATTTGTATGCCAAAGGAAGCAAAACAGACCTCCCACATCCTAATTCTAATGTAAATTTCATTGCCCATATGCGTATTAAACGCTTCATTTTAAAGCTATTCAGTTAGGATAAAACAGGGCTTATATTTGCCGATATAAATCAGGTTTGAATTAATTTATTTTATACAAAGTTTAACAAATTGACCGATTCGCGCGATAAGTGTACATATTTGGGTTCATTTTTTATTAACAAGACAATTAAATACATCAATTGAACTTATGCTTCATGTACTCTTAATATTCATAAATTTGAAAAACTATTTATAGATGGCCAAAAAAATTGGAATTAGTATTTTAGGTTGCGGATGGTTTGGATTGCCCCTGGCCAAACAATTGATAACATTGGGATATCGGGTAAATGGGTCTACTACCACTCCTGACAAATTAACAGCACTTACCGACGAAGGGATAGAGGCTTACTTGATTGATCTGGCAAACGAGGATGTTAAAGACGTATCCGCATTCTTTGATTCTGAAGTCTTAGTGATCGCTTTTCCACCCCGAATGCGTTCAGGTAAGGAGGGTAATTACCTGCCTAAAATTGAACATGCACTGCGTATGATTAAAAATTCGGCGGTTAAGCAGGTTATATTTATCAGTTCAAGCTCTGTATTTGGCGACACCAATACCAAAGTAGATGAATCCTCAATTCCACAACCTGAAACGGATTCAGGAAAGGCAATTCTTTCCGCAGAGAGACTTTTACAATCAACTCCCGGTTTGACCACAACGGTACTTCGCTTTTCGGGATTAATAGGTCCGGGACGTGATCCAGGACGGTTTTTTGGAGGAAAAACAGCGGTTCCTAATGGCCAGGCACCAGTAAACCTGATTCATCTCGATGATTGCATAGGAATAACTTGCCAGATAATCGAAAAAGAGGCATACGGTCTGGTTTATCATGGCGTTACTCCCGATCATCCTTCCCGACAGGATTTCTATACCCCGGTATCTGTGAAAGCAGGATACGCTGCTCCAACTTTCATTGATGAGTTAAAAGAATGGAAAATAGTGGAGAGCAAACATGTTCCACTTTATTTAAATTATACGTTTGTTAATGGATCGCTGCTCGATTTGATAAAAAGATACTGATTAATGCAGCTTTTGATTTAAGTTTAACCTATATGCCAAATGTTAAAAGTCAAACAACTACGATGAACCCATTTTTCACAACATATACTACCCCCTTTCATGTTCCTCCTTTCGATAAGATTAAGATCGAACATTTCAAACCTGCTATCCTGGAGGGGATGAAACAAGAGTCGGCGGAAATTACTTCCATAGCTTACAGTGAGGCTGAGCCCAGTTTTGAAAATACTATTTTAGCGATGGAAAATTCGGGACAGCTGTTAACCCGTGTATCATCTGTATTTTTTAATCTTAATTCGGCCAATACTAACGAAGAGATTCAGGCAATTGCCAGAGAAATGGCTCCTGAATTAGCGGCTCATCACGATAATATTATTCTGAACCATCCGCTCTTTCTCCGTGTAAAACAGTTATGGGACACGCATGAAAGCTTAAAGCTGAATGCTGAGCAGATAAAACTAGTGGAGAAAACGCATAAGTCGTTCGTTAGAAGTGGTGCGAATTTAAATGAGGCAGACAAGGCAAAACTTCGGACAATTAACGCTAAACTTTCTTTGTTAGGTTTAAACTTCGGACAGAATCTTTTAGCTGAAACTAATGCGTATCAATTACTGATTGATAAAAAAGAAGATCTTTCCGGTTTACCGGAAGAACTGGTTTTAGCAGCTGGCGAAAGTGCTAAACAGTCGGGCAATGAAGGTAAGTGGCTTTTTAGTTTACAGAATCCAAGTGTGATGCCTTTTCTTCAATATGCGGATAACAGGGAACTGCGGAAACAGATTTGGGAGGCGTATACCCTACGTGGTGATAATAATAACGCACATGATAATAAAGAAATAGTCAGGAACATTGTCAATCTCCGTAGGGAAAAGGCAGCTTTGCTGGGTTATAAAGACCATGCTAGTTATGTGTTGGAGGAAACCATGGCTAAGACTCCGGAAAATGCATATAAGTTATTGAATCAGCTGTGGCAACCTGCATTGAATGTAGCAGGGAGAGAGGCTTTCGATCTTCAGAGGATGATTGATGACTCCGGAGCTCAATTCAAACTGGCACCTTACGATTGGAAATACTATACTGAAGAATTGCGTAAGGAACGCTTCGATTTGGATGAGCAGGAGTTAAGACCTTATTTTAGTCTGGATAAAGTTTGCGAGGGTGTATTTGGTGTAGCCACGAAGTTATATGGCCTGCAGTTCAAGGAGCTTACTGACCTTCCTAAATATCATGAAGAAGTCTCTGCTTATGAGGTATCTGAAGCGGATGGAACAGATATTGGGATCTTATATACTGACTTCTTTCCTCGTGCATCTAAGCGTGGAGGGGCATGGATGACCTCATACAGCTCACAGAAAATGGAGAATGGAAAGCGGATCAGTCCGGTGATCTCTATTGTATGTAATTTTTCAAAACCTACAGGCGACGCACCTGCCTTACTTACCTTTGATGAGGTGACTACTTTTTTCCACGAATTCGGGCATTCTTTACATGGTTTACTTTCCAATGTAACGTACCGGAGTCTTGCAGGCACGGCAGTATCGCGCGACTTTGTAGAACTTCCTTCCCAGATTATGGAAAATTGGGCTGCTGAGCCTGAAGTGCTAAAAATGTTTGCCCGGCACTACAAAACGAATGAGGTCATTCCTGATGAACTGATCAAGAAATTGCATCATACAGGTACGTTCGATCAGGGTTTTGCAACGATTGAATATTTGGCGGCTTCACTCCTGGATCTGGATTATCATACGCAGACAAAAGAGCTGAAAGATGATGTAGATTCTTTTGAACGTCAGTCTATGAAAAAAGCGGGGTTAATGGATGAGATCATTCCCCGTTACCGCAGCACTTATTTCAATCATATTTTTGCTGGCGGTTATTCTGCGGGATACTATAGTTACATCTGGTCCGGAGTATTGGATACTGATGCTTTTGAGGCATTTAAGGAAACCGGTGATCTTTTCAACCAGGAGAAAGCCCAGAGTTTCAGAATGAATGTACTGGAAAAAGGGGGTACTGAAGAACCAATGGTGCTGTACAAAAAGTTCCGTGGTGCTGAACCGGGAATTAAGGCCTTGTTGAAAAAAAGGGGTTTGAATTTGGAGCCGGAAAAGAAAGTTATATAAGGTCTGCTGTTAATTCCTTTTAATTATCTACATACTATTAGAATAATTAAAAGGAATTGACAGCTATTTTGGCAAATTAAAATAAAACACAAGCCTCAAAATATTGATTTACACCTCTTTGAGAGTACTACCACCTTGACCAACCATAAGTTCATGCTTAACATTGCATTTTAAGGCGAAGTTATTTAGTTGATGTCCTACAGGAAAATCAAAACATACGGGATAGGTATATTCCTTTACTTTTTCCATCACCATTTCATAAACGGACTGACCAAACTCTTCTCCTATTGCATCAGTTTTAATATTAAAGCCACCTATGATTAAACCTGCCAGATGGGCCAATTTACCAGTACGTTTTAGGTTCCAGAACATCCTGTCAATGCTATATAGTTGTTCTTTAGTATCTTCTACAAATAGAATTTTGCCCCTGGTGTCAAGGTCAGATGGAGTACCAGCGAGGGTGTGAATGATACTTAAATTACCACCAACCAATGGTCCCTCTGCCCGCCCATATCGGTTTGACAAGGCTCCTGTCGCAGTATAATTTAACTTTTCCCCTCCCAATGCCTGTTTGATAGATAAAATGGTTGAGATCTGGATGGGTTCGGCTTTTGCCCAGTCGTCCGGAAAGCTGTTGCACATTTTAGAATGCAGCGTAGCAATACCAAAGTTTTGGTTCACATGAGCATGCAACACAGTAATGTCGCTGAAACCGATTAACCATTTGGGATTCCTGACAAAATCTTTAAAGTTGATCTGATCAATGAAACGCACGAAACCATAACCACCCCTTGCGCACATAATGGCCTTAATTTCCGGGCTATCCAACATCATCTGAAAATCCAGACGCCTTTCTTCGTCTGTACCTCCGTAAGTATAATCCTTTTTCCCTATAGTGGTACCAATAACAACTTTGAAACCCCAACTTTCCATAAGCTGCACAGAAGGATGAATGGCCTCTAAACTGATGTATCCGGCCGGACTGGTGATTCCAATACTATCTCCTGCTTTTAAGTAAGGGGGTATTTTATGTTCCCTTCTCATTTCTGAAAGTGTGGGGGCAGCCCAGGCGTCACAGGTTGAGAGGATCCCTCCGGCAGTTACTAAAGAGGTGATGAAATTTTTACGGTTCATGTATGTTGTTTAAAAGAAAAAATAATATTAGAGAAAATACTTTTAAAAATTCATCTTAATTTCATGTTTGAGCTGGTACTTTGATGAAAAGAAATCAACATGAAAAAGTTCATTATAGTACTCGCCATCTTAGTTACAGTAATATCAGTAGGCACAACCAGTGCGCAGGTAAGAGTTAACGTTAACATAGGCACACCAGCTTATTATTATATGCCGGATCAGAATGCCTATTACAATGTTTCCGAAAGATCTTATTATTATGAGTATGGAGGAAGATGGATTCACAGTTCTTATTTGCCAGGCAGATACAGGAGTTATAATGTGTATAACGTCAGACATATTGAAGTGAATGAACCCCGTCCTTATTTAAGACATAGTTATTACAGAGAAAGATACTCCAAATCAAACAATTACCACGTAGTAAATCGTGGTGGTGGTCATTCAAGTTATGATAGAGACAGACATGATGACAGAGGTAACGGTCATGATAAAGGTGGAAATCATGGAAATGGACATGGTAAACACAAATAATCAGGTTGCCTTATAAATTGGGAAATATAAGGTAAAGGTAGTACCCTTGTTTACTTCTGATTGAACTTCAATATCAATATTGTGGTAGGTGGCAATACTTTTACTGATTGCTAACCCCAAACCGTATCCCCCTGAGGACCGCTGAACATGCACTTTTTTAAATCGGTTAAATATCAGGGGGAGGTCAGTTGTTGAGATACCTATACCAGTATCGCTAATAACCAACTGATACCGATGCTCCGGGGTGTATCTATCCGATATATGGATAGATCCCTGCGGAACATTGTATTTAATAGAATTATTTAAAAGATTATAAATCAACTGGAACAGAAGATCTTTATTGCAGTTGGTAAATTCTACATCTTCAGTAAGATGTATCGCTAACTGAATCCCCTTCTCCTCAAACCGATCTTCTATTTCTTCTATTACCTGTTTCACCAACACACTTAATGTTACTGATTCGGTCCGGGAATATTGATCATTATCAATTCTTGATATTAATAACAGGGAGTTCACTATTCTTTTTAAACGGTTTACTGTGGTCATCAGTTCGGCCAGTTTTTCATAGGTCTGATCGCTCATCTCATCTTGCATCATCAGATTTTCAATCTTACTATTCAGGATACTGATAGGGGTCATGAGTTCGTGCGAGGCATTTGCCGTAAACTCACGCTCTTTCTCAAATGCATCTCTTACCTGATCCATTAAACTGATCAGCGAGCTATCCAGGTATTTAAAATCCGTTGTATTGGTTTTTACCGGAACGGCCCCTTGTGTAAAGGGAAATGTCTGCCTGATGAGTTTCGTCTTGATGATTCGCTGCAAGGGTTTAAGGAGATAACGGGTATAAAACAGGTCTATGAGAACGGATATGACAATTAAGCTGATCAATACATATAAAGCAATGCGCTGTAAGGGTCTGTTGTATTCACTGATGGAGGTTACTTTTTTCCCTACTTCTAATAAATAGGCCTTATTATTTTCTTTAAACGTATAGCTGAGTACCCGGTAAACTAGTGTATCTCCTTCAACACGTCGTCTGCTGGTTTCTATGGTATCTATTTTCAGCCATCGCACAGGTTCCAAGGAAATATATTCCTGCTTAAGCATGGTATAACCACCATAACTCTGTTCACCTTCAAGATAATAATCAACGCCGTTCGTTTCAATGTTTTTAATAACTGCTGCCTTCTGTTGTTTTAAATTATAATCGGTAAAATCGGAAGTGATATTTTCCACGATGAAAGGCAGGATAATAATAAATAACAGTACGATACCCAACTTGGATAAGGTGATAAATAACGTTAATTTGTTGATTAACTTCACGCCTGTTTTTTAATTTTGTATCCTACTCCGCGAATAGTTTCCAGCCATTCCGTACTGGCAAAGGCCCCAAGTTTCTTGCGTAGGTTTTTGACATGTGCATCTATATAATTCGAATCATTTTCATCTTCTATAAAATTACCCCATATATGTTCGCACAACTGCATCCTGGTAAGGGGACGATTTTTATGCAAGAGCAAATAACTTAACAAATCAAACTCTTTCTTAGAAAGCTCTATGGCCGTTTGCTCATGGGTAATCGTTCTTTTTTGAAGGTCTACCATGAATTCGCCTATGCTTACTTCGGAATTGATTAATCCATATTTTCTTCGGGAAATTGCCTGCATGCGGGAATGCAGCTCGGGAAGGGAAAAGGGTTTAGGAAGGTAGTCGTCTGCGCCAAGGTCAAGGCCTTTAATGCGGTCTTCGGTATTACCTCTGGCTGTCAATATAATATAGGCTGCATCAGGGTTATATTTTTTTGCTTCCAATAGAAGTTTCAGTCCATCCATATCCGGAAGCCCAAGATCGAGCAATACAAAATCATAGGCATTAGAATCAAGAAATTCGAGGGCTTTTTTAGCGGTATGGGCAAGATCAATTAGATAAAAAGACTTTTTAAGAAATAGCTCTACTTCAAGTGCAAGGGTCTTTTCATCCTCAACTAATAACACTTTCACTGTATTGTGTTTTAAAGTACTACTTTTTTTGTTGTCTTACAGGCTCTGGCCTATCCTGTTTCCTGGATTTAGGAACTTCCTTTACTTGTTTTTTGGAATCATCTTTCCGCTGTGTTTGTTCGGATTTATTCTCTTGTTTACCACCCTTACTATCCTGTTGGACAGCAGCTTGGGAAATAAACGCATAAGTGGTCAACACTCCTATAAGAAGATAAGTAAATGTCCGTTTAAAGGTCTTATTCATCAAGTAAACAAAGTTCATCATTTTCGATGAGTTTTTCAGATATTTCTGCATTTTAAAAAGAGCGGGAATAAATATTCATAAAATTTAAACACAATGAGATTAAAGGTGTTAGATACTTAAACACAGAAAATTAAATTATTATGAACTATAAAAAGTATTTACACAGTGGTCTTAGTGATAACACAGACACTGCAAAAGTATTAGCTGCCTTGTTAGCAGGTGTAGCATTGGGTGCCGCCATTGGAATTTTGTTTGCTCCGGAAAGTGGATCTGAAACACGTAGTTTGCTTTCGGATAAAGCTAAAGATTTAGCAAGTAATGTGAAAGATAAAGTGCAGACAGCAAAAGACTCTTTGTCCGTTAAGGCCGATGAGCTTAAAGAAACCAAAGATGAAGTGGTAACTAAAGTTAAAGAGAAATTTAACAAAGCTTCGGGAGAAGTGGATGGTGCAGTGAACGGATAATACGGATTATCTGATATAAAAATCCCCGGTTTATAATTTAAGCCGGGATTTTTATATTTTAAGATTTAATTTTGGGGGAGTTAAGGATTGATTAAAGCCCTATCCAGATGTACATATCCTCCATCTACATAGGTAATTTGTCCGGTCGTGTGACTTGAAACGGATGACAGTAAAACCACGGCAGCATTGCCGATCTCGTCCTGTGTGGTCATTCGTTTTCCAAGAGGTATGTTGGCCACTATAGTTTTAAAACTTTTTCCGGATTATCCACGGTTTGAATCCAACGCTCATATAAAGGCGTCCAGCATTCCGCAATGACAATAGCATTGACACGGATATTATATTTAAGCAACTCTACTGCCCATTCCCTGGTTAGTGCGTTCCGTCCTCCATTAGCTGCTGCATAACCTGAAGTACCACCCTGACCTGTATCGGCAGTTTTTGAACTGATATTGAGTATAGAGCCCTGTGTCTTTTTAAGGTGAGGAAGGGTATAATGGGCCATCATGTAATAGTGGATCAGATTTTTATGCAAAGAGGAGATGAACTGATTAAAATCTCCATTTTCTAATCCTACACCGTCATTTTCTCCTGCATTATTCACCAGGCCATCTATTTGCCCGTATTTTGATAATACCGCATCCACCGCTTTTTTACAGGCCTCCGGATCTTTTAGATCGGTTTCTATTTGAAAGGCTCTGCCTCCGAATGTCTCGATTTCAGTAATTGTTTTTATACTTTCTGATGCGGTGCGGCTTACTATAGCAGGAATTGCACCTTCCCGTGCAAGGGCCATCGAGATTCCTTTCCCGATCCCCCTTGCACCTCCGGTAACAATGATCACCTTATCCTTCAGTTTAAGATCCATAAAATAAATTTAAATTGGTTAGCTATCTTTTTACCTATTATTTTGTTCTCACGTATATGCAACAAGCGTTTGACGGGATACGCCTAAGCCGTCTATTCCCAACTCTACCACATCGCCTGGTTTTAAATACACAGGAGGATCGAAACCAAGACCTACACCTGCGGGAGTTCCTGTTGATATTATATCTCCTGGAAGCAGTGTCATAAACTGGCTGATGTAAGATATCAGATATGGGATTTTAAAGATGAGATTTGCTGTTGTGCCGTCCTGCATCATTTCTCCGTTTACTTTAAGCCATAAACGCAAATTGTTGACATCTTCTATTTCATCAGGAGTGGCCATAAAAGGACCGGTAGGCGCAAAAGTATCGCAACCTTTCCCTTTATCCCAGGTACCATTACGTTCAAGCTGGAAGGCTCGTTCGGATACATCATTATGCAGAGTATAACCGGCAACGTAATCTGCTGCGTCGGCTTCGTCCACATAAGAGGCTTTTTTACCGATGATGACAGAAAGTTCGACTTCCCAATCTGTCTTTTCAGAATTTTTAGGAATCAGGATATCATCATTCGGACCTGAGAATGAAGAGCTGGCTTTAAGAAACAAAATAGGCTCAACTGGCAGCGTAGCATTTGTTTCTTTGGCATGATCGGCATAATTTAAACCCACACAAACAATTTTAGATGGACGTGCTACAGGAGCTCCCAAACGTTCTGTACCGGCAACAACAGGAAGATTTTGTTCATTCTGTTTTATAAAGGCCTGCAGGCGGCTCAATCCATCGTTTGCAAAAAAGGCTTCATTATAATCTTCTCCAAAAGAAGAAGTATCATAGTAAGTACTATTTATAATTACACCGGTCTTCTCCTGTCCGGCTATTCCGTAACGTATTAATTTCATGCTTTTAGTTGTTTAATTTTATAAATCCACCGTCAATAGGATAATCATTTCCGGTCACAAATCCAGCTTCATCTGAACATAAGTATAAAGCCAGACTAGCTACTTCCTCCGGCTTTCCCATTCTACCAATAGGTTGACTTTTGGAAAGTTTTTCAAAAATTTCCTCTTCTTTTCCAGCGTAGTTTTTAGAGATAAAGCCATCAACAAATGGGGTATGAATACGAGCAGGGGATACAGTATTACTTCTGATATGATCATTTAAATAATCGCGGGCAACAGACATACTCATCGCATGAATGGCACCTTTACTCATTGAATAAGCAAACCGGTCCGCTATGCCTACAGCAGATGCGATGGATGCCATGTGTAGCATGCACCCTCCGTTGTTCTTTTTCATAAGAGGTATGACAGCGAAAATACAATTGTAAGCTCCTTTGACATTGACCTCAAAAACGCGGTTGAAATCAGCTTCTGTACATTTTTCTACATTCCCCACATGTGCGATCCCCGCGTTATTTACCAGGATATCGATCTGACCGATAGCAGAAAATGTTTCTATAACATCCTGTTGGTTTGATACATTCAGAGAATAAGACTTAGCCTGACCACCGGCCTGCTCTATTTCTTCAACAGCTAACTTTCCAGCCAGCTCATTGAGTTCTATGATATGAACAAATGCACCTTGCCTGGCAAATAATAGGGCAATTGCCTTACCAATGCCACTGCCGCCTCCAGTAATTACGGCGTGCTTATTTTTTAAACTAAACATTTTTTGTTTTTATTTATAATGAAACCCCTCTTTTCCACGGAATAAAATCGTCCTGTCCTAAACCAACTGCTTTAGGCTGAATATTTCCGCTTGCCACTTGAATAACATAGTCAAGAATTCTTTCCGCAGATTGTTTTGTATTTTCCTCACCATCTATAATCGTTCCGCAGTTGATATCAATAATATCGGACATACGGTTATACAAGTTCGTGTTAGTTGCTATTTTAATAACCGGTGTTATGGGATTGCCAGTTGGAGTACCCAGTCCGGTTGTAAATAACACGATATTGGCACCTGATCCAACTTCCGCAGTAGTACTTTCCACATCACTACCGGGAGTACAAAGGAGGTTAAGACCCTTCCGTGTGACTTTCTCCGGATAATCAAGTACGTCTGTAACAGGTGAAGTTCCACCCTTTTTAGCTGCGCCCGCAGATTTAATCGCATCTGTAATTAAGCCATCCTTAATATTTCCAGGAGAAGGGTTTGCAAAAAAGCCAGAGCCATCAGCCTCAGCCCTTGCGTTATAGGTGCGCATCAGTTGCATGAATTTATTTGCCAGGGTTTCATCTGTGCAGCGGTCACTCATTTCCTGCTCGACACCGCATAGTTCCGGGAACTCTGCCAAGATAACACTGCCTCCAAGGCTCACTAAAATATCGGATAAAGTGCCAAGCGCAGGGTTAGCCGAAATTCCAGAAAAACCATCGGAACCACCACATTCAAGACCTACCACTAATTTAGAGAGTGGAGCAGGACTACGTACCGCTTTATTGGCCTGCATTAAACCGGTAAAAGTTTGCTTCAAGGCTAGCTGAAGCATCTTTTCTTCCGTACCAATCTGCTGCTGTTCCAGGATATAAAGCGGTTTGCTAAATGAGGCATCCCGCTTATCTATTTCGGCTTTTAAGATACTCGCCTGGGCATGCTGACAACCCAGACTTAATATTGTGGCCCCTGCAACATTGGGATGAGTAATATAACCAGCAAGAAGTCCGCACAACGCATCTGAATCTGTTCGTGTTCCTCCGCAACCCAGATCATGGCTGAGGTATTTTATTCCGTCGATATTAGAAAAGATTTTTCCTGAACCAAGTTCATGAGGCGACTTTTGCAAATCAGCCTGCAAGATTTCCTCTACCGTCTTGCCGGTTTGATACATAGAGAGGAGGCTATCCACTTCAGATTCATATCCCCTGGGCTTTTTAAATCCCAGCTTTTCTGTAAGTGCCTCCTTAATCATATTTACGTTTCTGTTTTCACAAAACACCAGAGGGATGATTAACCAATAATTAGCGGTTCCTACAGATCCATCTTCGCGATGATATCCCATGAAAGTGGCATTTTCGAAGCGTGAGGTATCAGGTATTGTCCATTCCGTTTTACGTTTCCCTAATGCAAAGCTTTCGGAGGCATGTTTAATATTATGAACGGTTAAGGAGATCCCCTGAGGTAATGAAAGACAAGCTTTTCCAACAAGGACACCATACATAAAGATGGGGTCACCTTCTTCCAGAGCTCTTAATGTAAATTTATGTTTAGCCGCAACATCACTAACTAAATTAAACTGTACACCATTAAATTCTATACCAGTACCTGCTTTAAGATCCGTAAGTGCAACAAGTACATTATCAATGGGATGAATCTGAATATAGGTATGTTTCTGATTTTCGGACATAAAAAGTTATTTTTACTCAATAATAAGAGATAATATTGATATAACAACAGATACTGCTAAAAAGAATGACAGCACCTTCAATTTTACCCTAACTCTGGAATTAAAACTTTAGTAGTATAAGTTGCACTTTCTTTTATACTAACGAAAGGATCTATAGCAAAATTTTCCTGCTCGACAATACAATGTTCTAGCCCCGCTAATTTTGCTGATGCAAATATTTTTTTGTAGTCTATAGAGCCATTGCCTATTTCCGTGTTCTTTGTGGAATCAGTTTTATCCATATCTTTCACATGCCACATTGAAAATTTGCCCGGATATTCTTTAAACATTTCAACCGGATCTTTGCCGGCTTTTACCACCCAATACAGGTCCATTTCAAATTTTACCAAATCAGGATCAGTCTCTTTTAGAAGGGTCTCATAACCAATAACACCATTTAAATCTTGGAATTCAAAGGCATGATTGTGATAACCAAATTGGAGGCCTGCTTTTTTACATATTGCTGCTGCCTGGTTAAATTTATCAGCTAATTTTCTATAATCATCAGCAGTTTGACGTAAGTTGTCAGCTAAATAAGGAACCACCAGGTACTGATGTTTCAGTATTGTCGCAGCCTCTATATAACTATTTAGTTTGTCCATTTTTCCATCAGGGCCAAGAAACTCTGTAAAATCGTAGTGGCCGCTTATGGCATGTAGTTCATTTGATTTGAGTACCTGTTGTAATTCCTGAGGAGATAAGCCCCAGAACTTATTATCCGCATACCCAAATAGTTCCACCTCTTTGTAACCAGCTGCTGCCACTTGAGCGATCACTTTCCGCGGATCTTTAGGAAGTTCGTCCCTTAATGTATATAATTGAAGCCCTACCTTCTTAGTTGAAGGTAAAGCCATACAAGATAAATGTGGCAAAATTAGAGTGCCTGCTGCTGCCATAGCTGTTTGTTGAATAAAAGATCGTCTGCTAGTCATATCATGTATTTTTACACATCACAAATTTCGAGGGCTTTACGTAATGAGGCCACTTTATCTGGCTGGAGAGGAATAAATTCCTGAGCCACATAACCTTCAAAACCCGTTTCTTTAATCGCTTTTATTATTGCGGGATAGTGCAATTCCTGCGTGTCGTCAATTTCATTCCTTCCAGGAACCCCTGCCGTATGGTAATGGGCAATAAAAGCATGATTATCGCGAATGGTACGGATCACATCTCCCTCATTGATCTGCATATGGTAGATATCATACAGCAATTTGAAATTGTCTGAATCTATTCTTTTTGCTAGCTCTACGCCCCATGATGTACGGTCGCACTGATAATCCTTGTGATTTACTTTACTGTTTAGTAATTCCATAACCAGTACCACACCTTGTTTTTCTGCAAGAGCCATTACCTTTTTTAATCCATCAACAGAGTTCTTAAGTCCGGTTTCATCATCCATCCCTCTTCTACTTCCACTAAAACAGATCAGATTTTTATACCCTGCCTTTGCCACAAGGGGAATCATTTCCATATAGTTTTTAATAAGCACAGGATGATATGCCGGGGTATTCCATCCATCCGTAAGGTTGATTTCCGCACCATTACACATGGAGGAATACAGGTTATACTTTTTAAGGGTCGGCCAGTCTTTAGGACCTACCAGATCAATCGCTTTCATTCCTAAACTACTGGCTACCTGACATAACTCTTCAACCGACATATCATTAAAACACCAGCGACAAACGGAATGGTTAATATTCCCTTTTAGTTTATAAGGGAATTTTGTTTCTGATGCTGTATATGAAGCTGTCATGGAGGATGTTGAGATTGCGGCAGTGCCTGCAAGAAGTGTTTTAATTACTGCTCTTCTGGTGCTATTCATCGTTGTTCATTTATACTTTCATGAATCCCTTGGGGCTGCTTATTATTGTCTTTAAAATAAATAATAAAAAGAAGCATCACAACTGCCGCTATAGCCGCTGGAATTAGCCAGATGATGTGCCAGTCGTGACCTTCGGATGTGATATAAGCATCCACAACCGGACCTGATACTAAAGAGCCAATCATCATACCCACCCCGTAAGTGGCTAAAGTGATAATACCCTGTGCGGCACTTTTAAAACGTTCTCCGGCAAGAGCATCGGTATAAATTTGTCCGGTAACGAAAAAGAAATCATAACATACCCCATGCAGCACAATTCCCATAATCAGCATCCAGTAATTGGCATCTACGTTTCCAAAGGAGAAGAACAGGTAGCGTAATACCCATGCGAGCATACCAATAGCCAGCATTTTTTTCACTCCAAGCTTTAAAAAAAATACAGGAATTAAAAGCATAAATACCGTTTCGGATACTTGTCCCAATGCTTGAATAGCTGCGGCCGATTTCATGCCAGCTTCATTTAAATAGAGGTTGGTGAAGTTGTAGTAAAAAGCAAGGGGAATACATATCGCTATTGAGGAGAGAAAGAAAAGCAAATAGGACTTATTCTTTAACAACCGCAAAGCATCCAGTCCCAAAACCTCATTAACAGTTACTTTACCTGATCTTTTTACAGGAGGTGTGGCAGGTAAAAAGAAACTAAGTACACCTAGAATTGCTGAAGCTCCGGAAGCCATTTTGAAGGTAAGAGATAGCTGATTGGCCTGTTCCCAATTTAAATACCCTATTATAACTCCTGCAACGATCCAACCAATAGTACCTAATACACGAATAGGGGGAAATTCCTTCGCAGGATTAGCCATTTGTCGGAAGGATACAGAATTGACAAGTGCCAGGGTAGGCATATAAACAATCATATACACGACGATGATGGGGAAAAAGCCATCGAAGCCTACAGCTGATGAGGCTACCCACAACAAAATACTACCTGCAATATGCAGCACGCCCAGGATCTTTTGAGCCGAAAAATAACGGTCAGCAATAAGTCCTATAATAAAAGGCGCAATGATGGCTCCTATGGATTGGGTTAGATAGGCCAGGCTGGTTTGAGTGCCTGATGCGTTTAAATCCTTGACCAGAAATGTTCCTAAAGTAACAAACCATGCGCCCCAGATAAAGAACTCCAGGAACATCATGGTGGATAGTTTAATGCGGTTGGACGATGTCATTATTTATAATTAAAGTTCTTTAATTTTAATATTACGATACCAAACCTCGTTTCCATGGTCTTGTAAGGCGATCTTACCTGATTTGTATATCGAAAAATCAGGCATAGAAGCAAACTTACTTCCTGCAACCAATTTCTTCCAGTTGGCATCCCACAAAGTTGTGGTTACCACCTTTGTACCATTCAGAAATAACTCAAGCTTGCCTTTTCTACTTACAATTTCTGCTTTGTTCCATTCTCCAACAGCTTTAACGGGTTCTGTATTACTGGAGATCAAGTCATACAAGTCACCTGCCCGATGTTTTGGAATTTTGCCATCAGGATGACCATCGTTATCTAAAACCTGCATTTCCAGCCCAGTATTATACGTATCAGGGTATTTTGCCTTATCATCGTGTACATAAAAGATAATTCCACTGTTTCCGTTTGCTGATATTTTCCATTCCAGCATCAGATCGAAGTCTTTGTACTCTTGATCAGTAACCAAATCGCCACCCGCGACACCTGCCGCCTTTGCAGCAGCATCCAAATGGATTGCCCCATCTTCCACTTTCCAGGCAGCACCTGTTGTAGTTTGGCCATACGAGTGCCAACCCTTGGTAGATTGGCCATCAAATAATATTTTCCAGGGAGCCGCAGTTGGAGATGATACTTGTGAAGCGTTCTCTGCATCATCCGGTTTATTAAAAGCTGTTATTCCCACAATAATAAATAGGGTTGAAATTGTTAGAAATACTTTTTTCATAGATTCTATTGATTTAGAGAGAGTATATATTTTACCATTTCATGAGCATCCTGATCACTGACTGCAGGATGAGGTGTCATAGGCACATCACCCCATACTCCACTTCCACCTTTGATAATTTTACCAGCAAGCAGGTTAATATTGTCATCCGTTGGTTTGTATTTTTTAGCCACATCAACATAAGATGGACCCACCAATTTGGCTTTCTCCTGGTGACAGCTTAAACAATCGGACGACTTGATTAGCTGAGCACCTTTTTCATAAGCGCCCTGAGGAGACTCCCCGGCATTACGGTTTGTTCCCAGGTCATTTACATTCGTATCCACTTCCGTTTGCCGGGTAGCAGCAGCCATATCCGAAGCACTTAAAGAATCGCCACTTGTACTCTTTTCCGATGGAGATGTACAGGAAAGAAGCAGTATATTGAGGCACAACAGAGGTATTATGTTTTTCATGATAGATTTTGTAGATTTCAATTTGGTTTAATCCAGACCTATAAATTTTTTATTTAGTTCTTCATTTGTTCCACTGCTGGCAAAGTCATCAAAAGCCTTATCCGTAACGCGAATTATATGATCTTTAATAAATTGTGCCCCTTCTCGTGCTCCATCATCAGCATTCTTTAAAGCGCATTCCCATTCCATAACAGCCCAACCTTCAAAACCATAGGCCGTTAGCTTACTAAAGACAGACTTGAAATTCACCTGTCCATCACCTAAAGAGCGGAACCTTCCGGCCCTGTCTACCCAGGATTGGTATCCACCATATACACCCTGTTTACCGGTAGGGTTAAACTCCGCGTCTTTCACATGAAACATTTTGATCCGTTCATGATAATGATCGATATAAGCCAGGTAATCCAGACACTGTAAAACAAAATGCGAAGGATCGTATAAAAGACATGCCCTTGGATGGTTATTTACTTTTTCAAGGAACATTTCATAAGTTATACCATCGTGAAGATCCTCACCGGGATGTATTTCATAACATAAATCAACTCCATAACTATCAAATACATCCAGAATAGGGCTCCAGCGTTTAGCAAGTTCAGTAAATCCCTCTTCTACTATTCCAGCCGGACGCTGTGGCCATGGATATACTAATGGCCACAGTAATGCGCCACTAAAAGTAGCATGAGCCTTTAATCCAAGGTTATATGAAGCCTGTGCAGCATATTTTAATTGCTGAACAGCCCATTCCTTTCTTGCTGCAGGATTCTGGCGATACTTTTCGGGAGCAAAGCCATCGAATAAAAGATCGTAAGCCGGGTTTACAGCTACCAATTGCCCTTGCAGATGCGTTGATAATTCAGTAATTTGAAGTCCTGCCTCTTCAACAGTTCCTTTAATTTCATCTGCATAGGTCTTACTTTCAGCAGCCTTTTGCAGATCTATAAAACGGTTGTCTGTCGTAGGGATCTGCACACCTTCAAACCCCATTTCTTTCGCCCAGGCACATATGGATTTCAAACTATTAAAAGGAGCTTCAGCTCCAATAAACTGAGCTAAAAAAACAGCCGGACCATTTATTGTTTTCATTATTTATACGTTAAATTCTAACCATTTAGTTTCCGACTGACCAGAGGCAATAACATGCTCAATAAAGGCCATTCCTCTTATTCCTTCCTCTATTCCCGGATAGTCAAGCCATTCCTTCTGAGGTTTTTCTTGCATAAGTTGCGCACGGATAGTCAGTGCAAAGTTCCTGTACAAATTTGCAAATGCCTCCAGATATCCTTCAGGATGTCCAGCAGGCGTTCTTGAATTATGCAGCGCATAAGAACTTAAATAGGAAGCACCTGTACGCAATATTTCTGTAGGTTTATCAAGCCATTTCAGCAGAAGTGTATTGGCATCATTTTGCTGCCAGTCTAAACCACCCTGCTTTCCATAAAGCCTGATCCTGATATTGTTTTCTTCGCCAGCAGCAACTTGTGTGGCAATAAGCACGCCGCTTGCCCCATTTGAAAACTTCATTAATACAGCTCCATCATCATCAAGCTGCCGACCGCTCACTACCTTGTTAATATCAGCACAGATACTAACTACCTGCAAATGGCTCACATATTCAGCCAGATTAAAAGCATGCGACCCAATATCACCCATAGCACCAGCAACGCCACTCTTAGCCGGGTCTGTTCTCCATAGCGCCTGTTTATTATCCCTCCCTTCCTCAAACCGGCTCAACCAGCCTTGTGGGTATTCGACATACACTTTTCTAATCTCACCAAGTCTGCCAGAAGCGACTATCTGCCTCGCTTCTTTGAGCATGGGATAACCAGTATACGTATGTGTAAGGCAAAACAATTTACCTGTACGCTCTATGATTTCTTTTAATAAGCGTGCCTCTTCGAAAGTAAAAGTGGCCGGTTTATCCAAGATAACATGAAAGCCTGATTCTAAAGCAAGTTTCGCAGGTTCAAAATGAAGGTGATTGGGCGTAACGATACTGATTACCTGAACCCGTTCATTTTCAGGAAGCCGAACTTCAGTATGAATCATCTGCTGATAAGTATCATAGATGCGGTCAGCAGCCAGACCAAGTAAGTTACCAGTAGCTCTTGACTTATCAGGATCACTGCTAAATGCGCCACAAACTAAGGTATATTCGTCATCCATCCGGGCGGCAATGCGATGAACTGCTCCAATAAAGGCACCCTGTCCCCCGCCTATCATCCCTAACCGGATCTTTAAAGTGCCCATGCCCGATCTCCTTTTTTATAATCCATACAGCCATCATACCTTCCAGGAATAGGCAGATAGCGCAGGGCTTTAGTTGCACCAACTTCAGAAGTAAAATAGCCTAAAAGAGTGAGCTGTTTCATCATACTAAAATAATGATTTGGGTCTTCAGGCTTCTTTTCTTTGGCGTATTTTTTCTGTTCCTCATCCAGCGTCTTTAAAAACTCAGTACGGCTTGTGGAATCTCCTTTAAGGAATGATGACCCATACTTTTTATAGAATGACTTATCCAGATCAGATAATCCTTTCGTAAATACTTTCTGATCTTCAGGAATATAACAATCCTGCACCATTACCGTCATAAAGGCCCCCACTTTAGCAGCCTTAGCTCCTGGTGTAGATGTTTGAGGAAGTATTGTTTCTGCAATTTCATCCAGTAATAATAGCTGATCCTGATCAAACAGATCATTTACTTTATCGGGCGAGGGGTTGCAACCTATTTGCATAAAAAGCTCTGCACCCAGTACAGTTCCGCCCATGATTAAGGCGACTTTTCTTATTGCTTCTCTTCTATCCATAAGATTTAGAATTCAATTAAATATCCAATGACCAGCCTTCACGATACTGCCTTTTTACGAATTGATTTACATCATCAAAATTGGTTACTTTCATCTGCTGATTATCCCATAATAACTTGATATACCGTCCCGGATAATCCATACCCTTACCATCTGTTTTAGGTTTTTGTACATCAAAACCACGTATGGCAAGATTTGCCATCAGCAATGCTTCGGTAACCGGACCAGCAATAGAAAAAGGAGAACTGACTTCTTTTTTCCCCCAACCGGCAATACAAGCTTCAACCCATTGGGCATAATGACCGTCAGCACCACCGGGCACTCTGGTTATAGTTGGGGCAATTTGAACAGTAGCAGCCCGCGACAATGGTAGCAATCTTGGATCTGCACCATAGGTACTGCACATCATTTTACCTTTTGTTCCAATGAATAAAGTTCCATTTCCACCGTCTCCAAAAAGCTCAGTAGGGGCAAGTTCAGCAGGACGTTCCGGCTGAATTCCTCCATCCATCCAGTGTAAAGTTACCTCACCCGTTGTTTTAGGGGTAGCAGGAAAAGTCATGGTAACATGACTCGAAGGAGGACAACTTTCAGGGAAGTACCCCCTTTTAAACTCATCCACATAAACACTTCCAACACTGCATTGCACATCCTTGACGTAGGACAGGCCAAGAACACGAAATGCGGGCTCAATTAAATGACAGCCCATATCCCCCAAAGCACCTGTACCGTAATCCCACCAGCCACGCCAATTAAAGGGCACCAGCTTATCGATGTAATTTTTAGAAGGCGCAGTACCAAGCCACAGATCCCAGTCCAGTTCCTTTGGAACCGGTACATTGGTTTGAGGCCATGGAATCCCTTGAGGCCACACCGGGCGGTCTGTCCAGCTGTAAACTGTATGCACATCTCCAATCACGCCGGCATTATACCATTCCATTAATTGGCGCACACCATCTCCTGAAGCACCTTGGTTACCCATTTGAGTAACTACTTTATATTTTTTTGCTGCATCAGTTAAAGCACGTGCTTCGAAAATATCATGAGTAAGCGGTTTTTGAACATACACATGTTTGTCTAACTGCATAGCGGCCAAAGCTATCACTGCATGATTATGATCAGGCGTAGAAACGGTTACCCCATCGATATGCTTGGCCTCTTTATCCAGCATTTTACGCCAGTCCTTATAATATTTGGCTTTAGGAAAATTCTTTACTGTTGTGGCCGCACGACGATCGTCCACGTCACATAAGTACCCGATATCAGCCTTTCCACTTTGGAATATACTGGTTATATCACTAGCACCTTTACCTCCGACGCCTACGGATGCCACGATTAAACGATCGCTGGGTGCCAAAAAGCCTTTTCCCCCAAGCACATGCCGGGGAACGATCATGAATGCAGCAGCAGTTACAGCTGCATTTTTAATAAAAGTCCTTCTCGATTCACTACTTACAGGTTTAGAAGGTAGAGTATGATCTGACATATGATTTTTATTTAATAAGCTTAAGCAATAGTATTTCCCCTTTTCAACTCTTTAGCGGCATAATCAACAGCCCTCGCTGTTAATGCCATATAGGTTAAGGAGGGGTTTACGCAACTTGCAGAAGTCATACAAGAGCCATCTGTTACGAATACATTTTTTGCATCCCAAACCTGGTTCCACTCATTCAAAACAGACGTTTTTGGATCCCTTCCCATGCGGGCGGTACCCATTTCATGGATCCCCTGTCCCATCGCATAACCAGAGTCGTATGTTTTCGCATCTTTAACACCTGCAGCTTGCAGCATCTCCTGCGCATCGATCATCATATCTTTGCGCATGGCATGTTCATTTTCCCTTATCTCACAGTCAAAGGCCAAAACAGGGAGCCCCCATTTATCCTTTACCTTTTTATCCAGTGAAATTTTATTGTCATGATAAGGCAGAGTTTCCCCAAAGGCACCTATTCCAATCCGCCAACTTCCAGGCTCAGATAAAGCATCTTTAAACTCTGCTCCTATATTAAATTCGGCAATTTCTCTGCCCCAATTATCCCTTGATGCACTTCCCTGGTAGCCAAATCCACGCAGATAATCCCGTTTATCGCCAAAGAGGTTTCTAAACCTTGGCACATAGATTCCATTTGGCCTTCTGCCGTAATAATATTTATCCTCATAGCCCTCTACTGTGCCAGAAGCTCCACATCTAAAATGGTGATCCATCACATTATGACCAAGTTCACCACTGCTGCTTCCTAATCCTCCATCCCAGACATCAGTTGCCGAATTCATTAAGATCCATGCTGAGTTCATAGATGAAGCACAGAGAAAGACTACTTTTGCATGGTATTCTACTGTTTTATTTGTCTCCGCATCCAGAACCTCTACTCCTTTTGCCTTTTTAGTATTCTTATCATACAAAACACGGGTTACAATGGACCAGGGCCTAAGCGTTAAATTACCGGTAGCCATAGCTGCTGGAAGTGTGGAGGACTGCGAACTGAAGTAGGCACCAAACTGACAGCCTAACCAGCATTTGTTTCTATACTGACAGTTTGTACGGTCGTTATGAGGGGCAGTAAGATTTGCACTTCTGCCCATAATCATGGTCCGGGAATTATTATAATGCTTTTTTATGCGTGCCGCAACATCCTTCTCCACACAATTCATCTCCATAGCAGGCAGATAATCGCCATCAGGTAGCTGCGCTAATCCATCCTTTGATCCGTTTACACCTGCAAACTTTTCGGCATAACTATACCAGGGTGCAATGTCCTTATAACGTATTGGCCAATCTACAGCGATACCTTCTTTTTTATTGGCTTCAAAATCAAAATCACTAAACCGGTAACTTTGCCTTCCCCAGGTAAGCGATCTACCGCCCACCTGATAACCTCTGTACCAATCAAATCGCTTTGTTTCAACATAAGGACTTTCTTTTTCATTGACCCAATAACTCAGATTAGTTTCGTTTAGGGTATAATCCCGATTAAGTACAGGATAGTCATGGATCATTTCCTGGGTCTTACCACCACGGTGTTCGTAATCCCAGGGGTTTTTATTGGCATTAACGTAGTCTTTAATATGTTCTACATTCCGGCCACGCTCGAGTAACAGCGTTTTGAATCCTTTTTGACTTAGCTCCTTTGCTGCCCATCCTCCTGAGATACCTGAGCCCACAACTATTGCATCATACAAATTATCTGACATACTTATATTTGGTTAATAATATGCTGTAAAATCAATAACTGGTAACATTTTAGTACACCTTTTTAAAACAGGCATACGGTTTAAAATTGGTCAAAACTATATTGTATCGTAGTACCAAAAATCTTCATGTGTATCAGATAAAGTTTATGTTATAAACCCATAATTCAGTTCATCTTTTTAAATAGCTCACATATAAAAATCACGCAATATGATCCACCTGACTCGTCCCTTCTCTGCTCGGGATTGTACAAACTGAAACTTAGGTAAATATTTAATCCCTTTCAATTATGCACTAGGTAAAATGCATAATCATCTCCTGTTTATTCTTTTATTTTTACTTTCCAATCAAACTACACACCTTAATTAGCGTGCTGAATAGCCTTTTTCATAAATAGTATTACAAGTATAAGTAATAAAACAAATAATTCAAATTTCGCAATTTCAATACTGATTTTAATTCTATAACTGGCAAAATGGCAATTTATTACCCGTAACTACCTATATACCATCTTAAATTATGAATAATAATGACCAAAGTCATTTTTATTTAAAAGACTGATCGTTAATTTTAGAAAAAGAATATTAGCACAACCAACTGTTTAATCTTTCCTTATCACTGTTCGTATCCATTATGCATAATAACGCAATTCTCAAGGCACTTGAACATTTTGTATTATTAACTGATATACAAAAAAAAGAAATCATAAATTGTTTCAGGGAACACTTTTATATAAAAGATAAAATAATTTTACGGGAAGGATTTACAAACAGACTTTTATATTTTATATCCAAAGGAATAATAAGAGAATATCAATATTCGCTTTCAGGTACTCAAAAAACACTCTCTTTTAAGGGTACCGGTGAGTTTTTTACTGATCTGGATAGTTTCGAAAAGCGAAAGTCATCACTCGTTAACTTCAGCGCAGAATCCGAATGTGTGGTGTATACGATCGACTATTTTTGTCTTCAAAATTTAATTGAAAGACATAAGGAAATTGAAATTGCTTTTTTTAAATGCAGAGAGTATTACGTAGAAAGAAAAAAAACGAGAAACACATTCCTCTTTAAAGAGTCGGTAGAAAACCGCGTGACCAGGGCATGCAAAGATTATCCGGAAATAATTAAACATTGCAAAAAGAGAGATATCATTTCATATCTCCGCACGAATAGCCAGATTTACAACAAGATACTTAGAAAGATAACTCAAATGCCTGTTTTAGAAAGCTGATTAGCCCTTTTCTGATAGTAAAATTGATTTTAAACGATTTTACTATTGGTATAAATTTCGGCTGTATAATACCTATTTTAGCTGTTTAACGATAATTAGCTTAAACAGTATGAGTTTAGAACAATGGACCTATCCTATCGGCCGGGAGGAAAAATCAGAAAAGTTTAGCGAAGAACTAATAAGTAACTCGATATCAGCTATACAGGCACTTCCAGGCTGGCTTGATGTTGTTATTCAAAATTTAGACGAACACCAATTGAATACCAGCTACCGACCAGGGGGCTGGACCATTATCCAGGTTATTCATCATTTAGCGGATAGTCACATGAACGCTTACATCCGACTTAAACTCGCACTAACAGAAGATAATCCAGTAATAAAGCCTTACGACGAAAAGCTTTGGGCAGAGTTACCTGATGTTAAGCTAGTACCAGTAAATGTTTCTATTACCCTTTTACATGCACTTCACATACGCTGGGTTCAAACCTTACTATCTTTAGAACCCAGTGAATGGGAACGGAGTTATTATCATCCTCAATCAAAAGAAACTATGACTCTATGGGAAATGACTGCTAAATATGCATGGCATAGCAGGCACCATATGGAACAGATAAGGGGTTTACGTGATAGAATGGACTGGTAAACAATTATAATTCATGAACAAAGCTCGTTTGCCTATCCTCCTTTCAATCGTTTTATTAGTGGTTGTTTTATTGAACTGGTATATTATATCTGGTTTTTACCTCGTATTGTCTAATCCTGTTATCATTCCATCCTTCTGCATTTTACTAGGCGTCCTGATTGTAGCATTGGCTTATGCTATCATGCGCATGCGCATTACTGGAATGACTGCATTTTCGAAGACCGTTAGCCACTCCTTCCTCATTTTAGTGATTACAGAGCTGGTATTTGCCTCTGTACTGTTGCTGGGCGATATATACAGAGCTTTTAAAGGGTTATTTACCTTCGTTTTCTCGCATGATCAATTTATTTATCCCACACGAAGTATCTATGTAATTGAGTTGGCTATTTTATTATCAGCACTATGTTGCGTATTTATTGTTTATGGAATTATATATGGCAAATATGCATACCGGGTTATCAAACACACATTGTATTTTGATGACTTACCAGCAGCCTTTGACGGTTTTACGATTACACAGATTTCAGATATACACGCTGGAAGTTTTGGCAATAAAAAAGCAGTTCAAAAAGGGATAGACCTGATCAAGCAACAAAAGTCAGATCTTTTTGTCTTTACCGGCGATCTAGTCAATAATAAAGCAGAAGAAATTGCCCCCTGGATCAAGCAGTTTTCAAGTATTAAAGCGCCTTATGGCCAGTTTTCAATTCTTGGAAACCACGATTATGGCGATTATATCCGATGGCCTGATCCGCTATCCAAATCAAAGAACCTACAAAAGCTAAAAGAATATCATGTACAACTGGGTTTCAAACTTCTATTGGATGAGCATGTAGAGATTCATAAAGACGGCGACACATTGATACTTGCAGGAGTGGAAAACTGGGGAATAGGATTTGGAGAACGAGGGGACATCAAAAAAGCATTTCAAAATGTGAAAGAAGAACAATTTAAAGTTTTATTATCACATGATCCTACACATTGGGAAACAATAGTTAAGAATTACCCTATAAAAGTACATTTGACATTAGCGGGACATACACATGGAATGCAGTTTGGCTTGGAAGCTTTAGGAATAAAATGGAGCCCTGTAAAGTATCGTTACCCACATTGGGCCGGAATAGCCAGCTTTAACGACCGCTATTTGAATATAAACAGGGGCTTTGGCTTTCTTGGATTTTCAGGTAGAGTAGGTATTTGGCCCGAGATAACGGTTATAGAGCTAAGAAAACATTAATTACACTCATTTTCAACAAAATATCACACTCAGTTTACATAAATTAGGGAATATATTTGCTATCTTTGCGCTAATGTTTATAACAGCATCTGCATTCCATCTAACTTAAAAAACTAATTACTTCAAAAACCTGCAACCTTGTTGCTGTTTTTGCGTTGTAATATTATAACAATAATTGTTATAAGCAAAATAGTTTATGATAAAGTACGTTAGAAACAATGATCATCTTGTATTAACACATTTGATTTAAAAATGAGACAACTTAAAATATCCCAATCTATTACTAATCGTGAGTCCCAATCCCTGGACAAATACCTGCACGAAATAGGTAAAGTAGATTTAATCACTGCTCAAGAAGAAGTTATACTGGCTCAAAAGATTCGTGAGGGTGACCAGGCCGCTTTAGAGCGCTTAACTAAAACAAATTTACGTTTCGTTGTTTCTGTTGCGAAACAGTACCAAAACCAAGGATTAACGCTTGGTGACTTGATTAATGAAGGAAACCTTGGACTAATTAAAGCCGCTAAACGCTTTGATGAAACAAAAGGATTTAAATTCATTTCTTATGCCGTATGGTGGATCAGACAGTCTATCTTGTCAGCCGTAGCTGAACAATCAAGAATAGTACGTCTTCCTTTAAACCAGATTGGCTCATTAAGTAAAATAAATAAAGCTTATTCTAAGCTTGAACAAGAATTTGAACGTCAGCCTTCTCCTGAAGAGCTTGCAGATATTCTGGAAACTACGGTTGAAAAGATTTCTGACTCTTTAAGCAATGCAGGTCGTCAGGTTTCTATGGATGCTCCATTTGTTCAAGGTGAAGAAAATACATTGCTTGACGTGATGCAGAGTGATGATCCGGGAACTGACAGTCACCTGATAAACGACTCTCTTGCCATGGAAATAAGTCGTTCTCTTGCTACTCTTTCAGAACGTGATCGTGAAGTATTGATCTTATTCTTTGGAATAGGAAGTAACAATCCATTATCACTTGAAGAAATTGGAGAGAAGTTCAATCTAACAAGAGAGCGCGTACGTCAGTTAAAGGACAAATCGCTTCAACGATTGAAACATGCTTCAAGAAGCAAAATCTTACAATCATATTTATAGTATTTTAATAGTTTTACAAGCAAAAAGAGCTGAAAGTTTTACTTTCGGCTCTTTTGCATTTATAGCAATTTATCTATTCGAATCCAATCCATATCGGCAGCCTCAGCAGAAACAACACCTGGGCTACCATCTTCAAAAACAAGACAAAATTCAGGCTCTACACCCAGCAGTTCTGCTGCTTTCAAAAATGGATCAGGATAAGGTTTACCATGCTCAGTTTCTCCGGCACAAACTAGAACCTCTACATTAGCACTTATGCCCAACACGTTGAGCGTCTTTATAACAGCCTCTCTGGATCCTCCGGATACAACAGCAATTTTAACCAACCCTTCGTGAGCCAACAGATGATCCACTACATACTGTACTGGTTTAGTATGCTCAATATAGTCGTTATAAAAAATAGCGTACTTTTCTTTTTCAAAAGCCAAAGGATCTAAAGAACTTCCATAACGCTGATTAATGCGCTCTACAACTGCCTGTACAGGAAGTCCGGCAAATTCATCAATAATAAGGGGATCAATCTCTACACCACTACCCAGTGCTACTTGTACGTAGGATTCCTTATGAGCCAGCATATTATCAGCCAATGTACCATCGCAATCGTACAAAAAAGCCTTATAATTACCTCTGCTCAGCTCTGTTAACTGTTTTAATTTCCGGTCATTCGCAATGTTTTCTACCATCTGTTATAAAATTTCAACAAGGTCAAGTAAACTATCTATTTTTGCAATTGAACCCTTAGGTACATATCCAAATCCGTAAGCCGCAAATATAAATGGAACACCAGCTTTCCTACTCGACTCATAATCACCTTGCGTATCGCCCACGTAAACAGGGGATTTTAATTCATATTCGGATACAATGTCTTTGATATTTTCTGCCTTAGGTTGGCCCTTTGTTCCATAACTCTGGAATCCAGTAAAATATTCGCGCAGATCATAAAAATCCAGGAACACTTCAATATACCCTGATTGACAATTACTTACTATAAACAATTTATATTCACTCGCTAATGCCCCTATAGTCGTTAGTAAGTTAGGATAAAGAACGCCTCCCCTAATTGCTAACGTATCCAGCTCTTTTTTGGCACAGATGAGCTTAAAGGCCTCTCGCTGTTCTGTATTCAACTCAGGAAATAAACTGTCATAAATAGCATCATAAGCCATACCAGCAATGCCGGCAACCTGTTCTGCTGTTATATCATATTTAACGTAATCCACCTCTTCCTTTGCTGATTGCCAGGCAAAAGCAACACCCGCTGTTGAATCCCATAAAGTACCGTCCAGATCAAATATGATACTATCGAATCGTTGTTTTAATGTAATATCCATGTTGCGGGCAAAAATATAGCTTTGCTTCTGAAAACAATTGTTCATTTTTGCCCAAATATCTTAAATCATCCCTGGTATCAATAAAATGACAAATCCCCGCAAAAATGCACTCCAACAACTTCGCGTAATCGGAATAACAGAGGGAATCTCTTATCTCTTTCTTCTACTCATTGCCATGCCATTAAAATATTACTATGATCTCCCTGTGGTAGTTAAGTACAATGGCTGGGTACACGGAATCCTGTTTATCCTCTATATTGCAGCAGTATTAAGAGCCACCTGGCTTTGCAACTGGTCTTTACTACGAATTCTAAAATATTTCATTGCCTCTTTAATTCCGCTTGCTACTTTTATTCTGGATAAAGAATTAAGAAAAGATATCTCTGTTTTACAAAAATAGAATCCTTACTAGGCAGACTTCTAAAGAGATTCGCTTTCTAATTTCATCATTAGAAAGTTATATTTTTACTATTTTCGCATTAACTCAAACTATTCCCCCAATCTTCACGTTTAATTTCCAATGTATATTTTACTATTTTTTATTGCACACTGGTTTTCTTCACTTTTCTTCCAGACTGTTTTCCTTCATCGGTATGCCTCGCATAAAGTCTTTACAACCAGCAAGTTCTTCGAACGGATACTATTCCTGATGACGTATATCTGTCAGGGTTCCTCTTATTTGAACCCAAGAGCATATGCTACGATGCATCGTGATCACCATGCATTTAGCGACACTGAAAAAGACCCTCATTCCCCTCATTTCTTTAAGGATGTGTTTCAAATGATGTGGGCTACGGTGTTAACTTTCCGTGACCATGTGAAGTTATCTAAAGAGAAATCTATAAAGGGTAACCCCTCTTATCCTGAATGGCCGATAATTGACCGAATAGGGTCTTCTATTGCATCCCGTCTGGTTTTTGGTGGTTTATATACCTGGTTCTATATTGAATTTGCGACCCATTGGTGGATGTTTCTTTTATTACCCATTCACTTTCTGATGGGTCCTCTGCATGGAGCAATAGTGAACTGGTGCGGACATAAATATGGTTATTCGAATTTCAATAACAATGATCATTCGAAAAACACCACACCATTTGATTTCCTGATGTTAGGTGAATTATTTCAGAACAACCACCACCGCTTTCCTAATAGTGCCAACTTTGGACACCGTTGGTTTGAGGTAGATCCTATTTATCCGGTTATTAAATTTATGCATTGGATTCATCTGATCAGATTAAGGAAAGCTTAATCATTTAAATACTTAAAATTTGATTAGGTATTGCTTTAGAATTGATATTACATAAACTTATGTTTCTGGCAAAGAATGTCCTAAATTGAATTTTGCAATACCCTAAACTCAATAAATTTCATTAAGTGCTTTATTTAAAGTTTCTTACCATCACAGAACACACTGATTTAATATTCAATGTTGATTTAATTACCTTAAAGTTATTACCAAGGTATTAAAACAACCTTTTTTTAATGATTTATTGAATGTAATTTAACTCATTAAGCCTTAATATTGAAACATAGGAGCTAAATTTATGGCTTTAAGAAACCAGCATACCATTTTCCTGACGACTTAATGATCCTTTCCTGCGAATTAAAATCAACATGAACTAATCCAAACCGTGGATGATAACCTTCTGCCCATTCGAAATTATCTGTCAGCGTCCATACAAAGTAACCTTCAACCTTACACCCTTCATTTTTAGCCTTGAGAACCTGCTCTAAACTCGTTTGCAGATAAGCTAATCGCTCCTGGTCATCAACCTGTCCCTGCACCACAGCATCTGGAAATGCAGAACCATTCTCTGTAATATAAATCTTCTTGATTTGCGGATAGGCATTGTACTTTTTGATGATTGGATAAATGCCTTCGGGATATACTTCCCATTTCATGGAAGTGAGTGGAACATTTCTATTTTCTGCCTTTACCAACTTGGCGTGCAGATATGGGGTAAGGAGAGAAAACCGAATCACTTCTCTCGTATAGGTTTGAATACCAATAAAATCGAAGTCAAAAGGCATTTTATCTTCATCACCGGGTAACATATACTTCCTAATACCTTTCAATAAAGAAAGCTCTTTATCAGGATAACCCAATCCAAGAATGGGCTCAATAAACAAACGGTTAAACAATATATCGGCACGGTTAGCAGCTGATTTATCCCAAGCCCGTTGCGAATAAGGCTCCACATGCGAACATGAAAAAGTTGTACCTATTTCAGCCTGCGGACATAAATCACGTAAAACCCTTCCCCCTTCTGCCATACTCAACACCGCGTGATGAATAGCAGGAAAAAAATTCTTTAACCCTGTCCTTCCGGGAGCATGTAAACCAAGAAAATAACCTGCCCCGGTAAATACCATGGGTTCGTTCATCACCATCCAATGTTTAATGCGGTCGCCATACTGTTTTGCGCATACTTCAGTGAAATCGGAGAACCAGTTCACAACATCCCTGTTTGTCCAGCCTCCCTTAAGCTCAAGCGCATGTGGCAAATCCCAATGATAAAGTGTTGGCCATGGCTCAATTCCTCTTTCGAGACAGCCGTCAATTACCCTATCGTAATAATCTAAACCTTTTTGATTCACAGGTTTAAGTCCTGTAGGCATGATACGCGACCATGCAAGAGAAAACCGGAAATTAGGAATATGAAGATGCTGAACCAAGTCCAGATCGCGCTCATAAATATTATAAAAATCGCAAGCGGTATTGGCATGGTGCCCATCTTTTATCTTCCCTTTTATATTGGAGAAAATATCCCATATAGACGGTCCTTTGCCCTCGGCATCACAACCTCCCTCTATTTGAAATGCAGCTGTAGATACGCCCCACTTAAAATCAGTACCAAATAATTCTTTATTCAAGTCCCATTGCCCCTTCTTTACTCATCTTATAAACGACCTGTTTCTATTTGGTCTGATCAAACTGATTATCAATAGTCCATTGAGTTGGAGAAGTACCAGTTTGATTGTTTACAATGAAATTAACCACTTTCTGTGTAATATCAGGATAATTTACAGGAATAATTTGACCATTATCAAGCCAATCGCGAATCACCGGCTCATACTTATCTTTCAGACTTTTCATTACAGGGACTCCCATTTCCTGAAGAGCTGCAGCATTTAAGTGTTGCTCATATTGGTTTTTCATAGGGATTACCAATAGTTTTTTACCCATAAAGAGTGCTTCAGCAGGTGTTTCGAAGCCTGCACCGGTTAAAATACCCGAAGACTGCGCCATACTAAGCGTAAACTTCTCATTATCGATTGGCTGGATCTTAATATTTTTAACAGTGAGGGTTTTCTTGTTATGCTTAGAAAATACATCCCACTTGATATCCTTAAAAGCAGAAAGCTGCTTGATTAAACGAACATCATCATAAGCAGGAAGATACACCGTATAATGTCCGCGATCAGAAACAACCTGGTTACGGACCTGACTTCTAATAACCGGCGTGAACGTATTCTCATCATAGGCCTTGAAATGAAAGCCATAACGGGAGCTTGCAGGTGCATAATTATGAAGAATAAGATTACCCAGCATATCCCGGTGCTCTGCTTTTGGAGCATTTGGTGAAAGTACTGCAGACTGATGACTAAGTGAGATACAGGGCTTATTTTTCATATAACAGGCCCATGCTGATACCGGTTCAAAATCATTGATCACGAGATCATAATTTTCCACAGGTAAGTTATTGATACCCTTTACCAGTCTCCGAAGATTCGCTTTGAACAAAGTGTTCCACAAGTTTACACCTCCAGACTTGCCAAAGATAAAACTAAGCCCTTTCATTTTATACTTCACATCAAAGGGCAATACAAGATCACATTGAATACCACTAATGAGGATATCCACTTCGCCTAGTTGTTGTAAACAGGGTATGACATCCATGGCCCTACTGAGGTGTCCATTACCAGTACCCTGAATTGCGTACAGTATTTTCATATAAAAAAGGACCTTATCCTTGCACGAAAATACCGTTCTTTAAGATAGTAATACAAAACAATTGGATTTAAATTTATGTAACTCATAAAAACAAGATTTGATTCGTTCCATTCAGAGTATAAATTGAACGTAAATACCTATTCGGATTTATCGTTTAATACAAATAAAAACAAAAGGTATTAATCAAACGTGCACTATATGTGATGATTATGTTAAGCATCAGTTTCAACAACCACCTTCTCTAGTCTAAGAACCTGATCAACAACGTCAGGAATCTCTTCCGCGTAGTGACTTACATAAATCAAAGTAACGTTGCTGTTATAGCAAATAGCATTAACCAGTTGTTTGAAATGATCTTTTTGCTTAGAATCCAGTCCCTGACAAGGTTCATCAAAGATCAGCAGGACAGGATTCTTAACCAGTGCCCTTGCCAGCAGACATAAACGCTGGTTGCTGGCCGAGATATTACGGAATAGTTTGCCTGCTATATCTTCAATTCCCATTACCTTCATCCAACGCATAGCAGTTCCCGCAAGCTTTGGATCTGAAGCACGATAAAGTCCCAAGGTGTCATAAAACCCTGATTCCACTACATGCATACAAGAGCTAGAGGATGGAAAATATTGAAATAGTTCAGGAGAAACAAATCCAATCTTCTTTTTAATGTCCCAAATACTTTCACCTGTGCCTCTTTTGCGGTCGAATATAGTAATGTCATTGGCATAGGCTTGCGGATTATCACCATTGATCAAGCTAAGCAAAGTAGATTTACCAGACCCATTGGCGCCCAGTAGAGCCCAACATTCACCCTGACGAATGGTCCAGTTTACATCATTTAAAATTAAAGCTTTCCCATACCTTACCACAATATTTTCCATCTTCACGATATAATCAAAAGGAGGTATGGTTGTGCGGTTTATAAGTTCCTTTAATTCCACAAGATCCAGAGGAGCAGTAGAGGAATCTACATATAAACCCTCCAAAAAAGCTTTATGCATAAGCGATTTAATGATCCGGCAATGTTCAAATACGGCAATATGAGTTACCGCATCTGGGATTTCCGAAGGAGATGTAGCCATGATAATGTGTATTCCAGAGGCGTTAACTTCTGTTATCAGGTCGTTAAAGTCCGCCCTGCTTTTTATATCCAAACCTGTCAATGGATTATCAAGCAATAGAAGTATTGGATTTTTAATGAGTGCAGCAGCTAGTAACAATCGTTTTGTTTCCCCATTAGACAGCTTAATGATCTGCTCATCCATTAAATCGCTGAGGTTAAGACGCTGTACTACCCTTTTTATATTCCAGTATGCGGAAGGCAAATGAGGCTTTAATCCGGAAAGATAAGAGCCAACAGTAGGCGCATTATCCGAATCCATGGAATTGTAGCGTTGCTGATAATAAAACTCTGTAGTGTTCGATAGATTGCGAAAGTTATGCTTGGAAGACACAAAAGAGATGCGCTTATGCCAGTTGATTAATTCCCCTTCAGACGCAACTCCTTGGTTTGCTGATTCAAAATAGCTGGTATCTATAAAGCCTTTACTCAGACCTAACCTCCCTGCAATAGTTTCCAGTAAGGCACTTTTTCCCGATCCACTTTCTCCAATCAATGCCCAGTTTTCACATTCGCTTATGCTGAAGCTAAGATCTTCAAAGATGATTTGATTCAGATTCCGGACAGTAATGTGTTCGAATGCTAATATCGTTTTAGCCATGGGGTTAAATTACAATAATTCTTGTTATTGAAAAAAAATGATATCAGAACACATTGTCATTCCATCAATACAACGGTTTGATCTGTTATCACAATACTTTACCTGATTCATCATTTGCAAATACAACGATTTGATACTGTTAATTAAAAACAAACATGCAAAGATTGCGCGTAGAAGACTAGCAACACCAATAAAACCAACTATAATTCCTGAACAACTGCAGTCAATACATTTTCTAAATTTATAATAGTCTTTTCAGAAGGTTTTTGAACATACACGCCATTCGATGAACCCTTCCGGATCCCCCTTAAAAACATATAAATTACCCCACCAAAGTCTCTTTCATACTCAAAGTCAGGCAACCTGCTTTGCAAATATTTCTTAACAGCCAGCGTATATAAAAAATACTGCAGATGGTAGTTATTTTCATTCATTGCCTGGGCCATATTCTCCTGCGTATAATCCTCCAATTTATCACCAAGAAAATTAGATTTCCAGTCCAGCACATAATACTTTCCCTTCCATTCGAAGAACAAGTCAATTTTCCCATTCATGACACCTTCCATTGAAGCAGGGCCATTTACATCGATCCTGATCTCCTCAGTAGATAAATATTTAAGTGAATACGGATTAAACAAGGGAACAGTGAAATCAAATTCAAGCTCATGAATTCTGTTATTATAGGCAACACCCGATAAAGTTATTGAAGTACCATCAATAACAATTTCGGTTTGCATCACATGCTCCACCATATTTAGCAGCCTATCTGCAAACATACTTTCCTGCCTTGGCGCAAAACGCTTTAAAGACGATTCAATTTTACCCATCCATTTCTCCGGATCCATAAAATTGATCGTTTCAAATAAATGATGCAACATATTTCCTGTATTGGCACCCTTGGGCAACTCATTAAATACAAATAGATCATATTTATCTTTATGCACCTGATAACTAAAGCGCATCGTACGATCATGTTGCACATTAAGCCTGCTGTAACTCATCCTCATCCAATTCTGTTGAGTCAATTCAAAGTGAACAGGTGAGGAATCAGGTACTTTAATTGCTGGCTGATTAGTGTTATACTGATATCCTTCTTGTAAAACAAGGGGGTCTTCAAACAGAATAAGTGATTCATCTAAATTCTTCACCGCAGATACAAAAGGCACAAGAGTCGATCGTTTAAAAAACGTATTTTTATAGATATAACATTTATAGACGGCTCGGGTAATCGTAACATATAACAATCGTCTGTTCTCCTGTTCTGCCTGCTGCCGAATCAAATCCTGCTGCTCAACATCAAATTCGTTAAATTTTCCAGATATATAATTACCCGTTTCCTTATTTTTTATACTAGAGTTTCCCTTTTTTTCATCAAAAACTAAGTCAAGTTTCGGTGCCAAAACTATATTATACTGAAGACCCTTGCTGGTATGAATAGTAACTATTTTTACTGCCTCTTCATCACTTTCCACACGCTGTTCATATTCATTCCCCTCAGTCTCCATTTTATCAATCCCTCTTCTCAACCAGCTAAGCAACTCCAGTTCACTTAACATTTTAGTGGATTGCTCCTTATGAAACAATTCAATGAGCTGAAAAAGATTAGTAATTATCCTCTCACCATTTTCTGTATGACGGCCTAAGAGGACTTGCTGAACATTAAAATCAGCCATAAAGTCAATCATAGCCGCATAAATCCCATCTTTGGTCCATCGGGCTTTATAAGAAGTAAACCTTTCCATAACTTCTTCTTCTTTCAGATGAAGGATATCTTCAATAGTATACCCGGTTAGTGGCGACAATAAAGCCCTGTTAATAGAAGACATCGAGATATTATTTATGGCCTCAAGGATATATAAGAGTTCAACAGCTTGTTCCGAGTGTAAAACCTTGGATTCTCCTATCGTAACCGCCGGGATGTTGCATTTCGATAAAAGGTTTTTAATTGTACGTCCAAGACTATTATTACGAACAAGAATACCAATATCAGAGGGACTTACCGGCCTTTTTTTATCATTTTTATCAATAAGAAAGGTCTTTCCATCTAATAAAGCAATCACTTGCGCAATAACAGCATTTTCTATAATGGTTTGATTTGGTGCTTCAACAATACTTATTGGCACATCAGATTGGTTATCCCGCAATAAAGTCCCTTTTGTATTATGTGAAGGCGACTCCACATTAATATAATCAATACGATCCTCCGAAGCTTCAAAATGAAAGGTATCAAAATCTTCCTCTGGTTGAAAGAAAAGATTCATTGCCTCGATATAAACAGTAGAAGAACGATAATTCTTGTTCATTCCATACAGGTGATCAACCTGGTGAAATGCACTAAAATAGGTGTCAATATCCGCTTTGCGCCAGGCATAAATGGATTGTTTTGGATCCCCAATATAAAACAGAATGGCATCATCTTTAAATGCGGATTGAAAAATCTCATACTGCAAACGATCAGTATCCTGAAACTCATCAATAAATACAGCCTTATACTTCTCCTTTAAACCTTCAATAAGATTTGACTCTTTTCGAATTACAAGTGCCTCGTGTAAATTAACAATCATATCGTCGAAAGACACCTGGTTATTTCGCAATTTAAAGGCTTTAATACCTTGCTCAATCTGCTGAATAGCCATACAATGATATCGGCTAATGACTTTTTCAATCTCCTTATCGCGATCTTTAACACAATCATCACACTTAATAAGTGGTTCCAGTAGATGAGGAAAAAGTTTTTGTACATAGCCGGTACATTTTTTTTCAAACAGCATATCTAAAAACACCTTGGGTTTAGCAAGAAGAGCAGACAAACTTTTCCTGGCATATCCATTACTCTGAATCAGCGCTTGCAAATCATCTGTAGAATCCAATACTTGCTGAATTAAACAGCTCCTCATTTCATCTTCTTTACTCTTTATTTCTGAGAGTGTCTGGAGTATACTATTATGGTCTTCTGTACAATAAGAATACACTTCCCCATGCTTGTAAAACAAATAGTGCTTTCCTCCCAGATGGTCATTTAGAATAGATTTGATACTATCCCTGCTAAAACCGGAAGAAATCAATATTTCAAGTAGTGCTGAAGGTAACGTGGTTACCTCTTTACGCCAAAACTTATTCACCTCGTCCCCCAAAACATTACCTGTATTTAGAAGTATTTCCACACCAAAAAGTTGTCGGGTTTCAAAAGCGAATTGGGTTAGTGTCTGCTGACAAAAACTATGAATAGTAAGCACCGCAGTTTCATCCAGAAACAATACAGCCTCTCTAAGTAAACGCTCTACTTTTTCCTCACCAGATTTTTCTATAGCATGGTCAACCACCTCTGCGATAGTTGCATCATTCAACTCTCCTCCTTGTACATATTTATAAGCAGAGCGAATAAATAACCTGATCCTTTCTTCCAGTTCAGCTACAGCTGCTTTAGTAAATGTGACCATTAAGACTTCCTTGACTAACATTTCTTTTTCAAGAAGAAGGCGAAGCATCAGGATTGCTATCGAGTACGTTTTCCCTGTTCCTGCACTTGCTTGAATTAAGTTACTTCCCGCTAATGGAACCTCAATAGGCTTAAAATCTTCAAAAGTTTTACTGGATACCATACTATTTTGCATAATAAGTTGGAAATAAATCAATTAATGGCAGTAATACTAGTTCAGCATTATTCATAAATGCTTCATAAATACCTTCCTGTTTAAAGTATCCATTATGATATTCTTTTAACCCGTAGATATCATTGCATGGAAGAAATGAATTGGCAAACCGATCATTTACAAGAGATTGATATCCTCCTAAATCAATAAGTTCTAACCCAATGGGATCTATTTCCAGATCAGGATAGAATGCTAGGATCTGTTGATGTCCCAATCGAAATAAACCAATAAGTACCTTCAATCTACTTATGGCCTCTTCCTGACTCAGCGAAATCCCTTCATATACCTTTTGATTGTTAGATGAAATAAAATAAACCCTTAGATCTAATCCGCTAGCCTGCGCTAATATATACCGGATTGAAACATCCAGCAGATGTTTCATTTCATGTTTTGACCAACAAACACTTACTATTTTGTCGCCATAAACAGGCTGAAGAATCCCCTTTATCAACATACTATCAATAGTTAACTCTATTGGAACGCCTTTCAAAGGTTCATCTTGAACAACTTCATTAAATAAATCTCTTGCAGGCATTATATTCTGCTCCATTTGATCTACCGTAAAATCGGCCATACCTTTCAATGGAAGGTTTCCTGTTTTGACCAGTCGACTCTTGAGCTCACTCTTTTCATGCTGATCTATATGCAACAGATCTTGTTTTAATTTCCACTGTTGCAATTTATCCAGCTCAAATAACTCTGTTTCTGGCAGCAACACCGAATCACTGTTATAATAGATCCCCAATACCCTGTTGTAATAACCTTTAATTGGGTTCTTAAAAAACTTAACTAGTACCTCCGGAGAAATTTGGTCCAATGCCTGATCCTGATGTTCTTTTGCAGAATCAATTAACCCCCGATCAGTCTGAATCTTCTCATTCAAATACGTATACAATACCCCATCACCCCGTTGGTATTTCTGACTAAAACTATGCAAAGGATGACGAATAACCAGCTTTTCCTTTATCACTGCCTGCCCATCAGTACCCGACTCAATATAATCGATCAGTTCATCCACAAGAGCTGAAGGTGGAACTACCGTATTATCCTTTGCACTTTGCCCGATATAGCTGATATAAAAGTAGTGCTCCGCAGATAAAATTGTCTCCAGAAATAAATGTTTATCATTCTCCTTTACATTCCTATCCCCTCTTCGTTTATCCTTTTCCAGCAAATTAAAGCTCACCGGAGTCTCCTTTCTCGGAAACTGATCAAAATTCAATCCCATTAATGCGACAACCTTAAACGGAATACTCCTCATCGGGATCAGCGAACAAAAAGTAATCCCTCCCTGTACAAAAGACCCGGCACGAGTTGCACCGGAAATAGACTGAAGAAACTTATGACTGAATACTTCGTAACTGATGGTTTCCATCAGCAATGGCGTCAATAAATTATACTTCTCTAACTGACCCAACAGAAGTTCATAGTCCTCTACAGTGCCCTCCTCCGGATCCCATACCAGGTTCTCCAGTACATGCTCCATATACACGACCCAATCTGCAATCGTTCGATTCTTTTTTCGTTCCCTGATCGAATCCATCAGAACTTCAACAAAGTGACAGAAGCGAATAATTTCATAAGAAGCAGCACCTTCAATACTATCCAGCGGATAAAAACTTTCTGTACCGCTTCCATACTCCTCCTCACCCAGCATACACATCCCGTACATCATACGCTGAATTCCATATTCCCAACTCACATAGATCGTTTCATCGGCCAATTCGCCTTCCATCCCAAAGCGGATATTCGCTTTATTAACCGTATTACGAATTAACTGCAGATCTGTAATACCAAACCTTTTGCGGATGTACCCAGAGTCCAGAATCTGCAATACCTCCTCAGCCTTAAAGTTTTGTTCATTGATGGATAGCAAAACATGTAAAGCATTGCTTATCGTATCCGTGCTGGTGAAATTCTCATCCGCAATCGTATAATGAAATTTATAAGGCGCATTACTGAACACCGCCTTAATATAAGGCGCATAGGCATCAATGTCGCTCACCATCACCACAATATCACGAGGCGACAACAACTCCCTTCTTTCATCAATAAGATGTACCAGGTAATTATACAATACTTCAACTTCCCGCACAGCGGTGAAACATGAATTTATGGTCACCGAACCATCGGTCAGATCTTCCGGTACTAATAAATTACGATCCGCTTTACTATAGTTGTAAAAGATATCATGCTGAATCTTATGCAGCAAACTATTCTCATCAGGTTCCTCAATTTCTACCTCGTCATACACATTCAGCATCTCTTCATTCTGAAAAAACAAATGAAACGTATTTTGAATTACCCTTCCCCAACTTGTTAAAAGTGGATTTCCTAAACTTTCTTCGCTATGATCAATGAAGTCCTTCTTCTTCATCCAGATTAGTTGCTTCTCACTCTTATCTTCAAACCAATACACAGAAGGTGCAGGATTTAAAATATGAAATGAAAAATCAAGATAACGGGCAATCTCGTAAAACAAGGTGAGATGGTATCCTGTAGTAATAGAAAGGCCAAACACATGGATGGCCGGCATTTGTGCCCTAAGCAACTCAATGGCCGATTCACGCTTCAGATTTTCAATAATATAATCACAAATCAGTGTTTTATCAGGAAGCTGCACCTCTGCTATCACACGCGCTTTAACCCATAGATACTGTTGCCAGTCCTGAATAGTACGATCATTTGGATCTGTCTCATTCCATTTGATAATCATCTCCGGACGGTAAATCTGGTACTGATCAAAGAGATCGGCAATTTTATCAGCCAGTCCCATTCGCTTCACCTCTTTATCCGGACCATCATAATTATAGTAATCCGACACCTCTGGAAACCTTTTAATAAATACCGGGTCCTCTAACAAAGCGTACAACAACCAGGATATACTATCCGCGGACAAGGTAGCACCCGATCCTTTTCCTCCCAATAAATAATAAATCTGGTTGATGATGTCGCTCGGCTTAAAGAAGTGGTAATTGGCAGCAATACCCATGTGTTCCGCAAACTGGAGCTTGAGCCAGTTATTCATTCCGTCGGTTTGCGTAACAATGATATGAGGCTGAAATACCCCTTGTTCCTGATGTTTTAACTGAACACAAAGACGCTTAGCCAATTGCGCTAATGAATTTGATACCTGTAAATGTAATGCCATCTTTAGTTTTCTGTATGTTTGAGACGTTCTACAATCCCTGAAGCTCGTTCCACCATACGGCTGCAAGCCTCGTCAATAACTTCTTCAGATCCCTGAAGCAGCACATAGTTCCGGGCACGCGTAACTGCCGTATACAGCAGCTCACGTGTTAAAATACTATTGTTTGAATCGTCAGGTAATATCACCAACACCTGGTTGAATTCCGATCCCTGGCTCTTATGAATCGTCATAGCAAACACCGTTTCACAATTCTTTATAAAACCAGGACTAAAAGCTTTGACTTCACCATCCTTATTTTCAAACCAGGCATAAAGCACACCCGAATCGTCAGGTCTGATCAGGCCAATATCACCATTAAAAAGTCCCAGATTATAATTGTTACTCGTCACGATGATGGGGCGATTATCATAAAATTCCCTGTCTACTTTAATCAGCCGCTTATCTTCCAGGTACTTCTCAATCTTACTGTTTATCGCAGCTAAACCATGAACACCTTCTCTAACAGCACACAAAACCCTTAAGTTATTAAATTTCCGTAGCGCCTCAACCTTATCTTTTTCGTTTATATATTCCTCATAACCCTGAACAAACGACTGAAAGAGCGGATCGGAATAAGTAGTATCCACATACACCAATTCGCCCGCTTTATTGGTCACAAACTTATGAATCACCGGCCTGTCATTCCCCAGAATCGCCTTACTGAAATGCCCTATCCCACTATCATCCTTAAAGCGGTGACTAAACATCAACTCAATCACATGCTGAAACAAAGGATGACCGGAGTCGCCCGACTGATGCATTAGAGAAATTTGAGCAGCACTATCACTGATAAATGAATTGATCAGTTCTGCCTGTCCGGTACTAAACACGTTCAACTTTTCCTGAGCCAGACAAAGATCCCCAAACAAACTTCCAGCCTCAACAGAAGCAAGCTGATTTTTATCACCCAGGAGGATCAACCGAGTTCCTTTACCTATCGCATCCATGAGTTTAGCAAACAAAGCCACATCAATCATGGAGGATTCATCTACAATGATCACATCATAATTCAAGGTGTTGTCATGATTATGCTTAAAGAAAGGAGAATCTGGAATATAACCCAGCAACCTGTGAAGCGTAGAAGGTTCAAGCGCCTGAAAGCGTTTATTCATTTCCTGATCATCAGAAGAACTTGCTTTCTTGAGCGATTCACCCATTCGGGCTGCTGCTTTACCTGTAGGTGCCGCCAAGGCAACCTTCAACGAGTCGTTTAACGTAAATAAGATGGACAGAACTTTGGCTACAGTTGTCGTTTTACCAGTTCCAGGTCCCCCTGTAATAATGGTAAAATTCTGAAGTACCAAACTAAGTGCAGCAGCTAATTGCCAATCCGTCCTTTGATCTTCAGCACCTTTCTTTCGAAACAAATCTTGTATATAAGCACGATGTGCGGCAAGATCTGCAATCCGCTGAGGCAATAACTCTTGTTCCGCTTGTATAGAAGCAACAATCTTGTTCAGTATAATCGTTTCATATTGGAAATAACGGTGCAGGTATAGCCTGTTATTTAAAAGCACAAAAGGCTGACGTTCTGATGGTTTCATAGCCACAAGTACCTCCTTTGAAAGCTGATCCGGTTGATTCAGGTAAGCTAGCCAATCATCTGATAATAGCGCATCTTCCTCTTTCAATGCACTCAATAGCAAACAAATATGCCCTTCACTTAGCCTTTTAGAAAGCATATAAGCATACGGTTGAAGATACCGGGATGGGAAATAAGAGGCAAATTGCTGGTGAACATCCTTTAATGTAACCATGAATAAAGTATAGATTTTAAATTAATGAAGATCTCACTGATGCACAAATGTAATCAGTATTACTCACAAAAAAGAGCCCGTCCTTAACGGGCGAGCTCCTATATTCAAACCATATAAAATTAAAATACTTTGTTATTTCGTGGCATTCAACTTATAGTCCAATTCTTTGATAAAGTAACCGGCTACCACACTTCGAGCCTGAAATCCAACCATTTTCCCATTAGTTGTTTCATGCCAGTGGCTCCATCATTCGACTTTACCTTAGAGGTGATATAAAGTTTTTAAAGACCTTGGTTTTATAATAAACCTGCTTATTCCATTATTTGTAGTGATCCATAGATCTCCATTTTTATCCTCCACTATGGCATTAATAATATTCCCTAGCAAACCCTGATGCTCTCCGTAATTCAGAAACTTTTTTGTTTTTGCATCATACCGGCATAGCCCTCCTCCCATAATGCAGGCTAATTAAAAGAGTCGCCGAAACAAACAACAAACGTTTTAGTGGATGCAGAAATAATTTGTAGCATAAGTTATTGCCTGCAATAATAGCAATTAGCTTAAAAATAACTTTTGATAAGCCAGTACCCAGATTAGGGTCAGTTTACCCTTGAGGCTACAGTGATGCCACGGTGACGCCACCCTTGCATTACTCCTAATCTATCCCTAATTATTTCAATATAAGTCCTTTATTTCAATAACCTTTTGCCACTTTTATGTGTTTTCATAATACTAAACCCTATTAAACCAATATAATGGCCATACAAGATAAAAATGGATTTTTGAAAGGAAAGAAAGGCGATAGCATATATCGTATGCTTAATAATAAAGCAACGGTTTCGCAAAAACCAGTACAGGTACATCAGGTTGCAAACTCTAAAATTACTGCATTTGAATTTGGACTTTGCAGTAATACGGCAAGATGTATCCGATTAGCATTTAGTATTTTTCATATAGGCCTTGACGGCGGGTTCTGCAACAGGTTAAACACGGCAGTAAGATCAGCTTTTATGTCGGGTAAAAATGCTGAAAGAGGAACGCGCGACTTACACGATGTAGATCTAAGCCCATTATTTCAGGTACAGTTCAATCAATATGCCCCTATGGATAAGATTCTAAAGATCAAACCAACGGTATGGCTTGAAGATAATGATACGGTAAGCTTTTCTTTAGCCTCCTTTTCAGTAGCCAAACACCTGAGTTTTCCTAAATTAAACCTGCATGTAAACTGTACGCTCCGCGTTACCCTTTGTGCTTTTCATTTCAGAAAAGAGTTTTATCAAAATATGGGCTTCCGGGATATTGAACTCAGCGGATCTGTTTTTCCCGGTGTAAAATGGAATTTTGATGAGTGTGTGCCGGCAGGTTCTATTCTCCTGGTATGCATGTCCCTTCATTATTTCATCGTGGATCCCGCCATTGGCAAAAAGGATCTTGGGCTGAAAGAATTTAGTCCGGCTGAAATCATAGGCGCATTTTCTATTCCGGCGGATGAAAAAGAGAAACTGGAATCTATTAAGAACTGGGATGATAATCAATTACCATTGGAAGGATACAAGGGCAATATGCTTTTGAGAAACAGTGATCCATCATGGGCGTATTAATCACAAAATAAAATAAATAAAATGGGAACATTAAAAGGAGGATCCAACGGTACCTTTTCGGGTAAAGTGGGCAGTGTTATAGGCAGCAACTGGAGAAAGATCAGTTACATTAAAGGACTGCCAAAGACAAGTCACAAACAAGCTTCGGAAGCTCAGTTATTACAAAGAGAAAAATTCCAGTTAATTGTGAAGTTCATCTATAATATCCTTCCGGTTATTGAAAAGGGCCGCGACCGAAAAAAAACGCAATACACTACTGCAGCCAACGTGGCCGTGAGTTATAACGCCCTGCATGCATTAAATCCGGATGGCTGTGAAATTAACTTTTCAAGGATCATGATCAGCGATGGTTCTTTACCTAAAGCAGCTGATGCTTATGCCTTATGGATGACTGAAAAATGCTTACGTGTTTACTGGAATCCGATACCACGCTCGCCAAGTACATCAGCTGATGATGAAGCTACCCTGTTATTATATTGGCCCGGCAATTCTATTTTTTTAAGTAAAGTAGCTGCGGCGTTTCGAAGTGATGGAAGTATAGACATTCCTATCGATCCGATGAAATCAACAGAGATCTGTCACTTGTATATATTTTTCACTTCACCAAAGGGAATTAGCTCCCCATCTTTTTATATGGGAGAACTAAGTGCCTTAAATAATCGTACATTATGATTAGGAAGGGACTGATCATTTAATCTTACACTATGCTTTTATTTGGTACTTGTTTTGATTTATTAAAAGACTCCGACGGTTTTAATAGTCAGTTATGAGGTATTTGTGCCAGCTTATTTACTTTGGCAGGCGTATATTTTCATAAAAAAATAATGAAAATAAAAAAATACAACTTATAGTAAATAAGATTGTTACCATTTTAAGTATTAATAAAACACCGGTAATATTAAAATTAGCCATCAATATTACTGATATTAATACGTTGATATAAATAAGATAGCATGTAAAAATATTACATTTGCATAACATATTGAACTATGGACATTGCATTAAAGTTTAAGATTGTTGAAAGGATCGTTCAGATGGATGATGAAAAATTGCTGAATGAAATCAAATCTTTGGTGGGTTTAACAGATGACGACCTCGTTGTTAAGGATCCACAAATGACTACTGAGTCAGCCCCACTTCCTACACCGGAGACACTTCAGGGAGAAAGTGATCCACAGTCAGAAGTTATGGCCGAGTTGATCAATCGTTTTCTAAAAAAATAAAGATTGTCGTTTCCTGAGGGAGTACGGATCTGATTAAAAACCTACAAAAAAATCCCAGATTTTAGGTAACAGAATTACAGAAGCTACACTACATGCAAATGCTGCCGCGACTAATACAGCCCCTGCTGAAAGGTCTTTAATGATTTTAATGTCGGTATTATAATCTTTATTTATGTAGTTCATGATACGCTCAATACAGGTATTAATCATTTCTGTAATGATAACCAGCGTGATGGCCAGCATGATAAACAGCCACTCAACCGCAGTTAAGCCGCAACATATAGATATGAATAGGGTAATTATAGCAAGGATCAGATGAAGTTTAGCATGCACTTCATTTTTAAAAAATCCGCTAATACCTTCCATTGCATACTTCAAACTTTTATACCGGGTAAGCCAATAGTTCGTCATCCTGAATTCTTTAACATCCTTTGGTGCTAAAGTACGGATTTAGATTGCCGAAAGCGTTTTCCACAAGGTACGGATACTTGAAATAATAACCAGGGTACCTACACTGATCAGCATGGTTTTAGTTTTAAGACGCCCGGCCAATTTTGCTGCCAAAGGCGCAGCTAAGAGTCCTCCAATAATTAATCCGGCAATGGTTTGAATATGACTGGTGCCCAAAATAAGGAAAAAGGTTAAGGCACTCAGTAAAAGGAACATCTGTTTCGGTTGCGTCTGTCTCCAGAAGATCAACCACTATATCCTTATTTTTTTTGTCCACGCAGCAATAGCCTGACTCACATCGTTACTTGTTCCTACGGCCAGAATTTCAAAGCTCTTGATTCCTCCGTTATAAGGCTTTGATTCCGTTTCTAATTGTTGCATTTGTAATTATTTAAGCAGTTGATAAGTGAATACTGATTTAATCCGGTAACAAAAGTATATAAATTCTACCATATTGATAGTCTTTTATGATTTAGGCGTATCATTTTGTTTATTCGACTAATAATGAGTAGATTTAAAATAAAAAGTATGGAGCCAATGACTACTGTTTCTGAAGTAATAAATCAACTTCGCAAAGACGGCTATACAATAGATTTTAATCTGGATTCAAAAATCAACCCTGATGAATTTGTTGTAGATAAACATTACCGTTTTGAAGGTGCCACAGATCCTGATGATGAAGCGGTAGTATATGCGATTTCCTCTCTTAACCATGATCTAAAAGGGATCCTGGTAAATGGATATGGAATAAATAGTAATCCTGTTGCAGATGAGATGATCAAATCATTGAAGGAAAGAGAACTTTAAATTAATCTTCTACTACCTTCTGCTTTAAAAAATA